>NZ_LHQS01000002.1:301983-901983 GCF_004102725.1 Methanoculleus taiwanensis | reverse complement strand
CGCCGAAAAGGTGGTGACTGCCCGTCCTTCGCGTTCGTAGAGGCCGCTCTCGATCTGGTGCACGAGCACGTTCCGCGACCAGCCGTTCGCGATGGTTTTGCGGATGTACCACTCCCGCTGCACCGGATCCTTCACCTTGTCGAGCAGCGTGACCGTGTGGTACCAGGTAATGTGTGCAAGCACCTCCTGCACAATTGCCTCGTCCGGATATGCCCGTGCGAATGCGCTCATGTACTTGAGGTCCCGGGGAGAGAAGCCCATTATATCCGGAAACTCCCGCCGCAGATCCGCTGAGAGCCGGTCGATCACCTTCGCTCCCCAGCCCTCTTCCTGCTGCCGCTGTACGATCTCCCGCCCAATCTGCCAGTAGAGCTGGATCAGTTCCCGGTTCACCGAGAGGGCAGCCCGGACCTGAGCTTCGCGAACCCGCACCTTCAGAGCGGAGAGAAAAGCGGGATAGCCGTCAGGGGGATGTTAGCGCTGCTCATGCCCGATGCTCCGCACTATCACTTCTTCCGGCCGTGCCGATTCTGAAAAACGCTCCGCGAAATCTGCCCTTTCCGGTGCCATTGAGTTTACATTGGCAATTTCCCAGTGATGTATGTATCACCGCACCCCCTCCCTTGCGTTCCCCTCCCGCACCAGCCGGGCATAGCACCCCTGGCAGATACTCGCCCGCGCCTCGCGTGAGTGGTAGGCCGCCTTCCCGGTGTCGCAGATTGTGCACCGCCCGAGGTCGACGGACACCCGCTTGAACGTCCGGTGGTCGAGCGGCCCGGGCAGCGGCCTGACGGGCGTTGCAACACTGTTGTACATGGTGTTGCAAAGGGGTGTGCAAACAGGAGTGCAAACACTTTCGGTCTGCGAACTCTTTGTTACGCCGGGCGTTACAGCATTTCCTGATGAATTGCCATTTTCGATTTTTTCGTTTGCAACAGATCCGAAAACACACCGTTCGCTCCGGCCGTGCATGCGAGTCAGGGCGATCTTCCGGTGCACTGCTCTGCCGCCGGCTTTCAGGACATTTGTGATGTAGTGCGGCCGTTCAAGCCCCGCCCGGCGCTCATCACTCATCTTCGATCAGCTCTTCTTATTCATTCATCTCTCATTCACCCACGCCAGGAGGGCATCTGCCCGGTTTTCCGACCTGGATCAACCCCCTGTTCTGCCGAAAATCCGTGATACTATCCACACCCGTCAGACGAAACCCACTCCGTCACGGCATGTCTCCCTCAGAACCGGGTTTCGCGAGCGTTGCCCGGCCTTTCCCGGTGAGGCGGTACTTCTGGAACCGGCTACTCGGTTTTTCGGGGATGGTATACTCGATCAGCTGATCAGCCAGGAGCTGGCGGACGACCTTGCTCTGCTGGCCCGAGATCTCTTTCTGTCCGAGTTCCCTGGAGAGCTCTGCTTTGGACTTCGGCTCGCCCTCGAGGAGCAGGAGGACTCTCGCTTCCAGTGATTCCGGCCGCGACCCTAGCTGCGGCCCCTGACCGGGAGCCGAAGCCCGGCACCGACCCGTGCGCCTGCCGCAGTTTCTCGAGCGTCAGGGACGGCGGGAGTCTGCCCGGGTTCCAGACCTCCAGCCGGTCCGCAAAGAGCATCACCTGGACGCTGCCGTTGCTCGTGTAGTCGCGGTGGGCGACGGCGTTGACGACCGCCTCCGCCACCACCTCCTTTGGGATCTCGCAAGCGCACCGGCGCCTGCGGGCCGGCCTCGCGGGTGATCACGGCGTATCCCTCCCGGCAAGCAGGGCACGCCCCCTCTCAGTGACCCGATACTTCTGGTTGCCGCTCCGGGGCCTGTCCGGGATGGTCATCTCGATCAACCCCGCCTGCATCAGTGGCTTCAGTATGGCGTTCCTGAATTTGGTGCGGTTCGTCCTCCCTGCAATATCCATAAGTTCAGAGATGGGTGTCTCTGCCATACAGGCGCGCAGCACTTCGACTTGGTCCCCGCTTAGTCCCAACTTGGTCCCCACCTGGTCCCCTGTTTTAGCACGTATTACCCGGTCTCGCCCGGGGCGCCATAGAACCTGGACGAACTGCTCGCCATTCTGCCGGAATTCCGGCGGCGGCAGGCCGGCCTGGATACACTGCTCGATCATATCAAGGGTTCCGGTGCCGGCTTTATCAATATAACGAGTCAGGAAGAGCGGTTCTGCAATGAGAGGGTTGCGCGGGATAGAGGGATGCGGGACACGGAGCGCCTCGGGCGAAAGGGACGGCGGCAGTTGACCGGGATTCCACACCTCCAATCGGTCGGAAAAGAGCATGACCTGAACCGAGGCATTTGAAGCATAGTCGCGGTGCGCAACAGCATTGACGATAGCCTCGCCCACAGCTTCTGGAGGGACCTCGTATGTCGCCGGGGCCGTAGGCCCCTCGGCTCGGGTGCCGATAGAACGGGCAATCTTGGAGAGGACGAAGTCAAGCGACTGATCGACCAGTTCAAAGACAGTGCCCTTGTAAATCTGGTAGGAGGGAATGGGTTTGCCCACAACGGTTCCGTGGAAGTGAAGGCACTTGACCTCGGAGCTGGCGAGGAAACGCTGAGGCTGTTTACCGAATAGGAGCACAGCCGCGTTGTTGGGGAGACTCCCATCAAGCAGGTTAAGGTGCGCCAGCGCTTTGCGCACCGGGGTATTGGGGCTGAGGGCATACCCTCGACTTTGCTGAGCACGGGAAAGAAACTCCCCGACCTTCTCCTGCGAGATAGCATCGAGCGTAGCATCGGCACATGCGGAGGCATCAAATGGGCGGGTTCGCAGTGCGCCGGTGCGGTCCAGGTGTTCGACAAGGCTGGCATAAACCTCCACAGTCAACTCCGGGACGCTGCCGAAACGACGGCGGATGAGCTGGCTGTCAACATTGCGGAGAAGAGCAAGCACCCTCGGATCGCGCACTGAGTCGTCATTGCCTTTAACGAAGACCAGGCGCTCCTTACCTCCGGCAGTGGCGCGATCAAACTCCCGTTCGGTGGGCGAGCGACCGTCGGTATCCGCACGGCCGTACTCGTTACCAAGCAGACAAAGGTAGACGCCACAGCGGTCTACCTCTGCCAGATAGGTCTCATCCGGCCGGCGCCCGGAAGCCGGCAGGTCTTCGAAGAGGAATACATTGTAAAAACGACGCAGCAGAGGGTCGCTCCTGATGTAATCGAATAGCACCCGCCGCTCCTCAGCGAACTCCTTCTGCACGCTGCTGACGAAGATGCGAATGGGGGTCATCGCGCCTGCTCCCGAATGGGCCGGAGGATTCCGATCTTTTCGCCTGCCACGTCTTCCCTCTCTCTATCTTTGCTATCCTTCTGAGTACGTTCCCGGGTGTGGAAATACTATGACGTTGTGTTCTGCGGATCCGGCAATTTTTGCCGCTACCGGTGTTTAAATTCAATTTGAGACGCATCGGTGTTAACCGTTTGCACCGGGCGACGCTGGTTGAGCCCGGTCACAAGGCGTTCCCAATGCAACGCAGTTCTTCAATCCCCAGAACGCCGTAACCCCGTAAAACCCGAAGAGAATACTCAGATACGGGTCGGCGGTCAGGATCCCATGCAGTAACCAGAGCAGATTCCCCACGACCCAAGCCGCAAACCCTGCCCGCCGGATGCCCGGCGACCGCGACGCCACCAGCACCGCTCCAACCATCCCGAGCACCACCGCCGGCCTGCAGGGGATCGACGGGGATCACCGCACCCCCTCCCTCGCGTTCCCCTCCCGCACCAGCCGGGTATAACATCTCTGGCAGATACTCGCCCGTGCCTCGCGTGAGTGGTAGGCCGCTTTTGCGGTGTCGCAGATCGTGCACCGCCCGAGGTCGACGGACACCCGCTTGAACGTGCAGTGGTCGAGCAGGCCGGGCAGCGGTCGGACGGGTGTTGCACCACGGTTGTACGTGGTGTTGCAAAGGGGTGTGCAAACACTTTTCGTCTGTGAACTCTCCACTGCGCCAAGGGATTCTTGATTCGCCGACGAATCACGATTTTCGAGTTTTCCGTTTGCAACAGATCCGAAAGCACACGGTTCACTCCGGTCGTGCAGGCGATCAGGGTGCTCTTCCGGTGGAGTCAACCAGGGGGAACTGCGTGATCCGGAAAGTGTTGCAAACGACCTCTCATCGTCGCGATAAATCTCTCCCAATATCCCCCCGTTCTCGAAATTATCGCCATAATGCCGAGAATCTGCACCCTCGAGCTCTTTGCACTCCCCTTTGCACACCCCCTTGCACTCCTGTTTGCAACCATCGTTGCAACACCCATCCGGAGGCGGCGGGGAGCCCTCCTCCCCGGGGTCTGCATCCTCATCCTCCAGCCAGACCGCGAGCTCCGCCATCCACTCCCGGTAGCGCTCGATATCGAACTGGAAGTGGAGCTCGTGCCGGCGGACGGTCGTCCCCGAACTCTCGTCGATCACCGTCGCATCCACCACGCTGATGGCCGGGCACTTCTCGAGGAGGCCGCAGTAGGTCATCCCCCGCGCCGAGTAGCCCTGCAAGATCCGCCTGACCTGGTGGTACGACAGCCCGGTGACCTGCTGCAGCATCCGGACCGTGAACGTCTCCCACCCCATCCGGGCGATCGTCTGGAGTGCCGCCGCTTCGTTCCGGGTCATCTTCGACTCCTGCCCGCCGCCCTCCCGGTTGATCGCGCCGTAGAGCCGGGCGGCCGCGTCGAAGTCCTGGCGGGTTGCCTCGATATGGAGGACGCTGCCGATCTCCTTCGGGGAACGCTGCAGGAACCGCAGCGCCGCGTGGCACTTGATCAGGTCGAAGAGCATCGCGGGATTGCGGCGGTTCGCCGGGTTCGAGAACTGGATCCGCCGGGCGAAGGGGATCCGGACGGAGATCCGCTGCTGCTTCACGATCGACCAGAGCGCCCGGGCGGTCAGGACGTCCGGATCATCTCCATTGGTATGTTCGCCCGCCTCAATCCGCTTGAGGTGCTCGAGCACCGCCCGGTCCTGCTCGGCCGAGTCGTCGATCCAGACCGTGAGCATCCGGTTCATCACCTGGTCGTCGCCCGGGTTCTCGACCTTGGCGAGCCACCAGACGCACCGCTCGGGGATGCTGCAGACCCGGAGCTGCCGGTCGGCCGTGACCGTCCGGTGCTCGATCGGCTCGTGGAACGAGGAGGTCGCGGACTTCAGGACCTCCTGCAGGTCGTCGGAGAGCGTGGTGTCGTCGAAGAGGATCACCGTCCCGGGCCGGAGGTCGTCTGCGTAGTAGAGCGCTTTGTTCGAGACGGTGCCGGTCATTTTGTAGGCCTCGGGGATGAGGGCGAGCATCGTCGAACAGGCGTGGCTCTTGCCCTTGCCGGAGTTCCCCGAGATCGCGACGTGCAGGCCATTCGTGTTCGCCACCGACTGCGAGGCGACCGACATCGCCAGGCACTCCGCCACGATCCGGTCGCCGACGTGGCTCTTGTTGAAGGTCGCGAGCAGGAACGCAAGCGGATCGCCCTCTTTCAGGATCTCCATTGCCCGGTGGTGGTGCTCATTCTCTGGTGGGGGATGGGGGGAGTTGTTCTTCTTCCCCTGTTCCTGCTCCCTCTTCTCCCGTTTCTGCTCCCGCTGCTCGTAGCGTGCCCGGAGCTCCGGCCAGCGCTGCGTCCCGCCGCCGCAGCTCGTGTGGTGGCAGCCGGCGAAGATGGCACCGCTCGCAAACTGGATGGCAAACGCCCCGTCCCTGTGCGCCGCCGAGAACGGGCAGTCCTCGAGGGTGTAGAGCGTCCCGCCCCGGTAGGGTTTTGCGGACCGGACGGCGATCCTGTGGCCTGCGAGCCAGGCGGCGAGGTCGATGCCGGTGCCCCTCTTCGGTGCCGGCGGTTCATCCACCGGGAGCAGGCCGGCGAGGTGCCGTAGCCGTTCCGCCGGAACCACTGCGATCCCGTCGGGAACCGCGAGCAGCCTCGCCCGCCGGTGCGGCCGCTCTGGCGTGGAATCGCCCTTCCGTGATGCGGTGCCGTAGAGCTTCCAGATCCGGGCGGCGTTGTAGTTCGCGGTATCGACGGTGACCACTTCGTTCGAGAAGAGGGCGTCGAGGGTCGCGAGGCAGCCCTTCACGAGCCCGGTCGCCGCCTCGTCGTTCGCAAGGTCGATCCGGTAGAGCAGGTGGGCGCCGTTCCCCGAGTCGGCCTTTATTGGGTCGGGGAACCCCTGCTCGCTGAGCCAGGCGGCGATCTGCTCGGCGGTGGCGAGCGCGAGGTCGTGCTCTGCGTCCGTCGATGAGACCCCGCTCGGCCGCACCGGGTCGATATCGACCGGCAGCCACCGGCGTCTCACGATATCGGCGTCGGCCGTCGTCGCGTCCTTCCTCGAGAGCCGCAGCTTGATCCGGTTCGCCCGCCGGGCGAGGAGCGCCCCGTTCACGGGATTGAGGGTGACGTAGATCCCGCCAACCGCCGGATCGGCGTCGAGCACCTCCGCCCGGGCGGCGAGTTCGGCGCGGTCGTCGAAGTAGCCGGAGTGAACGGCGCTCTCGGCGAGTGCCCGCACCTCCACCACACCGTCCGGGGCGATCACCTCCGCCGCACGGCGGATCGGATCGCTCACCCCGTCACCCCCGGGATGAGGGGGAAGAGGGGGGCGCTCGCCGCCTCCCCCCGGGCGACCCGCTGGAAGCTGACGAGCGGGATGATGAACGAGCCGGCGCGGGTGTGGAGCACCACGGCCTTGCCGGTGCAGTTCACCGCGGCATGGCCTTCGATCGTCGTTTGGCCCATCGGCATCCCGCCGTCGCGGACGACGCAGTCCTGCTGGATCGGCACCACCCGCCCGGAGAAGAGCAGGTGTTTCGCGTCCTCCGGTTCGATCCGGTAGTGTTCGGCATCGACCGCGACGTGGAGGGTGCCGCCGCTGCCGTAGGCGAGCGTTCCCGGCTCAGGCATCGGTATCCCCTCCGGCAACGACGGTGGTGACCGCGTAGTAGTGGCCGGCGGCGCCGACGACGTGGATCTCCCGGAGTGCCCGCTTGTGCCGGGCGACCTCGGCCGCGACGACCCCGGCGATCAGGTAGAGCGGCACCTTCCGCGGTGCATCTCCCGGGGCGGACACGCTTATATCGTTGGAGTGCCGAGTACCATTGGCGGTCCGGTGCATCCGAGTGCTGGAAACAATTGGTTGTGCCTGGCTGCCGTCGCAGATTCTTTTGCGTTCTCTCGTCGATCCGGCCGGGACAGAGGAGCCCCGCCGCTCTCCGGGGGCTGCAGTCTCGTCCCGGGGTATGGGTCGTGATTTCTGTTTCATGCGTAGCCTCGCTGCTGCATTTCGCGGTGCACCGGCAATCCCGGAGGGGAAGAGCCATTCTGCATGCACCGCTTGGTTGAGCGTGCGGGTACACGGCTTAAAAAGGTGTGGGGAGAATGGTGCGGGTGAAAATAGGGGTTACTTAACCGTTACTTAACCGGAAAAGGGTGAAATGGCCGGAGAAGGGGCGGAACGGCTATTCCCCGCCGGAGAGAGGCACTATGCCGCGCCGGTTTTCCCCCGCGGTTCACAGACGGCGAGCACCTGCTCGGGGGTAAAGCGGAGCAGAACCTCCCGGGTTCGCCCGCGGTCGGTGCGGAGCGGCAGGTCGATGAGCCCCGCCTCCTCGAGCCGCTTTAACCGTGTCCGGTAGGTCGTCTCGCTGCTTACGGCGTACCCCTGCACCGCCTCGTAGACCGCACCCGAGGTCATGTCCGCGCCGGTATCCCGTGCCATCTCTGCGATGCGGGAGAGCAGGGCACGCTCGCCCTCCTTCAGGTCAGCGGCCCGCTTCTGCAGGGTCGGCGTGATGACCGACCGGGAGGCGGCCATCACGTCCTGTCTGGTGACCGTCCGGCGCCCGTCGCTCTCCGCACGCTCGGCCGCCGTCCGGACGAGGTCGATCCCGACCCGGACGTCCTGCTCCTGTGCGGCGATCTCCGCGATGAGGGCAGTGTTCGCCTGCGACACCACGTTCGGGTAGAGCCCCTGCCGGATCCGGCCCTCCAGGATCTCCCGGATCTCCGGCTTTGCGTACGGCTGGAAGAAGACCTCCGTCGGGTGGAAGACCGACCGGACCTGTGCGTCGACCTCGGCGGCGAGGTTCAGGGAGAGGTCACTTAAGACCGCGAAGACGCCGGCCTTCCGGACGTCCCACGATTCGTAGAGCCGGAGGAGCCGGTAGAGGAGGTCGTTTAAGTGCCTGGCCTCGTGCAGGTAGTTGGCGTCGTCCAGGCAGACGAGGAGCGCGGCGTTTCGGTCGCCGAGCCGTTTCGTGATGCTGCCGACGACGTCGTCGAGGTGCCGGCCGGCCGACGGGGGAGCGTAGCCGACGAGTTTTTCGTAGATGCACGCAAAGACGGCGAACGGCGTCCGGTGCTGCTGGCAGTTGACATAGACCGGGACGATCCTCTGCGTCGCCTCCTCGATCTCGGCGAAGAGCCGGTGGACAGTGGTGGTCTTGCCGGTGCCGGGCGGACCGCGGAGGATAGCGCTCCTCGGGCTGCCGCCCCGGACGGCCGGCCGGGCGAGAAGGGCGAGTTCGCGGATCTGGGCGTCGCGGTGGTTGAGCTGGTCGGGGACAAACGTGAACTCGAAGACCTCGCGGTCGCGGAAGAGCGTCTGGTCGTAGCGCAGGGTTTCTTTCTGCCTCATAGGTAAGCGTTCAGGAAACGGGGGCATATAAAAGCGCGGCGGGCGCGGGTTGAAAGTGAACGAGGGCATCCGAGATCTGATTCGGAGGGGGCTCGACGGGAGCGGCTTCATCACGTATAATCGGAGCGAGCCGTCATTGGTTCTCGTAAACCGGCGTGACCGAATCTCCTCAATACACCCGCCTTTCCGGAATAACCCCTCGCACCCCGCCCCGCAGCTCCTCCATATCCCCGGTATACCGCGGGATGACGTGCACGTGCAGGTGCATCACCGTCTGCCCGGCAGCCTCGCCGACGTTCACGCCGATGTTGTAGCCGTCGGGACGGAAGCGTTCATCAAGGAGATGTTTCGCCTCGCGGACGAGCGCGAAGAGGGCGGCCTGCTCCTCGTCCGTCGCGTCGAAGAAGCCGGCGACGTGCCGGAAGGGGATGACGAGGAGGTGGCCGGGGTTCACCGGGTACTTGTCGTAGCGGGCGTAGCAGAGATCGCTCGCGAGCACGATCTCCTCGGGGCGGGGATTGCAGAACGGACAGGTCAGCATGCCCGTGTTTTGTACCATGCTTCGTAACCTCTGATATCGATCAGGTAGGCGCACTTATGCATCATCCGTTCAAACGCCTGATCCTGCCAGTCAGTCCATGAAGCATATGGACCCAAGAGCGAAACCGAGATCTCTTTCTCAAACTGGTGAGGAGAACGATCATGGAGCAGATCCCAGTATTCGATGATGCACTCCCGGCGGGATTCCAAGCGTGAACGGTCGGGAATGCGATCACGCTTTTTGGCGTTAACCGACGCGAGGGTGGGGAGGAGGTTCCACAGATCGTTGTTCTTCCAGACCGAAAAGGGGAGGACGTGGTCGATATGCATCGCGTCCGGTGAGGAAATGGCCTTCCCCGACCAGACACAGGTCAGCGACCCCTCCTCCTCAAAGACTGACCGGTAAATGCTGCGAGCATCCGCAACCGCCCGTTCGGTCGTCGGCATCGCCGTGAGCAGGGAGAGCATGCACTCCTCAGTGACGGTGCGTGTCTTATCCGCCGCTGCGGTAAATGCAGCCCACTTCTTCAGCAGGCACTCTTCCCCCGAGATGAAACTCCCGAAGTACTCGAAGATCGTGCAGAGATCCCGTGAGAGGGAGAACCGGCCGGCGTGCTCGATCAGGTATGGTCGGTCGACCGGACTATCGTTCGGGAGCCGAGGCAGCGGCCTGGTATAGTCGAAGACTGAGTAAGGCCTTTTCGACTGCGAATACCCGAGGTGATTCATCGGCATCTGGGTGATGGTCTTTCGGATCTCCTTCACCAGACTTATGAACGCCGGCTGGATCTCGGCCGGGATAGAACTGCGAATATAGTCATTGTAGAAGACCGACATGCCACCCCGTTCTTTGTAATAGACAATGATCGGCATGAAGTGCTTCCGGAATGAAACAACCTTCCCCGCATCCTGATCCGGCGTCTCCCCGTTCTTCTGCGGGATGAACCTCGCTGCCGCGAAGATCGGGTAGTAGTAGAGCAGCCACTTCTCGACGAGCAGCCCGAGGGGAAACCAGACCGTATCGCCGTCATCCTCCCGGAGGTGCGAGGACTGCTGGCAGATCTCGATGACGCCCCGGAGGAGGGCGTACTTGTAGGTCGCGTCGGCGCTGTCGCGCTCGATGATGGTGTTGATCCTCCGGTATTCAGCGAGATCCATGCTCTTCAGGAAGAGATTGAGAAATGGGATGATATGGATGCCGGTTTTCGTTCGGCAGGGTTTCTGCAATCAGATACATGCCTTCCCGATCAACTCCGGGACCTGCAGGCATCAGCGAGACCCGGAGAGCAAAATATTATGCCGGAGACTGCCGCTCTCCTGCATGGAGCGTCCCAGATGCAATTAATCATCATCGCCGGGTTTGGGGTGGGCGATATCGATACCTATGAGATCGTACCGGCGGTTCTCGAGATAGCGGTGGATCCGGAGCGAGGCCGTGCCGTGGACGACATACTCCTCGGCCACGCCATATCGCTCCCGGATGGTGCGAAGGTTCTGCCGAATCCGGGTGAGAGGATGCATAGGTACTGTTGGATATCGCATCCAGACACTTATACCCTCCGAAACACCGGCGTTGACGATGCAGTCCCCGATGCCCGAGCTCTTCCAAGAATCTGACCCTCCTTTGCCAAAGGTTTCACGGGCGACAGTGCCGGGTCAGCAATCTCACCCAATGTATCCATGTGCCAATTAAGTATAAATTCCCCGGATTGACACTGTAGGGTATGAGACTGCGTGTAGTGCTTGAGCCCAGTGAGGAAGGGGGCTATACGATCTATGTACCAAGCCTTCCCGGCTGTATCAGCGAGGGCGACACAAAGGAAGAAGCATTGGAAAATATCAGGGAAGCGATTGACCTGTATCTTGAAACTGTCGAGGATGATCTCACTTTTAGCGAAACAGCCGAGCAGATTGAGATTGCCGTATGAGCAAGGTACCTGTTCTTGATTATGACAAAATCGTTACCGCTCTTCAACGGGACGGGTGGGTCGTCGTCCGCACGCGTGGCAGCCATATCCGCCTGCACAAGCATCTGCCGGACAAACTACTGAAACTGACAGTCCCTATGCATAAGCCGGTCAAGCGTTCAACGCTGTCGCACATTTTAAAGCAGGCCGATATGACGGTCAAAGATTTGAGTGATCTGCTCTAGGCGGTCATTCCCTCGCCGGGCAATCCTCGATAAAATCTTCGATCGTCCACCCCCCTCCCCACGATCGGACGGCAGTGATGGCGTCTCTGCTATCCTCGCGGCATGATCCGGGTATCTCTCGAGAGGTGATCTTGCGAAAGACGGAACCCACGAATCCGGGGCTGTAAGGGATCGACAACATGAGGTCAGCCCGAGGGGGAACCAGACCGCATCGCCGTCGTCCTCCCGGAGGTGCGAGGACTGCTGGCAGATCTCGATGACGCCCCGGAGAATGGGCGTACTTGTAGGTCGCGTCGGCGCTGTCGCGCTCGATGATGGTATTGATCCTCCGGTATTCAGCGAGATCCATGCTCTTCACGGAAGAGATCGGGGAGCGGGATGATAGGGATGCCGGTTTTTGTTCCGGCAGGGATGCTCAACTGAAGCGATTTTACGGGCAGCATCACCACCGGCCGTGTGCACTTTCCGATTGCAAGCAGCATATCCACGGTACGTGAACAAAATGGTTCTTGGTTCGTGAACAAGGAGATCCGTACTGTGCTTCCTGAGCGGTTCAAATCGAAGGAACGGATCCACATTCTCCGATAGTATTGACCCACCCTGACCAAATCAAGGGCGGATGCATAAGGGGCGCTGTAGTGAGTGGCAGGGCCGGTTAACGGGGACGCCAATACCGCCCGGGTGAAGAACGTGTTCTATCAGAACAACGACGCCACGGCTGTCCGGAATCAGAGGTATTTCTCTAAAAATATAAATACTCGGGCAATAATAAGCAGCCAAATACTCAAGGAGGAACAATATGGCACAAAAGCATCCAAATATCCTCATTCTCTGGGGGGATGATATCGGCTGGTGGAACATCAGTTACAACAACCGGGGCCAGATGGGCTACCGAACACCCCATATCGATCGCATCGCCAACGAGGGCGTCGCCTTCACCGACTACTACGGCCAGCAGAGCTGCACGGCAGGGCGGGCCGCCTTCATCACCGGCCAGAACCCGATCCGGACGGGGCTGACCAAGGTCGGGATGCCCGGCGCGGATGTCGGCCTCCAGGCGGAAGACCCGACCATCGCGGAACTCTTAAAACCGCAGGGGTACGTCACGGGCCAGTTCGGGAAGAACCACCTCGGCGACAAGGACGAGTTCCTGCCGACAATGCACGGGTTCGACGAGTTCTTCGGCAACCTCTACCACCTGAACGCCGAGGAGGAGCCCGAGGACCCGGACTACCCAAAAGACCCGGCCTTCCGGGAGCGATTCGGGCCAAGAGGCGTCCTTCACGCCGTGGCGGACGGCCGGGGCGGGCAGACGATCGAGGACACGGGGCCCCTCACGAAAGAGCGCATGGAGACGATCGACGAGGAGGTGACCGACCGGGCTCTCGCGTTCGTAGAGAAAGCGCACAGAAACGGGAAACCGTTCTTCGTCTGGTACAATACCACGGCCATGCATTTCCGAACCCACCCCGCAGAGAAGCACAAGGGCAAGAGCGGCCAGGGGTTCTACAACGACGTGATGGTGGCCCACGACGAGAATATCGGGCGGATGCTCGACAAGCTGGACGAACTCGGTATCGCGGAGAACACGATCGTGATGTACTCGACCGACAACGGGCCGCACTTCAACAGCTGGCCGGACGCCGCGATCACCCCGTTCAGGTCCGAGAAGAACACGAACTGGGAAGGCGGATGGCGCGTCCCGGCGTTCGTGCGCTGGCCGGAAAAGATAAAACCCGCAACCGTACTGAACGGCATAGTCGCCCACCAGGATTGGCTGCCGACGCTCCTTGCCGCCGCCGGCGAGCCGGCGATCAAGGAGAAACTCCTCGAGGGGCACCGTGCCGGGTCGAAGACCTTCCGGGTGCATATCGACGGCTACAACCTGCTCCCGTACCTGACGGGAGACGTCGCGGAGAGCCCGCGGCAGACCTTCTTCTACATCAGCGACGACGGCGATATCCTCGGCATCCGGCACAAGGACTGGAAGGCTGTGCTGATGGAACAGCGGGCGAAACAGCTCGCAACCTGGATGGAGCCGTTCGTGCCGCTCCGGATCCCGAAGATCTTCAACCTGCGGCAGGACCCGTTCGAGCGGGCCGACGAGAACTCGAACACCTACTACGACTGGCTGATCTCCCATGCATACCTTATCTACGGCATGCAGGCGCTCGTCGCAGCCGAGATCGAGGCGTTCACGAAGTACCCGCCGCGCCAGAAGCCGGCCGCGTTCAACCTGGACGCGGTGCTTCGGCAGCTCGAGGAGGCGGGGAGCGGTAAACTCCATTGACCCCTTCTCTTTTCGATCCGACCCGGAACGTCCCGCACGTCCGGATACGGGAAGAAGGAACCTTGCGTCCGTCTTCCGGCTGCTGGTCTCCGGACGTAGACGATTAACCGTGCCGGCGCCTTCCCGGACCCATGCGATCGTACCCGGAGGAAGGGGCAATCACGCACCCTCTCTATGCTCTTCACCTTCTGCCGTATGGAGGGCGATATCCGATACCGGCCCCGATACGAAGCCTCTCTCGAAGAGCCGCCTGTAAATCGCCGTGTTCAACTGGTCTACAACGATTCGGGTATCGACGTAATCCTCGATCCAGCATCTGGCCCGGATCAGCACCCCGGTATCCCGGAACTCCCACAGCAGCACCTGGATCGGCCTGTCCCTCACCACCCAGTCCTGCTCCTCCACGGCCTCCTGTATCAGCTGCCGGACAACTTCGATATCCGCTCCATACGCCACGGCCACGTCGGTCTCGACCCGGAAGAACTTATCAGGGATCGAGTAGTTCGTGACGAGGTTCTTGCCGATGAGAGAGTTCGGGATCGTGACCATACGTTTATCCCGGGTGAGGATGCGGGTCGACCGCCAGCCTACCTCCTGGACATCGCCCCAGGTGTTCAGCTCCAGTATCTCGATACGGTCGCCCGGCCGGAAGGGCTGATCGACCCTGATTACGAGCCCGGTGATGATGTCGTTGATGATATTCTCGGCGGCCAGCCCCACGACCAGCGTCGTCACGCCGAGTGCGGCAAGGCTCGTCGTGAGGGCTGTGCCGGTAATGCCGAAGAAGTCCATGAGGATGATGGCGGCCAGTGCGAAGATGACGATGTACAGGATGTACTTTATCGGAGAGACGACCTTTTCGTGGGTGGTTCCATCGAACCGGGGGGCGAGCACGCCCAGGTACCAATCGGCAGTGGCGGAGACCAGGCGTACCGCGAAGTAGATCCCAAGGAGCCAGTAGAAGAGGAAGAAGATATCGTCGAAAAGAAGAACGCCCGGTGCGACGACCCGGACGACCTGGTGCAGGCCGAATACAATGATGAGCAGGTAGACGAACTGTTCGACAAGCGAGAGCATCTGCCGGCTCGGTGCGAGGCGGGGTTTTCTGAGCGCCGGCCAGAGCACCCGCCGCATAACGACCCGGGCGGCGACGAGGGCGATGCCGGTCACAATAAGAATGATAAGGGCTTGCCCAACCTGGGCACCGAGATCCGTGATAGAGTCCGGAGTCACGTTCATTTCAATGCTCCTCCGGCTCGTTCCGGGCCGTGGCACCGGAATCTGGTATCAACCCCGCACATGGCAGTGCCGCCTCCAGGAGGTCCGCGTTCCGGCAGATCGAGCGCCGGTCCTCGTCGATCAGGCCGCTCGCCCGGGCTTCCTCCCGGATGAGGGCGACCTGGCGGCGCAGGGGCATGCAGGACTCGGCAGAGGTGATCTCCGTGCCGATCGTCGCGATCACCTCGAGCATATGCTGGAGCACCGGGGCGCTGTCCCGCCCTGCATGGCGGAGCATGGCGAAGGAGTCGCTGACGAGCTCATCGAAGGTCACCGGCTCGAGTACGAGGCGAAGCCGACCGTGACGGTCGTAGTGGTGGGAGGCCGGTTCGCCCTGCCGGAGGAACAGCGCCAGGCCTTCGCCGAGATAATCCAGGCAGATCGTCGGCGTGTAAGAATCGTTCTCCGACACCGCCCGCAACGCCGTCTCCGTGAGCAGGGTGACGGCATAGACGACGTCCTGGGCGGGCGAACGTCGGTCTCCGATGTGGATGGCCTGTCGCACCTCTCCCGCGAGCCCGACGTCCACCTGACCAGATCGCCTGACGTGGGCGATGACGACCCCGGGGCCGACGAAGTCGCCGGTCTTTCTCCGCACCTCGATGACGGCGTCCTTCCTGGTCGCGACCGCCAGAAGGTGGTCGTGATCGATGTACTGGATGTAGCCTGCCTTCACCGCCCGTACCGGGTGGCTGCCGGTCTCCGCCACGGCCGGTCCCCCGCCCGAGGCGCTTCGGCGCCCTTCCGGAGCCAGAGAGCGGATCGCGTCCTGCAGCTCCACTCCCGCCTTCGCCACGATCGTGGGGGCCTGGATCATGGTGCTCAGGTGCTGGATGAGCAGGATCAGCGAGGCGAAGGATGCGAGCAGCAGGAGCACCCCCGCAGTCAGGGTGAGCTGCGGTATCCTCCAGCCCTCATCAGCCAGGGGAAGGGTCTCGGCCACCGCCCAGAGGTAGACGACCGTGCTCACGAACATGCCGAGGATGAACTGCGTCGTACGATCGCCCATGAAGAGCCGGACTAATCGGGAGCCATACTGGGCCGCCATCGTGGAGAGCGGCAGGGTGAGCAGCGTGAAGACCACGCCCGCGGTGAGGATAATAGTCGTGCCCATGTTGATCAGGAACGTGCGTGTCTCGGCTACGCCGCCCATCAGGACGAGGCGGCTGATCAGCGTAATATCGTAGGGGATACGGGCGTCTACCCAGAGCAGGACCCAGGCGAGGATGATCGCGCCAAACGACATCAGCAGGGGAACAAACCAGAAGTTCACCCGCATCCGATCCCGGGCGTACCGGATCCGGGCTCGCCGTATCCTCGAGCTGCTCATGCGGCACCAGCGTTCAACGCACCTCACCGCTTGCGGCGTCGGGCGGGTTGCGGAGGTTCAGGACGAGCAGGTGAACGCTGACTGCCAGCACCCATGCCGGGAATATCAGGAGCACCCACAGCGAAAAGCCGATACTTAAGAGCAGCACCAGCGCCAGCACATAGGTTACGATAGCCCAGGCACGGTGCATCACCCCGGTGCGGAGCCAGATCGTCGCCAGGGATATCATGAATACGCCCGCCATGCGGATCGCGTAGAGGTTGAGAACCTGATAGAGAACCGACCTGCCGTAGAGGAAGACGCCGCTCTCTATCAGCGTGCTCGATATGATGGCATAGCTGCTCAGAAGCCCCCCAACCAATGCCGCCGCAATAAACGTGAGAGCCAGGAAGAGAAGGCCGCCGCCAAAGAATACCGTGGAGAAGAACCGATCCTCGGCATCGCCGAGCTGATCCCGGATTACGCCGATGAACCAGAGAAAGGCGATCCCGGCGAACGGAACCAGGATCAGCGCAAAGTCGACCATCCGTGCGTGCGTTCGCACCCATTCATAGTCGGCGATAGCGTAGGGAGGAATCGAGAGAACCATGAGCACCAGGGCCGAGCCATACAGGACGGCAAACAGGATGCCGGCGACCGCCGCAGAGCGAGGCGGTTTTATCGATTGCTTGAGTGGGGTGACCGGTCGTTCGGAGGTTCCGTCATGCAGTATCGGCATATCCGCTTCACCCATATCATCAGCCGGTTCAATGACGGTCATACTATATATGGTTTGTTTCAGTATAGCCGGCGGTGCTGCTCCACGGCCTAAAACCGAGGTTTCAGATCCGCCGGGAGGGGAGTCCCACACAAACGCAGGTGCCTGCTCCGCACAGAGGCAGGGAGGGTTACGGGAGGTCGCCAAGAGTGAGACAAAAACCTACCAGAAAGAGGTGGAGAAGCAAGGCGACAGTCGGCCGGCCTTCAGGTGCAGGGATCTCGTCCGCCTCGCACACCCGTCAGGGAATTCCAGCCAAATGCTCTTTGAGGGAATGCTCACTGTTATCGGATCCGTTTGTTATATCTCCATACAACAACAATGAGAGCATGTCGGTGAGCACCGGATCCGCCCATTCCCCCACCCTCGATACGATCAGAATGGTCGAAGACTTCATCCAGGAGCACAGCGGCGAATACCGTCGCCGGGCACTGTGGGAGCGCCTGCCGCGAAAGGTCATGCATCAGACGTTCAAGACGATCATCGAATACCTCCTCGAGTCAAACAAGATCGCCATCGACGCACGGGGGAAGGTCTGCTGGATCTACGATCCGGATCTCGCCCGGCGGTACCTGGCCCGCAAGGATCTGCGGATCAGATGAAGGCGGCAATCTCTTTTGCGAGAAGCAAAGGTAAAAGAAGCCTTCGAGGCTCTGCTCTGAAAGCATCGCCCCGGACGGAAGACCGGGAACCGGCCGCCCTCCGGGATAAGGCCATCGCGGCGATAGCAGCCAACGCTTTTTGCGGCACCAGGTCCCAAAGAGGCAGATCCCGCAGGTCTACCTGCAGCGGCATCCGCCGATACAGAACCTCTGGAAGTACAACCTCTCCAGATTCGGGTACTGATGGCAACCTTCCGGAGATCTGCCGCGAGGGTGCCGGTTCGATCGCGCCGCCTTGCGGGAAGCGTCGGTTGCCGGCATCCATTTGCTCCCCGCCTACCCGGAAACAGCATCTGCTGGAACGTCCGGGCGTCGGCTTACGACCGGAGCGGTGCCGCTCGAGGTAGGCGCTGATGGAGAACCTCGGGCTGCCTATCAATCCCTTCTCGTACAGGATCAGTAGGACGAGCATCCGTCCGATACGTCCGTTGCCGTCGCAGAACGGGTGAATGAGTTCGAACTGCATTGTTAAAACGGAGATCTGGACGAACTCGTCCTTCTCCTCGCGCTGCAGGTAGGCCGCCCAGTCTGCAGAAGGCACTATGCGCTTCAGATACGGGGGCTTGTCCTTCCTTGCACCGTTATCATCGGGCAGGGCATATTGAAACCAGCAATCCTCCACAATGCAACCAGCCCGAGGATTGACGGTGCGCCGACCAGGGGCGAAAAGAGAGAGGGGATCTGCGTTTCCGGCTCTTTTCAGCATCCCATCGCAGACCGGCGGTTTGCGGAGATGGAGGAGCATCAGTACGCCATGACCGTGATCACCGTTTCCACGACCTGGACGGTGACAGGGGTGCCGCTCCGGCTGATTCCGATGGAGAACTCATCAAACTCCGGAGTCGTCGCGAAAGCGTAGTTGCCAATGTTTGTGCAGGCCGTATCGAGTGCCCAGGCCGTGGCATTGCACTTCTCCCAGAGCGGCACATCCAGGGGCACAGGGAGGTTGCGGTTCACACGGATGGTAACCTGCTCCGGGTTCTCCACGGTATCGATCGCGGACCGCGTACAATCAAGAGCCAGGGTGCAAAACCCGTTTCCGCTGGCAAAATTTCGCTCACCGGCAGTGACGTTCACGATGCCGATGGCGATCGAAGTGCAGTTCGTGTCAAACCCGGTCACCGTCGCGTTTGCATCGATCACCGGGACGGTTGCGGGAGAGTACTCGAGGTCGAGCAGGGTTGTGCCGAACCCCGAGGAGCCCGCCTGCTCGATGACATCCGTCATTGTGGGGAGTTCAAGCGGGGTTTCAACGCGCCCCTTTGAAATGTTCGTGTACCCGTACTGCCACCGGTAGCCCTGATCCTGCCAGAAATTCTCGGATGAGGAGTATGAGACATTGACGAGCATTGCGGAGCGGGTCACCGAATCGGTCGCGTTCCTGACGGTGACGTTCACGATCCAGTTCGGCTCCTGCAAGACCCGGAGCGTCCCTGACGAACGGACCGGATTTAAGAGAAAGTCTCCCCCGCCAAGCGGTATCCGCTCGCTCAGCCTTATATCCCGCTTGAGAGAGGCCGCGAGTTCGATATCGGAACCGAACCTCAGGAACGACTCCTCAACTTTCCCGAAATGCTCGATCTCCGACTGTGCTTTCATCGACGGAACGATAATCGTGTGAGAGATCGAAACAAAGGTCACCACGATGGCGAGGATGAGCATCACCGCGACGACCGGCGAGACAGCCGAATCCTCCATCATGAAAACCTCCCGGTCATGAGCACGATTCGTGGCGTAAACACCCGGAACTCCTCGTCGCCCTGCACCTGGTAGGGGACGGTTATCGCACCCCCGAGGTCGAACGTGGTAGCGTTCGGCACGCAACAGAACGTAGTACCATTAAATTTCTCCATTCTCGTACTGTTGCTCACCGTCACCGTAATCTCAGAAACCCTCACCCAGTCGCCACCCTTGTGCCAGAGGGTGAAATTATCGCTCGTGTTCGTCACAAGAAGCGTAATCGTGGGGTCCCGGTCGTGAGGGATGAGAGAACCGATCGAACAACCAAAACCGGCAACCAGAATAAGAACGAGGGCTATCATCAGCATCTCGCCGACAACTTCAGATACCGCATCCGCATTTCCCGCCATGATTATGCTCCGATATGATATACAAAGAGCCAGATTGCAGCAAGCAGGAAGAGGATCGCGTGCTTGAATCCGGCCAGAATGCTGTTCGCGCTGAACTGCCCCGCCATAATCCCCGAGATTGTTCCGAGGATGATCGAGATCCGGAACATATCGGTCAGGTTTTCCGAGACATTCAGGCTTGTGCCCCCAAGGGCGACAAAACTGGATAGAAAGGCTCCGTTCAGTTCGTATGCCGTGTAAAGGAAGATGCCAAAGGAGAGATACACGATCATCACGTAGGTGAACGTCGTGTTGAACCGCTCCTTCTTCATCTTCAGGTAATGCTCAAAGTCGCTGATTGCGATCGTCAGGATCTCACGGAGGTTGTCGGTGACCTGGCTCGCCCTTACCACCAGGGAAATGACCCTTTTGACCGAGACCAGCCCGATACGCTCCTCCATCCTGACAAGGGCAGTGTTGAGGCTGGACCCGCGCTTGATATCGAAGGATACAACACAGAGTTCCGAGGTGAGCACCCCCATCTTCGCCCGGGAAATCCGGTGGATCGCGCCCTGGAGCGTCATGCCGATATCCTTCATGTCGGAAACCTCCCGGAGAAATCCGGGGATCTGTGCCTCGACCCGGGAAACGTACCACCGCCGTCCCTCGTAGGCGACGAGCACCGGGATCATAAAGCCGATAATGAGCAGACAGAACGTCGCCTCCATCTGATATACTCCAAAGAAATCCTGGAAAGGGCCGATGAAGAAGAGATAGGCAAGGATTGCCGTTGTAAGGACCCCTGCAGCGACGGAGAAGGTATAATCAGCGATATAATGCCGTAGCGGGTGGCGGAGGACACCAAGAACTCGCAAATAGGTCTTCTTCGAACGTATACTTTTCGTGAATTTAGTGTCGGCCGACGGGTCTACCGCAGCGGATACTTCGGAACCGTATTCCACTTCTTTGACCTCCTGGCGGGAGATCGAGAGGGGATCGCCCGGTACGAGAAGATAGAGCAGCAGGATCATCACGATAGCCCCGGCGGGCAGTCCACCGTAGATAAGCGGCATGATATACTGAAGTGTCCCGGTACCGGCAAGATTTTGGGAGATCAACATGATAATCAGGGCAATCGGCCCGGCCACGAACGCGGTCACATACACCTCGGCCATGATCTCGATCGTCTTCAAGGTCATCGCCATCTCCTGGCGGGCATTCTCCCTGAATTGATCCGAACGGGCAGCAAGGAAAGCCGTGACGCTGCCCCCTGAGTCCGAGAGGGAGATCAGATCGTTTAAGAAATCTCCGAACGTTTCGGAGGGAGTGATTGCAATAAGGGATCTCATCGCAGTGGTGAGATCATCGCCGAAGACCTCGACATCCCTGACAATGGTGCCGAATTCGCGGGAGACTTCTCCGAAGAGGGCAGCTTCTTCACAGACTTTTCGTAGCACCTCGTACAGCGTGAGGGTGGTTGAAAGCGCCTGCATGTAGGTGACTGCGTGGGGAAGGTCGAAATCGATTCGCGTCTTCCTTCCGGCGGCGACGATTGAAGGATAGAAGTACAGGGCAAATAAGAGGCCCGGCACCATCAGCATGAAGAGGATCACTCGTGCAGGAAGGTCGGGGATGACCGAGAAGAGTGTAACCTCGAACCTGTTTGCGGAGAGGTAGGTGTTGATCGCAATGAAACCGAGGAGGGAGAGAACCGTTCCCAGGATCATAAACGTGCAGTACCGGTCCGCTGCGACGGGGATGTGGGCCGCCCGCAGCGTCCGCCGGAGGTCTGTCGTCTCATGAAGATGGAGGAATTTATGCCTCAGTCTTCCGTACATCGTGCGAGACCTCCAGATTCCTGATTGCCGCAAGGAGCGCGGTTGCAGTTGAGTATTCTTCCTTCCTGCCTTCTCTGAGGAACCGCTCGCGCAGAGCAAGCTGCCGAACGACCGTTTCGTCGTCCCACCCATGCATGGCAGCAATTTCATCGAGGACCTGCGATCGGACCGCAACCCGGCGGAACTCCCGCGTTGTAGGGTCGTTTTCGTACAGTGTCGACCACCGGATCTCCCCGTCCGGCGTCAGAATGATTTCGTGGACGGAATCACACTGCCGATAGATCTCTCCCCCCCGGTAATGGAGGGACTGAATCACGATGAGGTCGAGCGCCCCGAACATCGCTCTCGGGATGCTGATGGGATCGTGGGCAAGACGGTTGATCGCCTCCTGTATCGTGCCGGCGTGGAGGGTGGAATAGGTAGTATGGCCGGAGTTCATGGCCTGGAAGAGCGTCTGCGCCTCCCTTCCGCGGACTTCGCCGACGATGATGAACTCCGGGCGCTGGCGGAGCGCAGAACGCAGCAGGGAGAAGAGATCGATATCCACCCGGGTTGAGCTGATAGTCGTCTCGCGGGTCTGGGTGGGGAGCCAGTTCTCATGGGGGAGCTGGATCTCGCGTGTGTCCTCCAGGGAAACGATCTTCGCATTGAAGGGAATAAAAAACGAGATAGCGTTCATCGTCGATGTCTTGCCGCTGGCCGTGCCGCCGACGACGATCATACTTTTTCTGTTCTCGACAGCAAGCCAGAGGAAAGCAAGCACTTCCGGGGAATATGTCCTGTATGCAATGAGATCCAGGGGCGTCATCGGATCCGCCTTGAATTTCCGGATGGTAAACGAGCTC
This sequence comes from Methanoculleus taiwanensis, assembly GCF_004102725.1. NCBI lineage: Archaea > Methanobacteriati > Methanobacteriota > Methanomicrobia > Methanomicrobiales > Methanomicrobiaceae > Methanoculleus > Methanoculleus taiwanensis. Next base: position 879,604 of record NZ_LHQS01000002.1, on the reverse strand, counting down.
CCCCGCGTTGAGACGACATTGGAGAAGGTCAACTGGGTGCGCGATCCGTCCGGAAGAGCGGCGTCGACAAGAGGGGTCGTGAGGGAGATGTGCTTGTCGGCCTTCTGCGCAAGTTTCATGATGAACAGGTTCAATTCATCTCCGCTGAACCGAATTGTCGTCGGGAGGCTCGCATGTGCACGGTGGTAGACGTAGACCGGAACCCCGTCACCGTTACAGCTGATATCCTCGATATTCTCGTCATGCATAAGCCCGTCGATCTTCCCGTACCCCAGGAAATTCCGTTCCAGGTAATAATGCAGGATCCCGACACGCTCCTCCGGGATACCGGGGTCAAAATGGCGGATGATACGGGCGACATCCGATAACTGCAATTTGACACGGTAGTTCTCATGCGGATCTTCAAGAACGACTGTATCTCTGAGATATTCATGCGTCTCCTGAAGGAGAATCAGCTCCCTGGAGGTCAGGGGCGGTTCGACAAGCGTGTAGGTAAGGATATTTGCTGCGTTCCTGATTATCGCCGCATACGAGTAAGGAGGTCTAAGCCAGTAGCGGTCGATGCACGTCAGTCCATCCGCATGCGGCATCTCCGGAAACGCGCAAACGTCCGATCCATTCCCGGGCTGATCCTGTGGCACGGCAGGTGTTTCGTCAGGTTTCCCCGCGCCTCTCATCTTTTGCCAGGGAATTGAGGAGCGGACAGCCCTGAACGCATCTGTCACGCCGAGTCTGCTGTATCTACCACCCATACGCATAGTTCTGCACCAAAGATGCATATAAGTGTAGTCATTTTTGTTACTAAATGTTATTTTTATGAATTATCATATGCAAACAACCAGGTGTGGGATGCGGCTGATCCTACGCCGGCATAACGATAACCAAAAAAGAATGTGAGGGGAGACGCCCGCTTTAGAAGTACTCCCACATCTCATACGGATTGGGGGTTGCCTGCCCGGAGGGCATTACGGTCTCTTCCAGGAGGGGGGCATCTGCAGTGAGTATTTTAAAATCGACGTGGATTTGCCGCGCTTCGATGTTGATATGATAGGTCCCCGCTCTGTAGAGGGTGATCTCCTGCTCCTTGCTTCCCGAATGCACCTGCCCGTATCCGCCTTGAGCGGCAACCTTGCCCGAGTTCCGATCCCTCACCGTTACGATGAAGAAACTCTCTCTCGTGTCGTCGTACCGGGGTTCCACATCAAACCAGAGAACAAGCGGCGGGGACGCAACGTCTACGACATATGCGTAGTTCTCTAGAACAATCGACCGTTTTTCCTCAAAAAGGGTGCCGAGCACGTCGGAAGAGCCAATCTCAAGGTCGGGTGGGAAGGCCAGGCCGAGCTTCTTATCGTCCCCGGGAAGGAATGGTTCAGCAGCCACGACCGTACTCTTTGTTTCTCTCTGGGTTGCAGCGGCACCCCCAGGGTCAGGCACCAGGATTTCATGCGCATCCGGAGTCTCCATACCGGCCGTTTCAGGTTCTGCGTCCACATTTTTTGATATCGTAATGCATCCTGCGACCAGTGATGTCGCCACAATAATTGCAAATATCAGAACAAGTATGAAGAAAATTTGATTATTTCCGTAAAATTTCATAATTTTTCATATCTTTGACTTAATATTAATGACTTTTCATCTGTATCGTTAATAGCGTGTTCCGATCCTGCAGAACGGGACACCCGGCTACGCCACGGCAATGGATCGGCGTATGCACGGGCATGTCTCTGGCCGTAGGCGACCGGAGTAATTGTTCGTACCCACCGGGTTCAGGGGTGCGATACCATCCGTCACCAGCACGATCTATCCGCGCACCTGGTGGTTTGCGATCCCGGCACGTCTTCCGGCACCGTCCCGTGCACCTCCAAGCAGCGGCATGATGGATGCGAGAGGGAGTTTGGGCGACAAAGCAGGGGAAAGACGAGAAGACACCGAGAACAAGAGGAATGCACCAGTCCGTCCGGCTAGAAAAATGAAGATATGATAAATGTATTTTCTTGTCAGAATATTATTGCACCACAGTTACAAAAAATATAAATTAATAAGTTTTATATTGCACATTGTTACATTTGGTATTACATCGGTATAGAATTTTCATACCATGGAATTCTGATTGGAGTGGTAGCATGAAATCTCATAGAAAAGACAGCGAAGAGGCAGTCTCTCCCGTGGTGGGAGTGATGCTGATGCTGGTCGTCACGCTCATTATTGCTGCGGTCGTAAGCGGATTTGCAGGCGATCTCGCCTCAAGCCAGAAGAAAACGCCCACAATTACCATGACGACCGAGATCGTGAACACCGGGTACTACTACGGGAGCGGGATGACGATGCGGGTCATCTCGGTGAGCGAACCGATACCCACCAGCGACGTGAAAATTGTCATTGACTGGACGGCGAAGAACGGCGAGAAGAACTCCACGGTCGTTCTGCCGAACGTAAACAACGTCAATTACGGCTCTTACCTGTTCCCCGCACCATTTGCAACGGGGCCCGGGGTTGAGTCGTTCGGGATGAACAACGTCAAGACCGTCGATCAGCATTTCGGGAACTACACCCTTACGGCGGGCACCCTCATGCGTGCATACCCTGCCGGCGCGTGGGGCCCTAACTCCGATGAGAGTTATGGTGGATACGGTGTGACCACGCCGACGTACGAATACAAAGATGGTACCGGGTTTACTGCAGACACGGATATGGACTTCATCCAGGGAGTCCTCGGCAAAAACTGGAACAACCTCCACGAGGGCGACGTGGTCAACGTGAGGCTGGTTCACACACCCTCCGGAAAAGTGATCTACAACGAAGAAGTGAAAGTGAGGGGGCTTTGAGCATGGTTTCAAGAGATGACAGTGCAGTCTCCCCGGTTGTGGGAGTAATGCTGATGCTGGTCGTGACCGTCATCATCGCAGCGGTGGTCAGCGCATTTGCCGGGGGGCTCGCGGAGACACAGTCCAAGACACCGCAAGTAACCATCAACGCCAAGTACAGCCAGTCTGAGGGCATGACCATCTACCACGAAGGGGGGGACATACTCTCCATCGGAGAATTCAAGATACTCCTGCATCCTTCGTCCAACTACGGAAGCATTGAGGAGCAGACGTACGTAAGTGCGATCAATCTAAGCCTCCTCCAGAACGGCCAGGGAGGACTGTCGTGGTACAAATCCGGCAAGGGCGGAAGGCAGGTCTCCAGGTTCGCGCCCGGAGACATCGCGTACATCAGCGCCGTGAACTGCACGACACAGAACCTGACGCCGAACATGTACGCTGTCAGCGGCACGAGAGTGACTGACGTCGGGATTATTAATCCCCAATACGTCGGGTCGTCGTTCTTCCTCGAAATGGTCACCCTGGACGGAAAGATGATTGCAAAAGTGGAGGTGCCCATCCAGTCATAACTTTCCGGCATCCCCTTCACGCGCCGTGTGCGGGAGAAACCGCACACAGGCGGCAAAGAAACGAAAACCGAGCAGAAGGTAAAAAACATTTTTTCAGGCACCGGTTCCGTGAAACGGCAGCCGGTTGCGACCTGTTCAATGATTTCCAGAAGGAGTGAGATTGCAAAATGAGGGATCTTTCATTTTCCAGCCTGAAAGACGTCTTTTCAGAGAAGGAGAGGTGTTTTGAATTCGAAACAGTCCTGATAGAACCAGAGAGCGCCACAACCGCGATATACCGGGCAACGATTACAGCCGAATCCCGTTTCCGGGAATATACGGGAGGCAAATCTGATACTCTCCGGATCTTTCCGTGTACTACGGGGATGGACGACATGATAAGAGCGTACCTCAAGCTCGAAGGGGATATCAAAGAGGGATTGCGACCATGAAACTCGCCTGCATCTCCACCGTTCCATCCCCGGCGGTCGTCGAGGCGATTGACTGCCTGAACCGGGACTTCGATCTCGGTATCGTGATGACCATGGTCTACCCCCACCAGATCGAAAAAGAGGAGGTCGATGAGGAGGCCCTCACGGAGGCTCTCCGGGCTGCGGAGATCGTCCTGATCGATATCCGGGGTGCGGGGAGGGCGAGCGAACTCGCCTACGCCGCCCTGCGGGACGGCGCCAATATCGTCCTCAGCATGATGGGGCCGTTCCACCGGCTCTTCGAGGTGACCCGGCTCGGGAGCTTCGCCGGGAAAGGAAGAGAGGCGGCGGAAGGATGGCCGCGAAGAGCAGACGGCGATGCCGGTGCTCCGAAAGACCGGATCGAGGTCGCCCGCGATGCAATCGCAGCCTCCGGGACGGATGCACGGGAGCGGCTCCACGAGGATACGGAGAACTATCTCAAGACAATCCGCTACTGGCGCTACGGAGGGCGCGACAACTACTATAACCTCATCCTCTTCCTCCTCAAGCGCTACCTCGGCTACACCGCCCTGCCCGATGCGGCGGAACCGGTCGAATGCCCGGAGTACGGGATCGTCCACCCCGATCTCGGGCATTTTGCGGATCTCGACGAGTACTTCGCCGCCGCAGGCTGCAGAGACGGGCGGCCCGGCATCGGTGTTATGATCAACAGCGGTATGCACCTCGACCAGAACATCCCGCAGATTCGGGCGTTCTTCGAGGCGTTCCCGGAGATGAACGTGATCCCGGTGCATTCGGCTCCGGAACATAACCTCCGCGCCATCGAAGAGTTCTTCTTCCGGGACGGAGCGCCGTGCGTGGATGCGGTCATCAACCTCAAGTGGTTCAGGCTCAACGGCGGACCCCTGGGCGGCGACCCGGCCCAGACGACCAGGCTGCTCAGGAGGCTGAACGTGCCGGTCTTTGCACCGGTCTCCCTGTTCTCCCAGGACGTGGAGGACTGGGAGCGGGAGACCGCCGGAATATCGCCGGTGATGACGATCATGGCGGTGATCTGGCCGGAACTCGACGGATGCATCGAGCCCATTCCCTGCTGCGGGCTGCAGACGGTGACCGTAAACGGCGTCGAGGCGAAGGAGGTGCTGCCGATCCCGGACCGGCTCGACCGGATCTGCGCCAGGGTCGGGAACTGGATCCGGCTCAAGCACCTTGCCAATGCCGAGAAAAAGGTCGCCGTGATGATCTACGGCTACCCGCCCGGCGAGGGGAACCTCGGCCGCGCCTCGTACCTCGACGTCTTCGTGAGCGTGCGCAGGATGCTCGAGGCATTTGCCGGACAGGGCTACACCGTCGAGCTGCCGGACCGGCCGCTCCACGAGATCTTCGAGGAGAAGGAGATCGTCAACTCGGGAACGTGGTTCTCGCCGGAACATACCCTGGACGCCTGCTCCTCGCTCGATGCCGCGGAGTACGGGGCGCACTTCAGATCGCTCGACCCTGACGTGCAGCAGGACGTGATCGAGTGCTGGGGGCCGCCGCCCGGCGAAGTGATGACCCTCGGGCATCGCTTCCTGGTACCCGGAGTAAACTTCGGGAATATCTTCGTTGGGATACAACCGGCGCGACCGCCGCTCGACGAGAGCGACGTTGCAAAGGCTGCCCACGACAAGACGAAACCGCCGCACCACCAGTATATCGCCTACTACTACTGGCTCGAGCACGTCTTCGGCGCCCACGTCGTCTACCATGTCGGCACGCACGGTCTTGCGGAGTTCACGAAGGGCAAAGAGATCGGGATGAGCAGAAAGTGCTTCCCGGACATCCTCATCGGGAATATGCCTCATCTCTACATCTACTCGGTCGTGAACACCTCCGAGTCGACGATCGCCAAACGCCGCCTCTACGGCACGATAATCAGTTACAACTCGCCCCCCTTCTCGACCTCGGATCTCTACGAGCGCTACGTCGACCTGGAGACGCTCATCGACGAACACGAGGAGGCGGTGAGCAAGGCTCAGGATCTGCGGGCGGAGCGCGTCCGGGAGAAGATCTTCGGGCTCGCCCGCGAGCTGCACTTCTCGGGCGGCAGCATTCATGAGATCCACGAAGAGGTCTACGAGATGAAGCGGAGCATCATCCCGATGGGGCTGCATACTCTCGGCGAGGTCTACTCAAACGAGGCCGTCAAGCGCTACGTGGAGTTCATCCTCCGCTACGACCGCGACGGCAGCTCCTCGATCAACCGGATCCTTGCGGAGGCCGAAGGCCTGGACTACGACGCCGCGATCAGAGATAAGGGGGCGTATGCACGGGTTCTCGACGGGATCGACCAAAAGTGCCACGCGATCGTCGGCGCCCTCATCGACCGGTCGGACGAGGCCGCCCTTCTGGAGAGCGGCCTTTGTGGGCATGCGGCCGACCGGCTCCGTGCGACGCTCGCCTTCGGGCTCGAACTTGCACGGGATTACGCGGATAACGGGCTCGAGCTCGAAAACTGCCTGCGGGGGATGAAGACCGAGTTCATCGAACCGCGGCTCGGCGGCGACGTCATCAGAAAGCCCGAGGTGCTCCCGACCGGCCTCAACATCAACCAGTTCGACCCGACGAAGATCCCGACACAGGTCGCGTGCGAACGGGGTGCGGAGATCGCGGAGAACACCCTGGCAAAGTTCCGGGAGCAGGGCGAAGCATACCCCGAGAGCATCGGGATCGTCCTCTGGGGATTCGAAACGACGAACTCCGGCGGCGAGACGATCGGGCAGATTCTCCGCTACCTCGGGGTCAGGGTCGTCCGCAGGCAGGGATCCTGGAGCCCGGAGCTTGAGGTGATCCCGCTCGAAGACCTCGGGCGTCCCCGCATCGACTGCCATCTCTCCATCTGCGGGTTCTTCCGGGATATGTTCCCGAACATCACGCAGCTGTTGAACCAGGCGTTCGCGCTCGTCTCCGAACTTCCGGAGCCGCCGGAGATGAACTCCGTCCGCAAGCACTCGCTCGAGAATCTTGAGGCGCTCAGGCAGGAGATCGTCGAGGGGCTGACGGACGAGAAACACGCAAAGAAACTTGCGTACGGGAGGATCTACGGGCCGCGGGCAGGGGAATACGGTACGCGAACGCTCGCACTGCTCGAGGACGCGGTATGGAAGGAGGAGAAGGACCTTGCCGAGGTCTACATGGAGTCGATGAGCCACCTCTACACCGACAACGTTCACGGCGTGAAGACGAAAGGCATGTACCAGAAGAGCATCGGGCGGGTGGAGCTCGTCTCGCAGGTGCGCGACCGGCACGACCGGGAGATCGTCGACCTCGACCACTATTTCGAATATTTCGGCGGGCTTTCGAAGGCGGTCGAAACCGTCACCGGGAAGAAACCGGCGATGATGATCTCCGACACCACCAAAGAGGTGATCAAGACCGAGGATGTCGCCGACGTCATCGCCCGCGGCACCAGGACGCGCCTCCTCAACCCGAAGTGGATCGACGCCATGCTCGAGCACGACTACCACGGCGCCCAGCAGATCGAGGAGCGGGTCTACAACACCCTCGGGCTCGCGGCGACGACGAACGCCGTCGACAACTGGATCTGGTCCTCGATCGCCGAGCGGTTCGTCTTCGACGAGGAGCTGCTCGAACGGCTCAAGGAGAACAATAAATACGCCACTGCAGGCGTCATGGAGCGGCTCTTTGAGGCCGAGAGCAGGGGCTACTGGGACGCGACCGAGGAAGAGATGGAAAAGCTCCGATGTGCGTATCTGGAACTCGAAGGGGATATCGAAGAAGGGCTGTGACCGGTGCAGCCGTTCTCCCGGGAGATGCTGATTACGTGTGAGGAGTATTTTCACACCAAGTAAAATAACTAATTCTTTTTTCTAGTTTTGATATTACAAAAAGGAAGATTTTTATTATCAAATCATACATTTTCATACCATGAACATACCTGCAGCCCTTATTGCACTGGCTGTCTGCTGCATGCTCGCTGTTCCTGCGCTCGGTGCGCAAGGAGACGTGGTGCGCAGCGTCTCGACCGAAACGCCCTCCGTAGGGGACACCGTCGAGGTGACAATCACCGTTCCTCCGGGATCGATCATGGGGATCGTAGAGACGATCCCGGGCGGGTTTGCCTTCGCCGGGACAACCCTGCCGGAAGGACGATACCGGGTATCAGGCCAGCAGATCATCCTTTCCGCTATCGACGACACGGAGATTGTCTACACGCTCAGTGCCGGTCAGAACGGAAACTGCGTGATTTCCGGAGTCTGGGAGGATTTTGGCACAGGGGAAACGGGTGAGATAGCAGAGACGTCCCTCACCGCTACGGGCACCGGCTCTGCAGCCGCGCACGAAGCACCCGGATTCGGCATCGCAGTTGCGGCAGGTGCACTGCTGCTCGCCGGCAGGAGGTGTCTGCGATGAAAGCCACCGGATACGCCGCCGCCCTCGCGATCCTCCTGGCCCTTCTGATCGCGCCGGCCGCCGCTACGGCGGTTCCCACGACGCCACAGGAGATCCATGACGTCGCCGGGGACGTCCTCGCGGAGGAGATCATCTCCTTTATGGATGCGGAGTACTGCGGCGGCCGGGGCGACCACTTCAGCCGCGCTGATCTTGCAGACGCGAGCCACAACTTCCCCGAGTATCCCCGCCGGATCACGGATACCACCGGGAAGGAGATCACCATCGTCAGGCCGCTGAACCGGATCGTCGCCTACAACAGCCACTGGGTAACCCCGCTCCATCAGGAAGACAAGGTGATCGGGGTCGCCAACTCGGGTGTCAGAGCGGCGGTGATCAACCCCTACGCCCTCGAGAAGATCGACATCGGGGGCGGCGGCCCGAATTTCCCCGACATTGAAAAGATCTACGAATGCAATCCCGACGCTATCATCACCTACGTCACCCTCGGCCCGGGTGACGACTTCTTCGTCGATAAGATGCCTTCCTCGGTCACGGTCGTCAGGATGGACTACCTCGAGCCCTCCTACCTTCGGGACGAGATCCTGAAGATCGGGTATCTCCTCGACTGCCAGGAGCAGGCTGCCGAGTACGTCGCCTGGCACGACCGCTACGTCGACGATATCAAGCAGCGGGCGGCGGCGATCCCCGAAGACGAGCGGCTGAAGGTCTTCATCGATGTCGGTGCTTCCGGCGGGGCGGACCGGCGGACCGCCTCGGAAGGGCAGTACATGCATGCCCACTGCACCGACGCCGGCGGGGTCAATGTAGCCGCCGATACCGTCGCGGCAAAGACCGGCGTCGTCAACACCGAGTGGATAGCGCAGCAGAACCCGGACGCGATCCTCGGACTGTGCTATGCAGGCGGTTACGAAACCGACGACCCGACAGCGCTTGCCGATCACCATAGCGACATCACCGGTCAGCAGATCCTCACCTTCACCCCGGCGGCGAAGAACAACCAGGTGTATATTGTCTCATACCGCTACGCCTACGGTCTCCAGTACCCGGCGGCTCTTGCGACGATCGCGAAGTGGTTCTATCCTGACCGGTTCGCAGACCTCGATCCGGAGGCGATCAACCAGGAGTATATCGACCGGTTCCACGGCGTCGACTACGACGTCGCCGAGCATGGCGTCTTCACATATCCGGACACGAGGTGACGTTCGACAATGCATGAGACCGAACTTGCACGGCTTCGGACGCACTACACCGGATACATCAGGAGGAAATGGATCCTTGTCGGCTCCTGCCTCATTCTCCTCCTCGCTCTTGCAGGCATAGCAGCAAATATCGGCTCGTACGATCTCTCGGTGGTCGAAGTCTACTCGATCATCGCGAGAGGTCTTTTTTCAGAGCCCACCACGGCAGAAGAGTGCGCTATCATGGTCAACCGCCTCCCGCGAATTGTCTTTGCCATGATTGCCGGGTTCGGTCTCGCGGTCGCCGGAACCGTCATGCAGGCGATTCTCCGCAATCCCCTGGCAAGCCCCTTCACCCTGGGGATCGCCTCCGCTGCCGGATTCGGCGCTTCACTCGCGATCATTCTCGGGGCAGGGATCGGGGCGGGCATATACCTGGTCATCGGGAACGCCTTCCTCTTTACGCTCCTTGCTTCGGCTGCCGTCTTCGGGCTCGCCTCAATACGGGGGCTGTCGCCCGGTTCGGTGATTATGGCCGGGATCGCGATCAGCTATCTCTTCTCGGCGGTGACCTCCTTCATCCAGTACTTCAGCGATGCCGACAATCTCCAACAGGTGGTATTCTGGATGCTCGGCAGTCTCGATAAGGCGAACTGGGACATTATCACCGCGACGAGCGTCATCCTGCTGATCACACTGCCCTACCTGTTCTGGAAAGCGATCGACATGAACGTCATGGGTGCGGGGGACGAGAGCGCCAAAAGCATGGGAGTGAATGTAAAACGCGTCAGGCTCACGAGCCTCGGCCTGACCTCGCTCATCACTGCCGGGATCATCTGTTTCACCGGAACGATCGGGTTCATCGGGCTCGTCGCACCCCACATAACCCGGATGCTGGTGGGCGGGGATCACCGCTTCCTCCTACCGGCATCGGGCCTGCTCGGTGCACTCCTGCTCCTGGCGGCGGATACGGCTGCGAGAACCGTACTGCCGGGACAGGTCCTGCCCGTCGGGGTGATGACCGCATTCTTCGGAGTGCCGTTCTTCCTCTACCTCTTCGTCCGCAGGGGGAGTGGCGATTGGTGAAGATTTCCATACGGGATATGAGCTTCTCGTACCGGAGTACCTCCGTCCTGCAGAATCTCTCCCTTGAGGTAGGTGAGGGGTCGATCCTCGGCCTGGTCGGTCCGAACGGTTCGGGGAAGACCACACTCATCAAGTGCATCGATCAGATCCTCAGACCCAGGGGAAGCATCCTCATCGGCGATCACGAGGTTTCACGCATGGAGGCCGGGGAGATTGCACGGGTCATCGGCTATGTCCCGCAGAGCTCGCCTCCGATGCCCTCGTTCACGGTCTTTGACATGGTGCTGATGGGGCGGCGGTCGCGTATGGGCTGGCGCGTGGGAGATGAGGATATCGACCGCGTGGCTGCCGTGATGGAGCAGCTGAAGATCGACGGGCTTGCGATGCGGAACTTCAACGAGCTCTCGGGCGGGCAGAAGCAGAAGATCCTGATCGCACGGGCGCTTGCACAGGATCCAAATGTGCTTCTCCTGGACGAACCGACGAGCAGCCTCGACCTCCGGCACCAGCTCGAGGCGATGGAGTGCATCCGGTCGCTCGTGGACACGACCGGGATCACCGTCGTGATCTCGATCCACGACCTGAATCTCGCCGCCCGGTACTGCGACACCCTGGCCATGCTGAAAGGAGGGATCGTCTCTGCCGCAGGTCCCCCCGGACACCTGATCACCCCGGAAAATATCCGGGCGGTCTACGGCGTCGAGGCTCGCATCATCGACAACGACGGTACCGGCCCGATCGTCGTCCCCATCCGGGCTGCAGATGCCGGAGAACCGTGAACGAAGGGCCGAAAATCCCCAAAACAGTATGGTGATACGATTGTCCGATACACAACCTCATAGACGCGGAATGCACAGGTACCGGAACGGTTCGACGCTGAAAGAAGAACTTGCCCGGGCCATGAAACGGCTGGAGAGCACGGGTGTCGTCTACCCGGAGGGGTATTGCGAAGCGATCCTCGAGAAGTATACGCCCGAGCGTGTTCCGTACCCGTATATCGTCCTGCACGTCGGAGACCCCCGGATTGTCAGGCACTTTTACTACCCCGAGGCGATGAAACAGACCGGCCGTCTCCTCGACTACGGATGCGGCACGGGAGATGCCGTCAGGCAGCTTCTGCGGGCCGGGTATCCGCGGGAGAAGGTAACGGGATTTGACGTCGACGGCAAAAGCATCGACCTCGGCATGGACCTCTACGCCGACCGAAACGAGAGCGCCGATCTCTTCCGGGTATCACCCACGTTCCCGTTCGAACCCGGCTCGTTCGACATCATCTACTCGGGAAGCGTCTTTCACGTGATCGACGACGAGAGCGAGTTCCGGGAATACCTGCAGAACGCCTTCGACGGCCTGCGGGCCGGGGGGACATTCTTCGGCTCGACGCTGGGTCTCCGGGATTCGGCGTCCGCACGGCCCGCCGAAGGACCTCCGCGGCTGATGAAACGGCACGAACTGATAGACTCGATGACGGAGATCGGGTTTTCGGAGCTGACGGTGCGTGAAGGCGACCGGTCCCGCATGCACGGTGCGGCGCCCGGCTTTTGCATCTTCGAATTTTTGGCGAAGAAGAACGGATGACTTCAGGATAACCAAAGTATTGGATCAAACCTCTCTTTTTTCTTCAGTTTCCGAGATTGCGATAGTGGACATCGCTCCTTTCATGCGGTCGGTTTCCACCTGGAAAAGGAAAAAAACTGCTTTAGTATACCCTGGAACACGCCTCACGTCAGCGACACACGCTTTACCGAGTGCCAGGCGAGCGCAAAGGTGACGAGGGTGAAGAGGCAGAGGGCGCCGAACGCGAAGAGGATGTCCGCCTGCGTGTAGCAGTACTCCCGTCCGAACGCGTAGAACTCGTTACCGATGGCGAACGAGCGTATGCCGGTGACCAGGTAGGTGAGCGGATTGACCACGGCGATGGCCTTGAGGACGAGCGGGAAGTTATCCACCGGGTAGAGGGCGTTCGAGGTGAAGAAGAGCGGCATCGAGAGCATCGTGATGATGCCCTGCATCCCCTCGTGGCTCTCCTGTTTGAGGGCGATCGCCGAGGAGAGAAAGAGAAATCCGAGGGAGAAGACACCAACGAAGATGAGGATGCCCGCAACCGATACCGCGATGCCGACGAGGGTCTTTCCCGGGAAGAAACCGACGCCGATGGCGAGGCCGAAGACCATGATTATCACGGACTGGATGCAGGCCTTGACAACCCCGGAGAGGCCGATCCCTGCGAGCAGGTGGCTTCTCGGCATCGGACTTGCGAGCATCTCCCGCATCAGCCCGAAGGTCTTGTCAAAGAGCAGGCTCATCCCGCCGGAGAGGCTCGTGAACATCGAGGTCATTGCAATCACCCCCGCCGCCATGAACGTGAGGTAGCCGATCGCCGTCACCCCGTCGGGGGCGGGAGCGAACGAGCCGAACCGGTTGAAGTTGCTCGACATGGCAATCCCGAAGAACGCCATCCAGATCGCCGGCTGGAGGAGCGACGAGAAGAGGAGCGTCCTGAAGCGGCCGAACCGGATCATGTCGCGCCAGAAGACCGTCGCAAACTCCCACGAGATAGCGTTCATCGTCTCCTCCTCTGGTGCGGATGAACCTTATCGGTGCTCTCTTCCCGGATCGCCCGCCCGGTGTAGTGGATGAAAACATCGTCCATGGTGGGTTTTTTGAGATTAATCCCGGCAAGAGAGATCCCGTTTCGCGAGATGAGATCGATAACGTTCGGGAGACACCGGGTTCCATCCTCGTTCGTGACGGCGGTAACCCCTTCTCCTGCAGCCCGTATGGAATGGACGCTCCCGATCGTGCCGAGGAGAGCAGCGGTTTGATCGTTATCGTCGGTATCCAGCCAGACAATATCGTTCCCGAGTGACTTCTTCAGTTCTTCGGGTGTTCCCTCGACGACAATCCTGCCGTGATCGATGATACCGATGCGGTCGCTGAGGTGGTCTGCTTCATCCATGTAGTGCGTGGTCAGAAAGATCGTCGTCCCCTCCTCGTTCACCCGCCGGATGTAATCCCAGATCCGCCTTCGGGTCTGCGGGTCGAGACCGATAGTGGGTTCATCGAGAAACAGAACCCTGGGGCGTGTCATGAGCCCCCTGGCGATCTCGAGCCTCCGGCGCATTCCCCCGGAGAGGTACTTCGTCCGGATGTCGCTCTTCTCGGTCAGTTCGACCACTGCCATCAGTTCCTCAATGCGTGCCGCACGCTCATTCCGGGGGATGGAATAGAGGCGTCCGTGAAATTCAAGCGATTCCCATACGGTCAGGTCCCGGTCAAGCACCTCATTCTGAAAGACGATGCCTATCGAACGCCTGACGGCCGGCTGATCGCGGGAGACATCGTAACCCGCAACCCTGACTGCTCCCTTCTGAAGGGGGAGCAGGGTGGTGAGCACGTTGATTGTGGTGCTTTTCCCTGCGCCATTCGGCCCGAGAAGGGAGAAGATCTCACCATCCCGGACAGAGAAGGTTATGGTATCAACTGCTGTCAGGCTGCCGAAACGATGAGAGAATCCTCCTACTTCGATGATATCAGGAATATCGACCACCAACGTAATACTAATTCTTAAAATTGTCAATTATATGATTATTTCCATTTAATTTTCTGCTCAATACGTAACACGGAGTCGGAATACAAGTGGCACAAAAATAGGGATAAAACGTCAATTGCATACCAAAATATAGTTATTATCCAGGCAGGCCTTCCAGATTACAGTACCATTGAGCGAAAAAACGACCTGGATAAATTCCATACCTAATGCTAATTTGAAATATTAAAATCATTATTTGTAACACTAAATATGAAATGTTTATTACTATGAAAAAAGAGTGTTGTAGAATGAGTTCCCAGGTACAACGCATAACGCTCCCATTCACATCAATCATCGGACAGGACGAGATGAAAAAAGCCCTCCTTCTCAACGCCATCAACCCGAGGATCGGCGGCGTGCTCATCCGTGGCGAAAAGGGAACCGCCAAATCGACCGGCGTTCGGGCGCTTGCGGAACTGCTCCCCGAGATCGATATGGTCAAAGGATGCCCGTTCAACTGCAACCCGTTCAACATTCGCGAAGTGTGCGACCTCTGCGCCGAAGCCGCGGCACGCGGCGAAGGGTTCGAAGTCGTCCGGCGGCGCGTCCGGGTCGTCGACCTCCCGCTCGGCGTTACCGAGGACCGGGTGGTAGGTACCATCGACATAGAGCGGGCGATCAAAGAAGGGATCAAGGCGATAGAACCGGGCATCCTGGCACAGGTAAACCGGAGCATCCTGTACATCGACGAGATTAACCTTCTGGACGATCACGTCGCCGACGTCCTCCTCGATGCTGCTGCAATGGGCGTCAACGTCGTGGAGCGGGAAGGCATCTCACTATCCCATCCGTCGCGCTTCATCCTCATCGGCACCATGAACCCGGAGGAAGGGGAGATCCGACCCCAGCTCCTCGACCGCTTCGGGCTGCAGGTGCATGTGGAAGGGATCGAGGATATCGAGCAGCGGCTGGCTATCGTAAAGGCGGCAGAGGCGTTCGAGGCGGATCCCGAAGGTTTCCGGGCCTCGTGCGAGGCCGACCTGGCCGCACTGCGCGGGCGGATCCTCGAGGCAAAGGCCATCCTGCCGAGGGTTACCATCAGCGACGACCTCATTCGCCTGATCGCCGACACCTGCATCCAGATGGGCGTCCGAACCCACCGGGCAGAGATCACCATCGTCAGGACGGCAAAGACCATCGCCGCGTTCCAGAACCGAACCGAAGTGACGATGGACGATATCCGCGAAGCGATGGAACTTGCACTCCCGCACAGGATGCGAAGAAAACCCTTCGAAGAGCCCAAAATTGATCGGGATCAGCTGAACAACGCCCTGGAGAACGCGGAGTCAAAAAAAAACGATCAGAGTGAGAACAGCAGGGAGCCACGAGAACAGCCCGCTTCCAGACCGGAGATAGGAGAGGAGCAGGATGACCGGCAGGGCGAGCCCCCGCCACCGGCGGGCGGTTCTCCACCGGAATCTTTGTACGGCGTCGGTGACCCGATCGACGCCAACCGCATCGATCGCTCCAGAAGGCGGGATACGGTACGCCGCCGATCGATCTCGGGCAGACGGGTCGAGACCCTGTCGGCCAGAAATGCAGGTACGTATATATCCTCGCGATTTCCGACGGGAAATGGGGATATCGCGCTCGACGCGACGCTCCGGGCGGCCGCTCCGCACCAGCGGACGCGGGATCGGCAGGGGAAAGCGATTGCTGTCCATGACCAGGACATCCGGGAACGCGTCCGGATAGGGAAGGTCTCGACCGCATGCGTCTTCGTCGTCGATGCCAGCGGCTCAATGGGAGCGATGAAGCGGATGGAATCAGCGAAAGGAGCCGTGCTGTCGCTGCTGCTCGATTCGTACCAGAAGCGGGATAGGATCGGCCTCGTGGCGTTCCGCGGCACCGAAGCGAGCGTGCTCCTCCCGCTCTGTTCGAGCGTGGATCTGGCGCTCAGCCACCTCGAGGAGATGCCGACCGGCGGGAAGACGCCGCTCTCCCTGGGTCTTGCGAAGGGACTGGAAACACTCCTCCACGAGCGGCGGAAGAACGGCGAGGTCGTCCCGATGCTGGTGATCATCTCGGACGGCAGAGCGAACGTCTCGGCAAACGGGAGTGTTCGGGACGAGATTATCGGGATAGCAGAGGAGATCCGGACACAGGGCATCCATACCATTGTCATTGATACGGAGGATGTGAAGCGTTCCGCCGTACGGATGCACCTCGGCTACTGCAGGGAGATTGCAGAGCATTCGGCCGGGAGGTACTACCCGATACGGGATCTCTCGCCGGAGACCCTCTCGGAGATTGCACGGAGTGAGCGGGATTCGCTCCCGGTCTTCTGATCTACGGGCGTTGTCGCGTGACCGTGCGATATTTTTCGATGTCTTGGTGAGGAAATATCACTTTTCCACCCTAAAAGGCCATTTACAGGGGTTGTTTGACCGGAGCAGCAGAGAAGGCGCTCAACCCCAGCCAAGGCCGTACGCCAGCACGACGACCAACACCACCATAATGCCGTTCCGAAGCGCCGTCGAGATCAGCATGATCGCCGTGCCGGTTCGCATCCCGAAGATCGCCGCATAGGATGACCCGAACCAGCGGATGCTCCGGGTCACGCTGGTGAGAATGTTGCCGACGAGCAGGGTCAGCACAATCTGCTGCCAGGTCATGTCCCCTGCAGCGAGCAGGGCGGACGCGACGCTCGCACCCGCAACGAAACTCCCGAACTGAGCGGCGATGATGGCGAAACCTTCCGGAGGAACCGGGAAGAACCCGCCTGCACCCTCCAGCATCTCGGCGAGCCGGTCGAATGTTCCTGCGTTGATGAGGAACGCGACGATGACGATGGTGGGAACGGTGACTTTGAGCAGGCGTGTCAGGGTTTTCCAGGAAGAAGCACCTGCCTCACGCAGCGCGTCACGGAGCGTACCAGCGGCCGGCGCCTCCATGGAACGGAGCGGAGCAGGGGGAGGAGGTGTGAGAATGACCCGGCCGGCAACCATGACGACCACCGTCTTTGCAAGCCCCACCAGCATCAGCAGGCCGAAATAGATGAGGCCCGGGATCCCGAGGAGCGGGATGTAGACCGGGAGGAGGTAGCGCCAGTGCATGACGACCGTCGGAAACGAGTTCATGATGGCCGCAATGACCAGCTCGCGCCGGGTGATGATCTCCTTCGCATGGTAGTCCACCAGCATGGCGTTGGCGGCAGGAGGCGAGACGAAGGCCATGAGGAAACTGGTGCCGCACTCCTCACGGAGGCAGGCGAATGCGGTGAGCGGGCGGGAGATGGCTGCAATCCTCCCGGCGACCTTCAGGGCGACGAGCAGTTCGGCGAGAAAGACGCCGATGACCATCATCGGAACCATCTCGCCGAGCAGGCCGGCCGCAAGCGTCACCGTCTGAACGATACTGTCGTACATGACCCCTCAAAACCCTGCCGTGCGGCGATATGATAAGCATGAACCTGACAGTTATTCAATACTTTGTTTTGACAACATTGATCATATTAAGTGTGACATATACCATAGTATTGTAACACTCTGCTGCCGGGACGCGGTGCGTTCCGTGCCTGCCCGGCCTCTCTGCGGGGCCGGCGGCAACGACGGCATTTACTGCACCTATCCCGTCGATGCAGGCGGGTTCGCATCCTACTCCGGGATGTTCGTCAGGAGATCATGACATCGCGGATCGGCCGGGGCACAAAGATGCAGGTGACAATGCACGCAGAGCAGGTTCATGAAAAAGGGAAGATATCCATGGAAGCTCACGCAATTGACTGGAACGACGTATGGAAAGAACAGCGGAGACGGCACCACGAGGCGAACAGGAACTCCACGGACGCACATTTCTGGGACACGAAAGATGCGGCACGCAGATTCTACAGAATGGCGCAGGAGAACAACGGAGAGCGGATCCAAAAAACGCTCCACGATCTCCCCTTAACGCCCTCGTCGCGTGTGCTCGATGTCGGGGCGGGGCCGGGGGCTCTTGCCATTCCCATCGCCAGGCAGGTCAGCCACGTCACGGCCGTCGAACCCTCGGAAGGGATGTGGTCGGTGCTCGAGGAGAAGATCGAAGAGGAGCGGATCGACAACATCAACGTTGTCCGGAAACGGTGGGAAGACGTCAGCGTGGCGGAGGATCTCAGTCCGCCGTACGATATCGTCTTTGCGTCGTACTCCCTGGATCTGCCCGATATCAGGACCGCCGTCAGAAACCTCGACGAGGCATCCTCCCGGTACGTATACATCTACTGGTTTGCCGGGGAGACGTCGTGGGACGCGATGTCACGCGAACTCTGGCCTCTCCTCCACGGCTCGTCGTTCGTTCCCTCCCCGAAATGCGACATCCTCTACAACGTACTGTACTCGATGGGCATCCATCCGAACATGGAGGTCTTCCCCTTCCGGCACATCAACCGGTTCGCAGACCTTGCCGAGGCGGTCGATCACTTCGCCCCGCGGTACTTTGCCGAGACGGCCGGGCAGAAAGAGATACTCCGGGAGTACCTGAGCCGCTATGCCGAACCTGACGGGGATACCACCATCGTACCCGGCCACTCGACCCGGGTGAAGGTGTGGTGGGAAAAAGCGGATTCACCCGCATAACCCACTTCTATTCGCCGGGTGATTTCAGCCGCCCGAGCGATCCGACGATCCGGTTTACCTCCTCCGATACATACATATCCAGCGTCAGATTCATTCTGACCTATGGAACAGCGCCGCTCGTTTCATTGGGACGTCCTCCTCATCGTCGGCCTGGTTGTATTCATCCTGGTCATCGACACCACCACCATAGAAGTCTCCATCAGCGCCCTTGTGAATGACCTGAACACCGACGCTTCAGGCATCCAGACCATCATCACCATCTATACCCTGGTGAAGGCTGCCTTCATGTTGATCGGGGCAAAGCTCCAGGACTTCATCGGGAGGAAGAGGACGTTCATGGCAGGTGCAGCGATGTATGGCGTCGGGGCTTTCACGGCTGCAATCAGCCAGAACGCAGCCATGTTCCTCGCAGGCTGGTCGATACTTGAAGGGATCGGTACGGTGCTGATGCTCCCGGCGACGGTAACGTTCATTACCGGGACCTACGAGGGGAAAGAACGGGCATTTGCCTTCGGTGTCTGGGGCGGGATCGCCGCGGTGGGCAGTATGGTCGGCCTTATTTTCGGCGGATATCTGACCACCTTCTACACCTGGCGGTGGGTTTTTGTCCTCGAGCTTGGAGTCCTGCTCATCATCTTTGCTCTCCATCGTATGCTGAAGGAGACCCGCCCGACAGCATCCTGGAAGAGCTTTGATCTTGGTGGAGCGCTCCTCTCGGTTCTCGGCCTCATTGCCCTGGTTTTTGGGCTCCTCATGATCAAAGAGCCGGCAGAATGGGCGATCGTTCCCTTCTTCATCACCGGAGGGATTATCCTTCTTTTCGGGTTTTACTTCTGGGAAAGGCGGCAGATCAGGAAGGCAAAAGGTATCCTGGTAGATGTGACTATCGTTCCTGAACGTTCCTTTTTGGCCGGGAATGTTGTCGCCATAGGCCAGAAACTGATTACTGCCGGTTTTCTCTTCATCTTACCCTTGTTCTACGAGATGGTCACGGGTGCAAGCGCGTACGAAACCGGCGTCGCCATTCTGCCTATGTCTCTTGCGATCTTCGTGTTCTCCATCCTCGGCGCCCGGTTCGCATCGTGGTTCGAACCAAAATACGTTCTCCTCGGTGGAATTGCCCTCACCGGAGCAGGACTGGCAGGTCTCAGGGATGTCTTTTCCCTCACCACCACCGCCCATGACATCATCCCCGGAAGTCTTCTGTTTGGGATTGGGCTTGGCATCGTCCTTTCCCAGGTGACCAACCTCACCCTCTCCTCGATCCGGAGCGAGCGCCAGACCGATGCGTCAGGTATCTATAACACCACCAGGCAGCTGGGCAGCTCCCTAGGGACGGCAATTATCGGGATCGTCCTCATCCTTGGTTTCGCCCAGGGGCTGCTTGCCGGTCGATCATCGCCCCTCCCTCCCGACCGGGCTCAGTGGTCAAGCCTGATCAACGATGCAGCGGTCAACCAGGGGATGGAATGGGCGTTCGTGGCGATGATCCTGGTAGTCATCGGCATGTTTATTGCAGCCCTGTTCATCCGGAAGACGGGGAAGATTGTTTGAAACATTCGGAAGCGATGCATTTGAGAGCAACGATAGTATGGAGACCTTCGTTGCCGAGGTCGCCGCCGGGATGAAGTTTCCGCACGATGCACCCCGGAGGGCACTCGGATTTCAGGTCATCGGAACGGGCAACCACATCGCACCTGCCCGCAGCCAAATTGTAAAACAGCAGTTGCATAGGTCGGTTTTTCGTGTATTCAAAGATTTTTCAGGCTGGTACGACGATACAAGGACATTTATAAGAAGAAAAAAGATAGATAGAACCAGCCAAAGGCGGAGCGAGGTACCTGTATGCCAACGAGTAAGAAACAATTGGAGAAGCTGAATAAAGTGAAGAAGGCCAAGGCAGAAGAACTCTCGCAGCAGGCGGCCGCGGGTAGCCAGGCCGCCAAGAAGAAGCTCAAGAAGCTCGAGAAAAAGATCAAGTGAACCGCCTGGAATTTCCAACTATTTTTATCTCGCCTTCGCTTTGCGGCCGTTCTCCTCCCACTGCAGGTACGCCGCCCAGTCCTCGAGCACCCCGGGAACGCGCTCCGGCGCCGGCGGGACGGCGACTGCGTGCTCGATATACGCATCCCGCCCGATGAAGGGCTGGATCCGGCGGATGCACCCCGGCTCCCGGCGAGCAGGATCCGGTGCCGGATTCCTGCAAGCGGTGTCTCTTCGCACCAGGTGCACGGCCTGCTTCAAGCACGTGCAGACGACCCGGACAAACAGACCGGGATCTGCGAAGAGGCCGTCGCGAACCTCGCGTGGGAGGGAAGCCTGATGAGGAAAGAGCAGCGTTCCGGTGCGCGACAGCGGTGAGAGCGGGTCGGAAGCTTCCGGTCCCGGCCGACGGCACCGTTCGAAAAGCCGGATCTGCAGCTCACTGCCGGGCCTGTCCGGTAAGCCAGTCCACGATCACGCCGAAAGCCTCCGGGTCAAGCCTGCGCCCTTCGCTGTTGTAGCGTGCTCCGACGTCGGCGGCGACGAGCGCATCCCGCGGTTTCTCCTCATGCTTCAGCACATGGTCCGCATCGGACGGGTATGCAAACGTGACGTTGCCGCCCCGGGCAGCCGCATGCTCCAGTGCGCCGCCGTCTGCCTGCCAGTCGGCCTGGATATCCTTCTTCCCGATAACGACGAGGACGGGTTCCACCACCTTCGCGAGGAGGGCGGCCGGGTCGCTCGACCAGAGCTCCCGCGAGAACGGCAGGTTGACGGGACTCGTCAGACTGAGCAGGAGAACCCTCATCCCTTCCGGGAGAGACGGATCGGGTGTCACCGGCTCGCCGGCCATGAAAGCGGCGATGGCGGCATCATACTCGTTCATCAGGAGATCGCCGCCTTCCAGGTTCGCTGTCTGGGCAAGGAGCTGGCTGCGGGCAACCTGCCCGATGGAACGGCCGGGGGCGCCGGTGAGCACGAGGCCTGCGAATCGCCGGTCCGTCGCCTGCAGCTGGTAGTGCAGGGCGTGGATGGCTCCTTCGCTGCTGGTCAGCACGAACAGCCGGGCGGGATCCAGATCGCCGTCGGAGCAGAGGATGTCGACGGCACCTCTCAGTTCGTCGAGATGGCTCTGCATGCTGATCCTGCCCACGAGCCGGGGGACGTTCTCCTGTGCATGCGGTCCGGCTGCCCGCTTGTCGTAGCGTAGCGTCATGAACCCTTCCCGGGTGAGCCCCTCGGCCAGCAGGCGGCCGCTGCAGTTGGTGCCGGACAGCAGGGGGGAGCACCAGTCCCGGTCGGTCGGTCCGCTCCCGGCGACGAAGACGATTCCCGGGTGAGGACCCGTGCCCAGAGGCCGGGTCAGGGTGCCCCGGACAGCGATCCCGTCCACGTCCCACGCGACCTCCTCGGATGTGAGCGTCATGATGCACTCCTGGTGCAGGAAGGGTATTAAAAGCTACGAGCGAGGAGCAGGACATTACAGAGATACGTTCTCCGGCCTGCATGGAGAGAGAAAGGTACCTCCATGCAACAACAGTGCGACGCCGATGACCACCGTCATCGGCACCATCTCACCGGGCAGACCGGCCGGGTTCGGGGCAGCGCTGCTCCTTGCCATGGCGGTCGGAGAGATCCTGCTGCTCGCGCTTTCGTTCCAGAGCGGGTTTATCGGCGGCCGATGAACGGGCGAATACTGCCACCCGACATGTGCGGGCACGAGGGATGGGATACCTCTCCGTCATTCTCGCCCGGGACCCGGCGGGCTCTCTGCCGGTTCGAGTTTGAGGGGTTTCACCGTCTCGGAGTCAGGCACGTGCCGGCCAGGTCCCGCCGAAAGCCTCGTGGCCTCGAAAAGGCTCCCGGGTGGGAGCTCCGGCTCGGGAACCAGACGGCAGGGAACGGTTCTGCCCGGTATCGGATCACACGACGGTGACGCTCTCCAGACCGGCCATCTCCCTGGCGAACGTCCTGGCGGCGTCGATGTCGGCAGGATTCGGGTGGCCGCGGCTGAAGAACAGGGCCATCTGCCCTTTGCAGAAATACCTCCCGATGACCTCGGCACCTTTTCCCTTCACGGCCGCCTCCATGCCTTTTACCTCGTTGCCCGCGCCGCCCCCGGACGTCCCGAAGAGGGCGACCCGTCGGCCTCGCAGGTCGTTGGCCTCGATGAACTTTACCATAGCTTCGCCGGGTTTTCCGCCGTAACAGCCCGAGCCGAGGAACAGGACGCCGTCGCCCGGGCCGAGGGAAGCGGCCTTAACGTCCACCGCCGTTACGCCGAGCTCCCCCGCGATCGCATCCGCCACTTTTTTGGTGTTGCCACCTCTCGAGTCGTAGAGTACCTGGTGCATGGTGTATCCCCATAATGGTTAACGGTAAAAATCCTTGCCATCCTGAATATGTCGGATATGGAATGGAAGAAGATGGGTTTTTCGAAAGGGATGCACAATTCCATGAAGCAGGAGACGGAACCGGCGAGGCCATGCATTTGCCCTTGCATTGGGGAGCGGATACCGTTGGAAATGGAACTCACATAGTGTCCCATTATGGCATCGTTTTAAAGTGGCATCACAAGCGGCATAGGGGGCCATTTTCTGAGATAGTTATAACCCTGAAAAGCTGTGCGGGGGGCACATTCGAACCACCGTGACCATGTCAACGACCATAGGCGGGGGTGTTTTTGGAGATATACCCCGCATAGCTTCTCAATGAACCCGCCACGTCTCTTTCGAACGACCGGATAACCATCGAAACGAGGGCAGATATCCCTCATGTCGCTGACTTCACGCTCTTCTCAGCTCCTGGTGCACTGCGCCTGCCAAATTCCCCGGCAATGAACAACAAGATGATAAATCCTATCACTGCCACGTCCATAACCTCTATCAAGACTTCTGGATTGGTGGCAAAATTGCTGGAGGCAACCGCAAACGCGGCGGCTAAATTGCGTTGACCCGTTCCGAGTGCAAGAACCTTTTTATTGCCCTTATCTGTCCCGCCCAGTAGATATCCTATGATAGCGGCGCCAACAATCAGGAGGACGGCCACCAGAATTCCACCGGTTCCAAGAACTCCATAGGTTACATCGGAATAACCCACAAAATATCCGATGAACATTGCCACCAGAGACAGGTTGGCAGCCATGGTCATCAGATGGATGAGGCCCTTGGCCACTTCTTCATACCTGGCTCGAATGAAAAGGGCAATCGCGAGCGGAATGAGCATCAATACGATAAGGCTCCTGGCGGTCTCCCAGGGATTAACCTGCACGCCAGTCAATACAAATGGCAGAACTATGGGCAGATAGGCGATAGTTACCACCATCAAGAGGACCATCAGCCCGGCGGTGAACGCCATGTCGCCTTTGGCCACCTGTACCAGTTTAGGCAGGAACGGCGCCCCTGCAGCGAAACCCGCCAGAATCAGGCCGATCTTCAGTCCCTCAGAGAGCGGGATGAACTCCACGATCACTAATGCCAGGATAGGCACGAGAACGAAGTTTGCTACAAGGGACATGATGATCAGCTTTCTGTTCTTCAGCGGGGTCACGATCTGGGGAATGGTCAGGCTAAAACCCATGCCAAGCATGCTGGTAATGACAAATATCAACACGCCCAGCGTGCCTATGGCAATAAACAAAGGATCAAATTGCGTCATACATGCTCAGCTCTTGCCCGGGAACACCTCATTGAGCCTGTATGCATACTCATGATCGATCTGCCCCTCTTGGAAAACCATGCTCTCTGCATCATCAGTTTCAACCTCTGCTCGACTGAGGATACCCCCTGGTGTGATGTGATATTCCTATTGCTATTTGAACGTTTCACGTCAGGCGGTACCATGGCCGGGAGAAGTACGAGGGGGCCGGCATACGAACATGACGGCCGCCTTCGGCGCTGCCTGGCCGGAGGACACCCTCGTGAACGATGCATCCGGCCGGAAAGGCGTATTCTCCATGCCCGGGATCCTTTCTCAAAACCGGGGTGCTCAAATACCGGAACAGGGCAATGCCCTTGTATGACTCTGAAAACCGCCGCGGCGCTCGTCATCGCACTCCTGCTGGCCGTCCCGCTCGCGTCGGCCGGGAACCTCACCATCACCCAGCCATCGGCGAACGAGACCGTCTTCGCCGAGATGCGGGACTTCTACGTCTACGGCGTCTTTCCAGCACCGCTCGAGCGGCCCGGAAACATCCGCATCACCGTCCTGGACGCCGACGGCATCGCCGTCCGCACGGTTGCAAGCACCGTTAACGAGAGCGGCATAACGCCGGCAGCATCGGTCGATATGACGCTCGTCCCGTCAAAGTGGGGAGCAATTCTTGCCCCCGACGCGATCACCGAGCCGGGAGGGATCGGGAACGGCAGCAACAAACTGCTGGTGACCGGCACCTACTACCTTGCCCTGGTGCAGGGCGGCGCGACGAAGGATATGGGGAGTTACACCGACTTGAGCGGCGGAGCGCTCTCTCCGATCACCCGGGACCTGACCGCCGGCACCTACACCGTTGTCGTCGAAGGGCTGGACGGCGACCTTGCCGGGGAGCGGGTGGAGAAGCAGGTTACGTTCGGGAGGACGCATGCGTCGCTCGGCCTCTTCAGGCCGGAGGCGAACAGGCAGAACGTGATTGCCTGGGCGCTTTGCAAGAACCCGTCGCTGCGCACCTACCTCGACTGGTTCCCGGGATACTTCCGGGAGGGGGAGGCAGGCTACGAGATCCCGGAGCGGTGGCAGACGAACAACGCCATCGAGGTCGCAAACGATCTTCCCGGGGCGCTGATCGATACGCTTCCCGCCGCAGAGAACGACTATCTCGTCTACAACGTGGGCAACACCAGCACGACCCGGCAGGTCGAGCTCGCCGCGATCCTCCGGTGCGGCCTCGTCGACGTCGACGGCACGACGTTCACGCACTACGACGTCGGCGAACCGTCGCTGGCCTGGACAGACCGGGTGACCGGCGAAGCGATCTCGGTGAACGGCAGCCTCACGCCGTATCCCGCCGATACCCGGATCGTCTTTACCCGTGCGGAGATCACACGCGAACCGGTCTGCGACAACTACTACAGTACGGTCGCCGCCGACAGCCGAAAGACCGTCGATACGACGCCGCTCTGCGTCACGATCACGCAGGGCGACAACCTGACGTTCTACGGGGTGACGCGGCCGATCGCAACCACGCTGACAGGCGCCGGCAGCGCCTACCGCTATTCGCCCGACGATCAGATCCTCACCTATGCGTACGAGAACGAAACCCTCGGGAGATTCACCTTCACCGGCTGCCTCGTCCGGGAGTTTGCGGACGGCTACCTCGGGTATGCCAACTACGAGTTCGGGCACGCATTTGCAGACACCGCGGCGATGCCGGCGGGGACGTGGCTGCTCTCCGTGAGCGGATACACCACGGCCGGGGCGCTCGTGGAGGAGACGAACACGACGATCGAGCTCGAGGTCGTGCCTGTGCCGGCAGCGGCCGCGGCAGCGAGGGAGGCGCCCGGGCTCTGGATTCTCGCAGTGGTGGCGGTGCTTGGGGTGGGGGCGGCCCTTCGCCGGGGATGATCCGGTGCGCCGCCGGGAGAGCCCTTCCCGCACGCTGATCGGCGCACTCATCGGGAAAAGGCCTGATTTGGAAGAATTGGAAATAGAGACGTATTTTGTGGTTATTAAATGTGAAAAAATGAGACGTGATGTAATGTAATCTTCACAATGGTTTTCTCATTACAAGATATGTATTCCCAAACTCATCCGAGTGTTTCTCAAAGATTTTGGTCTGCCTTTTCAACCCCTCAATTACCATCAGAGCGCCCTCATCATCTGCATATTCCTCTTCGAGCCCTCCAAACTTCTCCCTCAATGTACCGTAGAAACTTTCTTCCCATACTCGTGACGGGAGCCTGAAGGATCCAACCAGCTCAAGCCCGGCATTCCGGACGATCTCAAATCCTTTATCTTCGATCATCATTGCGGGATGGAATTCGGCGAAGAACTCCCGCGCCTCATCGGAGGGGGTCTTTGTAAACCAGAATATATCCGAGATCATCATGTATCCGCCCTGTTTCAGGAGTTTTTTCCAGTACCTGACAGCATTGTCGATGCCTATGATCGATGAACATCCTTCAGCCCATATAATGTCGAAAGACTCCTCTTCAAAGGGAAGATCGTCCATAGATGCACAGACCGTTTTGATTCTCCCGGAAAAACCTTCGGCTGCAATTTTTTCATCCACCGCATCGAGGTAAGGCTGGTGTATATCTGTCGCTATTATCCTGCAGGACGGGCACAGGCGGGCAAGGGCCATCGTCTGTACACCCTTCCCGCAACCAACATCAAGGATCTCACCACCTCCGTGTAGTGGTTCTGCGATCATTGAAAATGCCTTTTCCGTGTGCTCATCATCCCCCGCCCCCTGCCTGGGAAACGATTCAAAAATCTTAAAAACTGGATTTTTTTCCATGTATCATTTTAATTGTAGGATTGCATGTAGTTTGTGGTCGTCCCGGCACAGCTACGCTTGTTCTCCTGGTACCGGTCTGTTTTGAGGCATTCTGATCTTCGTGAGGACTGGCTAAAAATGCGAGAAGTACTGGATCCGGCGGTGAAGGGCTTCGGAGTCATAGCCCTTATCCATAACGTAGCACGCGGTTCTGCAGGTCTGTCCGATCAGTGCCTTCACAGGGATGATGTCATGCACCGGTTTTTGTGAGATCTTTCCGACCAGGATCCCCTGTTTGCGGGTATCCACGGCAATCGAGGTCTTCAGGAAGGTCTTGCACATCTTTCCCGTCCTCCAGGAGCAGTACTGACTGGCGTACGTGCTGGTGAATCCCGAGGAGTCGATGGCGCCCCGGGAATGAAACAGGGTAAGGGTTTTGCCTCAGGATTCTCGTGAAAATCAGGGAGGATGGGCGTGCCATGAATGTGTGGGGCGTGGAGTAGTGCGGAACCTGATCCAGACGAAGCAGTGCTTTGATCCGATCCATCAGATCGAGGAGGGCAACGATTGTATCGATCTTGCCCCTGCGGGCGGGAACAACCGACGCAAGGGTTTCAACAGAGCCTATATTTTTCGAGCATCGTAGGCCCAATGTAACAGTGTTTGTCTTGCTTTTCTAGCACAGGATACATCTCCTTTTTTGCAAGATTTTTTTACTATTCCAATAAACCGTTTTATTTTTTTCCACCTCTTAATTTGCCTCTCGTCCTCGGCTCCCAGCCTCCTACCCATATAATACCTGGCGTACCATTGAAACCATCCCCGCGGATCATCTTCATAAATCCATCCTCGTTCCTGCCAGACTTTTAGAGGCAAACTTGCTTTAACTTTAAAATAATTCAATTCGCAATTCGGCTTCTCGGGAGACAATTTAGCATGAGTGAACCAATCAGCAGGAAATTCACCCCTCGTGTCGGTCATATATTTTCCACAAAATACTCCAAGTTCAAGCATTTGTTTTGGCGTTAATTCCGGCTTAAAGTCAGGATGAAAGT
Source organism: Methanoculleus taiwanensis (assembly GCF_004102725.1). NCBI lineage: Archaea > Methanobacteriati > Methanobacteriota > Methanomicrobia > Methanomicrobiales > Methanomicrobiaceae > Methanoculleus > Methanoculleus taiwanensis. The sequence goes on along the minus strand of NZ_LHQS01000002.1, from coordinate 851,495 downwards.
TTTCACCCATAGGTTCCGTTATAACATACCTGAAATTATTTTGCATTTTATCATTAACAATAACTTCTTTTTTCATAATTCTGCTCTTTTAATGGCTTTACCATTTATAGACTCCGTTGAAACCATCTGGTAGACCGCTCCTGCCCCGAAGGGGAAAGATCGATACAATCGTTGCTCCCTGTGTTCCCCGGGAGGATGGCGGAGCGAGTGGCGGTTGGCTTTCCGGGTGGCGACGGGGCAGATCGGAGACTGAAAAATCGTGCAAAGGCCGAGACCGTACGGGGACAGCAGTGCCCCATGGTTCCAAGAAGAACGGTGCCCGAGGGACGAATGCATACCCTAGGTGCATTTCGGACTGCGATGGGATGTCTTTGTCATGCATAAGCCTTTTACCGGCTCGACGTATGCATTCACCCCATCACGGCGATGCACCTTCAGGTGTGATCCCTCCCTCAGGCAAACACCCCCATAGTCTCTATAGTATATAATGATTTTTCAACAATTGCAGCAACAATGACAATCAGGCGCACATGGCCGCGCTCGCCGGCCGATTGCGGCAATTGAACGATGAAGAGTGCGGCTTTTGAAGATCCACACGAGACTACCATCGGGGTGGTGGATCGTGGAGAAAATAGCCGTGCACATTGCAACAGGACGCCAGGACAGCGTGCTCCCCGATCCGTCACCATGAAAAAATCGTGCGGGTACCAGGTATCTCGAAAGATGACCCCCCTCTGGCGGCTATGATAGCATCCGTTGACATCAGAGTCTCAGCTGCTTTCCGTGGCTTTTTGAAGCGTGAACCGAAACGCCGCCCTCTCCGCTGGATGACCCGGCACCCGGTCGCTCAGAGGAAGGGGTGGCCTTCGGGTTCTGCCGGCCGGAGAGAAAATGGCTGCCGAGTCTCTTCTCAGCCCGGGAGTATAGCAATACTGCTCTCTGCGGTGGGACGCCGTGCAGAGGGGCGGCTCCGTGAGTTTTTCAGTATGTATCACCCGGGGTATGCCCCGCCGGACCTCGCTCACGATTCAGCATATGGCATGCCGGTGTACAGATCTCGTGGGGGTACTATCCCGGATATCGTTTCAGGTATTTCGGGTGAACATTTTCGCAACCAGTTCGGTTATGAAGGCATGTCCTTGACCCCCACGACGTGCTCCCCGGGCGGTGCTCGGGAGCGAAGCCCTTAATACTAATCTGGATTAGTACTAATCATGATTAGGGAGTTCGTCGACCGCGAGACCGAGCGTGCCCTCCTCGAGGAGGAGTGGGAGAAGGACGGCGGGCGGCTGATCATCCTCTACGGGCGGCGCCGGATCGGCAAGACCCGGCTCGTCACCGAGTTCATCCGCGGAAAAGAGGGCATCCTCCACTTCGCCGAGGACACCGCGCCGCAGATTCAGATCCGGCGGCTGCAGGAGGCGGTAGCGCGGTTCTTCGCCGACCCGCTCCTCGCTTCGCTCGAGCTGGCGACCTGGGATCAGCTCTTCACCTACCTTGCGGGAAAAAACCTTCCTGAGCGGCGCTACCTCGTCATCGACGAGTTCACCTACCTGATCAAGAACGACCCGACCATCCTCTCCGCTCTCCAGAAGGCATGGGACACCGCTCTTGCAGAATCCAACTGGTGCATCCTCCTCTCGGGGTCGATGCTCGGGCTGATGACCGACGCTGCCCTCTCCTACACCTCCCCCCTCTACGGCCGGCGGACCCGGGACATGCTCCTCGGAGCGCTCCGGTTTGCGGATGCCCGAAAACTGCTCCCCGCCTTCTCCTTCCAGGACGCCCTCAAGGTGCACCTGACCATCGGCGGCATCCCCGAGTACCTCCTCAAGGCCGGGGACTATGCCGACTACGCCGGCTTCGTTGAGCGGGAGTTCTGGAGTAGGTACGGCTACTTCTACCGGGAGCCCTCCTTCCTCCTCGCGCAGGAGTTTCGGGAGCTGAAGACCTACCAGGCGATCCTGAACGCCGTCGCCGTCGGCAACACCGCACCCGGCGCCATCGCCCAGTTCTGCGGCATGGACGCCCGCCACCTCTACCCCTACCTCGAGGCGATGACCCGGCTCGGGATCATCGAAAAGGAATTGCCCCTCCTCGGCAGTAAACGGCAGGGGCTGTACCGGATCAGGGACTCGCTCTTCGACTTCTGGTACAACTTCGTCTTTTCACGCCGGCAGGCGATCGAGACGGAGAACCATCCGGCGGATGCCGTCGATCTGAACCCCTACTTTGGGAAACAGTTCGAGGTTTTCGTGCGGAGCGAGTTCGCCCGGAGCTTCCTGCCGGGGTATACCGTCGGGCGGTGGTGGTACCGCGGCGAGGAGATCGATCTCGTCGCCGTCCGGGAGGAGGGCGGCAATATCGTCTTTGGGGAGTGCAAGTGGGGGAACCTGACCGAGCAGAAGACCCGCGGCGTGCTCACGCGGCTCGTAAAAAAGGCGGAGCAGGTCCGGCACGAGCGGTACCCCCACGAGCGCTTCTGCCTCGTTGCCGGCGGTATCGAGGGGAAAGACCGGCTCCGCGAAGACGGCTTCCTCGTCTACGATATCGAGGATATCGAAGCGGCGTGTACCGCCGAGTAGTTCCTACCGTCCAGCGTCGCCTTTGAAGAGCACAATGTGCAGCGGGCAGGCTCTCGGTCATCAGGTAGCCTTCCATCTCGAGCGTATGCCGGGCGGTGTAGACGGCGTCGTAGAGCGAGACCCGGTTATCTTCGTTGGCGTCCCCGTTCTTCACGACCGTAAGCGGGATCGTGACAGTGGTGTTGCTGATGCCGTTCGTGCTCGTCGCGTTCACGGGCAGGTGCACCGGCCGGTAGGCATTTCCCGTGAACGGCGGCACCCGCCGTACTCACCGTCCAGGTGCCGTTCCCGGCGTCGGCCATCGGCAGAGCCGTCATCTTCATTCTTGTGGCCGGATGAACGGACATAGTTAACATCCGACTTTCTCGCCCCGGAGCAGAGGGATCGCGTAATCGAAAGGCAGTGAACACTCCCCGCCGCAAAGGCACGAAAACGCAACTAGAAAAGCGGCTCACCAACGTAAAAACCCGGAATAAACGCCTGAAAAGTGCTGCTAAGGGGATTTGAACCCCTGTCGTCGGCGTGAAAGGCCGACATGATTGGCCCCTACACTATAGCAGCGCACACAGTTGTGCCATACTACTTCGTCGGATGCAGATAAAAAAGTTTTGTTGCAGGTTTTCCGCAGGAGCGATCACTCTATCGGCGTGCCTTCCGTCTCGGTCACGTGCTTGAAGGCCGCCATCATCTGCCGGGTGATGGGGCCTGGCTTGCCGGTACCGATGACACGGCCGTCGATATCGCGAATCGGGGCGACTTCAGCCGCCGTTCCCGTCACGAAGACCTCGTCGGCGGAGTAGAGATCGTAGTAGCCGAGGTTCTGCTCCCGGACCGTGATCCCGAGCGAGCGGGCGATCTCGAGGACGACCAGCCGGGTGATCCCGCGCAGGTTGTTCAGGGTCGGCGGCGTGATGATCTCGCCGTTCTTGACGACGAAGATATTGTCGCCCGAGCCCTCCGAGACGTAGCCGTTCGTGTCGAAGAAGATCGCTTCGTCGCCGCCCTTGTAGTTCGCCTCGATCTTGGCGAGGATATTGTTCAGGTAGTTTAAGCTCTTGACGTTCGGGGGCATCGACTCCGCCGGCGTCCGCCGCACCGAGACCGTGACCGCCTTGAGGCCTTTCTCGTAGAGATCGCCGTACATCGCGCCCCACGAGACCGCAATGACGATTACGGTCGGCTTCGGGCACTTGCGGGGGTCGAGGCCGAGGTCGCCCTTGCCGCGGGTGACGACCGGGCGGATGTAGGCGTCGCGGAGATTGTTCTTCCGGAGCGTCTCTTTGATGACCTCGGTCATCTCCTCACGGGAGATCGGGACCTGCATGTCGAGCGTTTTGGCCGAGTCGTAGAGCCGCTCGAGGTGCGCCTCCAGCCGGAAGATCTTCCCGTTATAGGCGCGGATGCCCTCAAAAACACCGTCCCCGTAGAGCAGGCCGTGGTCGAAGACCGAGATCTTCGCCTCCGCCTCGGGAACATAGCTGCCGTCAAGATAGATGATCATATACAGCATTTAGCACCTGCTCTTTACATTAGTTCCGCTTCATCTCCGATACCGGAATCGCAGGAAAAAACGTATGATCGGAGGGGTCAGTTCCGGGTGCGGCACTGATCCGCGAAATGCGAAAACATTCCCCGGCTCGTCACCGGGTGGAGATGGGTATAGCTCCCGAGCGTCCGGTCGACGACAGCCCCGTCAAGGCCGCCCTCGATCCCGCCGCCCCGGGAGAGGCGGTAGGCGTAGCGCACCCCGTCCCCAAGCCGGACGTCGCTGTAGTGGAACTCGTGCCCCTTGAAGGCCGCCGCCCCGAGGGGGCTTGCCGCATCGCTCGTCCCGACAACGTAGCCGAGCATCCGCCGGGAGGGCATCCGGGTCTCGCCCGGAAAGACGCCGGCCATATCGTAGACCTGCTGCTGCTCCGAGCCCTGGAACCCGGGTTTGAGGACGAGCCGTTCCGTGAGGTAGATAAGCCCGCCGCACTCGGCGTAGATCGGCGTGCCCCGCCGGGACTCCTCGCGGAGCGCCTCGCTGAGGGATGTGTTCGCCTCGAGTTCGGGGCCGAAGAGCTCCGGGTAGCCCCCGCCGAGGATGTAGCCGTCCGCCTCGGGCAAGGAATCGTGGATCGGTGAGAAGGGGACGACCTTTGCCCCGACGGCGGCGAGGACGTCGAAGAGGTCCGAGTAGTAGAAGTTGAACGCCTCGTCGAGGGCGACGCCGATCCGGATGTCGGGCTCGGGCGCCGCGAAGAAGGCCTCCGGCTCGCCCGGCGGCGCACGGTCCTCGGCGAGCTCTTCGAGAAGGCCGAGGTCGACGTGTTCGCCGATCTTCTCCGTGATCAGGTCGATCCGCCGGTGGAATGCATCGTGTTCCGTCCCCTCGCGGTAGGGGACGAGCCCGAGGTGGCGCATCGCGAGCTCCATCTCCTCGGTGCGGGGGATGGTGCCGACGACCGGGATACCGCAGTAGTGCTCGACCGCGGCGACCGCTTTCTCGCGGTGGCGGCTCCCGGTGATGTTGTTTAGGATGACGCCCTTGATCCGGACGTTTGGATCGAAGGCCATAAAGCCTTTCACGATCGCGGCCGCGCTCCGGGTGATGCTCCGGGCGTTGATGACGAGAATGACGGGAAGATCGAGCTGTTTTGCGATCCCCGCCGTGCTCCCGAGATCGGTGAGCGCTTCTGCGCCCTCGAAGAGTCCCCGGACGCCTTCGACGACGGCCGTGTCCGCACCCCGGCAGCCGTGATCGAAGACCATGCGGCTCTCTTCCGGGGTCATCACGTAGCCGTCCAGGTTCCGGCACGGCCGGCCGGTGACGCCGGTGAGGTAGGAGGGATCGATATAGTCCATCCCGACCTTAAAGGTCTGCACCTCCCGCTCCCGCGCAAGGAGGGCTGAAAGGGCGAGCGTGATGCTCGTCTTCCCGCTCCCCGACCGGTCTCCGGCGACCAGGAACGTCTTCATACGAGGCTCCGCAGCACGGCGCCGAACTCACTCTCGACGATCTCGCGGACGCCGAGGGTCTTCGGGTGGAGGTCGACCTCGACCACCACGTGGGCGTGGCCGATATCGCGGAGCGGCTCGACCTGCCGGGGGCCGTTCGTGATCGAGATGACCTCGATCCCTTCGGTATACTCCGGCGGAACGGCGTGCGGCACCCCGACGATGAGGGCGTAGTCCGGGGAGAGGGCGCGGAGCCGCTCGCCGATAGCGGTGCCGTTCGCCCCGTACTCGTCGAGCGCCCCGAGGAGCTCGGGGTCGACGCCGCGGCCCTGCATCCCGGCGAGGATCCGGGCGCCGTCCTCCCGCACCTTCGGAAGGCCCCTATCCTCGAGGTTCGCGATGTAGGTGACGTCCGCCTCCGGGCAGGCGTCGTGGAGCGCGACGAGCTCGTCGGCGAACATGTAGGCGGTCTCTTTCTTGGCGTTCATGATCGCGACGCCCCGGGCGCCGGAACGGGCGAGTTCGAGGAGCCTCCCGGCCGCGACGTGCTTGAGATCGCCCCGGGAGGGTTCGATGTACGTCTTGCAGGCCGCTCCGCGGAGCCGCTCGACCTCGTTCGCCTTCGCAAGGAGGTGGCGCTGCCGGGCGAGTTCGTCCTCGCTGATCCAGCCTGCCGCAGCCGCCGGTTCGAGGGTCGCGATGACCCCTTCGATATTCTCGCGGTAGCCAGCGTGGATATCGATCGCTATCGCCGGCGTCGTGATCCCGGAGTCGCGGATAGCCGACGGGAGATCCTCGCCGATGATCATCGCGACGCAGGTGCCGACGACCGCGATGCGGTGGGGCGAGAAGTTCTCTTCGGCGTAGCGGAGCACCCGCTCGAGCGCCTCCTGGCCGCCGAAGATGAACTCGTTGTCGGCGAGCGAAGTGGTCAGGACACGCATCCCGTCCTCCTCGAGGAGCCGGGCGTGTTTAAACGAGCAGCCCGACGGCCCGTGCAGGACGGCGACGTCGACCCCGAGGTCGCGTGCGGTGTAGAGCGCCGCCACGATCGAGCTCGGCCTTGGTTGAATGTAGTGCATAGATCTCTATCTCCATGTCTTGACGGCGAGCACGATGCTCCCGCGTCGGGTCAGGGAACGGGCTACCCGGAGCCCTTCGGTCAGATCGGCCGCCGTATGCGGTTTGTTGCTCGCGAGCCACTCCTCTCCGGCATAGACGACGTGCTCGGGCCGGACGAGCCCGACGGCACGCCCGATCTCCTCTGCCGGGAACCCCTCGCAGACAGTCTGTGCGAGCACCCCGATGACCAGGGTGACCGGATCGTTCCCCGAGAGGCGGCGGGCGTACCGGGCGGCTTCGACGGTCGTCGCGACGTTGGTGCCGCTGTTCGCGTTGTCGACGATGAGAATGCCGTCCTCGATCCGCGTCGCCATCCTGCCGGGAAGGGCGGCGAACCCGGCGAGCGGGGCGGGGTCAATCCCGAGGACGCAGGCGGTCGTCGCCGCGAGCGCGAGCGGGAGCGCGTAGCCGGCGAGGCTGCAGAGCGGGTTTGTAAACGCGCCGGTGATGCCGCTGTAGTCGTAGCGGAGGGTCGTGCCCGAGCAGGACATCGCCTCGTCCGTCGAAACGACGGTCGGGCCCGGTATAGCGACGCCGGGCGGCGCCACCACGGTCTTCGCCCGGCGAAGCGAGCGGCATTTCTCGGCGAGCGCCTGTTTCTTCCCGGCGGCGACGGGATAGTCGTCGGCGCTCGTCAGCACCGCGACGTCCCCTGCCCCGGTCACCCCGAGCGACTCCTCCGCGATCAGCCAGCCGTCGCACTCCCTCGCGGCATCCGCGGCGGCGATGACCGATGCCGGCGTGATACTCTTCTGCCAGAGGATCCGGTTCTCGGGATACTGCCGGGTGCCGGAAGAGGTGTGGAGAATCCCCGACCCGGCCATCAGGTGCGCGAGAGCGTGCGCCGTCGTGGTCTTCCCGCGGGAGCCGGTGATCTCGATCATGGGGCGGGGCAGCCTGCCCTCGAGGAGCAGCCGCACCGCCTCGTGGTGCGAGAGAGCGGCCCCGTGGTGCCGGAGAAGGGGATGATCGGGGTCGAGGTGCACCGGGGCGGTCACGAGGTCGTACCTCCGGCGAAGGGCTTCCGCGACCGGGATCCCCGCCTCACCCCGGTAGACGTCCACCTCGTCCACCTGGTGTCCGGCGGCCCGGGCCGCCCGGGCGATCTCGGCGCCGCCGTGGATGGTGTCGAGCACCAGGACTCTCATACGGGTGTTATACCAGGCGTGCAGCGTCTTCTGCGTTTTTCAGCATCAGTTCGGCGAGCAGAGGGTCGCTGCCGATGGGGTCAGCGTAGACGAGCGGGATGGACGTGCCGTTCTTCTGGAAGGTGCCCTTCCGGGTGCCCGGTGCAAGGCCGATGATCTCGGGGATATCCTGGTTGATGTGGACGCCTTTTGCGAGGAAGAGCGGCACCACGACGAGCATCTCGATATCTTCGCTCCGGAACGCCTCGAGCTGATCCGCGACGCTCGGCGTGTTGAGGCTCATGAAACCGGGCTTGACGATGTACTCGTCGGACCGCTCGGCGATGAGCTGTGCCGTCGTCTCGATCAGTTCCTTGTTGTGGGGGAGCTTGCTTCCGTGGCCGACCAGTAACATTCCTTTCTTACTCATATAACAAAAGGTACAACGACACCCCGTTAAAATAATTACCGATTGGTCTTCCGGAGAAGGGGAAAAGCATGCCCGGGCGGCTTGAGTCTCGCGTGGAGGACTCCCGCAGGGATGGGGGCCTGCGTCGGGATCGGCGACGTTAAAAGAGCGAAACGCACTCTCCCGCGTATCCGGTGCCCCCGTCAGTTGGAGTCCGGATACAAAATCATTTCTCCCTGGAGCACAAAACCATATGGAATCATGATGGAAGCGTATGATCGTTTTGAGCTCGTCATAAACGATCGAATTGTTAAAACGCCGATTGCGATTGCGTCCATGGCGGGGATCGTGGATGCGGCCTATGTGCTCGAACGCGCAGACCACATAGGAGCGGCGTTCATCGGAGGCTACTCCATCGATCGCCGGACACTCGACGCAAGCGAGGAACTGGCTCGTCAGGGGCGACGGGAATTTCTCTACGACGACCCGGTGGAGGAGCTCGGGCGTCAGATCAAACTTCTGGAGAAGAGCGACGTCGTGCCCGGCATCAACCTCCGCGGCAGCACGCCCGCGGCATACCGGGAGATCGCAGAGGCGTTCGAGGAGAGCGTCGTCTACGAGATCGACGCGCACTGCAGGCAGCCTGCCATGGTCGAGGCGGGGTGCGGGGAGTACCTGCTGCACCACCCGCAAGCCCTCACCGAGACGATCCGCGCACTCAAGGCGGCCGGGGTGACCGTCTCGGTGAAGATCCGCGCCGGCGTCGCCGCCGACGACCGCGCCCTCGCCCGCACCTGCTGGAAGGCGGGCGCCGATATCCTGCACGTCGACCTGATGGACTTCGGGCACCAGAAACTCCGCCAGATCCGGAACGCCTGCCCGCTGACCCTCATCGCCAACAACGGTATCACCACCTTCGATAAAGCAATGGATCTCTTCGCCCGCGGCGCAGACCTCGTCTCCCTGGCGCGGGGTTCCGATACGTGGACGCTCTCCGGTCTCGATGCGGCGATAACCCGGTCCGCCGACGAAAACGGCTGGTACAACGCCCCGAAACAGCTCTGCCGCGGCGGAGACATCAGGTCGCTGACGTTCTGCTGCATGCCGGTCAAGAACTGTCCGCTCATTCCGATGCTCGAGAAGATCGGCCTCACCCGCGACGACTACGTGAAGTTCAAGCAGGAGGCGGTGAAGGGCACGCCGCTCGCCGAAGGGAACAGCACCTGTTTCGGCAGCCTCGCGTGGTGCTGCAAGGCGAGTTCGCCCTGCATGTTCCGGAATATGACGCTCCAGAAGATGGGCATCTCGATTCAGGACTATATGCGCTACAAACACCGGCTTTCCGATAAGATAATGCACAGGTTGTTCGATGACGGATCTGCCGCTGACACGGTCTGAACGCGCCCAGCTCGCGATGATGCTGGAGGTCTCTGCCTACCCGAAACCCGGGAACGTCGACCGCTGCCACGACTACGCCGATACCCGGCTCGAACACTTCCTCGCCTCCACGATCTTCGTCCGGCCCGCCTTCGAGCGGGCGGAGCACGGGGACGGGCGGATCGGCTCCCTGATCAGGGAGGCCGTCCGACTCACGAGCGGTCATGCCGGCGGCAACACGCATTTCGGCGCCTATATCCTGCTCGTCCCCCTGCTCCTCGGCGACGGGCTGGAGGGCGCCCTTGCGGCGATCCGGGAGACGGATGTCGAGGATGCGATCGACTTTTACGCCGCCTTCGCTCTTACGGCAGTCCGGATGGGCAGCGACGACGAACTCGACGTGAACGACCCCGAGTCGATCCGGGCGATCCGCGAGCGGGGGATGACCCTGCTCGACATCATGGAGTACTCGAGCCGCAGCGATATGGTCGCCCGGGAGTGGACGAACGGCTACCGCCTGACCCGCCGCGGCGCCGATCTCCTGCACGAGCACGGGTGCGGGCGGCAGGCGATCGTGCAGGCGTTCATGCACCTCCTCGCAGCAGAGCCCGACACCTTCATCGCAAAGAAGCACGGCTACGAAGTCGCCGTCCGGACGATGGAACATGCACGGGAGGTCGTTCGGGGGGAGCGGGACATCGCGGCTCTCGACGCCGAGTGCATCGTCGCCGGTATCAATCCGGGTTCCATCGCCGATATCACCATCGCGGCGATCTACGTCGCCCTCGGGGAGGGATGGCAGTGGGACTGCTGACTGAAGGGATCAACGAGGTTATCGCGACCACCCGCGGCAACGCAGCGCCGATGGGTATCATCTGCAGGGGAGCGAGCCCCCACATGGTGCTCTTCCGCGGCAGCCACACCGCCGAGAACGTCGTGCGGGACGGATGGATCGTGGCGAACTTCGTCTACGACCCGGTGCTCTACGTCAGAACGGCCTTTGACGATCTCCCGAAAGAGGCTTTTCTCGAAGAGGAGGTCTGCGGGCGGATGATGCAGCGCCTCGCCGACGCCGAGGCCTGGATCGCGTTCGACGCGGCGGTCGAGCGGTCGAGCAGCGAGGCTCACGTCGTCCGCCTCACACCGCTCCGCGAGGAGGTCGTATCGCTCCGCCTGCACCCGGTGAACCGGGGGTTCAACAGCATCGTGGACGCCACGGTGCACGCCACCCGCTACGTCAGGACGGGCGATCCGTGGCTTGGCGATCTCATCGGGCACCATGCAGGCCTCGTCAGGAAGTGCGGCGGCGCCCGTGAGCTGGAGGCGCTCGACCTGCTGCAGCAGTACATAGAGAGACAGGCGCCCCGCTAGATCCGGCGCCCCGCCCGGGGGAATACTATTGCTCGCCCGCGTTGACGGATACAGCCGGGAGTATAATAATCCATATATATAATGACGTACCAGGAAAGCCCGGCACTCACAGGAGGACCTGGTATGGCGAATATCTTTGAGATTTTACAGGATGACGGACGGTTCGGGAGATTCCTCGAGATCGTCGCGTTTATCGACAAAGAGGAGACGCTCCGGAGCGAAGGCCCGATGACGCTCTTCGCGCCGGTCGATTCCGCGTTCGATGAGATCCCTGAACCGAACCGCTCGATGATCTTAAACGACAAACAGATGCTCTGGCACCTCTTCGACTTCATGCAGATCGGGGAGCACAAGTACGAGATAGCCGACCTTGCGGACAGGAAGATCTTACAGACCGTCGAAGGGAACACGATCGAGGTGCAGAAGACCAGCGAAGGGTATATGGTGGAGACCGCAAAGGTCATCGAGGAGAACAAAGAGGCCGACAACGGCATCATCCACGTCGTCGACAAGGTTCCGTTCGCCACGCTCTCGCAGGCGTACGAGGCCTACGCCAAGACCGGAGAGTAAGACCGCCGGCAGGCATCGCCTCATCACGGGGGTTCTCCCCCGACACCCAGTATTCCGAAAGACCTCATAAGAGCCGCGTACCCAATTCTACCGCAGCCGGGTGACCGTTCTGAAATCCAGGCAAGGTATTAAATATCCCGACTGTGCAGGAACCACCCGACCCGAGGGGGGTTACCACCATGAAGAACATTATTGAAACGGCAAAAGACGACGGGCGGTTCAACACGCTCCTGAAAGCAATCGATGCGGCGGGCCTGACCGAGACTCTGAGCAACCAGGGGCCGTTCACGGTCTTCGCACCGACGAACGGGGCATTCAACCAGATCCCGAAAGACCAGCTGAACAGTATCCTGAGCGACAAAGAGCAGCTCTCTGCGATTCTGAAGTACCACGTCGTCTCCGGGAAGATGATGGCATCGGACGTCACCCAGCAGAACTCGATCCAGACGCTTGAGGGGGACAGTCTCACGATCGACACCTCGCAGGGAACGGTCCGGGTGAACAACGCACGGATCACCGAGACCGATATCGAATGCACAAACGGTGTCTGCCACGTCATCGATTCGGTTCTCGTCCCGAAGAAAGCCGAAGTTCCGGCACAGCGGTAAGGAAGCATCCCGGGGGAGACTTACCTTCCGGGACCTTTTTTGGTACAGGTCGGTCGCCTGTGGAGCCGGAACCCAGGACCGCCCTTCGCGGAGGGGCGTGCAGATCACCCGTCCGGCACGCATCAGAAGCCATTATATAGTATATGGCAAGAGAGAGGCAGTCCCGTCCCTGGAGGAATGAAGATGAAGAATATTATCGAGACTGCACAGGAGGACGCGAGGCTCACCACCCTCGTGCGTGCGATTGCGGCGGCCGGTATGGATACGACCCTCGCCGGTGAGGGGCGGTATACCCTCTTTGCTCCGGCGGACGAAGCGTTCTCGAAGATGCCGGAGGGGCTGCTCGACGAACTCCTCGCGAATCGCCGGAGGCTGATTGCTATCCTCTCCTACCATGTCGTCTCCGGCAAACTGACGAGCCAGGAACTGCAGACGATGGAGTCGATCAAGACGCTCCTGGGCGATCACGTCGATATCGAAGCCTCTGAAGGAGTTCTCAGGGTGAACAACGCACGGATAATCGAGAGCGATATCGAGGGCAGCAACGGTATCTGCCACATCATCGATACGGTGCTGATCCCGTGTGTGGCGGAAGCCCGGATTGTACGATAGGTCTGAACCGACCGCCCGGCCTGAGCGATTACCCTCCTTTTTACGAGCACCGGAAGAGCCGTCGGGAACCATCACCTGCACACCCGATGGAAATCATTATCGTCCGCATCTGCCGAACATACTGTAGTGGCATCGGGTTGCAGGATGAGACGAGGCAGATCTGATCGAAAGGCGCACACCCGGGGTTCTGCCTGCCGGGATGCCGATCTCCCGGCGGCGCAGGGGATCACGAGGAATACCGATGAGTGAATCAGTGGAGAACTATCCGGCCGGAGAGATGCACGCGTCCCTGCAGGAACTCCGGAGGAAGGTCGGCACGGCCGATCGCCGCCTCATCGATCTGCTCACCGCCGATCTCGAAGCCCTCGAAGCACGCGCCCGGAACGCCGAAGAGGAATGCGACCGGCTCCGTGCCGGGCAGGAGAGCGAAGCGTGCTTCCGGAGCATCTTTGAGGAGGCGGGTATCGGGATCGTCCTTACAGACCGGGACTGGAGAGTCGTCCGGTCGAACCCGGCGTTCCGGCGGATGCTCGGCTACTCCGCAGAAGAACTCCGGGGCATGCGGATCGCCGATTTTACCCACCCGGCCGATATCGATGAGAACAGCGCGCTCTTTGCCGAGGCCGTCGCAGGGAAGAAGAACGGCTACCGGATGGAGAAACGGTATCTCACGAAAGCGGGGGAGATCGTTCTGGTGTGCCTGACCGCGACGGTGATCAGGGACGACGCCGGAAAGATGCAGTATCTCATCGGCATGCAGGAGGATATCACCGCGCAGAAGCAGGCGGAGGAGGCGCTGCGGGAGAGCGAGGAGCGCTACCGGATGACCTTCACCGAGAGCCGGGCGATCATGCTGGTCGTCGACCCGGAGACCGGAGCGATCGTCGATGCAAATCCCGCGGCCTGCTCCTTCTACGGGTACCCGTACGACCGGATCACCGAAATGACGGTCGGCGATCTGAATATGCTTCCCGCAGAAGAGGTCCCTCGCGAGATGCAGCGGGCGCAGCGTGGGGAGAGAGAGCAGTTCGTCTTTCACCACCGGCTCGCGAACGGTGAGAACCGTGCCGTGGAGGTCTTTTCAGCCCCTGTCGCCGTCGGCGGACGCACCCTGCTCTATAGCATCGTGCACGACATCACCCGGCAGAAAACACTCGAAGCGGAACTCCGGAGAACCGGGGAGCGATTCAAGCGGATCTTCAACGAATCCCCGGTCGGCATCCAGTACTTCAACACCGCCGGCAGGCTGCTCCATACCAACCGGGCGTGCCTTGCTATCCTCGGCGTGCCGAGGAGGAACGGCATGCACGGCTACAATATCTTCAAAGATCCGTTCATCCCCGAACTGCTGAAAAACCGGCTCCGGCGCGGCGAAGGGGGGCATACCACCGTCACCATCGACCTCGGCCTCGCGCGGGAGCAGGGGCTTTACGCGACGACGAAGTCCGGGACGCGCTCCGCCGAGATCTATACAAGTCCGGTGATCGACCGCGAGACCGACGCGATCACGGGGTTTTTAGTCCAGATCCTCGATGTGACCGACCGGACGGTCATGGAAGCGATCCGGCAGCGGGCTTTCGATCAGATCGAGCGGAACATGGAGCAGTTCGCCATCCTCGGCGACCATATCCGCCATCCGCTTCAGGTAATCCAGGCACATGCCGACCTGCTCGAGAATGAAGAGACCGCCGAACGGTTCCGCGAACAGGTCAGACGGGTCAACAGGTACATCACCGAACTCGATGCCGGATGGGTCGAGAGCCGGAAGATCCGGGAGTTCCTGCAGCGGAACGAACTCTTGTGAGCGGCTCGCCTGACGGCACCGGCAAAGTATATACGGGTGCGGGGATCTGAAAGCCACTCCCGGAAGGGGGGGTTTTAGCATGGCAACCATTCTTGAAACACTGCGGCAGTCGGAAGACCTGAACACCTTCGTCAACCTGGTGGAGATAGCCGATCTGAAGGGAATGCTGAACGATCGCGGCCCGTTCACCGTCTTTGCCCCGACGGACGGCGCTTTTGAAAGCCTCTCGGGGGAGGCGCTGCACGACCTGAAACAGAATAAGAACCGGCTTGCCGACGTTCTCATGTGGCATATCGTCGTCGGGGTGCTGCGGCTCGAGGAGGTTCCCGGCATGCGCAATCCGACGATCAAGACGCTGCAGGGCAGCGAGCTCAACGTCTCGATCATCGACGAGGAGTTCCGCGTGAACGACGCACGCATCGTCACGGGGAATATCGGCTGCGACAACGGGGTGATCCATATCATCGACGGCGTGCTCATGCAGGCGATGGCCGAGATCGTCGCACGGTGAACGCCGGGGAGGCGGGGAATTAGATTTATATACCCTCCTCACGGTAGGGGCATGGGGGATATGCGGCATGAAGAGCATTCTCGAAACACTGGAAGATTCGGGGGATTTTTCCACATTTGTACAGCTGGTAAAAGAAGCGGGGATGGAGAACCGGCTTACGAACCAGGGGCCGTATACGGTCTTTGTCCCCACCGACAGCGCATTTGCACGGGTTTCGGAGGAGAGGATGAAGGAGATCACGGCGGATACCGATACGATCACCATTATCCTTGCCTACCACGTCGTCCCGGGGACGCTGACCTCCGAGACCCTCCGCACCGTCGAAACGGTGCGGTCGCTGCTCGGAACCGAGCTTGTGATCCGCTCGTCCAATAAGGGAATCACCGTCAACGGCGTGCCCATCGTCGAGGCGGACGCGTTCTGCGATAACGGGATCTGCCATGCCATCGACGCGGCGCTGATGCCGCCGGCTCTGGAAGTGACGATACTCTAATCAGAACGGCGGGCGGACGAACCGGCCGTCTCCGGCCGCGAGGGATGCGGCGAGGAGGGCACTCTGCTCTTTGTCCTTTATCTCGAGCATGATATCGCAGTCGTGCGGTGCCGATTCGGCGAGGAAGAGCGCGAAGTGATCGGAATCGAGGGTCGCGGCATGGGTGCCCCGGCGCCCGCCCGGCTGCTGCGAGCTGTAGTCCACCATCAGGATGCCGTCGGACTCCGTCCAGGTCTTCGCAGCGAGCCCGACGGCATCGCGGACGGTCTCGCCCGAGGAGTTGACCTCATGGTGGAACCGGTCGAAGAGCACCGGTATGCCGACCGCCTCGTGCACCCGGAGGCAGTCGCGCACGGTGTAGCGGCCGTCGTCGTTCTCGATGACGAGGCGCCGGGCGATACGCTCGTCGAGCCGTTCGTACTCCCGGATGAACCGCTGCAGGCTCCGCTCCTTATCTCCGTAGACTCCGCCGATATGGATCTGGACTTTCGCAGAGGTATCGAGCCCCGCCGCGTCCAGGAGCGCGGTGTGGTAGGCGAGCTCCCGGACGCTCCGCTCTACGATCCCCGGGTCTTTCGCGTTGATGACGACGAACTGGTCGGGGTGCATCGAGATCCGGAGCCGGTTCTCCCGGATGTAGTCGCCGAGCTGCAGCAGCTCGTCCGCGAAGATCGTCTGCCAGTCGACCGAGCAGACCGGATGGGAGGCGAACGGAACGAGATCCGAGGTCATCCGAAAGAAGAGAAGATTGTGGCGGACGTTGTAGGAGAGTGTCTCTGCGAGGCAGGCGAGGTTCTCCCGCACCGTCGCGATCAGTCGCTCCTCCGAGTACGACCCGAGGCGGAACGTCCGGTTGCCCCGGCACCCGATACTCCGGTTGATACAGGGATACCCGATCTTCACGGGAGATGTTCCTGCCCGGGACACAATAAAGGTATGGCGGAGGGATGCGGCACGGCTCATGAAGAGCCCGATCCCCGGCCGTCGCCGGGGGGCAAGGTTTATCACCACCACCTGCAATACGGCCTCTCGCATGCGGCACCATCACACCCCCCGCCCTTCGCGCTCACCCTTCCCCGGTTGCGGGATCTCGGCGGGGGCGGGCCGGATTATCTTCCCCGGCAGGAATGACCTGTTCATCAAAAGGGGCATTCCGGGCGGGATAATCGACCTAATTGGCGATATTTTCGCACAAATGCCGCAATTGGATTTTATCCAACAGGAGATATATTTATATTCTCATAGTGACTTATAGTGGTCTGCAGAGGGGCGGAGTTAAATACCTGCCGATCTGCACCGGGAGGGAGAGAAATGGCATTCCTGCAAGGCATCACCTGCATATGCGACAACGGGCGGACGCTGGAAGACCACCGGCCAATCGTTGGAGACGACGTTATTTCGGAGATATACCGGAAGGCCGCCGTCTTACAGGGCAAGAGAGTACTGCACGTCAACTCCACCTATCAGAGCGGAGGGGTTGCCGAGATGATCCTCTCGCTCGTGCCGCTGATGAACGACGTCGGGATCGAGACCGAGTGGAAGATCATCACAGGCCACTCCGACTTCTTCACGATCACCAAGAACTTCCACAACGCGCTGCAGGGGCAGCGGATAGCGTTCTCGGACCGTGAAAAGTCGGTGTACGTCACCACGAACCAGGAGTTCTCGACCGTGCTCAAGATCGACCACGACCTCGTCGTCATCCACGACCCCCAGCCGCTGCCGCTGATCAACTTCTACGAAAAGAAGCAGCCCTGGATCTGGCGCTGCCACATCGACCTTTCGAGGCCCGACCACGACCTCTGGAAGTTCCTCCAGGACTACGTCGAGCTCTACGACGGCATGATCATCTCGCACGAGGACTACCGGCGGGCGAGCCTGGCGAAAGAGCAGCGGATCATCCGCCCCGCGATAGACCCGCTCTCGGAGAAGAACCGCGATCTCTCGGAGGAGGAGATAGACGGGCTCCTCGAGCGCTACGGCGTTCCGATCGACAAGCCCCTCATCACCCAGATCTCCCGGTTCGACAAGTGGAAGGACCCCGTCGGCGTTCTCGAGGTCTTCAAGATCGTCCGCGAGAAAGTCGACTGCCGTCTCGTGCTCTGCGGCAGCATGGCTCCCGACGACCCCGAGGGCTGGATGATCTACCGGCAGGTCGAGGAAGCAGCAGGCGACCTGATCGAGAGCGGCGATCTGATCCTGCTCACCGCCGAGGATCACCTCCTCGTCAACGCCTTACAAAGGGTATCGGTCGTGGTTCTGCAGAAGTCGCTCAAGGAAGGCTTCGGGCTGACCGTCACCGAGGCGCTCTGGAAAGGCCGGCCGGTCATCGCCGGACGGGTGGGCGGCATCCCGCTCCAGATCCAGGACGGCGAGACGGGCTACCTGGTCGACCCGACCGATATCCACGAGTGCGCCGACCGCGTCCTCCGGATCCTCGAGGACCCCAAGCTCGGAGAGCGGATGGGCGCTGCCGGAAAGGAGTACGTCCGGCAGAACTTCCTCATCACCCGGCTCCTCACCAACTACCTGGATATGCTCACCTCCGAACTCGGCTGCACCGCAGCGGAGGCCCTGGGGGAAGAGATTCGGGTCGATGAAGAGACCCCCCTATAACCGATACACTCTTTTTCGTGCGGCCGCCGGACTCGCTCGTCGGCGCCGCCCTCGAATTCGTCCCGAATCTCTCCTTTCTCTTCCTGATCCTCCCGTTTCCTGAGCCTTCGGCGCGCTGCGTGGTTACCGGAACCGTGCGTCCCGCCCGGGGTGAGGACGAAGGTATTTGCACCTGCCGGGACGATACCTACGGGTGAACCGCACCCTCGATACCGGCCAGAACGACCTCGAAAACCGGCTGCTTGCGACGGTTCGGCAGGAAGGGATCACTCCGGAAGCGATCGCGCTCTTCCGGGAGCTGATCTGCCTGCACTACCGGGAGTACGGGCGCGACCTCCCCTGGCGCCGGACGACCGACCCGTACCGGATCCTCGTCTCGGAGCTGATGCTCCAGCAGACGCAGGTCGACCGGGTCGTCCCGAAGTACGAGGCCTTCATCGGGCGGTTCCCGGATTTTGCGAGCCTTGCCCGGGCTCCCTTGAGCGACGTCCTTGCGGCCTGGCAGGGCCTCGGCTACAACCGGCGGGCGATAGCCCTCCAGAAGACGGCAGAGCGGGTCGTTCACGAGTTCGAAGGCGCTCTTCCGGCCGATGTCGAGACGCTGACGACGTTTCCGGGGATCGGGCCGGCGACCGCAGCGGCGATCGCCGCCTACGCGTTCAACCTGCCGGTGGTCTACATCGAGACGAATATCCGGCGGATCTTCATCCACTTCTTCTTCGAAGACCGGGAGGGCGTCCGGGACGAGGAACTTTTGCCGATCATCGACCAGGCGCTTCTCCGCGATGACCCGCGGACGTGGTACTCGGCGCTGATGGACTACGGGACGGTGCTTTCAAAGCGGACGGTGAACCCGAACCGGCGGAGTGCGGCGTATACCGTCCAGAGCCGGTTCGAGGGGTCGGACCGGCAGCTCCGGGGCAGGGTGCTCGCGCTGCTCCTGAAGGAGGGAGCCCTCGCCGAAGAGGAGATCGTCCGGCATCTCGGGGAAGACCCGGGCCGGGTGAGCCGGATCCTCGGACGCCTCGAGGCGGAAGGGTTCCTCGCTCGGGACGGCGGCCGGATAACCCTCTGCCGGTAGAATCCCTCACTCCCCGTCCCGGATCCAGCCTTCCCGCACCCACCGCTCGTACTCGAGGGGGCGCACGTCCCGGTTCTCCCGCACGATCGCCGCGAAGCATTCCCGGTTCCCGGCCATCTCCGCCTCCTGATCCGGGTAGTGCGGCCGCGTCCGGACGGCCTCGGCGAGCCTTCGCCCGAGATCGCGTGCCGCCGGTTCCGCAGCACCGATCGCCCCCGGGTCGTCGCCGAGCGGGACGCTCATGCCGCCGATCGCAGAGACGCCGAGGTAGTTTAAGACATGGTTCTGGTACGCGACCACCTCCGCACCCCCCGACTCCCAGGTAGTGGCGAGGCTGCAGCCGTACTTTCCGGCGAGGGTCTGGTAGTGGATGGCGTCCGCGAGCCGGTCGATGAGGATCTTCAGCTGCGCCGAGACGTTGTCGACGTAGACCGGGGATGCGAGAACCAGGCCGTCGGCATCCAGCATCCGTTCGTAGAGCGGGTAAAAGTCGTCGGTGTAGATGCACGTCCCGTCAAGGCTGCAGCTCTCGCAGGCGATGCAGGGCGTGATCCGCAGATCGGCGAGATCGACAAGATCGATCTCTGCCCCGGCCTCTTCCGCGCCCGCGAGCAGAAAGCCGGCAAGTTTTCTCGTCCTGCTCCGCATCCCCCGCGGACTTCCCGTGATCGCACAGATCGTTACAGCGGTCTGCATCCCTAACGATCAGACCGGATACGAGATTATAGTTCCAGATGCGCCTGCCCGGGTCTTCCGGCACCGTTATACACCATCAGCCGCTCGATCCCGGCGACACCGAGCCGTTTCATCATCTGGTCGAGGAGGAAGTCGGATACGAGGAAGCGGTCGGCCCGCTGTTTCATCCTGGCGGCGGCTAGAAGCTCCCCCCCTACCGCGGCGCGCCAGTCCCGCTCGTACGCCGCCAGGGGTTCGCCTTCACGGAGGTGCCGGGCCGCCGCGAGCCCGGCGATTCTGCCGCAGATCATCGCTATCGAGATCCCGCCGCCGTTCGACGCGACGACATGTCCGGCGGCATCCCCGACGGCGAGGACGTTTCCCTGAACGGTCTTTTCGATCGGCCCCGAGACCGGGATGAAACAGGCCTGCATCGCGCCGGCCGCATACCCCTGCGCCGCGAGGAAGGCCTCGAGGAGTTTACGCACGGGAGCGCCGGAACGCTGCACCCCGAGCCCGGCGTTGGCGCACCCCTGTTTCGGGAAGATCCAGGCGTAGCCTCCCGGCGCGATGCGGCTACCGAAGAAGATCCGCAATGCGTCGTCAAACTCGCCGTCCACGCGGCAGGTGACGGCGGGCGAGAGGATACTGCTCCGCTCGAGGCCCGCCGAGCGGCAGACCGTAGAGACGGGGCCGTCGGCGGCGATCACGACACCCGCCTCGACGGTGCCGCGGGTCGTCGCGACACGGTGGCCGTCGATGCTGAGGAACTTCGTATCGGTGACGACGGTAGCACCCGCGCCTGCCGCCAGATCCGCCAGGTGTTGGTCGAAGGCGTCGCGGCGGACGGTGCAGCCTTCGAGGGGGAAGTGGTACTCCCTGCCCTTCGGCGATCTGACGACGACCTCCCCGATATCCCGCTCAACGAGATTCCGGTCGATGGAGAAGAGTTCTTCGACGCCCGGTGCGGCCGGAAAGGCGGCGGCGGTCACCGCCCCGGAGGGGATGAACTCCCCGCAGCAGACAGGGACGCCTATCGTCTTCTTCTTGTCGAGCAGGAGGACTTCGAGCCCCTCCGCTGCTGCGTAGCGTGCGGCGGTGCTGCCGGCCGGGCCCGCACCGACCACGACGAGATCGTACCGGTTCTGCATCGACTGGGCATGGGCGCAGGATGAGATAATACCAGCGGGCTTACCGGCGGTGCCGGCCATGCGGTGCTCCGGCGGCCCTTTTGGAGGAGAGAGTCGTCATGGTGCTGCATACGCTCCTGCAATAGCCATTCTCCGGTAAATCTATAAACAATGAAGTGTACCCACCCCCTGTCTATCCCTACGGGGCAGCCCATGCCAGGAATGAGCGTACTCCAGGCGGGGCTTCTCCGGGCAACCACATCTGCACGTCCCTGATCGGGGATCGAGGCGGGCTCCGGGGTTTTTCCCAGGAGTTCCCGCTCCTGCTGCAGGGTTGCCGCCGCCCCTCCTCTTCTCATACCCCCGTGACGGCAGGCCCGATGTACCTGGAAACCGGACGTCTTCAGCACTTCGACCGACAGGAGAGAACAGGTTTTACTGACGAGCATGCTCCAGAGCGCCCGGATCTTCCGGCGCCAAGGCATACGCAAACGAGAACCATTCCACCAGAAAAGAGCGCCGGGGAAGAGGAACTATACGGAGATCCGGCGCTCCCCCTCAACCGGGACGGAAGATCTGCCGGAGATCCGTGCAAGTCCCGCGATCCCCGCCCGGAACTCGTCGATGTACGCCTGCATCGAGAGGCTCCCCTCCGGGAACGGGCAGTCGATATCGTACATCCGCTCGATCATCGGGTCGGAGGGCAGCAGGTCGACGGGGATCCCGGTCGCCGCCGAGGCCTCGACCATCGCTTTCCGGAACGGGCCGATGCAGTAGGCGAGCCTTTTTTCGTAGGTATACCGGGTCTTTTCGAGGTAGCCGCTGAGCCGGTAGACCTCGATCCGGTGGAAGTCGCGCCGGAGTTTCTCGTCGGTGGCCTTGCCGAGCATGTAGTGGTAGTGCCGGAACGGGTACATCAGTTCGAGCTCCGCTGGAACGGTGCCGCACGTCCCGAAGATGACGATGTGGTACTCCTCGGGAGCGAGGACGCCGTCGATGATCTTCCGGAAGAGTTTGTGGCTCGGGCTCTGGCTGTAGGGTTTCCGGACGGCGCAGGGGAGGAAGAGTGCTATCTCCCGCGGCTCGACCCGGTACTCGTCGATGATATAGCGGTACGCGGCCTCGAACTCCTCGCGGTAGAACGGCGGGTCGAATATCTCGATCTCGTTGCCGTGCCGGTCGGTGACGGTATCGGTGACCCGCACCGGCGCTCTCCGGTTCGCACCTGCTGCGCTCATCTGTGTTTAGTATATCTGGGGCGAACCGTGAAAAAGATACTTTGCAGTGGGGAAAATCAGAGCGTCCGGCGGGTGCTCCGGCAGCGGGATGGGGATAGGGATATATACCGGGACGAGGGGCACGCGGGTGCCGTCATGTCGCCCGGGGATGGGCGGCACTCGCCGAGCTCTGCCGACACCGGAGGGCGAGGGCGAGGAGAACGGCCGAAATAAGGCTGAAATCGGAGGACTGGTGCAGCGGCCTGAAGACGGCGAGCAGCAGGAGGAGGGCTGCGAGAGGTACCGCCGTCCTCCCGCACGACCAGGGCAAAGAGCAACGCTCCGGCAAGGGAGATGATGCAGAAGAGGAGGAGCACCGGTGCGTAATAGGCAACCGCGGGCAGGCCGATGAAGTACGCCGCGATGAGAGCGAGCGAGAGCGGGGTTCTGTTTCGGGTCATTTGTTTCCATCACCCAAGAACCGTGACCGGCAATCCATACAGGAGATCTCGGCATTCTGCTATAAACGATTTCTCTGCCAATCGCCTCTGCTTCGGGGTGTTTCGATCCGTTTTGATCCCGGTTCCTTTATTGTTTCAGGCCACCGCTCGCTCTCCCCCCGGCGAAGGATGACAGCCGAAACGCTGCCTCCAAAGGGCTCACGCCTTTATGCACCGTCGCGGACCATGATACTGCAGAGACTGCCACGACACCCGGCTACGGAGAGAACCATGGAATCATTTGAAAAAATACGGAAAGAAGTCCGTGAGATCACCGGATTTTTGCACGCGGAGGAGATCAGGGAAGGCTATTCCGACGAGCGAAAGTACGTTCTCAGCCTGCAGGGTGGTGAAAACCTTCTTCTGCGGATCACCGAACCGGCCGATGAAGCGATCATCCGTAGAAAACAGGCAGAGTTCAACGTTATCCGGGATCTCGGGCGCTATTCGGATAAAGTACCGGAGGCAAAATATTTCGGCGTTTCAAAAGACAATCATCTCTGTTTCATAGTTTTACGCTTCATCGAGGGCACGGCTGCGGAACAATGTCTGCCGGATCTTCCTGACGACGTCCAGTATGCGATCGGCGTCGCTGCCGGAGAAGAACTGAAAAGAATGCATGCCATGAAGGCGCCTGCGTGGTATCCGGGGTGGTACGAGACGAAGACACGGAAACATGCGTACTATCTCCGGTCGCTCGCTGAATGCAGCGCGAAACCGGAAGGCGTTGACCTCGATGCAATCCAGGCATACGTCGAATCGGGCATGGATCTCATGAAAAACGTCGAATCGTCGTTTCAGCACGACGATTATCATCCCGCCAACATCATTGTTCGTGGAGGAGCTTTCGGCGGCGTGATCGATTTCAACCGCTACGACTGGGGCGATCCCATTCACGACTTTTATAAAATAGCGCACTTTTCGCGGAATATCAGTGTTCCTTTTTCCGTCGGGCAGATCGACGGATATACCGGGGGAAAGATCCCGAACAATTTCTGGAAGAGATACGCATTATACGTCGCGATGAGTGTCGTTCCGGACATTGTCTGGTCGCATCGCTACTCTATCCGCACCGGCACCACCGATCAGATCGAACGATCGCAGAAGACGATCCAGACGATCTGGTGTGATCATGACAGGTTCGAAGCGGACGTGCCCCTCTGGTATCATGAATTCAGAGAAAGCCGGGAGATGTAATCCGGGCGTTCCCATCCACCGCCGGCAGCACCGCCGGGGGTGACGGGCTCTACTGTGCAGGCAGCACCGGAGCCCCGCCGCCACGGCACGGAGATAGGCCGCTACCGGAGATCGGCAAAAAGGTCCGGCCAGCGGCGGAGCGCTACCGGGACAGCAGGTAGGGAAAAACCCGTCCCGGCATATCTCCGCCGCTCAGAGCCGGCCACTCATCAGTGGCGGGAAAACTGCCAAAAGCACGAATTTTTCCAATCCTACCATGTATTGTCACTTATTTTTCCAATACTTGGGTATGTATCGTGGGTTCGTTTCGATCGGCTTAAATCCGATCTTCATGCATATTTCGTCTATACGACACCTTTTGTGATTGCTATGGATAGCATGCAGAACAGGGGAAAAATCCTCAAAAACATCCTCTTCCGGTCAGTTATCATTCTGATCTTCGTCGGACTGCTGGCTGTGCCGGCGGCGGCGGAAGAGGTAGCGCCCACCGCAGTCAGAGTGAATGCAACGTACGACGAAACGACACCCGACTACGGCGTCCTGAACTTCTCGAGCATTCAGACGGCGCTCGACAATGTTGCCGCCGGCGGCATCGTCGCCGTCGACGAAGGGACGTACAACGAGAACCTGACGGTACATCAAACCGTGTTCCTCGGAACCGAAGCAGGCGCCGTCATCGACGCCATGGGATCCGGTACCGGCATTCTCATCGAGGCGGACGGCGTCTTCGTCGCCGGGTTCACCGTGACCAACGCCACGACCTACGGGATCGCCGGTGACCGGGTCAACAGCCTGACAATCCGGAACGCCACCGTCGCCGTCGCTTCAGACGAGACCACACTCGAGATTCCTGCCGGGATCTCCCTGAAAGAGGGCACCGGCCATCTCATCGCCGACAACACGGTCACAGTAACGTCCGACCTGCCCAAAGCGGCAGGCATCATCGCCTCGTATGTGGAGAGCAGCGAAATCTCGGACAACACGATCAGCGTCGAAGGCGCGAGGAGCGCGGATGCACCCCAGAATGCCGGGGCACTGCACGATCCTGCGGCCGCCCCGTGGGACCAGGCCATCGGGCATGAGACCATAAACGCTCTTTTGACGGACGCCATGTACTGCGAGCTCTACGGCATTGTCGCGACGGGAACCGACCTTGCGATCGATGGGAACTCGATCGGGGTCGCTGCGACGTGCCTTGGCGGGTCCGTTAGCAAGTCCGACGAGAAGATCTTCTGCCAGGCATTCCCTCGGGGAGTCCAGGCTGACGGCGAATCCATTGAGATAACGGACAACATCATTGAAATCACGAGCAACGCCACCGACGACGCCCTCGGCGAGGGAATCATGGCGATGGGTGAGCTGTCGCTCATCGAAGGCAACTGCATCATCCTGGAGACCACCGGACGTGCTGCGAATCCGTGGGGCATCGGGCTGTACAGTGTCCCGAAAGGCCGGGTTCTTGGAAACGAGATCACCATCCTCGTCCACGCCGACGATATCGGTCAGGTGCACGCCACTACCTGCGGCATCGGTGCGCACTACTCCGAGAAGGCGCAGGTGCTGGAGAACACCGTCACCTATACGGCGTACATCGGCAGCGGGGATGCCAGCAGCCTTGATGCCAGTATCGAGGGCATCTTCGTCGATAACTGCTACCAGTCGGCGGTCGCCGAAAACGACGTCTGCGTCGACATAACCATGCTGGCCGGGATGAGCCCGATCATCTTCGGATCGGAAGGTTCCGGACTCTCTCCGACCGCCGCAGCGGTCTACGCCGATCTCACCGGCCAGAGCATCGAAGGCTGGACGGGATCGATCGGTCTCCACGTCGACGGGAGCGACGAGACCTGGGTTACTGAGAACGAGATCGAGACCGTGGCCAGGTTCCTCTCGCTGAACCTCGCCAGCAACGTGAGCGAGGTCAACGGCGGGATCATGGCGGCCGGCCTGCTGATCCGGAATACCGCGGACGCCGTCGCATCCGGCAACACGATCGAGGCCGGATTCGGGACAGGAAGTTGGACTCTCGCCATCGGTGACAACAGCAGCGTCGCCTGCACGAACCTCATCAGTCAGGTCTTCGGTCTGCTGCTCAGCGAAACAGATGATGCGGAGGTCTCCGATAACGCCATCGCAGTCGAGAGCACGCAAACCTCGATGGCGATCTCCCTGGCAACCGGTGCGGAGAGCGGGGGCCTGATGGAGATCCTCGACGACGAGATGGCCGAGGACGAGACGGAGATGAACGCGTTTGCGGTATCCCTGGATGAGGAGGGCGCCTATTCGGAGAGTCTCTGGACCAACCTGAACGAGACCGCGCTCGCCCGTACGCAGCTGACCGCACTCTCGGCCGGTATTTACGCCAACACGGGTGCCGATACCGGGATCTTCGATAACACCGTCGACGTGGGGATCGTATCGAGCGTCATGGACCGCACGATCCGCGAGGTCGTCGCTGAAGATGCCCTGACAGATGTCCGCGGTACCGTAGCGGGGTTCGGGATCATCGGCCCCGCCGGCAGCGACGCACGGATCAGCGGGAATACGGTCACAGTGGAATCGGCCGGTCATATTATGGCAATCTCCGGTGAGGGAGAGGTAAACGCCGAAAGTGTGCGGAGCCAGTCGCAGATGCACACCACCGCACACGGTATCGTCGGACTCGCGCCCGAGAACGAGATCAGCGACAACGTTGTAACCGTCGCCGCTCTGGGTGAGGGCGAAACCGTTGCTGCCTTTGAGGCGGGTCAGGATGAGATGGAGATTGCCCGCTCCCGGATGACCACCCGAGCGGTCGGGATCACGATCCGCGGTGTGGATCAGGACTCGGTGAACGAGGTCTCCGGCAACACCGTGAACGTCCTCTCTATCCTGGCACCGACCGCAGCAGCGGAGGGAACTGCCGGCGACATCGGGGCACTCATAGAGGGCAGGGCTACCGGCGTCGGTATCCGGGCTCCCCTGGCAGAGATCTCCGGTAACACCGTCGGCGTCCTCTCCCGTGTAGAGAACGCCACTGCAGTAGCGGAGGAGATAGCCGCCCAGGAAGCGAGAAGCGAAACCTATGCACTGGCAATCGCCCGGGGCATCGTCACCAGGAAAGCCACGGTTACGGATAACATCGTTGCCGCGGAGGGTATCGCGACCGGAACGGTCGTCGCCGGGACCGAGGAGCTCCTCGAGAATGCCCGTGGCGACATCTTTGTCGGCGGCATCGGCATCGGCATCCACGACCGCGCCCTCTCCACGATGACGCAGAACAACCTCTCCGGAATCGGCGAGGCCTCCAGCTACAGTTCCATCAACGGCTACCGCCCCGAAGGGTTCGGCATTGGTTTCGCCGAGGGGCTCGGTATCATGACCAGGGGCGGAACCGCTTCCTACAACAATATCGACGGCGCCGTGCTGGGCGAGTATACGAAAGACACCCCGACCAGAGCGGCCTACAACTGGTGGGGCGATGCAAGCGGTCCGTCCGGCTACGGCCCGGGAACGGGAAGTGGGATTTACGGCGTCATCTACTACGACGATCCCATGACCTGGGAGCCCTGGCTGACCCGCCCCTACGAGACCGTCCTCGAAACCGATACAGCGTACCTCGGCGTCGAGCTCCGGTCGGACGACGGCCTTACCGAGGGCTGGAACACCTTCTCGGTTCCGATCGATCTTGAGGACACCACCTGGGCTGCCATCAGCAGCACAGGCGAGGGGCTGAACTACAGCATCGCCTACACCTGGGACGCTGCCGGTCAGCGGTGGCTGCAGGTGCTCCCCTCGACCCGGCTCAATCCGCTCGACGCCGTCTACGTCAGGATGAACGAAGACGCCCGCCTGCCGGTCGCCGTCAGCCCGGAGATCACGAGCCCGCCGGTGAAATACCTCAAGTCCGGCTGGAACCTCATCGGGCCTGCGTACGCCTTCGATGCGGCTACCCCTGCGTGGGATACGATGAAGGTCGACAAGGCGCTGACCTCAATCGAAGAGACGCCGGCAGGCCTCACCGGCTACACCCTCGTCCTCTCCCCGTCGATCAACCCCGAAGCCTGGGTGTACACCGCCGGCGCAAACAAGCCGCCGACGATGGCGACCGGCTACGGCTACTGGGTCTACATGGAGAAACCCGACATCCTTGCGGGTTTCTCCTCGACCCCGCTCCCCCTGCCGGACGTGAACCCTCTTGCGATCCTCGTGTAGGTGCGAGCAGACCGGCACTCCAATTCTTTTCAGGTGACATACTATGAAAACAGCAAGCATTGCAGTGGTCGCGCTTCTGGTATTCGCGATGCTGGCACTCCCGGTCACGGCAGAAGAGACACTGCCGCTGATCCCGCAGGACTTCTACGGAACGGTCACGGATGCGGATGGCTCCGCCGCACCCGCAGGAACGATCATCGTCGCGTCCTCAAAGGGCGTCCCGCTCGGCACCATCAAGACGACGGTACCGGGCGAGTACGGCGGGAGCGGGACGGAGCAGCGACTGATCGTCCAGGGCACCACCCTCGTAAGCAACGCTCCGATCGCCTTCTACATCGACGGCGTGAAGGCACGAGAGACGGCATCCTTCCAGAGCGGCTGTCTCACCCGGCTCAACCTCTCGGCCTCGTCCGCACTCCCGAAAGAGCGGCCGGGCGAGAGCACGACCGAACCTCTCTCGCCGAAGGCGGGACAGAACACGACCGTGACCGGGAATGGAACCGGCACCTCGGTCACCCTCACGACGACGGTCGATCTCGCGGACGAGACGATAGCCTTCACGGCCTTCGACACGCCGCCGGACAACCAGGCCGTCCCCTCGACCCTGGCACCCGTCGGGCGGTACGCCGAGATCACGAGCACCATCGCGAACAATCAGATCGCGAGCGTCACGATCCGGATCACCTACACCGACGCCGAGATCGCCGCAGCGGGGATCGACGAGGCGGGCATCCGGGTCTACTGGTGGAACCCGGCCACAGCGCTCTGGGAGCAGCTCCCCGGCGGCGTCGACACCGTCCAGAACTATGCCTGGGGCACGACGAGCCACTTCTCGACCTTCGCCCTCCTCTCGGTGAAAGCGGTCACCCCGACGCCGGGCGGCGGCGGTGGAGGAGGAGGAGGCGGTGCTGCGGCAGGCCCGTCCGTCTACCCGAGCGATACCTTCGGGACGCCGACGGTGACCCCGACCGGGACGGCAACACCCCCGACGGTCGCGCCGACGGCTGCCGCTCCTGGTGAGACGGCGGTCCCGGGCGGAGAAGCGGGGCACGAGGGCGGCGAGCCCGGAGCAAGCGGCGGGCAGGCCCCCGAAGAGCTCCCGATGGCCATCATCGCCATCGCGGTTCTCGCCATCGCCGGAGTCGCTGCTGCCTTCTTCTTCCTGAAGAAGCAGTAACCCGAAAACACCTCTTTTTCATCAGCTCTTGCCGGCAGCCATCGGCGTTTCCGGTACCTTCAAAGACGCACCAGACCAATGCGCAGGATATTTTGGAAAGCCTTTCTTCTCAGCGAGATATCGCGGCATAGCCCGGCTGAAAATAGACCTGTTGCGTTGAAATTGCTTAATAACAATGATTACGAGAAGAAAAAGGTAAAAACAGATTCCAGCACCTTTGCGTACCAGGGTTTCTCCGGTGGGCGACAGAAAAAGTAGTATTCAGTCAAGTCGGTGGTGTCGTTGCTGTTATGGTGGACGTACCCGGATACGATGACTCTTAGCCCCAGGAGATGACTATTGTCGGTGACATTCACCACGACACTCGTTTCCTGAAGATCTCCGCCACTTATATTTTCGTAGAAGTATTCGGTCTCACCGTCAACGAGGTCTATCCCCTTGGGAATGATGTAGCGGACGGTCACGTTTTGACAGGGGTATTTCGGAGAGAGCGCAAGCGTCAGCCGGACGACTTCACCGGGTTCCAGCGGACCGGAGGTGGTTGTAACCCCGTTAAACGTGAGGTCGGTTATGGGCGGGCTGGAATACCCCTGCATTCCCAGGTTCATCGTCCCGGGGATACCGGCGCTCGCCGGAACGAGAAGAAAGAGAAGAGCAAGGGTGCCGATGACGACGCGAACGATCATGGTATTCCTGAAAAGATATAACTGCGGCCATCCCTTTAAGCCATTCTCTGCGGCAGTGGGCGCCGCACCGCAGTTCCTCCCCCGGAGCGGACACCGGCAGTCCGCCCCCGGGCGTGGAACTATCCTGACCGCCGTTCCCGCTACGCCTCCCCCATCTCCCGGATAATGATCAGCCGCCACTCGGTGCCGTGCAGCCCGACCGTCGTCCAGAAGGCCTCTTTCTGCACGACGCGGTTAAAGCCGGTGTCGTAGAAGGAGTAGGTCGCGTTCCCCGATTGATTCTGCGCATACTCCCGGGCGAACGCGATGACCTCCGGGAACTCCGCGTAGAGCGACTCGTTGAAGGTCTCCTTCGTAATCTCGGCCGGGTCGGCGTCGTAGAGGATGGTGCCGTCGGTCTCCGCAACCATCGCCGTATAGGGCGTGCCGTTCAGCACCGGTTCGATCTCGGCCTTCAGCAGCAGGTAGGGATCGAAGGTGATGCTCGTCGCCCCGATGAGGCTGCCGTCCGCCGCGAAGACGGGGTGCTGGAGGATCACGGCGTAGCCGCCTTCCGCGAGGGGGGCACGGTCGGTCATCACCGGCGCCTGCCGCTCGAACGTCTCCCGAACGACCTCCTGGTGGCTGAGGTTCTCGCCGACGAGCTCAGCCGCGAGGCTCTCCGGAACCGCCGCGGCGACGGTGCCGTTCCGGTCGATCGTGATGGCGGTGGCGATGAGCGGGTCGGCCGCGAGGTTCTCTGCGAGCAGTGCCCGTGCCTCGTCGCCGGCAAGCCCGGTCGCGGTCAGGTTCTCCGCCGTGCCTGCGACCCGGGCGTCGAGCCCTGCAAGGGCGGCCTCGATCCCGCCCTGCATCTCGTCGAGCAGGCGGAGCATATCACAATCCGTCCCGTTGTCCGGGACGACAGAAACGGACTCCTGCTGCCCGAGGCAGCCGGCTGCCGTGCATATGAGAAGAATACAGATCCCGAGGACGGTATATCCCTGGCGTGTCACGAAAAATGGTATACCGGTACCTGGTTATGAAACCTTTGGACAGAGCCACCAGGCGTGCGGGGGCATGTGCCACCCCCGGGAAGACATCGGATGGCCGGGGGTGGATGCATTGACGGTAAGAAATGGGAGATTCAGGGTGTTGTATACCAGGGGAGCCTTATTTCCTCTTTCCCTTCTCCTGCTTCTCCGAGTTCTTTACCGGTGCCTGAGCCTGTCCTTTCTTGTCCTTTCCTGCCATGGGCGTTACACCTCCCTCCCGAGGTGGGATATATCTACCAATGATCAATTCGGATATAAATTTTCTCCCCACTCCGTCCAGGTATCCAAAAATAACGGAAAATACTGGCTTTTTTTGCGGAGATTTCAGGCGTGTCGGCACCCCTCGCACCGGCAGATGCAAACCGGTCTCAAAAAAGGGCGGATCGCCACTCTTTTCCCTCATGCCGCCCAAGATACCGCCATATGAAGATGCTGCTCGGGATAGGAAACACCCTCCGCCGGGACGACGGTGCCGGGAACTATATCGCCCATCGGATGAAGGAAACCGACTGGACTGCCGTCGACTGCGGGACAGTGCCGGAGAACTTCACCTCGGTCGTCCGGCGGAACCACCCGGCGCTCCTCGTCTTCGTGGATGCGAGCCGGATGGGGCTCTCGCCCGGCGAGTTCCGGCGTGTCGGAAAAGAAGAGATAGAGGACGTCAGCATCGGCACCCATTCCCTCCCCCTCTCGCACCTCATCGATTTTCTCGCGGATGCGGCGGAGGAGATCCTCTTTATCGGGATCGAACCGGAGATCGTCGCCGATGGCGAAGGGCTCTCGGAATCGGTCGTCGAGGGTGCGGAGCGATTGATCGAGATGCTGAAAAAAGAGCGGGTATTCGATATCGAGCAGCTCTCGCTCACTCGACGATGAGATTATCGGCGTAGCGGTTCTCGTCGGCGAGCAGGAACACATCGCTCATCGCGAGCGATCCCTTCGGGCAGATATCGGTGCACTGCGAGCAGAAGATGCACTGCGAGACGTAGATCCGGATCCTCTTTTCCTCCTTCAGCACCTCGATGGCGTTGGCGGGGCAGACCTTCGCACAGAGGCTGCAGCCCGTGCACCCGGTCGGGTCGTAGGTGATCTTGCCCCGGAAGTCCTTCGGCACCGCCACCGGCGGGTGGATCGCAGCTTCGCCCCTGCCGACCTTCGCGAGGAATCCCGTCACCGAAGGGGGGAGGTACTTTGCCGGGAAGGCGTTCGTCGCCGGCGTCCTGAAGAGCTGCCGAAGAAGTTCCGGTATCATGGGTAATGTTGCCATACGGTATCACACTCCTGCAAGCAGGGCATCTATCGCTATCAGTCCAAGGCCGAGGAAGCCCACAAGCCCGAGCCAGATCCAGTATATCGAGACGACCTGCGTTATCCGGAACCGGGCCATCGAGACCCGGATCAGGGAGATCGAGAAGAAGACCACGAGCAGCACTTTCACGAGGAAGAACGCGAAGTCCGCGACGAGTGCGACCGCCGGTGCCATCGCGATGAAACTCGAGAGGTTCCACGGCAGGAAGAGGGCGACCGCGAGCGCAGCCATCACGATCGTCTTCACGCCCTGGGCGATGTAGAAGAGACCGAAGTTCTTCCCCGAGTACTCGACGAGCAGCCCGCCCGCAAGCTCCGTCTCCGCTTCCTGCGCATCGAACGGAATCCTCGAGAGCTCCGCCGGGGTCACCCACGCGAGGATCCCAAGAAGGATAAGACACCCGAGGATGCCGAGCGGCCCGACGACGCCCCAGATGGGGTTTGCCGCTATCGTGACGAGCGAGAAGGGGTCGGCTATCCCGGCCATCGAGAGCCGCCAGGCGATCGCGACGATCGCGATCGCGAGGGGGAGCTCGTAGGCCATCAGGATCACCATCTCACGCTGGGCGCCGACCGTCGCGTAGGGCGAGCCCGAGGCGAACCCGCCGACGACCATCGCGAGGGCCGGAACCGTGAGGAGGTACATGACCAGGATGACGTCACCGGCGTTCCCGAATATGGGCATGATGCTGCCGAACGGGAGGTAGAGCAGGATCGTGATCGCCGAGGCGAGCGCAAGGATCGGTGCGCCGTTGAAGAGCCAGGGGATCGCGTTCTCGGGGATGATGTTCTCTTTCCTGAGGAGCTTTGCCGTGTCGATGAACGGCTGGCGGAGCGGCGGCCCTATCCGTGCCTGCATCAGGGCGGCGAACTTCCGGTCGACGCCGAGGAAGAAGAGCCCGGCGACGATGCCGAAGATCGCCATCGCGACGGTGCCGACGATGACGGTAAGCCCGGTCTCAAGGAGGGTCATGCCATCAGCCTCCGGGTCTTTGCGACCGAGAGGCGGTGGAGGTCCTCCTTGGTCATGACGCCCCGGTCACCGTTCCGGACGACCGCCACACGGTCGGTGCAGGAGAGGCAGGGGTCGACCGACGCGACGATGATCGGGATGTCGGCGATCTGCTCGCCCTCGAGCATCGGGATCCAGCTCATCAGGTTGCTGTACGAGGAGGCCTTCACCTTCCAGGCGGTCGGGTGTTCTTTGCCGTCCATCCGGACGTAGTGGAGAACCTCGCCGCGGGGAGCCTCGTGCCTGCCGAGCGCCTCGCCGTGCGCCTTCTTGAACTGGTTTAAGATCTTCGCGACCTTCGCCTCCCAGACGATCTCGCCTGCGGGCATCCGGTCGAGACACTGCCGGACGATATCGATCGACTGCTCCACCTCGAGGAGACGGACGACGATCCGATCGAAGACATCGCCGCGGGTCTCCCCCATATGCGCATCAGGGAGGATCGGCTCGATCGCAAGGTCGCCGTAGGCCGCGAAGGGGTAGTCGACCCGGACGTCCATGTTGACGCCCGACGCACGGGCGGTGGGGCCGACGGTGCAGAGCTTCAGCGCGTCCTCGTACGTGAGGACGCCGCAGTCGCGGCAGCGCATATGGATCGTCTTATCCTCGAGGAAGACTTTCAGGAGCGTGCTTTTGAGGTCGCTGTAGTACTGGAGGCACTCCTCGATCGCGGGGTACAGGTCGGGCGTGAAGTCCCGCCGGACGCCGCCGACCTGGATGATGCCGTAGTTGACCCGGTTGCCGGTCAGGAGTTCGATGGTGTCCATCGCCCGCTCGCGGACGCGCCAGGTGAGGTGGAGGAGTGTATCGAACCCGAGCTCGTGGGCTGCGACGCCCGCCCAGAGGAGGTGGGACTGGATACGCTCGAACTCGGCGATGATGGCGCGGATGTAGTCCGCCCGCTCCGGCACCTCGATCTCCATGATCTGCTCCACTGCCCGGGCGAACGCCAGGGAGTGCGAGACGCCGCAGATACCGCAGATACGGTCCGTCAGGTGCACGATCTGGACGGGGTTTCTGCGCATGCCCATCCACTCGATCCCGCGGTGCGTCTGGCCGGGCGCGAAGTCCGCTTTGAGGATCTGCTCGCCGTTCATCTCGAAGGTGAACATCACCGGCTCTTTCAGCGCCGGATGGGTCGGGCCTATCGGGATGGTATAGGGTGTCATCTTCTTCTTTGCGTCGTCACTCATGTCGCTCCTCCTCCGCGGGTGCCGCTTCTGCAGCCTGCTCCTCCGGGACTGCCTTCGGGGGCACGGGGCGGTTTTCCGGCCTTCCGACCGCCCAGAGATCCTTGACCATGGAGGCCGGGATCCCGGTCTCGTCCTTCCGCCAGGGGTAGACGCCCTCGGGGAACTCCTCCGGGAGGAAGAGGCGGCGGCCGTCCGGGATGCCGACGACCTCGATGCCGAGCATCTCCTGCTTCTCGCGCTCGGAGAAGACGGCGCCGGGGATGAGGTCGGCGATCGTCGGCACCGTAAGGTCGCCTTTCGGCAGGGCGACGGTCAGGGTCACCATATACTCGCCGTGTTTCGTCCCGTAGTAGATCGAGAAGTGGTAGTTCAGTTCGACCGCGTCGCCGATATCGGTGCCGGAGATGACACCGAGGTGCGGGAAGTGGAGCCGCATCAGCTCTTCGACCGCGGCGTGAAGCAGGCTTTTGTCGATGTCGAGCCAGATGTCGTAGCTCGGGCGCTTCCCCACACCTTCGCGCCGCTCGGTGATCCGGCTCTCCCGGACGCCTTTCCCGAACTTCCGGGCAAAGACGGCGACGACCTCGTCGGGGCTCAGTAGTTTGTCAGGGGTTGTCTTCATGCCTTCTCACCCTCCAGCCGTTCGAGTTTCTGCTGGGCCACCACCACGCCGTGGATGATCGCCTCGGGCCGGGGCGGGCATCCCGGAACATACACGTCGACCGGGATGATATCGTCGATGGGCCCGTCGAGGTTGTAGGAGTCGTAGAAGGGGCCGCCTGAGGTTCCGCAGGCGCCGATGCACATCACGACCTTCGGGTCGGCCATCTGCTGGTAGACCCGCTCCAGCCGGTCGCGCATCTTTCTGACGACCGGGCCGGTGACGAGGAGGACGTCGGCGTGCCGCGGGCTGCCGACGAGCTTGATCCCGAACCGTTCCGGGTCGTAGCGCGGGGTTATCGCCGCGACTATCTCGATCTCGCAGCCGTTGCAGGAGCCCGAGTTGAAGTGGAACGCCCAGAGCGAGCGGTTGAATGATTTTGTGAGTTTCATCAGATCAGACCTACGATGATAATGAGAGCCGCTGCAATTCCGAAGAACCACAGGAGGTAGTCGGTCAGCACGCCGGTATGAAGCGGGACGATACGGTCGTAGTAGCCGCTGAGCGCTTCGGTGAACCCCCAGTAGAGGTGTCCGCCGCCGAGGTGGACGTCGCGCTTGGCTGCCGGTTCCCGGTTTCCGGAGAGATAGGGTTTGGTCTGCTCGGTGCCGGGCTTGTAGCTGCTCTCGCCGTATACCCAGATGATGTAGGCGATGACGAGCGCGACCACGAGCACGGCGAGCCAGATGAGCGGGTTCCAGAACCCGAACCCGGTCGTGAGTGTTGCTGCGATATCCATGTTAGGCACCTCCGAGCACCGAGGCGATGTATCCGCCCTGATCGACGAGTGCGAGCGCGGCCGGCGTGACGATCGTGTCGACCACGAGCTCGGGCGCGATGCCGAACGCGATCGTGATCGCGGCGAGGATGCCCATGCCGACGAGCATCGGGAGGGGCGCTTCCTTCACGCCGGCAAACTCGGGGAGCGCCGGTCCCATGAAGATCGAGTGGAAGACCTTCACAAAGGACGCGAGCGTTAAGATACTGACCACCATCGCTATGATGGAGAGCACGGGGCTGAAGAGGAATACCGACTCGTAGATGAGCAGTTTAGACGCAAACCCGCTGAAAGGCGGTATTCCGGCGATCGCGAGAGCGCCGATTATGAAAAAGATCATCGTCCATTTCATCGAGTGGCCGAGTCCACCCAGTTTATTTAAACTTCGTATTCCGGTACGATAAATGATGGCCCCGGCCGTCAGGAAGAGGAGTCCCTTATACATCGCGTGGTTGATGATATGGAAGATTCCGCCCTCCATCGCGACGATTCCGTAGGTGTCGAGCGCCGCCTGCTGCCCGAGGACGGCAAGACCGACGCCGAGACCGAGAAGCATGTAACCGGTCTGCGAGACGGCGTGGTAGGCCATCAGCCTCTTGACATCCTTCTGGACGAGCGCCATCGTGACGCCGACGAACATGGAGAGGATGCCGAGGATGATGATGATCCACCCGATGGTGACGTAGTCAAGGACGACGTTGTAGAGGGTGAAGACGACACGGAAGACGCCGTAGAGCGACGCCTGGCTCGCCACCACCAGGAGCGCGGTGATCGATCCGGGCGCCATCGAGTAGGCGTCGGGCGTCCAGAAGTGCATCGGCACCGCACCGGCCTTCATGGCGAGGGCGGCGAGCAGGAGGACGAGCGCGATCTTGTCGAGCGCCGTATACTGGATGCTGCTTGCGAGCATCGCGATGTTCAGGGCGTTGTACTGCCCGTAGAGGAGCGCGATCGAGAAGAGGACGAAGAGTCCGCCGATCGTGCTGATCACCGCATACTTCAGCCCCGCCTCGACCGCGACGCCTTTATCGACACGGTAGGCGACGAGCGCGGCGCCTGCAAGGGAGTTGATCTCGAGGAAGACGAAGAAGTTGAAGAGATCGCCCGTGCAGACCATGCCCATGATGCCGACGATCAGGAGCAGGAAGAGGGCGTAGAACCCGTCCTTCCCGCTCGACTTCGACTCGCTCGCCATGGTGTAGAGCATGACCGCGAATCCGGAGATCGCGGCGATGATCACCATGAACGCGCTCATAGCGTCGACGGTGAAGATGATCCGTATCGGGATGCCGCCTGAGTCGAGCGGAAGAGCGCTCGCCGGGTCGAGGGCGCCGAAGGTGTAGATGACCGTCCCTGCGGTGAAGACGTCGTAGGCGAGGATAAAGCCGATGGCGGCCGTCAGGGTCATCGCGGCGATCACCCAGATGTTCCGGGCGACGGCGCTGTACCTGCCGATGAAGGGCGTCGCGAAGGCGGCGAGCATCGGCACGGCGAGGAGGAGCGCCGGGGCGTTCTGGAGAATAACGTCGCCGGTCATCCTCTCAGCTTCCTCACGGTGGTTGTAGTCGCCGAGCCGTACTTCTTGTAGATGATCATCGTGAACGAGAGCAGCATCGCCGTGGTCGCAATCCCGATGACGATGTTCGTCAGGGTCATCGCCTGCACCGTCGGCAGCACCATGTCTGTGGAGGGAGCGTTCGTAAAGATCGGGGCTATCGCATCGATACGGTACCCGAGCGCCACCAGGAAGAGGTTGACGCCAGCTTCGACGAGCGAGAGGCCCATGATCACCTTGACGAGATTATGCCGGAAGAGCATCGCCGCGATGCCGATGACGGCGATGACTGCTGCAATGATGAACGGTAGATTGTAGTACATGTTACGCTCCCTCCTCGGTTCCTGACAGCATGTAGAGGACGATCAGGCTGAGTGCGCCGAGCACCTCGATCCCGACCGCGATGTTCATGAGCGGGATGACGCCGCCGGTGTTCAGGTCGCCGGGGTTCGGGCCGAATGCTACGGCCGTCCCGAAGATCGATCCCGCGCCGGCGAGCCAGTTGTAGAAGAACGCCGCGCCGATGAAGAGGGCGACGAAGGCCGTGCCGATGAAGATGAGCAGGCCGAGCGTCTCGCTGCTTCGAAGCGACTCCTTGGTGAACCGGGCGGCGATCGCCTTGTAGCCGTAGGCCGCGATAAGGAGGACGATCCCGGTCGCGATCACCGCACCGCCCTGGAATCCGCCGCCGGGTGTCAGGTGGCCGTGCGCCACGATGTAGAACCCGAAGGTGAGGATGAAGACGACGAGGATATCGGCCGCCGTCTTTACGATCTTACTCATACTCATGCTCTTCACCTCCGAAGAGTCTCCGGAAGACGAGCCCGACCGCGAGCACCGCCGTCAGAAGCACCGTCGCTTCGCCGAGGGTATCGAACCCTCTGTAGTCCATCAGGACGTCCGCGACGATGTTGTTGCCGCCGGTCTGCTCCTGGCCGTAGCGGAGGAAGTAGTCGTCCATCTCCGTAGCGGCGGGGTCGCCGAACTCGAGCGTCATGACCGGCACTAAAAAGGCTGCCAGCAGGACGAGCAGAACCGCGATCTTAACGTACTGCTTCATTCCTCCACCTCCTCCATCCGCTTCGTTCCCCTGATGGCCACGATGTAGATGGCCGTCGTCAGTCCCGCACCGATGCCTGCCTCGGCGATAGCGACGTCGGGCGCCTGCAGGATGTAGAACTCGAGGGCGAGCAGGAAACTGAAAGCCCCGAAGGCGATCGCCGCCGAGAGCAGGTCGCGGAAATAGAAGACCAGCACGGCGGTGATGACGAGGCCCGCGAGCACCAGCATGTGCGCAATCAGCTCGATCATTGTTTCGCCTCCTTCATTCTGTCGACGACCGCCTGCGCCGGTTTGTAGCCGCTCCGGTAGGCTGCCCGGGCGATGGCGTGTGCCCCGGTCGCGTTCGTGAACGCGAGCGCGATCACGGCGATGATCGTGTGCAGCAAGAGGGTGAGGTACTGCCCCTCGCCGGTTCCAAGGAGGGCGGAGAGGGCGGAGATCACGACCGCGAGGCCGATGAAGATCGTCCCGAAGGTCGTCGTCTTCGTCTCGGCATGCAGCCGCGTGTAGACGTCGGGGAACCGCAGGATGCCGATGACGCCGAGGGCGTTGAAGATGAGGCCGATGGCGAGGCAGATGACAATTATCGTATCGACTATCATGGTTACATCTCACCTCCGAGGTATTTCGCGATGTAGAGCGTTCCGACAAACGAGAGGAGCGCGTAGACAATGGCGACGTCGATGAAGATTATCTCCCGGTAGACTGCCCCGAGAAGGAGCATCGCGGCGATCGTCAGGGTGTTGATCGCATCGAGGGCAACGACCCGGTCGGGGGCGGTGGGGCCGAGGAAGAGCCGGATCATCGTGACGACGATCAGCACGGCGATCACCAGGACTGAGATGAGCATCGCGTCGGTCATTCCGCAATTCTCCTGATCCATGTGGGGAAGTCAAACCAGGCCGTGATCTCCGTTGCCTCAAGGGTCGGTTTTCTTTCGGTTCCCGGTTTGACGTTGATCAGATGCACGAAGAGGTCGTTCGTCTCCTCGTCGATGCCGACAGTGAGCGTGCCCGGCGTCAGTGTGATGGAGTTCGCGAGCAGCAGGACGCCGAGATCGGTCTTCAGACCCGGCTGGATCCGAACAATTCCGGGGCGGATCCGCCCGGTGATCACCCGGTACGCGACGTCGATGTTCGCCTTTGCCATCTCAAGAAAGAACGGCACAACTGCATAGACCGCAAGAACGACCCACCGGAGAGGGTTCGCCATCCGGACATTGTGGTTTTTGCAGAAGAAGTTCCTCGAGATCGCGGCGACGATCAGGGCGAGGAACGCACCCATCACGAGTTCTGCCGGCGACCAGACACCCAGGCTGCCGCTCCCCGCTGTCAGGAGCAGATATATAATAAGTGCGAAGACAGCGGTGAGCAGAAATGGAATCACGATATCACCCGATACATACTGTTCATCTCTTTTGATCTATAGTCATGGAGAATGTTCCGGAAGCGGCACATGGGGATGTGACCTGATCCGGGTATTTTACATGATTTATGATGACAATAGCGTTTCGTGCGAGGAATATTTAAATATAGCCAAAGGGGCGTGCATTCGGCCGGAAATGCCGGGAGATGCTAGGCCGTCTCAGAGCCCTGACGAGGGAGAGGCGCTCCGGCACACGGCGACGACATGTACACAATGGCAGCAGATGGTGCACCTAACCGACTACGCCCCGCTGCCGACGGCGAAGGATGGGCTCTGCCGCGTCTGCGGGAGCCGGCCGAGATCGTCAGTGATGCGCGGTGGGAGCGGAGGATGGCCGAACCGCTGCCCGGGCTGCCCGACCACTGGACGTTCGGGCGGGTGGAGCCCGGGCGGTGCGAGTTCTGCGATAGAGAGAGGATGGTCTACCGCTCGCGCGAGGCACGGGCGAACGCCTGTCAGGGGCGGCAGGCCGGCGAGACCCGGAGGACGTTCATTTTACAATACCTGGCCCCGGGGATCTGCAGACGGGGTTTCCCGGCGTCAGCGGCTTTTCGGCTCCCGATCTCCGGGCATGACGTCGCTTTTTGAGGCATACGCCGGTTGTGAAGAGCCCGCACCACTGGTGCGAGAGATCAGCTGGCGTCCCGATCCGGTTGTTCCTGAGCGATACCCGGTTCCGGAGGAGAGTGCGTTCTTCCTTCGCACGACCTCCTGCATCTTCGGCCGCGCCATCAGGACAGTCCCTTTTCACCGGCCTTCCCGCCGCCCTGCGTCCACGATCCGCCGGTAGTCCTCCTCCGGGATCTCCCGCATGGCCTGGCCGCGGATGTGGCCGGACCACATCGTCTTGTTGGTGATGAACGCGAGATCCGGGATGAGCGGTTTGAACGCGACCGGCGGGTCGAAGACGGTGAGGGGCTTGAGCCTGATCCGGAGCGGGAAGATCTCGTCGCCGAGTTTTGCCGGTGGGGTGAAGATCCAGGATGCGTCTTCGTACACTCCCGAGGTGACCGCAAAAGCTCCGGTGACGGCGGGCGGGAGCACCTCTTTATCGACGACCTTCTGCCCGACGTAGACGAGGACGGTATCGCCGGGCCTGACCCGGCTGATGGCGTTGATGCTCCGCTTCGGGACGCCCCAGACGTTTCTTTCGAGCACGACGTCCGAGTTCTCCCGGTTGGATATGGCGAGCCAGCGTGTCATGATCGCTCCTACGCGAGAGTACTACAAAAAGATGGAGGGACGACGCTCATCATCGTTGTTGAGGGTGTGGACTCTCTCCCATCTTCTGCGTGGAGAGTCGGAGGGAAGGTTGCTCGGGTGGTATGAAATCTACAGGGAAATGTCTCTATTCCTTCAATGAACTGCAAAAGAATAGAACAGTAGATAGTAAGGTTTATGCCGGCATGCATGAACTTCTTGGTATTGTAAGAAATCCGGACAGGAAAGCAGAACTGTACACTCCATGCGCATCGATCGCTTTCTGCCCTCTGGAACAGAAGGTATATGGAATGGCTCAACTGGAACATATCGAAGCAATCGAAAAGCGGCTCTGGACTGCAGCGGACACATTGCGGGCGAACTCGAACTACGCAAGTAACGAATATTTCCTGCCCGTCATGGGTCTGATCTTTCTGCGGCACGCATACAGCCGGTTCCTGGGGGTCAAGGATGCCATTGAAGCAAAACTCCCCGAACGCGGCGGCAAGAGACGGGCACTGACCAAAGAAGACTTCTCCCGGAAGAGCGCCATCTTCCTGCAGCCGAAGGCACAGTTCGATTATCTGGTCTCCCTCACGGACAGCGACGATCGCGCTGAGGCCATTATCAAGGCGATGGAGTCTATCGAGGGCGACTACGACAACCTTCGGGGTGTTCTGCCGAAGAGCGAATATCAGGAGCTGGATAATAATGTGCTCGGGCAGCTCCTCCGCACACTCAACCCCGATGAGCTCAAGCATGTCTCCGGCGATGTGTTTGGCCGGATCTACGAGTATTTTCTTACCCAGTTCGCCGACCAGAAAGCCCACGACGCCGGCGAATTTTTCACGCCGGTCTCGCTGGTCTCACTCATCGCCAACGTCCTTGAACCCGAAGGCGGCACCGTCCTGGACCCGGCCTGCGGTTCGGGCGGCATGTTCGTCCAGAGTGCCCGGTTCGTCGAGCACCAACACGAGAACCCGGTCGATAAACTCACTTTTTATGGGCTGGAAAAGAATGCTACCACCATCCGCCTGGCGAAGATGAACCTGGCTGTCCATGGCCTCGAGGGTGACATCCAGAAGGCCATCACCTACTACGAAGACCCCCACGAGCTGCTGGGCAAGGCCGATTTTGTGATGGCCAATCCCCCGTTCAACGTCGATGAGATCGATGCGGATAAGGTCAAGCGAGACCCCCGCCTTCCTTTCGGCCTGCCGGGAACCAACAAGAATGGCAAGGTTTCCAACGGGAATTACGTCTGGATCAGTTATTTTTACAGTTACCTCAGCGAGCACGGCAGGGCGGGTTTCGTCATGTCCTCCCAGGCCTCCAGTGCCGGGCATACCGAAGCTAAGGTGCGACAGAAGCTCGTCGAGACGGGTGATGTGGATGTCATGGTCGCCATCCGCTCCAACTTCTTCTATACCCGCAGCGTGCCCTGTGAACTCTGGTTTCTCAACCGTCACAAGCCCGAGGAGCACCGGGACAAGGTGCTGATGCTCGACGCCCGGAACATCTATCGCAAGGTCACCCGCAAGATCTACGACTTTTCGCCCGAGCAGGAGCGGAACATCCTCGCTATCGTCTGGCTGTATCGCGGGCAGACCGGGAAGTATCTCGATCTGGTGGCCGGTTACTGCCGGCGCATGCTGGATGAAGGCGAGGGCTGTTTCACCGCCGGGGACGACGACGGCGGGACGATCGAGCCGCTGTCATCGTTCGTCGCCTCGTTATCAGCATTGCACGAGGCTCTGCGGCCGTTTCTGGTGACCCTGCCTGCCGATGCCGCCCACGCTGAGTCGCTCCGGGAACTCGACGACACGATGCCCTTGTTCAAAGCCGATGTGGAGGGCTTCCGGAAAGCGGTATCTGAGCAGCAGGC
The DNA here is from genome assembly GCF_004102725.1 of Methanoculleus taiwanensis. Classification (NCBI taxonomy): domain Archaea; kingdom Methanobacteriati; phylum Methanobacteriota; class Methanomicrobia; order Methanomicrobiales; family Methanomicrobiaceae; genus Methanoculleus; species Methanoculleus taiwanensis. The sequence continues at coordinate 808,380 of NZ_LHQS01000002.1, read as the reverse complement.
CGCGTGGCAGAATCAGAAGACCACCAACGGCGAGCTCAAGAAGGCGGTCGACCGTCTCGCCGCGCTCGCTGAGTCCAGCCGCGACATGATCAAGCAGAGCGACCTGCTCTACAAACTCGCCTGCCGCCTTATCGGGACCTGCGAGAACGAATGCAACAGCCGGGACAGCAACGTCTGGTCAGGCCGCGACATCACCCGCGCCCGGAAGGCCGCCGACGAGACCCGCCAGCTCGCCGTCGAGCAGCTCAAGCAGGTGCGCTACTTCTGGCGGCAGGCACACTGGCTGACCGAACGCTTCCCCGAGGCGAAGCTCTGCGATGTGGAAGGCCTCGTTAAGCTCGTGGAAAAATCTGAAATCGAGGCCAACGACTGGTCGCTGACCCCCGGCCGCTACGTCGGCGTCGCGCCCGAGGAGGTGGACGAGGAGTTCGATTTCGAGGAGGCTCTCAGGGATATTCACGTCGAACTGGAGAGCCTTAACGCCGAGGCGGTGCACCTGGCGGCGACGATCAAGAAGAACTTCGAGGAGCTCGGGATATGACGCTCCCCGACCTGCCGGAGGAGTACGGCTCGCTGCTCATCGAGGTCCGGGAGCGGATACGCGCCGCCCAGTACCGGGCGCTCAGGGCGGTCAATAAGGAACTGGTCGGGCTGTACTGGGATATCGGGAGGCTGATCGTGGGGCGGCAGGCCGGCGATACCTGGGGCAAATCAATTATCCAACAACTGGCTGGAGATCTGCAGAAGGAGTTTCCCGGCATCAAAGGTTTTTCAGTCCAGAATCTGTGGTATATGCGGCAGTTCTACATGGAGTACCACGGCAGCGAAAAACTCCAACCACTGGTTGGAGAAATCAGCTGGAGCCACAATCTCGTCATCATGTCGCGTTGCAAGAACCTGCTGGAACGCGAGTTCTACCTTCGCATGACCCGCAAATTCGGGTGGTCAAAGAACGTGCTGATCCATCAGATCGAGAACCAGAGCTACGAAAAGACACTCCTCGGCCAGACCAACTTCGACCGGGCGCTCACGCCGGAGCTGCGGGCGCAGGCAAAACTCGCCGTCAGGGACGAGTACACCTTCGATTTCCTGGAACTCAGCGAGGCGCACTCCGAGCGGGAGCTCGAGCGTGCCCTGATCGGCCGGGTCGAGGAGTTTCTGCGGGCGATGGGCGGTATCTTCGCCTTCGTCGGCAGCCAGTTCCGGCTGGAGGTTGAGGAGAAGGAGTACTTCATCGACCTGCTGCTGTTTCACCGGCGGCTCCGCTGCCTGGTGGCCGTCGAGCTGAAGATAGGCGAGTTCCAGCCTGAGTTCGTCGGCAAGATGCAGTTTTACCTCACTGCTCTGGACCGGCAGGAGCGTCAGGAGGGTGAACATGCTCCCATCGGCATTATTCTCTGCAAGGAGAAGAACCGCACCGTCGTCGAGTACGCCCTGCAGTCCTCCACCTCACCTATCGGCGTCGCCACCTACCGGACAGTCAGCGAACTGCCCCGGGAACTCCGGGATCAGCTCCCCGACCCGGAGGAGATCGCACGGCTTCTGGAGGACGGGGAATGAGGTGTGCTTGCAGCCGGAAGGATGCGCCGGGTCTTCCTGCGGCGCAGCCCTGCCGGGAGTTTGTGCAACGGTGCGTTGCACGATTTCTGGGGAGCGGCGGCGGCCGGTATGGGGGGCTTTCTGGAGGTGGGGTGTGAGCTGGGATACGATCCAACTTGGGGAGTTCTTAACACTGAAGAGAGGGTATGATTTACCGTCATCTCAGAGAGAAGATGGAAACGTCCCAGTTGTGTCCTCTTCGGGGATTACGGGTTATCACAATGCAGCGAAGGTCAAGGGTCCAGGAGTGGTGACTGGACGATATGGCACGCTTGGTGAAGTGTTCTTCCTTCGCGAGGACTTCTGGCCATTGAATACCGCCCTTTACGTCCAAGATTTTAAAGGGAATGATCCTCGATTCTCAGCTTACTTTCTCAAAACCGTCCTTAATGGTACATCCAGCGATAAAGCCGCGGTTCCCGGTGTGAACCGGAATGATCTTCACGCTCGCAAGGTAACGGTCACTCAAGATCCCATTCAACAAAAGCGCATCGCCTCCATCCTCTCCGCCTACGACGACCTGATCGAGAACAACCGGCGGCGGATTGCGCTGCTCGAACAGGCGGCGCGGCTGCTCTACCGGGAATGGTTCGTCCACCTCCGCTTCCCCGGTCATGAACATGTTGCGATCAAAGACGGCGTGCCGGACGGGTGGGAGCGTGGAACGATTACAGATATTGGGTTGGTTGTGACGGGAAAGACTCCCAGCAAAAAAAAGGACTCCTATTACGGCGACGATGTTCCGTTCATAAAAACCCCAGATATGCACGGCAACACGCTGGTCATCAAAACAGAAGAGTCGCTCTCTAATGAAGGAGCAAACACACAATCGAACAAGACTCTCTCGCCCAGATCAATTCTTGTGTCTTGTATTGGGACAGTCGGGGTTGTTTCATTCAATTGTTCGGAAGCCCAAACCAATCAGCAGATCAACGCCATCGTCCCAGCAGACGAATCTCTCCGTTATTGGACGTTTTTTATGGCGCGGGATTTGAAACCATTGCTTGAGGGGATGGGTGGTGGAGCAACAATGGCCAATGTGAATAAATCTAAGTTTTCAAGCATTAAAGTGACCATTCCGTCATCACTGATACTCGATCAGTTTAATTCGCATGTTCTCAGGAGTATAGATCAAATAGAGGTGTTGGCCAAGGCAAATTTGCGACTTGCACAAGCCCGTGACCTCCTCCTCCCCCGCCTGATGAACGGAGAGGTGACAGTATGAGCGCATCTTATCCGACTAAGCTGCTGTTGGCCTATAGAAGTGGCGACATCTGTGCACTGCCTGGTTGCGGCCGTAGGCTCACGCCCGATAGTAAATCTGGTGTTCCTATCAACGTCGGTGAAGCTGCCCATATCGCCGGAGAGCATGATGGCAATGGTAAAAGCAAGATATCCGCGCGCTATGACCCCACTATGACCGATGATGAACGCAACCACTACAACAATCTGATCTACCTTTGCACTAACTGTCACACCATCATCGATGCCATCCCTCAAGGTGAGATTGACTATCCGGTCGAACTTCTGTATGCAATCAAGGCGGAGCACGAGACGAAGGTGCGTCAAGCCATGCTCGATGCCTTTGCAGATGTTGGATTCCCGGAGCTGCAGGAGGCAACGCAGTGGGCCACCGCAATCTTGCCATCTGCTGTTACCAGAGATTACTCATTGCTCAAGCTCGATGACAAAATCAAGAAGAACGATCTCGACGCTGGTGCACGCGGCATCATCGCGATGGGACTGGGCGTCGCAAGTGACGTCTCTCGGTACATCGAGAGCGTGGCTCAGACAGACGTTGAATTCCCCGAACGCCTAAAGGCTGGTTTCCTTGAGGAATACTGGCGTCTTAAGAAGGAAGGTGTCAGCGGTGGTGACCTTTTCGAGTTAATGTGCCGGTTTGCCCAGCAGGGTTTCCACCGCCAGGCCGAGCGTTCAGCCGGGTTGGCTGTGTTAGTCTATTTGTTTGAAATGTGCGAGGTGTTCGAGAAATGATCTTGCCATCGAAGCACATCTCTGAGGATCAGGCCCTGCTCGGCGTCGGCGCCGTCTTGCTGCGTAACTTGGAACAGCCACAGACCGTCACTAGCCTCTGGAGTAAGGTGCGAGATAACCGGTCTGTCGGCACCTACGAACGCTTTGTGTTGGCATTGGATCTGCTACACATCACGGGAATCATCAACCTCTCCCAAGGCATGCTCCAACTGGAGGCGCCATGATTCACAGTGTATCCGCCAATCAGCCATCCTTTCATACCGTTACCTTCACCACTGGTCTCAATGTCATCCTTGCAGAGCGTTCCGAGACTTCGACCGAGAAGGATACGCGCAATGGCCTTGGCAAATCGACGCTGATCGAGATCATAGATTTCTGTCTGGGTAGCCGTGTGACCAAGGGCAGAGGGTTATCGATCGAACCGCTAAAGCAGTGGGCCTTCACTCTTGAAATCACCCTCGGCGGCAACCGGATCAAAGTGACGCGGGCGGTGGCAGACCATAACCGCATTGTCATTGATGGCCCCACTAATGGTTGGATTGAGCAACCGGATTGCGACGCCAGATCAGGTGAACTGATTTTCAAGGTAGAACGGTGGCGACAATTTCTCGGCTGGGCGCTTTTTAGTCTCCCTAGATCTGCCGATCAATTGCCATATAAACCCAGTTTCCGCAGCCTTGTTTCTTACATGGTTCGTCGTGGGCCTGACGCCTACATCAGCCCATTTCAGCATAACACCAAGCAACAGACCTGGGATAGTCAACTGCATATTGCCTACCTCTTGGGAATGAATTGGGAGTTTCCAGCCCGTTTGAGGGGTCTAAATGAGCGCGAGGACGGCGTTAAAGCCATCGAAAAGGCCATCAAGACGGGCGCAATGGAAGGTGCCATTGGCACTGTTGGCGAACTGGAAACCCAGCGCATTCAGTTGGAGCAACAGAGTGCTGTTGCCAAGCAAGCGCTGGACACCTTTAAGGTCCATCCGCAGTATGAATCGGTGCAGCAGGACGCAGACAGGTTAACCAAGGAAATCCATGATCTGGTCAATCGCAATGTCACTGACAGGCGACACTTGAGCCGCTACCAAGAATCGATCAAAGAAGAGAAGCCGCCTGTGGAGATGTCACTTGAGCGTCTATATGAGGAATGCGGGTTGGTGTTTCCCGATGCGATCAAGCGGTCATTGAATGAGGCGCGAACTTTTCATCACCAGATCATATCCAATCGATGTGACTTCCTAGAAACCGAGATTAGACGCACTCAGCAGGCCATCGATGAGCGCAAATCGCAAATTAGAGATTTAACCAATCAACGTGCTGGGATGATGGAAGTTCTCCAGACGCATGGCGCGCTGCAAGAAATGACCAAACTCCAAGAGGGTTATGTGGCATTGCAGGGCTCGCTTGATCACGTACAGACTCGCTTGAGGGAGATGAGGAACCTTAACGTCGCCAAGCGAGAAGTCAAAGCACAAAAGACGGAATTGGTTCAGACTGCGGAGCAGGACCATGAGCAACGCCAGGATGTGTGGTCAGAGGCCGTGCGCTTGTTCAACGAGCACTCCCAGGCGCTCTATAAGTCCCCTGGAAGGCTGGTCATCGATGTCGGTGAAAAGGGCTACAAGTACCACGTTGAAATCGAGCGTAGCGGTAGCGAGGGCATCGAGAAGATGAAGATCTTCTGCTTTGACCTTGCCGTGCTCCAACTGCAGATGCAAACCCGTCATGGCATCGACTTCCTGATTCATGATACTCTGATGTACGACTCCGTGGACGCCCGGCAGCGAGCACTGGCATTCGAGCGCGCTCATGAAGTAACAACCTTGCTTGGCGGGCAGTACATCTGCACCATCAATTCGGATATGGTGCCGAGTAAAGACTTCAGCGAAGGCTTTGATTTCCAGGAGCACGTCCGGCTAACGCTTTCGGATGCGACACCATCCGGAAGCCTGCTCGGGATTCGCTTCGAGAGGGGCGGCAAATGACCCGCTACACCGAGGACACCCTCGTCCAGCAGACCACGGCGGAGTACCTGGAGCAGCAGCTCGGGTGGGACTCGGTGTATGCCTACAACAACGAAGACTTCGGCCCCGAAAGCCTCCTCGGCAGGGCGTCCGACCGCGAGGTCGTCCTGACGCGCTACCTCCGGAGCAGACTGGCCGAACTGAACCCGGGGCTCCCCGAAGAGGCTTACGACGACGCCGTGCGGCAGATCGTCGCGACGACGGCGATGCAGTCGACGGTCGCCACGAACCGCGAGAAGTACGACCTCGTCCGCGACGGCGTGCAGGTCACCTTCCACGACGAGAAGGGCGAGCGGGTGCGGCGACGGCTGCGGGTCTTCGACTTCGCCGAGCCGACCAAGAACCACTTCCTCTGCGTGCGGGAACTCTGGATACGGGGCGACCTCTACCGGCGGCGGGCCGACATCGTGGGGTTCGTCAACGGCCTGCCGCTGCTCTTCATGGAACTGAAAAACGTCGGCAAGGACATCCGCGCTGCCTACGAGCGGAACTACATGGACTACAAGGACACCGTCCCGCACCTCTTCCACCACAACGCCTTCATCGTGCTCGGGAACGGCGTGGATGCTAAAGTTGGCTCGCTGACCAGCCGTTTCGAGCACTTCCAGGAGTGGAAGCGCCTCTCCGAGGACGAACCGGGCGTGGTGGATATGGAGACGCTTCTCAAAGGCATCTGCGAGAAGAGAAATTTCATGGACCTCTTCGAGAACTTCATCCTCTTCGACGACAAAATCGGCGAACCGAAGAAGATTCTCGCCCGCAACCACCAGTTCCTCGGCGTCAACCGCGCCGTCGAGGCGGTCAGGGATCGCAGGAACCGCCAGGGTAAACTCGGCGTATTCTGGCACACGCAGGGGGCGGGCAAGAGCTACTCGATGGTTATGTTCACGCGGAAGGTTCACCGCAAACTCGGCGGAAACTTCACCTTCCTCGTCCTGACCGACCGCGACGACCTCGATACGCAGATCTACAAGACGTTTGCCCGGTGCGGCGTGGTGGACAACGACCGCGACCCCTGCCGGGCGTCCAGCGGGGACCACCTCAGCCGCCTCCTCGGTGAGCATAAGTCGTACGTCTTCTCGCTGATTCAGAAGTTCAACCTGGATGTGGATCCCGACAAAGGATACACGCAGCGCGACGATATCATCGTCATCACCGACGAAGCGCATCGCACCCAGTATGGAACCCTGGCGCTGAACATGCGCAACGCACTGCCGAACGCCGGTTTCATCGGGTTTACGGGCACGCCGCTTATGAAGCACGGCGAGGAGAAGACGCGTGAGGTCTTCGGAGACTACGTCTCGACGTATGACTTCCAGCGGGCGGTCGAAGACAAGGCCACCGTTCCGCTCTACTACGACGCCCGGGGCGAGAAACTCGGTGTTGCCGTCGGCGACCTGAACGAGCGGATCGCCGAGAAGCTCGAAGACCTGGTGACGGACGACATCGACGTCGTGCAACGGCTTGAACGGGAACTCAGACGGGACTACCACATCATCACCGCCGGCAAGCGGCTCGAGCAGGTGGCCCGCGATTTCGTGAAACACTACTCGACGGCCTGGGAGACCGGCAAGGCGATGCTGGTCTGCATCGACAAGGTGACCTGTGTGCGGATGCACGGCCTGATCAGCACCTCCTGGGACGAGCGCATCGCCGGGTTGGAAACCGAGATAGACCGGGCAGCCGACGAACAGGAGGCGACCGCTCTGCAGCGGCAGCTCGAATGGATGCGTGAGACCCGTATGGCCGTCGTGGTGAGCGAAGAGCAGGGTGAGGTAGAAAAGTTCCGCACGTGGGACCTGGACATTACCCCGCATCGCCGCCTGATCAAAGAGGGTATCGATCTGCCGGAGTCCATGCGAGAGCAGCCTCAGTTCCGCAACATGCAGAGGATGGCGCTCGACGACGCTTTCAAGGAGGAGAAACACCCATTCCGAATCGCAATCGTCTGTGCCATGTGGCTGACCGGGTTTGACGTTCCGAGCCTGTCAACGCTGTATCTGGATAAGCCGCTCAAGGCACACACACTGATGCAGGCCATTGCCCGTGCCAACCGCATAAACGAAGGCAAGAACAACGGCATGATCGTGGACTACTGCGGCATCCTCAAAAACTTGCGCAAAGCGCTGGCGACGTTTGCAGGAACCGGGGATGGCGGCCGGGGCAGGGCAGGTGGCGAAATCGAACCCGCGAAGCCCGACGAAGAATTACTCGCCGACCTGGCCGAAGCAATCACGCTCATCCGGACGTTCCTGATAGAACGCGGCGCATCACTCGACGACATCATCTCGAAGACGGGATTCGCACGGAACGCGGCTATCCTTGCCGCCAAGGAGGCAGCCAACGAGAACGACGAGACGCGGAAACGGTTTGAGGTGATGTGCCGGACGGTTTTCACGAAGTTCAAGGCGTGCATCAACGTCAAGGGCATCAACGCGTATCGAAGTGACTATGGTGCGATCAACGTCGTCTACAGGAGTCTGCAACAGGATCGCGACGAGGCGGATATCACCGAGATCATTCGTCAGCTCCACCAGGTGGTCGATGAGGCAATTGCGACCAGGTCGGATCATGTCGCTGATAAGACCGTACCCTATGATATCAGCAGAATCGATTTTGATCGGCTCCGGCAGGAGTTCGAGCGAAGCCCGGCGAAACGAACAACCGTACAGAGTCTCAAACAGGCCATCGAGAAGCGACTCCAGCGGCTCCTGCAACAGAACCCGCTACGCACGGACTTCCAACGGCACTATGAAGATATCATAGCCGATTATAATCGCGAGAAGGATCGAGTAACCATTGAAAATACGTTCGAGGCCTTGCTGCGATTCATGAATGCGATTGAAGGGGAAGAAAGCCGGGCTATACGTGAAGGGCTTGATGAGGAATCGCTGGCTGTTTTCGATCTTCTGAAGAGGCCTGATCTCTCGCCCGGCGAAGTCCGGCGCATCAAGAAAGTGGCCGTCGAACTCCTTGAAACCCTCAAGGCGGAGAGACTTCGCATCGATCACTGGCGTGACAAGGAAGCCACCCGCGATGCAGTCCGACTTACTATCCGCGATTTCCTCTGGAGCGAATCAACCGGCCTACCGGTGGATCACTATACTGAAGACGACGTGCAGTCCAGAGCAGATGATGTGTATCGTCACGTATATCGCGTTTATCCCATGCTCCCGTCGCCGTTCTACGAAACGAAGGCAGTGGCACGAACCGGGCAGGCATAGCGCTGTAGCGTACGCAGACGCGCCGTGCCGATCTCCGGTGACTTTCTTTGTGCGACACAAAACGCGTTTCATGTCGCACAAAATCTGTTGTAGGTCACAGATGTCGCACAACCGCTTCCCGGCATATAGAGTTTGTGTATATTCTGGTACACACAAGGTGCGTTGCGTACAGCGGATCGGGGTTTCGATATACACAAAGCCGGTCTGCCGGCATCGGACTCCCTACACCGATCCCCACCGGTGATGGCAGGCAGCCGCGGAAAGGTATGGCTAGCTCCCCTTCTGTATAGACCGGGGCGTTTCCTTCCTCATCTTCTCGATAACCGGCGCGAAAACCCTCGACGCCGCCGGTGAAAGGCTCGAGCGACTGGAGGAGATGCTCTCCCGGATAGGCTAGCCGGATCGAACTACTAACGAACTACTAATATCTACTAAATTAGTAGTTGGCGGCCGGGCACCGGAGAGAGAAGCGTTTTTGCCCGCCGGCGATCATACGAGGAGGGTGACCCCCCTCTCCCCCGCCCTGATCGCCCCCTGCAGCATGAACTGCGGGCTCTGCATCGGCTACCTGCGGGAGAAGAACCGATGTCCGGGCTGCGGAAGGAGGATGCCGCCGGGTAAGCTGCTCTCGTCGAAACCCTGCAGGAGGTTGCCGGCAACCGGCCCGGCATACGCGAGGACGGCCAGCCGTTCCTTACCGGAGACCGCGAGAGCAGGTATCGGAGAGAGATGCACCACGCCTGGCCGGGTCGCTCCGGCGTGCAGCCCGAAGAGGCACGCACCGCAAGACGCCTGGAAAAAGTTCTTCGCACCTCACCTGCCCTTCATCGCGTCGAGCGCCTTTCGGGCGGCCTTCCGCACGGCAGGTTCGCGGTCTTTCAGAGCCCGCATCAGGGAGAGCCGGGCACGCGGATCGCCGAGCCGTCCGAGCGCGAGAGCTGCCCCGGCACGGATATCCGGGCGTCTGTCGGCGAGACTGCAGAGCAGCGGATCGACCGCACGCGAATCGCCGATCGCTCCCAGCACCCCGACGGCACGGGCGGCCGTCGCATCCCGGGGCGATCTGAGCAGAGGGAGCAGCAGGGGGACGGCCGGTGCACCGATCTCCGTGAGCCGGCGGCGGGCAGCCCACTCCTGCTCCGGATTCGCCGCCCGTTCCAGCGCCCGGACAGCATCCTCCACAGGCCGCAACCCGCCGTCTCTCCGGGCGGGAGGAGCCGGGAGTTCGGCCGGAACCGGTCTTTGAGGAGCAGCAGGGTCGAGGCCCGTCAGGAGTAACTCGCGGAGCGCCCGCGGTTCGCGCCCGGCAAGGATGAGGAGCCAGTGCATGCCGGAGAGACCCGGGACCTCGCCGGCGCGGCAGGCGCTCTTCGCCATCGCCAGCCAGGCTTCGTCGGTGAGGTCTCCCGGGCACGATGCGAGCGAACCGGCGAGCTCCCGCCGGAGACGCTCCGGGATCGCATCGAGGATAGCATCGACCCGCACCGTGCCGAAATCGTCCGTCGCAACATACCGCCGGTTTTTGAGGTAGTCACGGACGGTTGCTTCGCTTCTCCGGCAGAAGTCGGTGATGCCCTCCTCCACCGACGGCGCCTGCAGCACCGGGACATCCAGCAGGAGAGCGGTATCCCGGATCCAGGCGAGATCGCTCTGGTAGGCGAACGCGTCTTCCGCGTCGACGTAGGCCTGCGGCAGGGCGACGAAATGGTGAAATATCGGTTCTTTTCCCGGCCGTTTCCGGAGGATTCTGCCCATGCGCTGCACGAGCTGCAGCCGGGTCTTTGAGGATGCGACGTTGATCCCGATCTCCGCATCCGGAACGTCGATACCCTCGTCAAGCATCTTCGGCGCGATCAGGATGCCGGTCTGCGCCGACCGGAACCGGTCGAGAGAGCGCTGCACCTCGTTTCGCGGCATCCCGGAGTGGACACGGTAGGCATCCACCGTATCTTTGAGAGCGGTGTAGATGGCGTCGCAGGTCGCGATATCCATCGAAAAGACGATACACTTCTTCGCCGCCCCGAGGCGGCGGGCGAGGGCGATCGCCCGGCTCGTCTTCGGAGCCGACCGGTGGACGATCATGCGCCGCCGGTAGACGAGGCCGACGAGCCGGTACCACGCCTCCGGCACCTCGGCGGTCCGATAGCGGAGCTGCCGCATCAGGCCGACGAAGTCTGCGAGACTCTCGAACCGGTCGAACCGGCCGTTCGAGAGCCGCCGGACGATCTCGCGGTGGCGGCCGTTGATGACGGCAAGGCCCTGGACGATCTGTTCGGAGATCTCGCGGAACTCCTCGTCCTCCCGGACGTCCAGGTAGGTTGTATGGAGGTGGAGCGAAAACGACGGAATAACCGCACGGTCGCGGGCGTCTTTGAGGGTGAAGGTATAGACGGTCGGGCCGAGAGCCCGGTCGAGCGGCTGGCGGCGTTCCGCCCCCTCGACCGTTGCCGAGAGACCCATCTTCCACCTCACGGGGACGGAGAGCGCTTTTCGGAACGAAAGTCCTGCACCGTGGTGCACCTCGTCGACGATCAGGAGATCGGCCGGGTAGCGGTGCGGGGCGCGGTAGACCTTCTGGAGCGTCTCGAACCGGATCGTGAACCGATCGGCGTAGGAGAGCGGCACCGTATAGTCGGCGCCGGCACTCTCCGATAACCCGAGTTTCAGGACGGCTTCCCGCCGCCACTGGTTCAGCAGAGCGCGGGAATGGGCGAGCACCAGCACCTCGAGGCGCCCGTGCACCTCGTAGAGTTTCAGGGCGGCGGCGAGGCCGACGAGCGTCTTCCCGGTCGCCGTCGCCATCTCGAGGATGCCCCTGCCGCCGGCACGGAGCCAGGCCTCGAGCGCCTGCTGCTGGTGCGGCCAGAGGGGGTAGAGGAGCGTCGGCCGTGCGGCGAGGTCGGCAAGGAGCTCGATCTCCCCGAGCCGTGCGGCGAACGCATCGGCACTCCCCGCATCCCGGAGCCGGGTATAGAGTTCCATCGCAAAGAGGCCGCTTCCGACCGCAAAGAGCGTCGCCGTCTCGTCCACGAGCTCCGGCGGGCACCCGGTCCCGAGGCAGATCTTCTTGAGGATGGCGATCTTCTGGCTCTCCGTGAACGGGTGGAGCGCCCGGTAGCACTGGTGGCGGAACCGGGTAAAAGCAGAGAGATCTTCGTCGGCGTCCCGGCCGGAGAAGAGCAGGTGGGCGGTCTTGGCGACGTACCGCTCGAGGCGCTCGTAGTGATCGCCGTTCGGGTCGAGCCTGAGCAGAAAACGGCCGTCCCGCCGGAGGGCGTTTTCGTAGTAGTTCAGCAGTTCTTCGTCCGCTATGCCGAGCGCGGCGGCGGCGGGGAGCGGGTCGAGGACGCGGGCGCGGAAGAACGCAAAGGTGAATTGATCCGGATTCGACAGGTACTCAATCTCGTGCGGCTGGAGTCGTCGCATGGCTCTCTCCGGTAGTAGCTATCAGTCGTGTCGGCAGCGCGGTCACCATGCACGGCGAAAGAGAGGCTACGAAGGAACAGGTTTTTCGGGACGTCACGGCCACCTGCATCCGGGATCTCCGGCAGGCCGATGCCGCTGCACTATTCATGGTATCAATCCCGCTCGTGTTAAATCTTACCCGGCGGCCGGCCGGACACCGTCAGGGAAACGGAACGGACGGCATGAACGGCCGGTATTCTGCCGGGAGCGACGGCAATACGCTCCCGGAAAAAGGGAGGTGACGGGACGTGCATCTTCCGGGTCACTGGAGGGTGGCGGCAACCGGAGCCACACATACAGTAAAACTCCAACACATATAACAATTACTAAGTGCTACTGATTTCTTCAGGCGTAGCACCATCTGGCGGCGAGCCGTCAGAGCCTCTTTGGAAGCGTCCGTCCGTGCAGGAACATCGCCGCCCCGAGGAAGAGGAGGGAGAAACCGGCGAGGACGACAAGATCGAGGGCGATCGGGTAGAAGTTCACCTCCCCCATCGCGAAGCGGGCGATGTCGGTGAAGTAGGTCAGCGGCGAGACCGCGGCGAGCACCCGCCCCCAGACCGGCAGGGACTCGACCGGGATGAAGATACCGGAGATGAAGATCAGGGGGAACTTGATGAGCGACGAGAGCATCATGATGTTCTGCGGCGCTCGTGCAGGCGGGACGGCAAGGAGGACGCCGAGCGAGGCGAAGCAGACTGCGCCGAGCAGGATGCCGGCGAGCAGCACCGCCGGAGAGGTGATCGTTACGCCGAGCGCCACCCCGATGCCGACCGGGACGAGGGCTATCAGCGCCCCGAAGAGGAACGACGCCAGCATATCCCCGAAGACCAGCGCCGGAACCGTGATCGGGGCAGCGGCGAGCCGTTCGAGCGTCCGCGCCTGGGTCTCCCAGGGAAATATCACCGGCGAGACCGCCGTTGCGGTGAAGAAGACGGTCATCGCGAGCAGCCCGGAGATGAGGAATGGGATCGATGCGAACCGGTTGCCAAGCGAGAAGGCCAGGAAGAGGAAGAGCGGTATCAGGAGGCCGAAGATGACGACCGGCCCCTTGATGTAGTAGATCCTGATATCCTTCCGGGCGACGGCGAGCGATCGCCGCAGCTGCTCGCCGGGTAGGGTCATTCGTCTCCTCCGGTGAGCCTGAGGTAGACCTCGTCGAGCGTCGGCGAGAGCGTCGAGAGCGACAGGATCCGGGCGCCCGACGACCGGGCGGCCGCAACCACCGAGGCGATCGCGGCATCGGTATCCGCGGTCTCGAGGCGCCAGGTATCGCCGTGCTGCGAAACGCCGTCGATCCCGGGAAGCCCAACGAGGACGGGCGCCTCCACCGGGCGGTCGAACCCGACCTCGATCGCGTGCATCCGGTTGATCGTCTGCTTCAGCCGTTTCGGCGAATCGATCGCCGCAATCCGCCCCGCTCTGATGATCCCCACCCGGTCGCAGAGCCGGTTGGCCTCATCCATATTGTGGGTGGTCAGAAAGATCGTCGTGCCCGCCCGGTTCCTCTCGCTGAGGATCGCGAGCATCAGGTGCGTGCTCTGGACGTCAAGGCCGCTCGTCGGTTCGTCGAGGAAGAGTAGCGGCGGGTCGTGCAGGAGCGCCATCGCGAGGATCAGCCGCTGCCGCATGCCCTTGGAGAACCCCGCGACTTTCTGATCCCGCCGGTCGAAGAGCCCGAGCTCTTCCAGGAGATCGGTCGCGGGTCGCCGGGCGGCGGAGCGCCAAAGGCCGTAGAGATCCGCCATCAGCATCAGGTTCTGCCACGCCGTCAGATCGTCGTAGGCGTTAGCCGTCTCCGGGACGACGCCGATCACCTGTTTGCTCCGCACCGGTTCCCTGACGACATCGTGACCCAGAATCGTTGCACTCCCTCCGTCGGGGACGATGATACCCGTGAGCATCCGGACGGTAGTGGTCTTGCCTGCGCCGTTCGGCCCCAAAAATCCGAAGACCTCGCCGGTATGAACGTCGAACGATATCCCGTCGACGGCGATGCGGCCGTTGTAGACCTTGCGGAGGTCACGCACTTCGATGGCTTTCGACAGATTGGGATTCATGGCAGACGGCAACGGTACACCGTACTCTATCCGGCCATATACGGGTTTCTATCCCTGCAACCCTTCTGCACCGCCCGCACCGCGGCAATCTCCGGGGTATCCTGCCCGCCGAGCAGCCCGATAATGGCTCCTACGTACGGTTCCTGGCGCGTGAGGCTCGGAGATACGAACGGATCGTGCCGCTGCTCTTTTCTGCCCATCCTCGCATGCCCGGTGGCTATGAAGTGCAGGAAATCCTCTTTCGTGAGGTTCCACCGGACGTTGACCTGCAGGCGGACGAAGTCTGCCTTGCCTGGGTTCGGGAAGAGTACCGCACGTGTCCCGGGCAGCGGCACAGGGAGGCCGCCCGCCGATCCCGCCAGGTCGACGACGCGCTGCCACAGCCGATCGCAGGCGATCGCCGCATGGGGGCATGACCTGCAGTAGCGGTTCGACGGCGGCATACCGTCTCCACGGTAGTGGCGACAGAAGCCCGGATCCATACACAGGTTTCAGAGGGCAAAGGTCTTGAACCAGTCGATGCACAGCCGTCCCGGCCGCCGATCCCTATCAGCCGGAGAGGAGAGAAACTGACCCCGATCGGAGAAACAGCGCACCCGGAACCGGGGGTGCGACGCAGGAGGAAACCGGTTTCAGAAAAAGGGTGCGGGTGGCCGCAGGCCCGTATCAGTGGAGCGTCCCGTACCCAAGTATCCCGAGGAGGTGCTTTGCGAGGTACATTGCGTCAGGCAGCGAGAGTGCTTCGCCGCCCGAGACCATCCCGACGCTCCCGGTCATCGGGTACCCTTCCATCTCGAGCGTGTGCCGGGCAATGTAGACGGCGTCGTAGAGCGTGACCCGGTTATCCTGGTTCGCATCCCCGTTCCGCACGACCATGAGCGGGATCGAGACCGAGGTGTTGCTGATGCCGTTTTGGTCGGTCGCGTTCATGGGGAGGAGCACCGGCTGATAGGCGCCATCCACAAACGGTGACGGCACCGTTGCTGCAGTGCTCATCGTCCAGGTGCCGTTTCCGGCGTCGATCATTGGTGCTACGGACGACCCGCCGATCGCCGAGAGGTTCACCGTCACCGAGGCGATGCCTGCGCCGGTCACCGCCACGGAGAGCATAGTTCTCTCACCCGTGCCGGGGATGCCGTCGGTGTCGGTCGGGATAATGGCAGGCGCCGCCGCGGGATCGGTAACGAGCGGTGCGGCAGCATAGACGGTGATATAGCCCGCCTTCGTCACAGCGTTGCTCTCGAGGGCAGCGGTCACCGTCAGGTTCACCGTGTAGGTGCCCGCTGCCGTATAGGTGTGCACCGGGTGCTGCTCGGCCGAGGTGGCACCGTCGCCGAACGACCAGTTCCACACCGTCGGGTCGCCGATAGAGGTGTCGGTGAACTGCACGGCAAGCGGTACGGGGCCGGCGGTGGCGTTCGCGGTGAAATTCGATTCGACGAACTCAACAGAGAGATCCAGCTCCCGAACGTCTCCTTCGATATAGGTGCTTCTTTCATCTGCTTCAATGCCGTCCACCCGGAATGTTATCGTCTGCCCTACATCAGTTCCGGGACCCTGGACGAGCAGCTTCGGGTCAGGCCCCTCGCTCCCGCCGTATATCCCGGATTCGGTCGTGGTCAGGGATCCCCGCTCACTGCCGTTGATCCACGCGGTGATGACGGTTCCCGGAGCGGCCGGGTCGCCGTTCACCGTAACCCTGCCGAAGAAACTGCAGGGAAGGATGGGAAGGGGGGGCAGAGGAGCCGCAAGAGAGACCGGGTCGGAGTCGAGGGGCACCTGAACGTCAACATAGATGTCCGGTTTGACCGGGCCGGTTGCATTCCATACGTAGTAGGCGCCGGTGACGCTGCCGACATCCGCCGCAAGGAGATCAAAATCGGAGGGAGTCGCCACATCGATGCTGTTATCGACAGCACCCGCCGCAAAGTCGCTGTAGTGTACAAGCTGGACAATCATCGGGTCGAGCCCGGTCAGGTCGAGGTTCTCTTCGCCGACGTAGACGGTGCCGCCAGAGGCAACGGTCTGCGCTGCAGAGGGAGCGCAGAGAAGACCCATCACTACCAGGATACTACAGCCGATGATAATTGAGGTTCGGTACGAATTCATGAATAATCCACCAGTCCAGAGCGGATACTACCGGGGAGAGGCGGGAGAGAAAGAACTGAAGGCCGTGGTAAGAACAGTGAAACCATTCCCGCTGAGGTCGGATCGCCCACACACCGTCCCGAAGAGGGTCTGCCCTCGATCGTTTCCGGGAGATCGCGATGCACTCGTCCGACAACCTGTTGTTAGAGAAGGGGGTATTAATCCCTTCCGAAGTTTTATACGTCGTGAAGAACGGTTACGGAGCATTCGCACCGGGAAAAATACGGATCCGTGCTTTCGGTGCGGAAGCGTGGATGCACTCTTTCCCGCACCGCCGGAGATCGGGTGCTCCCGGTAGGAGACAGGGGAGGGCATCCCGGCGATCGGGGCGGAGAGGACATTCGCCTGCCGACCCCGGCACCGGTCTGCAGGAATACACGCAGCCACCAATACTTATCTTCGCCGAAACCAAAGATCAGAGGATATATGCCCCGCATTTATTTAGGAAAGATCCTGCTCCGCTGGTGCGACGCCTGCCACGCACCGGTGATGGCGGAGACCTGCGCCTGCGGCGCCGCGACACGGCCGGTCTCCGTAACGCCGCCCGGGGATGCACGCCCGGCCTTCCCGGACGATATCGACCGGATCAACCGGATCTACCAGGAGTACTTCGGCGCCCCCCTCATCCCCGACGGCCACCTGGCGCTGCTGAACAAGGTGCCCTCGGACGACCGGATGGACGAGATCGTCATGGGCGGTGCGGTCGTCGGCGCCGTGCGCTATCTCCCGGCCGAGGACCGCTGGGAACCGCTGCCCCGGCCGCATGCCGCCGCCTACATGACGCCGGCGAAACGCTACGTCGTCGTCGACGACGGCGCCGTCCCCTCGATCCGTGACGAAGGAGCAAGCCTCCTCGCCCCCGGTCTCGTCGCCATCGACCCGGCGGTCGCGGTCGGCGACGAGGTCTTCATCCTCACGCGGGGCGGCGAGTGCATCGGTGTCGGGCGGGCGAAGGCGAGCGCTGCCGATACCGAAGGAATGGAGCGCGGAACGGTCATCCGGACACGCAAGAACTTCCCGGCGACCTGTGTCCCGGGAGAGGCAACCTGGGATACGGCCGTCGCCGCCAACGCCGATATCCTCGAGAAGTTCGAGCGATCGGCCGTCGAGTTCGTGCGGGACGTCATCGATAAGAATCCCGCCATCCAGCCGACCGTCTCGTATTCGGGCGGGAAAGACAGTCTCGCAACGCTGCTCGTCGTCCTCGAGGCGATCGGGAAGGTGCCCCTTATCTTCGCCGACACGGGGCTCGAGTTCCCCGAGACCTACGAGAACATCGACGACGTCGCGGAGTGCTACGACCTCCCGGTCATCCGGATCAACGAGTCCGCAAACTTCTGGAAGACCTTCGACGAGCAGGGGCCGCCTGCCGTCGACTTCCGGTGGTGCTGCAAGGTCTGCAAACTCCACCCCGTCGCCCACCTCATCGACGAGCACTGGGGCGAATGCCTCTCGTTCATCGGCCAGCGGAAGTACGAGTCGGTCAAGAGGATGCAGAGCCGGCGGGTCTGGAGGAACAGCCACGTCAGGAACCAGCTCTCCGCAGCGCCGATCCAGACGTGGACAGCGATGCACGTCTGGCTCTACATCTTCCAGAAACAGGCGCCCTACAACCGGCTCTATGAGCAGGGGCTTGACAGAATCGGCTGCTTTATGTGCCCCTCGAGCGACATGGCAACACTGCAGATGATCGAGGAGACCTGCCCGGATCTCTGGGCGGACTGGACGGAACGCCTGCGAGGATGGCAGGAACGCCAGGAACTCCCCTCTGCATGGGTGGACGACGGGCTCTGGCGCAGGAGAGGCGGTCAGGATGAAGAAGATAGCTATAATTGATTACGGTGTCGGGAACCTCCGGAGCGTTTACCGGGGGCTTGAGCGGGCAGGAGCGGACGCGACGATCACCGCCGATCCGGAGGTCATAGCATCCGCGGACGGCATCGTCCTCCCCGGTGTCGGCGCCTTCCGCGAAGGCATGGAGATGCTCGGCGACCTCAAAGCCACGGTGCTCGCCTCGAGCAGAGAGGTGCCGCTGCTCGGGATCTGCCTCGGGATGCAGATGCTCATGGACTCGAGCGAGGAGCACGGGAACCACCGGGGCCTGGCGCTGGTGCCGGGCGAAGTGAAACGGTTTCCGGCCGTCCCCGGCATGAAAGTGCCGCACATGGGCTGGAACACCATCCGGATCGAAGCGGCCGATCCGCTCTTCGACGGGTTCCCGCCCGAGAGTTACGTCTACTTCGTCCACTCCTTCTACGCCTCGACCACGCCCGAACATACGCTGACGTCGACCGAGTACATCTGCCCGTTCGCCTCGTCCATCCGGAACGCCACCACCTACGGCGTGCAGTTCCACCCTGAAAAGAGCGGGGCCGTGGGGCTTCGGCTTCTTGAAAACTTTATCGATCTCATCTGCTGAAGAGCAGCAGATCCATTCTTTTCGGAAAAAAGTTATTCCTGGTTATTCGCGCTGCGCTTCAGTTCCTGCTCCCGGAGAATGTTCCGCTGGATCTTGCCGGAGAGGGTTTTCGGGAGTTCCTTCACGAACTCGATCGACCGGGGGTACTTGTAGGGGGCGGTCGTGCGGCGCACGTATCCCTGCAGATCCCTCACCAGCGACTCGGAGGGCTCGAACCCCGGGTTCAAGACGACGAACGCCTTGACGATCATCCCGCGGAGGAGATCGGGCGACCCGACGACGGCGGACTCCTGCACCGCCGGGTGCTCGAGGAGCGCGCTCTCGACCTCGAAGGGGCCGATACGATACCCGGAGCTCTTGATGACGTCGTCGTCGCGGCCGACGAACCAGAAGTAGCCGTCCTCGTCCATGTAGGCTTTATCGCCGGTGTAGTAGTAGCCGTTCACGAACGACTCCCGGTTCGCGTCCGGGTTGTCGAGGTACTCGACGAAGAGCCCCGGCGGCCGGGGGTCGAGCTTGATCGCGATCCTTCCTTCCTTGCGCACGCCGACCGGAGTGCCGTCGTCGTCGTGGAGTTCGATATGCCATCCCGGGGACGGTTTTCCCATCGAGCCCGGTTTATTCTTCATGCACGGGAACGTCGCGATACAGCAGGCCGTCTCGGTCTGGCCATAGCCCTCGTAGATGGTAAGCCCGGTCCCTTCCTTCCAGACCCGGATAACCTCGGGGTTGAGCGGCTCGCCCGCACTGCAGCAGTGGCGCAGGTCGCGGAAATCGAACTTGTCGAGGTCGGCGAGGATCAGCATCCGGTAGACCGTCGGGGGGCAGCAGAGGGTGGTGACCTCGTACTTCTCGATGAGGGGGAGGAGTTCCGTCGCCTCGAACCGGCCTTTGATATCGTAGATGAAGAGGCAGGCACCCTGGATCCACTGCCCGAAGATCTTGCCCCAGGCGCACTTCGCCCACCCGGTATCCGAGAAGGTGAAGTGGAGGTCGTGTTCGTTGACGTCCTGCCAGAGCCCGGCGGTCACGATATGGCCGAGCGGGTAGCTCTGATCGTGCAGCACCATCTTCGCCTGCCCGGTCGTCCCCGAGGTGAAGTAGATCAGCATCGGATCGGTGGCCTTGGTCTTCCTCTCGACGGGCATACTCACCGAGTGGTGCGATACCCGTGCGGGATAGTCGATCTCGTGCGGGTAGCTCGCCCACCCCGGCCGTTCGCCGTCCACCAGGAACCGCTTCGTCAGGGTCGGGCACTCGTCGCAGATCGCGTCGACCTTCTCCGCGTTCTCGCTGTTCGTGATGACCATCTTGAACTTCCCGGCATTGACCCGGTACTTGATGTCTTTCGGCGTCAGCATCGTCGGGCAGGGGCAGAAGACCGCACCGAGCTTCGTGAGGGCGAGGACGAAGATCCACCACTCCGGCACCCGGGGGAGCATGAGCATGACGCGGTCGCCCTTCATGATCCCGTACTTCAGCAGAATGTTCGCCGCCCCGTTCGAGAGGTTCTTCAAGTCCCGGAAGGAGTACTTCTTCTCCTCCCCTTCCTGGTTCACCCAGATCATCGCGAGCTTGTTCCGGTCGGTCTCCGCCCACCGGTCGATGACGTCGTAGCCGAAGTTGAAGTACTTCGGAACGTGGATCGAGAAGTCCGCGCACGTCTCGTCATAATCGTCCATAGCATGCTTCTTCCCGGAGACCGCACCCCCGTTGCCGGGCGAGGCCGCGATCGCTCTCTGGTCGCCGAAGGTGGGTGCACCGTCGAGGAAGGATCTGCAGACCTCGTTGATCCATTCCGAGCGGGAGAGACCGCGGGTTTCACGCGCCTCGTCGATCCTCCCGGCAAGGGCATCGTGCATAGTGACCGAATATCGCACCATGCAGAACAGGTCGGTGGTGCAGATAATTACTGTTTTCATTTGTTCCTGCACCACATGCCCCCCGGGCAGATGCATACCAGCAGGTAGGGCCCTTCTGCGTCTCCGGGGAGGCGCGTCCCGGATAAGGGATTAAATCACCCGATATCCCGTATAACGAATAGATTTTCAAGAAAAGTTATAGAAAGGAATAATAGAGCAAAAACAATACCTCATAATTGTATTTTTCGGAGAGAGAAGAATGATAACAAACCGAACAGCAATTATCGGACTGGCCCTGCTCGTCCTCTGTGCCGGTGCCTCCACAGCTTCGGCAGCGAGCATCGGGGGGAGCGAAGGCTGGTACACCTTCCACTGCAACGTCAACGGTGCATCAGTCTATATCGACGGCGGATACAAGGGCGAGATCGCCCAGGGTGTCCTCTCGGTACCGGTCTACACGACAGGAACTCCGTACCAGGCCTACCGGCTCGAGATGCCGGGCTACCAGTCGGCGGCCGGAGGCCTTCCGGGCGAACCTGCCGCAGGAGAGACCGTCGACGTCTACGTCACGCTGAACCCTCTGGCAACGAGCGGTTCGATCTATGCGACCTCGACCCCCTCGGGAGCTGCCATCTACTTAAACGGCAACTACCGCGGCGTCACCCCGCTGACGATCAGCAGCGTCACCCCGGGCAGCTACCAGATTGAAGCGGACATGAGCGGCTACCAGCCCTACCCGACGACCGTCTCGGTGAGTGCAGGCCAGACGACGAACGTCCTCTTCCCGCTGCAGGCCATCGCGCAGCCGGGATCGATCGTCATCTCCTCGAACCCGTCGGGCGCCTACGTCTACATGGACGCCTCCTACAAGGGCAAGACGCCCCTGACCCTCTCGAGCGTCTCTGCAAAGAGCCACGTCATCGAGCTCGACATGAACGGCTTTTACGACTGGAAGACGACCGTGACGGTCTCCCCCGGCGTCACCTCGTACGTGAACGCTCAGATGAACCCGATCCCGGCGCAGAACCCCGGATACATCTCCGTCAGCTCGTCGCCCACCGGTGCAAGCGTCTCCGTTGACGGTGTCTACCAGGGACAGACCTCCGCCACCCAGGCGCTCGTCGTCAGCGGCGTCACCGCGGGAAGCCACACGGTGACCCTGTCGCTCTCCGGCTACCAGGAGTACTCGACCTCCGTGACCGTCCAGTCCGGCACGACCACACCCATCAACGCTGCGATGACCCCGCTCCCGCCGGGCCCGGCCGGTTCGATCTCAGTCTCGTCCTCGCCTGCAGGTGCGAACGTCTACCTCGACAACGCCTATAAGGGCGTCTCCCCCCTGACCCTGACGGGCGTCTCCACAGGGTCGCACGTCGTGAAGGTGCAGGTCTCCGGCTACCAGGACTGGTCCGACAGCGTGCAGGTGAACGCCGACAGCACGAGCTACGTCTCGGCATCCTTAAACCCGGTCACAACCCCGACCCAGTCCGGTGCACTGCCCTTCGCGGCGCTCGGCGCTCTTGCAGTCCTCGGCATGATCTTCGTCGTCCGGAAACGGATGTAAAAAACACTCTCTTTTTTCACGTCATGCCGGAAGCGGCAGACGGCCTTTCACCCGGTGTTCATGAAGCCCTGTGCCCCCTCCTCGCTGGTGGGCAGCGCAGAAACAGTGATCCGGTAGCCCGAGGTTTGGCCATGCTCAGGCGGATGTATCCCGGAACACGCCGGCAGGACTGGGGCTGCTCACCCGCCCGGTGCGATAGCCCTGATCCGTGCAGTGCAGCAGATCTCTCCGCGGATGGTTCCTACCATATGGGGAGGATGAACCGCACCTCCGGAAACGAACAGAGGGGCAAAAAAGAGTATCAGTTATTCTTTCTTCGGGCGGCATAGCCGGGCGACGACCGCCACCAGTAGTGGATCTCGTAGATCATCAGCGCAAAGACCACGAGGCATCCGCCGAAGAAGAACGCCATCACGAGATCGTGGATGGAGATGGAAGCGAAGGGAACGTTAGCAACTCTCGACTCGGTGATCCCGAACTGATCGGCCGCCTTTTCCCCGGCCCCCATAAGCGGTGCCGCCGTCGGCGCCGGCATGGCACCGTCGCTCCCGGGGAGGAGCACCGGCAGGATACCGAGGAGGGCGAGGCTCGCGAGTGCGACGATCGCAAAGAGCGCCGTATACTTCTGTAAGACCGACCGGAGATCGCTCACCGGCGGCGCGATGATCAGCACCTGGTTCGTGAGACCGTAGACCTTGACCTCGCGCCCTTTCTTGCTCCAGCGGGTATCGGTCACCTCGAGGATCCCGGCGTCGAGCAGGTTCTCGATATGGTAGGTCGCCGTCGTCACCGGGATCTTGAGGTGCCCGGCAACCTCCGTCGAGGACATCGACCGTGCGCCGAACGCCTGGATCATATCGTTGGCGGTCTGGCTCGCCATGGCTTTGGCGATCCTCTGCGCCCGCTCGTCGCCGGATTGAAGTACAACAACGTCTTCAGCCATGGAGTGCTTCGATGATCTGCTGTCGCCCTGTCTCGAGCGCCTGCTCGACCCGGGACGTATCGGGCCCGGCGCCCTGGGCGAGGTTCGGTTTCCCGCCGCCACGGCCGCCGAGGATGCCGGTGACTTCCTTCACGATATCCGCCGCATTGACGGCCGGATTACCGCTCGTCGCAACGACGGTCGCTTTCTCGTTTACGCCGACGAGGAGGGCGACACCGCCCGCCTCCGCGATGCTGCCCGCAAGGGCGACGAGCTCTTTTGCGGCCGCATCGATCCTTTTTACGACGACCTGCACGCCGCCGACGACCTCTCCTTCGAGGTCCTTCTTCTCGAGCTCGACGACCTTCTGCGCCAGCCGCTCGATCTCCTTCTTCTGCTCCTTCCACTCCGAGAAGAACCGGGTCACCGTTGCCGGGAGGTACTCGGGCTGGACGCTCACCACGTCGGCGGCACTATTCAGGAGATCGCCGACGTGCTGCATGTAGTGGACCGCCGCCACACCCGCGGCAAAGACGATCCGCTCGACGCCGTCCTGGATATGCTCGACGGTGACGATCGCGATCGGCCCTATCTCGCCGGTCGTGCGGCAGTGCGTTCCCGCACACGCCTGGACGTCGCCGCCGACCTGCACCGTCCGGATATCCCGTCCGGGAGGCACGCCTCCCTGGTAGAGGGTGAACCCGTACTTCTGCTCGGCTTTGGTGCGCTCCTCGATCCGGATGGCGATCGGAAGATCGGCCATCACCATCCGGTTCGCGGCCACCTCGATCCGTTTCAGTTCATCGGGCGTGATGTGGCGGTAGTGCCTGATATCGAGCCGCGAGGTCTCGCTTCCCTTCTGGGCGCCGGCCTGGTGGATGTGCGCTCCGAGCACCTCCTTTGCGGCGTGAAGCAGGACGTGCGTCGCCGTGTGGTGCCGCATCAGCGACCGGCGCCGCTCCTCGTCGACCATGCCCTTGACCCGCTCGCCCCGTTTCAGGCTCCCGCCCCTGGTGTGGTGCAGGATGACCTCGCCGAGCTTGACGGCTTCGTCGACCCTGACCATGCTGTCCGAGGTGACGAGGGTTCCGGTATCGGACGGCTGGCCGCCGCCTTCCGGATAGAAGAGCGTCTGGTCGAGGACGACATAGCCGTCGAACTGGTCGAGCACCATCGCCTCGAACTCGATCTCCGCTGTCTGCTCGTAGTAGAGCTTCTTCGTCGGCGGGAGCGCGTCCGCCCGCTCGCGGTATGCGGCAAGCGGGTCGGTTCCCTCATCCTTCTGCGACTCGGAGTGGAGATCGGCGATCAGGGAGTAGAAGTTGTCGGGCACCTCGACGGTGGCTCCCTCGGCTCCGGCAACCTCTCTGACCAGTTCGGGCGGAATGCCGTGCGAGTCGTAGAGCGTGATCACCTCGGCGAGGGGGATGGGCTCCTGCTTCTGCGTGTAGGTCTTCGCGAGCTTCTGGACGGTGCGGGTTCCGCGCTCGAGCGTGGTCGCGTACTTGCCGACCTCGTTTCCGACGATCTCCCGGACGACGTCGAGATCCTGGTCGAAGGAGTCCAGGCCCACGATCCGCATCTGCTGCTCGATCAGGTCGGCGATATCCTCGTCCATCGCAAGATCGTTCATCATCCGGAGCGTCCGGCGGAGCACCAGGCGGGCGAGGTATCCCTCGCGGACGTTCGACGGGACGATGCAGTCGCCGAGCATGTAGGCGAGGCACCGGGTATGGTCGGCGACGGCGTAGACCTTCTCGATGGGGCCGATCATCCGCTCGAGCTTCTCGATCGGGACGTCGATCGCCTCCGCCACCCTCCTCCGGAGGTTGATGAGGTTCGTTCCCGAGATATCCATGACGCCGGCAAACCGGGCGTTCATCCCGAGGATCGTCGTGAACTCGTCGTTGTCGAGGAGATACTCGAGGTTTGCCGAGTGCATCAGGCGGCTCACCATCTCGGGGAAGACCGCATCGTATATCGTCGGCGAACCCCGGGACGCCCAGACGAACCGTTCAAGGCCGTACCCGGTATCGACGATCCGGAGATCCATCGGGTAGTAGGGAGTACCTTCGAGTTCGATAGGCGGGCGGGCAGTCTTCTGCCGCCCGAGGTTCATGAAGACGAGCGTCGCGACCTCGAGTCCGCCGATCAGCACCTCAACGGAAGGCCCGGCATTGCCGCCGCCGATCCACGGGTGTTCCTTATAGGTGACGGCATCGAGATTGCCCCCGATAGAGGCGATGAACTCCTCGCAGAGAGCGACCGTCTCGTCCTTCCAGTAGATATCCTCGTGCGGGGTGTTGAAGGCGTGGTGCGCCATCATCTCAAACTGCGTCAGGTGGCGGCCTGACCGGCCAACCGAATCGAGATCATTAAGCCGGATGCAGGGCTGGGATATGGTCAGCGGGTTTGCCGGGGGCGGCACGACGCCGCTCGTCACATAGGGCTGGAAGTCTGCGATGGATGCGATCGTCAGATAGATATCGTCTCTCCACCGGGCGGCCACCGGATAGCGTTCGAGCCGTGTATGCCCGTGGCGTTCAAAGAAGGAGAGAAATGCTTCGCGCATCTCATCGACGGTGTGGGGGGTGAAGACCGGATTACCGATGAAGTCGTAGTGCACGCAGGGAGCGTCTCCGCAGAACTCCCGTTCCGGATCCCGTGTCCAGAATGCCGCCCCGCACTTTTTGCATACCTTCCGCTCAAGGCCCTGGGATTTAAAATAGTCAAGCGTATATTCTTCTTCGAGCATTGAGAATCACGTATTAATAATCTATTCTTCTGCGAACGATAAATGTGTTTGGACTCGACCGATTACGGCTTCCAGGTGTCCTGATACCAGATATCGAACGGCTCAAAAAGCCCCGTCTCCTCCGCTATCCGGACGGCGAGAATGTGCCAGCACTCGCAGCCGCGAAAGACGAAATCGCTGCAGGTGCAGAAGTCCGCTTCCACGACGTACTCGTCGCTCCGCCCGACGACGACGAAGAAGTCGAGGTAGCGTTTCACCCGTCCCTCTTCCACCGCCCGGAGGGCTTTGCGCCCCCGCTCTCTGTGCGCCCGGACGATACGGTCGCGGTACTCCGCATCGAGAATGCACTCCCGGTCGGCACCCGGCCACAGTTCGTTCATCACAGCAGTACCACGTATGGTGGATCGGGGATAAAATGCCAGCTCATGCGGGCCGCAAGTGCTTCCATCGCCGGTGCCTCGAGAGCGTAGTGCGTCGCCTCGATGCAGGGAATGGGAGCTGCCCGCCCGACGCTGTGTTTCAGCTCGGCGGAGAGGAATGCATCCGCTCCGAGGACTGCCGCTTCACCGATGATCGCCGGGTCAAACCCGCTCCCGCCGACGACGGCGAGCCGGTGAAGGGTATCGATCTCGCCGAAGATGCGTAGCCCCCCCGGCGGGAGGAGCCCTCGGATCTCCTCAAGGGAGAGGCGGCAGTCCCCCACGACGCCAAGCGAGAGGGGGGCGGTATTCGTAAGGCCGAGGATCGAGGCGAGGGTGTCGTTGACCCCGCCCGGGGCACGGTCGAAGTTCGTGTGCATGACGTAGAGGTTCAGCTCCGCACCGAGGATCCGGCGGAGGAGGTGCATCGTTCCGCCCCGGACAGCGCTGACCGGCTGCCAGAGCGGCGTGTGGTGCACGACCAGCATATCCGCCCTGAGAGCGATGGCTCTGTCGACGACGGCCGGTGTGGCGTCGAGAGCGGCAGCGACCGTCCCGATCTCCGTCCTCCCCTCGACGATAAGCCCGATACGCCCGGTATCGAACTCTTCAGCGAGGCACGGGGGAGCAACCCGTTCCATCTCCTGGATAAACCTGCCAATATCCATACGTATTCCTGTGCAACCATCGGATAAAATACGTCATATTACTCAAAGTAATAGCCAACACCTATAAATATTCTCATGAGGACATATACTCATGGAAAAATCCCTCGCGATCATTAATTCCCGAATCCGCGATGGCAGCGCACGGGTCGTCACGGCCGAAGAGATGCCCGCCATCGTCGACGAACTCGGGGAGGAGGGAGCGCTTAACGAGGTCGATGTCGTCACGACAGGAACATTCGGGGCAATGTGCTCGTCGGGTGCGTTCTTCAACTTCGGACATGCCGATCCCCCGATACGGATGCAGCGGGTCTGGCTCAACGACGTGGAGGCCTACGGCGGGATCGCCGCGGTCGACGCGTACCTCGGCGCAACGCAGGGTTCGGCGAGCCTCGGCGATGCGTACGGCGGCGCCCACGTCCTCGAGGATCTGGTCGCCGGAAACACCGTCGAGCTCAAGGCGACGTCTCACGGAACCGACTGCTACCCGCGGCGTACGATCACGACGGAGCTCCTTCTCGAAGAGCTGAACCAGGCGATCATGGTCAACCCCAGGAACTCCTACCAGCGCTACAACGCCGCTATAAACTCAACCGACCGGACGCTCTCGACCTACATGGGAACGCTGCTCCCGAAGTGCGGCAATATCACCTACTCGGGCGCAGGAGCCCTCTCCCCACTCCCGAACGACCCGGCGTTCCGCCTCATCGGCAGCGGCGTGCCGATCTTCCTCGGCGGGGCGCAGGGGATGGTCATCGGCGAAGGCACGCAGCACTCTGCGGGAAGCGGGTTTGGAACCCTGATGGTGACGGGCGATATGAAACAGATGCGCCAGGAGTTCCTCCGCGGTGCGGTGATGACCGGCTACGGCGTGACCCTCTATATCGGCGTCGGCGTTCCAATTCCGGTCATCGACATCGAAACCGTCAGGAGCACGGCGGTCCGGGACGAGGATATCCTGACCGACGTCATCGACTACGGCGTGCCGCGGCGCGACCGCCCGTCCGTAAAGAAGGTCAGCTACGCGGATCTGAAGAGCGGCAGCGTCGAGATAGGAGGCGAGACGGTGCAGACCTCGTCCCTCTCGAGCTACCGGAAGGCCAGGGAGGTCGCGGCCGAACTAAAACGCTGGATCGAGGCGGGAAGCATGGAACTCGCACTCCCCACGCGGCGGATCAGCCCGACCAGAAAAGCCAACCCGATGCGGGAGACCGCACGGGCACCCCGCGTCCGGGAGATCATGAACAAGAAGGTCGTCAGCATCACCGAGGACGAGGAGATACGGACGGCCGCGAAGAAACTGCTCAAAGGCGAGACGAATCATCTGCCGGTTCTCGACAAAAACGGCGTGCTGGTCGGGATCGTGACGACCTACGACATCTCAAAAGCCGTCGTCGGCGACGGGAAGCACCGCCTGGTGCGGGAGATCATGACGAAGAGGGTCTTCAAGGCAACCCCCGAGGAGCCCGTCGATATCGCAGCACAGAAACTCGAGAGGAATAATATCAGCGCACTTCCGGTTGTGGATACGGAGAACCGGGTCGTCGGCATCCTCTCGGCGATCGATCTCGGGAAGCTCTTCGGCGGGAGGTGGCAGCGATGAAACTCCTGCTGACGTTTTCGCGGAAGAGCGAGAAAGACCCCGGCCGGCAGCCGGTGATCGCGAGGCTCGTCAAGGAGACCGGCGTTCTGATCAACGTCGAGAAGGCGAACATCAACTCGACGGCAGGCGAGGTCTTGATCGACGTGCCGGACGCCGACGCAGACCTCATCCGGCGGCGCATGGAAGAGATGGGAATCACCGTCCGCCTGCTTGAGGACGCCATCGTCAGGGACGAGACGGAGTGCATCGACTGCGGCGTCTGTATCGGCGTCTGCCCCCAGAAGGTCTTCTACTTCGATGAGGACTGGAAGATACACCTCCGGGAAGGGCTCTGCGTCCTCTGCGGAAAGTGCATCCGGGCATGCCCCCACCAGGCGCTCTCCCAGCAGCAATGATCCGTGAACATTTCCAGTTCCGGGAGACGATAGCGACCATCCTCGCAAAAGAGCCGTCTCACATCGAGGCCGCACAGGAGGGAATGCTCGCCGCACGGCAGGAGCTCGAGCGGCATATCGCCTCCGATCCTTTTTTTGCCGCCACTTTCGAGCCGTACCTGCCGTCCTCCGATTCCCGGGTCGTTACCCGGATGGCACGTGCCGGGTATGCCGCCGGCGTCGGCCCGATGGCCGCGGTCGCCGGGACGATAGCGTGGGCGGGTGTTGAAGCCATGCAGAAGGCGGGGGCGGCGTTCGGCGTCGTCGATAACGGCGGCGATATCGCGCTCATGGCCGACCGCCCGGTGCGGGTCGGGATCTACGCCGGGGATTCGCCGCTCTCGAGCCGTTTCGCCTTCGTCGTCCCGCCCCCGGACGGGATCCTCGGGATCTGCACCTCGTCCGCGACCGTCGGGCCGTCCGTCAGTTTCGGGGTCGCCGACGCCGTCATCGTCTTCTCACCCGACGTCTCGGCGGCGGACGCCTGGGCGACCGGGCTCTGCAACCGGCTGGGTGCCGACGACGACCGGCCCTTCGACGCGCTCGCCGGGTCGGCAGTAACCGGTGTGCTCGCGATCCTCGGCGAGCAGGTCCTGCGGTGGGGCGCCCTCCCCGGGATCGTCCGGGCGGACGTCAGCGAACGCCTGATCACCGCGGGGCAGGGGGTTCTGTAGCCGTCACGCCTCCGTGCCCAGATACGCCATCACGTCGCGGTATGCGGAGCGGCCGGAGAACCGTGCCGTCTCCTCGTCGCCGTCGGTGACGACGATCACCGGCCGGTCGTCCTCCACGGCGAGGATGACCTCGTAGATATCGTACTCCTCGATGAGGAGGCCGCGCCGGAGGTCGGACGCGGCGTGCAGCAGCAGCCGGTCCTGCACGAGCTCGTCCGGCGTCTCGCGGAAGTAGTAGTAAAAGACCTGGTACGCGTTCAGGAGGTCGGAGGAGAGCAGTTCCCGGCGCACGCCGGCGTCGAGCTCGTCGAGCAGTCCGGCCAGTTTCTCTTCGTCGTCGTCGCTGACTGCGAAGAGATTGTCGGCAAGAGCCGCAAGGTCATAGTAATCCGTCGTCATCTCAATCCCCGGTGCATACTCTTTCTCATACGAACTCCGGCCGGAAAAAGCCTTCCGGAGACCCCTATGAACAAACTATATCGCACTCGTAAAAGAAAGACTATATGTGCGCGAAGAAGACCTGGACTGGTTACTCTATCACCGGATCGCCGGGCAGGACGGCATCACCGTCGACGACCTTGCCGCCGGCACCGGGTATGACCCCTCAATCGTTTCATCCTCGGTCGAGCGGCTCGAACGGTATCATCTCATCGGGAAGAGCGGGGAACTCCTGCGGGTGCTCTCCATTCAGGACTCCCTGATGTCGTGCAAGCTGAAGCATGCCATGGAAGACCTGCCGTTCGTCATCGAGAACGGGGTTATCAAAGCCAGGAACGATCGATAATGCCGGATGTTGCTATTCTCCGCGTCGGCCACCGCCCGGAACGCGACCAGCGCGTCACGACCCATGTCGGACTTGCGGCCCGTGCCCTCGGGGCACGCGGGATGTACCTTGCGGCGAACGATTCCGGCGTCGTCAAGAGCATTCGCGACGTCGCCGACCGCTGGGGCGGGGACTTTTTTGCGGAAGACAAAGTCGCGTGGCGGCGGTGCATCGAGGACTGGAAGGCGGGCGGCGGCATCGTCGTGCACCTCACCATGTACGGCCTCCGGATGACCGACGTGATCGGCGAGGTCCGGAAAGCCGAGAAAGTGCTCGTCGTCGTCGGGGCCGAGAAAGTCCCGGGCGACATCTACGGGATGGCCGACTACAACGTCTCGGTCACCACGCAACCGCACTCGGAGATCTCAAGCCTCGCCCTCTTCCTCGACCACCTCTTCGAGGGATCGGAGCTGAACCGCGAGTACCCCGATGCCGCCATCAGGATCGAACCGTCCGGGCTCGGGAAGAAGACGGTCGAGAAGTGAGTGGGTGGCCGTGAAGGAACGGGTGCTCGTTGCCGGGTTTGCCACGCGCCACGTGGCACAGTCCGCATACCGTGCCGGATACGAGGTCTGTGCGGTCGATCACTTCTGCGACCAGGATCTCCGGGGGTATACGAAGGACTGCTGCACATTCGACGAGCTCGCCGAGCTCTACGACCGGGTGATCGAGATGGCCCGCCGCCACTCGATAGATATGCTGGTAGTGACGAGCGGCGCCGAGGCGATCGGCACGACGATCCCCCTCTGCGGCACGCCGCCGGCGAAGGTCGAGCGCTACCTCGATAAGATGGAGATCCAGCGGTTTTTCGAGGGGCTGGGTGTCCCGGTGCCGCCGCTTGCCGCCGAGGGCGCGTATCCCGCCATGCTCAAACCCCGCCGCGGCTCGGGAGGCTGGCGGAACGCCGTCGTCCGCTCCGACGAAGAACGCCGAAACTGGGAGGAGATCTTCCCGGATACACCCTATATAACCCAGCAGCTCGTCGACGGCATGCCGGCGAGCGTCTCCTGCATCGCCGACGGGACGAGGGCTCTCGCGGTCGCGACGAACGAGCAGCTCCTCCGCGGCACAAACGCATCCGCGCACGGTTTTGCGGGTTCGATCACGCCGGCCGGCCACCCGTTCGCAGCCAGGATGGCGAGCATTGCCGAAGCGATCGTCGGTGCGAGCGGCTGCGTCGGATCGGTCGGCGTCGACTTCATGCTCGGGAGCGACGCGTGGGCGATCGAGATCAATCCCCGGTTCCAGGCGACGCTCGACACCGTCGAGATGGCGACCGGCAGAAGCGTCTTTCAGCTGCACGTCGACGCCTGCCGCGGACGGCTTCCCGAACGGCTGCCGGAGCAAAAATGCGTCGCTGTCCGGCGCATCCTCTTCGCCGAACGTGACTGCGTGATCCGCGCCGATCTTGCGAGCCTCGCCCCCGCCGTCGCCGATATCCCCTGGCCGGGGACGGAGGTGGAGGAAGGGCAGGCGATCGTGAGCGTCTACGGATGGGGGAGCAGCCGCGAGGAGGCTCTTCGGATGCTAGATACACATATTACAACCGTCCGCAGATATATGGAGCATGGCTAGCGTTGCTGATCTGCTGAGCGAACCCGCCGTCACTGCATATATTCACCGCATGATCGGTGACGACGGGATAGAACTCATCAAGCGTTTTCCGGAAGAGGGAGAGTACAGCGACGAGGATCTCGCCGAGAAGACCGGCATCAACCTCAACACTGTCCGACACACACTGTATACGCTTTACGAAAAGCGCCTCGCCGAGTACCGCAGGCTGAAGAACAACGAGACGGGCTGGCTGACCTACCTCTGGCACCTCCGGATCGACCGCGTCCACGACGTCATCGAGGAGGATATCAGAAACGTCATCGAGCACCTGGACGCCCGGCTCAGCTTCGAGGAGCGCAACGACTTTTACATGTGCAAGGACTGCGGCGTCATCTATACTTTCACCGACGCCGCGAACTGGAACTTCGAATGCCCGAACTGCGAGACGATGCTCGACCACTTCGACAACGAGCTCCTCGTCAGCGCACTGAACAAGCGCGTCCAGAAGATCAAAGAGAGTCTCGGCAGTGATTGAAGAGTACCTGAAGCGCGCAGGGTGCAGCAAAGGCGTCATCGCGCACTCGCGGGCGGTGCGCGACCTTGCGCTGACATTCGCCGCCGATCCGGTGGTGCGGGCAGACCTCGTGGCGGCGGGCGCACTCCTCCACGATATCGGACGGGGACGGACGCACGGGCTCGATCACGCGGAGGCCGGAGGGGAGTGCTGCCGTTCGTTCGGTCTTCCTGCGCCGGTCACCGCGATCGTCGAGCGGCATATCGGCGCCGGGCTGACGGCGGACGAGGCGTCCCTGCTCGGGCTTCTGCCCCGCGATGCGCTGCCGCGCACCATCGAAGAGAAGATCGTCGCCCACGCAGATAATCTGGTGAAGGGGACGCGGGTGATCACGATCGAAGAGCGTCTCCTCCGCTCGATCGATCTCCCGAGAAAGATGAGAAAACGGATGTACCGGCTGCATCTCGAGATGGAACTCTTCAGATAATCAGCTGTTTTACCTGGGGAAGCGCACGGAGCTCCTCGAAGACCACGGGCGGCACTTTTTCGTCGAGGATCATGACGAGCTTCGGCTCTTCCGCATAGTACGGGTCGGTCACGAAGATCTGCCTGATCGCGAGCTCGCGGTTCACGAGCACCGCGACCGCCGCGCCGACGATCCCTTTCTGCTGTGCGTCCTTCGGGATGAGCGTGATCACCGAAAGATCGAGCGCCCCGGCGACCTGGGAGAGATCCGGAGACGCCCGCATATGCGTGAAGACCTTCCGGAGAGCGGGGACGGCGAGGATGCGGCGGGCGGTGGCGTCCACGACGCGCCGGTCGGTCTCGATCGCTTTTCCGATATGCGTCGCCGGAATCTCAACATCGTTGCATACGATTCTGCCGTCTTCGTTGACGCCGAAACCGTTCTCCAGCAGAAAACGCACCACTCTGCACTGGGACGGCGAGTCGGAGAACTCCCGCAGGATTTCAGCCCACATGGCCCAGAGGTTTGAGAGATGCAGATAAATATACACCGATGCCGGCTCATGGCCGTTCGTGCTCCGGGGGTTACACCCGGGCACCGCAGTACTCCATGCGGAAGGCGGGATGCATACCGGCGAAGAACGGGAGGATTATGCACTCCCGGAAGGCCGTCAGCGGAGAACAAAGGGCAATCTATTTTAGGGGGTACAGCATTCTATATAGAGGACAAGTGCGAGGGTTGCCGAGCCAGGTCAAAGGCGCTAGGTTGAGGGCCTAGTCTCGTAGGGGTCCGAGCGTTCAAATCGCTCCCCTCGCATTCACAGTTCTGTTCCGATTTTTGTATTGTTACGCCTATCGAGCGTATGCGACATGATAGTGCCGCGTCCTCCCGTTTTATCCCCGAAAAATGCGCATCCCGGTCGGATGAGGAGAGATACTCTCACGGCCATCGCGCCGTCCGGTTCTGGCGAGCGGTGCCGGGAGAAAGAAGAGAGGGGATACGGGCAGGGCACTACGGCTCCTCTACCGGAGAGGGAGCATCCGCGTTGCAGCACGCCGGGGGAGGGGTGCATGTCCCGGCTGCCGGAGCATCGCGCACGTGGTCACGGATCACCCGCTCCGCGACCGTATATGCGTACACGGTGAACATCTCGTCCGCAACCTCGTCGATCCCGAACGGAAGGTCGAGGCCGTGGATCAGATCCGCCCGCACGATCTCCGGCTCAAGGCCGGGGACGACCCCCGCCATCATCCGTGATGCACAGTTGATGAAACAGCCCTCGATCGCAATTACCTTCTCCGCCCGCCGCACCAGGTTCCGCTGACCGGTATCTTTCGTGAACGCGCCGCCGAGACATATGCGCACCGTTTCGTCCCGGGCAAGCCGGTGGGCGACCATGTTTGCCGCACGGCGGGCTACCTCGCCCCGGGCACACGCTCCCTCGCAGGCCATCACCGCTACCTTCGGCGGGTTGGTCGAATTCTTCAGGGCGTACTCTTCGCAGGCCTGGCATTTTCCGGCCACTTTTGCTATCGTCGCAGTTTCGTACTCCATGTTTTGCACCATCTGCACGTTGCGTGAGGCGGGAGGGGATATATATCCCGGAACCGGATTTCAAATTATTTCGAATCCGGAAGATACGATTTTATATTCCCCGGCGCCTGCAGGCGAGAGCATTTTCGGTTCGCCCGTCAACCTTGTACCATGGCGACCGCCCGCTGCTGTCCTGCCGATTGTGCCCTGCGGAGCGACTGGGAGGACGAACTCCGCAAGGAGAGAGAAAAGCTCTCGGAAGAGCCGGTGACGGAGTTATCCCGGCTGATAAAACTGCTCGACCACCCGCTCCGCCTGAAGATAATCCTGATGCTGCTGAAACGGGATCACTGCGTCTGCGAATTCTGGTACGTCCTTGAAAAGCCGCAGAACCTTATATCCTATAACGTAAAGAAACTCAGAGACGGCGGGCTCATCGAGTCCTACTACCGTTCGAACCACAAGATCTATAAAATAAACGAGAGCGCCGCTCCGAAGATCCGCCTGATCGCATCTGCAGTGCCGGGCTGCTCTATGAAATAGACGCGATGCGAAAGAGCCGCCCGGTCTCCACCCTGCGAAGAGGCAAGAGAGGAGGCAGTATCAGCGGGACGTTCCGCGCCGCTGCCGGATCTTGAAGAGCGCATCGCGGGCGGCCTGCTGGACATGCCAGCTCGCATCGCCAAGCGCCTGACGGAGAGGCTCCACCGCTTCCACGCCCCCGATATCCCCAAGCGCGGCGGCAGCCCGCCGCCTGACATCCTCATCGCCGTTCGCAAGGGCGCGGACGAGCGGGGCGACCGACGGAGCTCCTATCTTGACGAGCGCGGCGGCAGCCTCCCTGCGGATGCTGTGGAAGTCGTCGGCAAGCAGGCGGACGAGCGGCTCTGCGGCGCGGCCGTCCCGCATCTCACCGAGGATGCCGGCAGCCCGCCTTCTAACGCTGTCGTCGCCGTCGCCGAGCACCCCGATGAGCGGTTCAACGGCGGCTTTCCCAAGGTGGACGAGGTCGACCCACTGCTCTTTTGCTATCAGGTAGTCTGCACGGGCGGACGGACCGTCCGGCGTCCGGTGCAGGCGGTCAAGCGCCTCCGCAGCCCCGGCCCTGACCCGGAAGTGGCCGTCCGTCAGCATGGCGCAGAGGTGCGGAACTGCCGGCGCACCGATCATCACGATCGCAGCCACGGCACCCTCCCAGGCCGTCTCGCTCCCGTCTTTGAGCACCCGTTTCAGCGGCTCGATCGCAGGCTCGCCGAGCATCCCGAGGGCATGGACCGCGAGCCTGCCGATATGCCAGTCTTCCTGCAGGAGCACCAGCACCAGGGAGTCGACGGCTCGCGGATCGCCTATCTTGCCGAGCGCGGCGGCGGCACCCATCGTGATCGAGTGCGATCCCATGTGCAGCGCCTGGATCAGCGGGTCGACCGCAGGGGCTCCTATCCTGACGAGCGCCCGCGCAGCACCGAGACGGATCTGCCGATCCTCGTCCAGGAACGCCTGGATCAGCGCGTGTACCGCCGGCTCCCCGATCTTGCGGAGCGCTTCGATCGCCTTTTCGCTCTCGGCCGCATCTTCGTCGCGGAGTGCAAGGATGAGAGGCGATACGGCCGGTTCACCGATCATGCCGAGCGCCGAGGCCGCACCCATCTGGATATCCCCGTCGGGATCGCCGAGAGCGAGGATGAGCGGAGCCACCGCCGGAGCGCCGAGGCGCGCAAGTTCCGTCCACTGCTCCTTCGCGAGCAGGTAGCGGATCAGCTCCGCCTCGCTCTCCGGCCGCCACCCGATCCGCCCGAGCACCTCCGCCGCACCGAGGCGCGTCCGGAAGGTATCGGCCCCAAGGGCGTCGACGAGATCGCCCGCCGCGGCCGTTCCCGCACGGGTGAGCACCGCCGCAACCGATAGCCGGATCTCCTCATCGGGATCGGAGAGCGCACGGATGAGCGGAGCGTAGGCATCGCTCCCGATCGCGAGCAGAATATCGGCCGCCTCACGTCGGAGGGATTCATCGCGGAGCGCAGCGATGAGCGATCCGACGCCGTCCGTTCCAAGAGCGATCAGAGCACGCCGCGCCTCGGCCGGGCTGTCCGGCGCTGCAAGGAGGGGCACCAGTGCCCGGCCGGCCGGCTCGCCCATCCGCACGAGAATATCCGCCGCCATCCTGCCGGCCTCCTCATCGCCGAGGAGCCGGATGAGCGGATCGATCGCGGGCGTGCCGATCCGTTCGAGCAGCGCCGCCGCCGCAGCGCCGGATGCATCGTCACCGAGGAGGGCGATGAGCGACGGAGCCGCATCCCCCCCGATCCGGACGAGCGCTTCCCCGGCACCTGCCCGGGCTGCCCCGTCCAAATCGCAGAACGCATCGATGAGCGGCGCTACCGCAGGTTCGCCAAGGGCTGCAGCGTCCACCCACCGCTCCCGTGCGACCAGGTAGCGTGCCCGGTCACCGTCGTCTCCGGGCGACCATCCGAGCCGCTCCAGCGTCTCCGCAGCCCCTGCCCGAATGCGGGGGTTTTTAGCAGAGAGAGCCAGCCGGAGCGGGTCGATACTGCCGGCCCCGATCCGGGCGAGTGCGAGAATCCCGCTCATCTGCAGATCGTCGGCGTCGCCGAGCATCTCGATGAGCGGAGCCACCGCCGGAGCGCCGATCGCCGCAAGGGAATCGATGACCACCCTTCTCAGGCGGTCGTCGCCGGCATACAGAGCCTGAACAAGGGGCTCGGTCACCTCTGCAGAACCGATACGCCCGAGGATCCCGGCTGCAAGCCGCTTCGCTTCGCCGTCGCCCTGCTCGAGCACCTGCAGGAGGGGGGCGACGGCGGGTGTGCCGATCCCGGCGAGCGCCTCCGCCGCCTCGATACGGATAGGCTCGTCGGCGAGGGCACGAACCAGGGGGAGAACGGCTTCCGCATCCCCGAGCTGGCCGAGGATATCCGCCGCCTCACGCCGGATGGCAGGATCGGTGCTCGCGAGCGCCCTGATGAGCGGAGCGAGCGCGGCCTGGCCAAGCAGGGCAAGATCGGCCCACTGCTCCTTTGCAAGCAGATAGTGAGCCCGCTCGTGCTCGTTCCACGGCTCCCAGCCCATCCTCTCGAGAACCGGTACCGCGACCCGCCCCTCATCCGTGCCGCCCGTCATCAGCACCTGGATGAGTGCGGTCTCCGCAGCCTCGCCGATCCCCGCAAGGGTGCTCTCGAGGAACTCCGCAGACTCTTCCTGCAGCGCCGAGAGCAGAGGCTGCACCGCGGGCTCGCCGATCCGGGTGAGCGCCATGGCGGCCGTGGTGCGGGTCTCCTCGTTCCGGAGCAGCCCGACGAGCGGCCCGACCGCGGGTGTGCCGATATCCGCGAGAGCGAGCGCAGCCATCTTCCGTCTCTCGGAACCGCCGTCCCTGAAGACCGCGACCAACCGATCTACGGCAATCTCCCCCATCGCACCGAGCGTCCGCGCCGCGCTCCGCCGGGTCTGCGGGTCGGGAGATTCCAGCAGCTCGATAAGCGGTTCGACCGCCGGTTCACCGAGTTCGGCGATATCGATCCACTCTTCCCGGGCGATCAGGTAGCCAATCCGCCCGGCGGCGTTCTCCGGCTCCCACCCGAGTTCTCCGAGGAGTTCGGCAACCTTCCGGGAAAGCCCCCCCTCGGGGCGCGTGAGCGCGGGGACGAGGTAGGGGATCGCCGCATCGCCGATCTCTTCGAGGGCGTACACGGCTCCGATCAGGATGTCCCGGTCCCCGTCGGTGAGCGCGTCGATCAGGTGCGGCACCGCGGGTTCGCCTATCTTCACGAGCGCCGTCGCGGCGCCGAGCTGCAGGGCGGGATCTTTGAGAGAGTGGATCAGGGGCGGAATAGCCGGAGCCCCGATGAGGCGGAGAGCATCCGCCGCGGCCCACCGCGCCTGATCGCCCGCATCACCGAGCATACCGATGAGCGGCTCGACCGCAGCAGCACCGGTCGCCCCGAGCGCCTGCACCGCATGCCGCCGCTCGTCCGGATCGTCGCTCCGGAGGTTGACGAGGAGTTCCTCCTGCGAAAGGCGTACCGGCTCGCCGCCGTCCGGTTCGGACTCTTCAAGCGGCTCATCGATCGTGAGGTCCGATAGCTCCTGCTCGCTCTCCGGCAGGTCGAGCTCGTCGAGCCCGGAGAGAGCGTCCTCCATCAGCGTGCAGGTCGGATCGTCCAAAGCCGGAAGGGGTACGGTATCGCCACTGGCGACCTCCTCTTCTTCGGCGTAGTGCAGCTCCGGGACACTCCCGATGAGAACGTCGTCTTCCAGAAAAGAGAGGTCCGAGTCGCTCATGCGGCTTCGGAACGCATCGTCGTCGAGCGAGGCGAACGCCGAATACCGTTCCACGATCGTCGGGATGGCGTCGATCCGTTCGAGGAGCGCACTTGAATCGCCCGGTTCATCGTCACCTGAAGCGGCGGGCGGCCGGGCGGGGAGTTCGAGGCCGGTCTGCTCCCCGAGAGTGCGGAGCGGATGCGCTGCATCGTCTGCAGGATCGGCCTGCGTCTCCACAGACTCCGGCTCTCCGGTGCGCCGCAGCCTCTGGAACAGACTACGGCTCTTCCCGCCGAAGAGTCCGGCAACTGCCCCGAGCGGGATATCGGAGGGAACCTGAACGGTATCGAAGAAGAGCGGCGATCCGGCAGGGGGTGCAAGGGTGCAGAGCAGAGCGACGAGCGCGAGCATGCCCACACACCCGGCGCAGTATGGCAGGTACCCTCTCACGGAGCGGACAGATTTGCCCGTCACCCCGTCGGAAAAGCCGGTAGCCGATGTACCGGGGCATATCCGGCAAAAGGGCATGCCACACGTTCGCATGCACTAATATCTACATTAACACGTATAAAAAGTATATACGTTTCCTCATACGGCGAATCCGAGATCGCAAACTAAAAATAGAAGATCGATTCGAAGACAGAATGTTTCCCCCGGGAGCGGATCGCCTCTCAGAACCCGTCGGTGATGATGCGTTCGATATCCGACCGCCTGACACGCCACGACCCTCCGCACTTGACGGCGGGGATCCTCTCGTCCCTGATAAACGTCCGGATACGCCGGGGGGAGAACTTCAGCATGCGCGCAACCTCCTCGACGGTCAGGAGCGGGTGTCCGGCAGGGATAGCTGAAGGCGGCACGCTCCCGCCGATCTCTTCCCAGTTCTCCTCGGGGGTCATGATCGTGATGACCGGTTCGCCCTCGTCCCCCGCCGAGACCGTCGCTTTGAACGTCAGCGTCGGGACGAGGCCGTTCTGGTAGAGGCTCACCGAGAAGAGCAGTTCGGGCGCGGCGGTACTGAGCGCTTTTTCCCTGAATGCGTGGAGAGTATCCCAGAGGTTCTCGGTGACCGTATCCTGGGGGATGTTCGGAAACGGCACCAGACGCTCTGCCGCCCGTGCCGATACAGCAAGGGGGTAACGTATACCGATGTCTTTGCCCATCCGGGTTATCTCGATCAGCTCGCCGTCCTCGATCGCATCCCGGCGCATCTTTTTCGTTCGGTCGGGGTCGACGAGACCCCAGATCTCTTCAGACGTTCCTGGTTCTGCATCTCTTGTCATCGTTCGTTCCCTTCGCGGATCTCTGCACCGTAGCGCTCAAGTACCCCATTGGGGAGACCATTCATAAAACACTTACCAAATTTTATTCTTTTTTTAAAAACTCTGTTTCACAGATAAGCCACGCTATAGCCATTGATTCAGAATCAGAAACAGGATACCCAGATCTACCGGAAGAGCGGCGACAGAAAACCCCCGCCGTAAGCGGATCGAAAGAAACCGCAGAGTCGGTTTTCATGCCGGAAAACAGCCCCGCGAAGGACGGCGATCCCGCCGGAAAAAAACTATATAGGTAGGCGAGAGAGTTTTGAAGGCGGAAAACCAGAATCTCCGGGAGATGCCGATGCCACAGGATGCGTATATAACCCCCCTCGGACGATCGACGTGGGCTCTTGTCAATACCTACTACGCCGTCCTCCGGGAGCGGGGCCTTCGCCCGGAACGGGTCTATATCATTGTGGAACGGCCGTATGCGAAGAACGCCGGGACGGCAAAAGAAGCGATCTCGATCATCTCCGAGGCCTTCGGATCGGCTCCTGAGATCTTCCTCGAGCTCGTGGAGGAGGCGGACTTCGTCGGCGCCGGGCGGACGGTCGGCTCTCTTGTCGAGCGGCTTGCCGGCGAAGGGTTCTCCATAGCGCTTGATATCACCTCGGGGAGAAAAGCCACGATTGCAGGGGCACTCGCGGCCGTCGCCGCGGGCGGAACGGAGATCCGGCACATCTACTATCTGGCGATGAAGAGCGTCGAGGATATTGCAAAACCGTACATGATGATCCCGCTCCGCCTCCAGGAGATCCGGGACTTTACACAAGACGCCCGCCGGGGGGACTCTCCATGAACGATATCACCGTCGTCGCCGGCGAGCTGCAGATACTCCTCAACCTGATGGGCGGGGAGGTCGGGATCTCCTACCCCCTCTACGACCACGACCTCCTGACGGCACGGACGAGCGGCACCGGCTACGAACTCACGCTCCATGCCGACAGCGATGCCATCAGGGCTTCGCAGGAGCGGTTCGGCTCCGCCGCGAAGGAGCTGCCCTCCTACTCGGATCTCCTCGAGTCCGCGCTTGCGAGCGGTATCATCAGGTACGACAACCAGGAGACCTTCGACGGGACGCTCGCCGCCTACCGTCGGCTGAAGAAGGACGTCTTCTTCGGGCTCGACACCAATCTCTTCTACCAGCGTTTCGCGTCCGTCACTCCCGCCATCGCTCCTGGCGAGTACCTCATCGTCGATACGGTCAGGGACGAGATCACGTTCGCGATCAATCATAAGTACAGTGCCGAGCGGATAGCCGAGCTCACCGGGTACGCACCAAAGCACGCATCCCTCGTCGCCGAACTCGAGAACAAACGGACGAAGAAGTCCCGGAAAGCCGCGTACCTGGCGCTCAGGGAGTACCGGAGCATTCGCGACCGGGCGACCGAGATAGCCTCGCCCGGACAGCATTCGCACCGGAACAGCGAGAACGATCGGAACATCGCCCAGGCGATGCGGCAGTTCGAGGAGGAGCGGTACGCTCTTCCCGTTCTGCTGACGGCGGATATCTATATGGCGGATATCTGCGATGCGGAGGGGATCGAGTACTTCTTCTTCGAGCGGCCGTACCGGGTCAGGGCGGCAGCCTGCACCGCAGGAGCGTTTCTCGAGTTCCTCTTCACGCTCGCCGCTTCCTTCGGGTTCATCGACTTGAGCGGCGTCATCGTCTTCGGGGAGTACGGGGGAAAAGGAAACGCGCTCGACGAGGTGAAGCTCCGCTTCTCGGACGACGCACTCTACCAGGATTTTCGGAGGGAATTATCAGTATGCAGAAGGCTTGCCGCGCTCGGGATCGAGAGATAACCACCGTTTTATTCGATATGGACAACACGCTCTTCGACTTCGTGTCGGCAAAGCGCGAGGCCTGCCGGTGTATCGTCGAGCAGGTCGGGGCGGGGAACGAAGACGAACTCTTCGGCTACTTCCTTCGGGGAGTCCACGGGTTTGAAGACCACGGGAATATCCGCGACTACCTCGCTACCCTCGATCTGGTCTGTCCGGAGACGTTCGCTACCTGCTGCCGCATCTACGAAGAGGTGAAACTTGCGTGCATCACGCCGTATCCCGGGGTGGAGACGACGCTCTGCCGCCTGCGGGATGCCGATCTCACGCTTGCCGTCGTCACGGACGCGGAGTCCGGCCAGGCGACGCGGCGGCTCACCCGGACGGGGCTGCTCGATCACTTCGAGATCGTCGTCACCCCCGATATCTCGGGGAAGCGAAAACCGGCACCCGACTCGTTCCGGTGCGCCCTCGCCCGGTGCGGGGCGGAGCCGCACCAGGCGATGATGGTCGGGGACAGTCCG
Organism: Methanoculleus taiwanensis; assembly: GCF_004102725.1. Lineage (NCBI taxonomy): Archaea > Methanobacteriati > Methanobacteriota > Methanomicrobia > Methanomicrobiales > Methanomicrobiaceae > Methanoculleus > Methanoculleus taiwanensis. The sequence goes on along the minus strand of NZ_LHQS01000002.1, from coordinate 765,747 downwards.
AACCGCGACATCGCCCCGGGGAGGGAGCTCGGGATGCTGACCGCCTTTGCACGTTACGGCGACTGGCGCTCAGGGGAGAAGACCGAGCCCGAGGCGGACTTTGTGCTCACCGGCTTTTCGGCGCTCCTCGACCACCTCGGTCTCGGCCCGGATCGTACCGGCGGGCAGACGCACCGGGACGTGCTGCGCCCGTGAACGCACGACTATGCTTTATGACCCCCGGGCACCTACCGGAATAGGTCAGCCGGAACGCTCGAAAAAGCGTTCGCGGCGAGGAAGTGTCGGAACATGGGCAGAATATGCAGCCTCTTTATCGTTCTCGAGTGCAGCGAGTCCTGCGGGTTTTCCCGGATCTACAACCAGCCTACTGAAGAGCAGATGCGGGAGATCGACGAGCTCCAATCGTGCCCCCGCTGCGGTGCCGCTATCCGGCGGGTCGCGTTCTGACGTGACCATGGCCGGGACAGCAGGCTCCGGACGCTACTGGGAGATAGACGCAGCACGCGGCATCGCCGTCATCGCGATGATTCTCTTTCACGCGGTCTTCGACGTAAACTACTTCGGCGTCGCACCGGTGAACGTCTCGAGCGGGTTCTGGCGGATGGTCGCCTACCTCACGGCGTCGACATTCATCTTCCTCGTCGGCGTCTCCCTCACCATCAGCCACGCCCGGGCGAGCAGGCGGCTCGACGAACCTGCGCTCACCCGGAAATACCTCAGGCGGGGGGCGACTATCTTCGGCTACGGCCTCGTCATCACCGCGATAACCTGGCTCTTCCTCCCGTCGGGGTACATCGTCTTTGGGATCCTCCACTTCATCGGCATCGCCGTCATGCTCGCCCCCTTCTTCCTACGCTTCGAAACGGCGAACCTCATCCTCGGCGTCGCCACCCTTCTCGCGGGATACGTCACGAACAGCATAACCGGTCCCTGGCCGCTCCTCTGGCTCGGCATCCACCCTGCGTCATTCACCAGCCTCGATTACGTTCCGCTCCTCCCCTGGTTCGGCCTCGTCCTCTTCGGCCTCTATTTCGGGCGGAAGTTCTACCCGGGCGGCGTCCGGGGATTCCGCGGATGGTCGGCGGAGCCGTACGGCGCCCGCCCGCTCGCATACCTCGGCCGCCACTCGCTCGTCATCTACTTCCTCCACCAGCCGATAATCCTCCTCGCCATCTTTCTGATCGCCCCGGGCGCAATCGGGCTCCAGCTATGAAGCACCCCTGCCGGTGAAGAAGTATAATATGGATCCCCGCTCAGGGCGGCGGCGATGCTCTGGATCATCTTTGCCGGCGCCGCCGCCCTGCTCGATGCGGCGTACTACCTGCTCGTGAAGCGGTACGTCGGGGATACCGATGCCGGCGGTCTCGCGGCGGGGACATTTCTGACAGCGGGACTGCTGCTCCTGGCGATAGCGGCGGTGCGGGGAATACCGCCGGTCGGGGAGGGTTTTCTCCCGGCCGTCGCCCTCTCCGCCGGCGTCAACACCGTCGCGGCGGCACTCTATCTCCGGGCGTTCCGGACGACGGATATCTCCCTTGCGGTGCCGATGCTCGCCTTCACCCCGCTCTTCCTCGTCGTCACCTCGTCGCTCATGCTCCGGGAAGGCCCGACCGCCGCCGGACTCGCCGGGATAGCCTGCATCGCATTCGGCGTCTACGTGCTGAACCTCTCCGGAGAGGGAACCGGCATCCTCGATCCGTTCCGGAAGATCCGGAGCGATCCCGGTATCGTGGCGATGCTCGGCGTCGCGTTTCTCTTCAGCATCGGTGCGAACGCCGACAAACTCGCACTGCAGAACTCCGACCCCGTCCTCGGTACGGGCTGCATCCTCCTTGCGATGGGAGTTCTGTTTGCGGGCATGACCCGGATCCGAAATGCCCGCACGGGCAGAGCCGCTCCCCTGCCGCTCGGCGCATCCCTCCTGACGGGCTCCGTCCTCGCCGCAAGCGCCGTCGCCGTCAACCTCGCCCTCGCCGTCCAGATCGTACCGTACGTGATCGCGATGAAACGGCTGAGCATTCTTATTACGGTGATCTACGCAGGACGCCTCCTCGGCGAGGGAGACCCCGCCGCCCGGATAAGCGGAGCCGTCCTGATGGCTACCGGAGCGGCGATAATCGCCCTGTTGTCAACTACCCCCGACTAAAATCGCGGGCATGGTGCCTTAATTGGTTTCATGCTCTTTACAGGCTTGCGATTCAACCTCTCCCCCGGAAGGGAGCAGACCGCAATAGGCTCGTTGACGAGAGCCCTTGCCGCGATGTTCTTCGCGGCATTGAGATCGGCGTTCCCGGCGTGTCTGCACTGCAGACACACGAACGTGGCCTGATCCGGCCGGTTGCCCGAGTCAGTATACCCGCAGACACTGCACTGCTGGCTGGTATACGCCCCGTCGATCACCTTCACCAAGACCCCGGCCTTTCTGGCCTTGTATGCGATGAAGGTTCTCAGTTGGTGAAACGCCCACTTATGATGTCGTTCGCGGTATTGCTTCGTAACCGTTGTCCGCTGGAGAATGCCCGTCAGGTCTTCCAGGGCAACTCCTCGCTTCGTGCCTTCTGCCGCACGAACGATCTGCTTGCTGATGACGTGGTTCACGTCCGTCTTAAACCGGCGTTCTCTGCCGGAGATCTTCCGCAGTTTCTCCTTGGCATCCTTCGTGCCCTTCTGCTGCAGGGCGGCACGAAGGTTTCCATACCGCTTCCGCACCTTCTCGGTGGCTGCACCGGAGTAGGCTATCCCGTCGCTGGTCGTGGCGATGGTGACCACGCCGAGATCGACCCCGAGATACTCGGCCGGTTCAGGGATCTCGCTATCAGGGGATTCAACGGTCGCGTAAAGCCAGAACGCCCCATCCCTGTAGACGAGATCGGTCTGCTTGACCGCCGCGACCGGAGGGAAGTAGTCGGGTCTGGAATACCGGAGTTTGATCCTGCCGTCCAGCGTCCAGATGTTCGCCCGGTTCTTCCCGAGGGAGAGCACCCGGGCATCGTAGCAGACGGCTCCGTGCTCGCGGAACGAGATCTCGGAGAGTACCTGCAGGGGTTCCCCAAGAGCTTTCAGGATCTTGTTCTTCGCCTTGATCGCTTCTCTGGTGCTCCGGTAACTCCCGGCGACTTTGCGGATGGCGAGCTGCGCCATCTGGGCAGAAAGCCCGAACCGCTCTCTGACCGTGGAGTACATCTGCTTCTGCAAGCCGATGTTGGAGAACTGTTTTTCAGAAAAGGCAACCGGCGACACAAAGGTGCAAGCAGCGTTGTACCGCTCCATGGTGGCAAACAACTTCTCCCGGTCTTCAGGAGAAGCGTATAGCCGCAACTTCGTCACCGATTGCATACAGATTCCTACTCGCTGCGATCGGCATAAAGCACAGCCGTGCACCGAGAAAGTGTTGTAACCCGTTGACCTGTGGCCGATTCCTCCCACGGCTAAAGTCGCACGGATCCTCGGCCACGGTGATCCTGAAAAGAAGAGGGGGCGATCAGACGAAGAGCGGGACGTCGGCGAAGGCCGCGACGTCGAAGACGCCCCGTTCCGTCACCCGCAGGTGCGGGATCACGGTCAGCGCGAGGAACGAGAGGTACATGAACGGATTCTGAATTGCGTTCAGGCTCCGTGCGTGCTCTTCGATCTCTTTGAGCCGTTCCGCCACCCCGGTATACGGGAGGGTCGAGATCAGCCCTGCACAGTCGAGCGGCAGCGACGTGACCGACTCGCCGCTTGCGACGGCCATCCCACCGCCGAGCCGGATCACCTCCGCGACCGCTCTCGCGATATCGGCGTCGTCGACACCGACCGCGACGATGTTGTGCGAATCGTGCGCAACGCTGCTCGCGAGCGCCCCCTCGGTGAGGGAAAAGCCGTGGACGAGCCCGATGCCCGACCCCGTGCCGCGGTAGCGGTCGGTGACGACGGCTTTTAAGATGTCGCGGTCGGTATCGGGGATCCGATCGCCGTCCACCTCGAGGCGGAGATCCTCGGTGATGATCTGGCCCTCGACGAGACCGATGACGCGTGCAGTACCGCTACCGGGGAGGCGGAGCGCATCGGCGTCGGGGGGGACTGCGACGAGCGGGCGCCGAATGGCGGCGGGAGCCCGGTAACCCGGGTCGACGACCTCGACCCCCCGCTTGAACGTCCGGCTCACCCGGAACGATGCGAGATCGTCGACGACGCAGAAGTCTGCAAGCCTGCCGGGAGCAAGAGCCCCACGGTCGTGGAGCCCGAACCGTTCCGCGGCGGAGAGCGTCGCCATGCGGAGCGCGAGCTCGGGCTCGCACCCCTGCGTAACGGCCTTCCTGATGCAGTCGTCGATATGCCCCTCGGCGAGCAGCATATCGGCATGCCGGTCGTCGGTCGCAAAACAGCAGCGCGATGCGGTACAGCCGGTGACGAGCGGCAGGAGCTCTTGCAGGTTTCGTTCCGTCGAGCCTTCGCGGAGCATGATGTACATGCCCCGGCGGAGCTTCTCCTGAGCTTCTGCAAGGAGCGTGCATTCGTGATCGCTCGTGATCCCGGCGAAGACGTAGGCGTTCAGATCCTTGCCGGTGAGCAGCGGGGCATGCCCGTCGACGATCCCGAAGAGATCGAGTTTTTGCTCGATCCCGGGATCGGCCGCAAGGACGCCGGGGACGTTCATCATCTCCCCAAGCCCGATGACGCGGTCACGCCCGCAGAACTCGCGGAGATCGTCTGCCGAGAGGCTCGCCCCGCCCATATCGAGCGGCGTTGCGGGGACGCAGGACGGGAGCATCACCAGGACGTCGAGGGGCGTTTCGGCGCTCTCCCGGAGGATATACTCGATCCCCGCCGCCCCGCAGACGTTTGCGATCTCGTGGGGGTCGGCGACAACCGTCGTCGTCCCGTGGCGGCGGACGAGGCGGGCGAACTCTGCCGGCGTTAAGAGCGAACTCTCGATGTGCACGTGGGCGTCGATCAGTCCGGGGACGACGAGTGAACCGTGAAGGTCGATCTCCTCGCGTCCGGCGTAGTCGCCGAGCCCTACGACGAGCCCGTCTTTTACTGCAAGCGAGGTGGACTCAAAGCCGCACGTAAAGGGATTGTAGATCTCGCAGTTCGTAAAGACCGTATCCGCGGGGAAAAGCCCCCTGGCCGCAAGCAACCCGTCACGGTGCATCGCGGATCAGACCTCCAGGTCACGGATCACCGAGGCTCCACGCTCGTCACCGATGAAGAGGTAGAGGTAGATCCGATAGGTTCCAGGCGCAAGCTCGACGGGGACGGTGTACTCGTTCGTGCCCACCGCGAGATCGATGTAGGTTGCCTCCGAGAATAGCTGCCGCTGTTCGAACCCGCCGATCTCGGTCAGGGTGACCTGGAGAACGGCGTCGGTCACGTTCCGGGAGCTCTCGACCTCGACGTGAAGCGCCTCGCCGTCGTAGGTCACGTCGCCGAAACCGATGCCGAGGCACCCGGCGGCCCCGATGAATGCGGCAAGGAGCAGGATGCAGAAGACCGTATAGCTATGGGACATTGAGTGAGTGTGTACCAGAGAGCAAGTTATGCCTTACTAAATAGATTCGGCGCCGGGAGATCGATACGATGGATGCAGCGGCGGACCACCCTGCCCTCCAGAGGATGTGCCCGCTCATCAGGAAGAGACTGCACCCGGAAATCCGAAATTCGGTAGCGCGTGGTAGTGTTCTAAAAAAATAGGTTTAAGAACACATATTGCAAATAGACGTAACAGGGGTGCTAGCATTACGATTGTAGCGTTCGCCCACCACAAAGGTGGGACTGGCAAAACGACATCGTGCATTAACATTGCAGGATTTCTTCAGAAAGACGGGAAGAAAGTACTCGTCGTCGACTGCGACCCGCAGGCCAACGCCACGGTAGGCCTCGGGATCGATCCGGACTCGCTCGAGAAGAGCATGTACGACGCCTTCATGGGCATCTTCGAGGGGTTCCCGGATGTCGCCGTCTCGGATATTATCGTCACGACGGAGGCAGGTATCGATCTTGCACCTGCAACCCTGGATCTCGTCGGGGTCGAACCGTATCTCTACAACATCGAAGACCGTGCCGGTGTCCTTAAGGAACTGCTGGCTCCGATCGTGCCCGTATACGACTACATTCTGATCGATACGCCGCCGAGCATGGGTCAGTTCGTCATCAACGGGCTCGTCGCTGCGGATCATACCGTCGTAACGCTCGATCCCGGCACATTCGCGCTCAAGGGAATAGGGACGCTCTCGACGATCTTCGAGGATATGGGAGACCTCCTCGGTGCCAGCATCGAGACGGACGTTGCAATCCTGACGCGCTGGAGAGGGGCGGACAGGGAAGAGCCCGCCGCAGGAGGGCTTGCCGTATTCATCAAGCGTCTCTTCGGCCCCCGCTCGTCTCCAGACGACGAAAAAGAGCGGGAACGGCTGGTAGCCCTCGAAAACGAGGTCAAAAACCAGTTCAAGCAGGTCTTCACCGTCCCGTACTCGCCGCGGATCTACGAGACGCAGCAGCGGGGACTTCCCATATCGCATTACGCACCCGATAGCGACGCCGCGGAGACGTACCGCACCATTGCGTCCGCCATTAAGAACTGGGGCTGATGCCCCGGAGAAGGAAAGAGAGGAGGAATGAGTATGACTGACAAACCAGGAAGAAAAGCGCTGTTTACCGGAGCCATCTCTCCCGGCGCGAACGGAGTGCCGCAGGCGGGAGCGCCTGCAGAGATGCCGGCGGCGGTCGAGACGGCACTGCAGGCGGCAATTGGCGGAGACTTCTCCGCGCGAATCGATCTTGCGGGCATTCCGGAGTATTATAAGCCGTTTGCAGCCTCCGTCAACACGCTCCTTGAGAAGGTAGCGGAAGAGGAGGAAGAGATCCAGCACGGCATGCAGACGATCGAGAATCTCCGGAGGAACTCGGACGAGATCATCCGGCAGAACCCGATGCCGATGCTCGTCGTCGATCAGCAGTACCGTGTCTCGGTCACGAACGACGCCTTCATCAAACTCACCGGTATCCCGCGGGAGCGGGTCATGCAGATGGCGCTCCGGGACTTTACTATCGTCTCGCAGAAGGGCGAGGGGATCAAGAAGGTGATAGGCGAGAAGAAGAAAGCGTTCGGCGAGGTCATCGTCGAGTTCCCGTCCGGCACGTTCACCCTCGAGCAGTACGGCATCCCCATCCTCGACGAGAAGGGCGATCTTGACCGGATCATGATCGTCTACAACGACGTGACGAAACTGCGGGAGGAGGAAGAGGAACTGAAGGCGCAGATGGCGGAGATCACCGGTCTTCAGAAGCAGGCGGAGGTGCTCATCGAGCAGAACCCGATGCCGATGCTCGTCGTCGACAAGGATCTCGCCGTGACCGTGACAAACGAGGCCTTCGTCAAACTCAGCGGCATCTCGCGCGAACGGATCATGGCGATGGCGCTTCACGATTTCAAGATCCTCTCAAAGACGGGCGACGGGATCAAGAAAGCCATCGTCCAGAGACAGCGTTCGCTTGCAGAGATCGTCGTCGAGTTCCCCTCCGGAATCTACACCCTCGAGCAGCACGGCATACCCATCCTCGACGAGAAGGGTGAACTCACCGCGCTCCTGAACGTCTACAACGACATCACCACCCTCCGCAAAGAAGAGGAAGAGATCAGGCGGATGCAGCACCGCGTCGATACGATGATCAAGGAAAACCCGCTCGCCATCGCCGTCCTCCGGGCGGACAAGAGCAGGATCGATATCAACGACGAGTACGTCCGGATGTGGCGCGGCACCCGCGAAGAGACGATGCGGAAGAAACTCTACGACTACGACATCGAGGTCCTCAGCGGCGACCACTTCTACGCCTGCTACGAGACGAAGAAGCGGGCGACCACGAACGTCCGCGTCAAGTGGCCCGACGGTGTGCGGAAGTACCTCACCCTGAACGCCATCCCCATCCTCGATAAGAACGGCGAGATCGAGATGGCCTTCTACGTCTGGAACGACACGACGGATCTCCACGAGAAGATGGAGGAGGTCAAGAAGGTACAGCAGCGGAACGACACGATGATCAAGGACAATCCCCTCGCGATTGCGGTTCTCAGAGCCGACAAGAGCCGGCTTGACATCAACGACGAGTATGCCCGGATGTGGCGCGGAACCCGCGAAGAGACGCTCCGCAAAAAACTCTACGACTACGACATCGAGGTTCTCAGTGGCGACCACTTCTACGCCTGCTACGAGACGAAGAAGCGGGCGACCACGAACGTCCGCGTCAAGTGGCCCGACGGCGTCCGGAAGTACCTCACCCTGAACGCCATCCCGATCCTCGATAAGAACAGCGAGATCGAGATGGCCTTCTACGTCTGGAACGACTGGACGGATCTCCACAACAAGATGGAGGAGACCACGGCCGTGCAGCACCGCGTCGATACGATGATCAAGGAGAACCCGCTCGCCATCGCCGTCCTCCGGGCGGACAAGAGCAGGGTCGATATCAACGACGAGTATGTCCGGATGTGGCGCGGAACCCGCGAAGAGACGATGCGGAAGAAACTCTACGACTACGACATCGAAGTCCTCGACGGCGACCACTTCTACGCCTGCTACGAGACGAAGAAGCGGGCGACCACGAACGTCCGCGTCAAATGGCCCGACGGCGTGCGGAAGTACCTGACCCTGAACGCCATCCCGATCCTCGATAAGAACGGCGAGATTGAGATGGCCTTCTACGTCTGGAACGACTGGACGGATCTCCACGACAAGATGGACGAGTCCAGTGCCGCACAGCACCGTGTCGAAGCGATGATCAAGGACAATCCGCTCGCCATCGCCGTCCTCAATAACGAGAGGAAACGGATCGAGATCAACAAGACCTACGAGCAGGTCTGGCGGGGCACCCGCGACGAGTTGATGGCCAAGAAACTCTCCGACTTCAACATCAAGGTGCTCTCCGGCAATGACTTCTACGCCTGCTATGAGAGCGGAAAACTCTCCGTAACTGAGATGCTGGTCACCTGGCCTGACGGCGTGAAGAAGTATCTCATCCTCTACGGAATCCCGATCTTCGATAAACACGGGAAGATCGACGTCGCCTTCTACATCTACCTCGATATGACCGAGCAGCGGGAGAAGGAGCAGCAGGTCCAGCACCTCATGGAGACGGCAAAGGAGGAGAATGCACTCCTCGCCCGGAGTGCGGAGGAACTCGGCGAAGCACTGAGTGCGATGGCTCAAGGAAACCTGACGGCATCCGTCACGATAGGAGCGAACGATCCGCTCAGAACGGTGAAGGAGGACTACAACGCATCCGCATCCGCCATCCGGGCACTCCTCCAGGAAGTGGTCAGGGCTGCCGAGCAGGTCGAGCAGACCACGAAAGAAGTGAGCAAGAGCTCGGACGAGATCATCCGGGCAACCGAACAGGTGGCGCTCTCCACGCAGCAGTCGAGCGAGGACGCCCGGCGGCAGCTCGAGAAGATCGAGGAGATAGGCCAGGAGATCACCGATCTCTCGGCATCGATCGAGGAGATCGCAAGCACCTCCCAGGAGGTCATGGAGCACGCAGCGAAAGCCGCCAAAGAGGGGAACGATGCCGCCGCCCTCGGACAGATCGCCACGAAGAAGATGCAGTACGTGGAGGAGATCTCGGAGCAGAGCGTGCAGGAGATCACCGATCTGAACGCACAGATGCGGGAGATCAACAACATCGTCAAGATGATCACCGATATCGCCAACCAGACGAACCTGCTCGCACTGAACGCCGCTATCGAGGCCGCGAGGGCAGGGGAACACGGTCGGGGCTTTGCCGTCGTCGCCGGAGAGATCCGGAACCTTGCCGGCGAATCGAAGGGTGCAAGTCAGGATATCGAGAACCTGATCCGGTCGATCCAGGCAAGCAGCGACAAGACGGCAGGGTCGATGCGGTCGTCGCACAACGAGATCCAGGCAGGCATCGAGAGCGTCAACAAGGCGATCGAGGCCCTGAACCGGATCATCGACGAGGCGGAGGTAGTCGCCCACGGTATCACGGAGATCACGAAGGCGTCCGAAGACCAGGCGAACTCGACGAACCACGTCATGCAGAGCATGGAAGACTCGACCCAGATGACCAAGGAGAATATGGGAAGAACCGAGGATATGGCCGCTCTCGCCGAGGAGGTCAGTGCATCGACGCAGGAGGTCGGCAGCGCATCGCACGAACTCGCGGCGATGACGGAACAGCTCAAGAAGATGATGGAACGGTTCCGTCTGAACTGAGGTGTCTACCATGGCAAACACCATCGATGTGGTAGAGTTTCAACTGGGCGCGGAACACTACGCCCTCGACATCCAGATAGCCCGGGAGATCGTGGAGATGATGCCGATCACTCCCCTCCCCCGCGCCCCTCACTACCTGGCAGGGATCATCAACCTCCGGGGCGAGATCACGAATATCATCAACCTTAAAAATCTCCTCGGGCTTGCGGACAGCCGTATCGCCGAGAACCAGAAGATAGTCGTCCTGATCCCCGAAGCGACCGGCGGAGCGAACGTCGGGATCATCGTCGACGACGTGCACAGCGTGATCCAGATACAGGACAAAGACGTCGAAAAGATGAGCGACGGGATAAGTTCGAATATCGGTTCGTTCGTAAAGGGCATCATCAAGAGCGGTGGCGACGATGCGGAGAAGGGAAGGAGCCTCGTCATCTGGGTGGATATCCTCAAAGTCATCAGCAGTGTCGACGGCCACCAGGACACGTAAATCATTGTTGCCCTGAGATCTTCGGAAACAACAGTGCGCCACGATAGGAGGGCGGCAGAGAACCTATGGATGCATTTTCATCGCTGCAGCGAAGTATTGAGAAACTGGTTCGGATCCGGTGCTCAAGCTACAAGGAAGACTATATCAAACGGCGTATCCTCTCCCGGATGCGCCTGACGAAGAACGAAAGTTACGAAGAGTACCACAAGTACCTCCTGGCGACCCCGCAGGAGGTCGACCTGCTCAGGAACGCGCTTACCATAAACGTCACGAAGTTCTTCCGCGACCCGGAGGTCTATACGGTTCTCCGCCAGGAGATCCTCTCCTCGCTCATTCAGAAGAGGGGCACCGTCAGGATATGGTGCGCCGGGTGTGCGACGGGAGAGGAGCCGTACTCGTTTGCCATACTCGCCCACGACCTCCTCGAAGCAAAACCGGGCGCCAGCGTTTCGATCTACGCGACGGATATCGATCGCGAAGTGCTGCGAAAGGCGGCGGAAGGCGTCTACGACCGAAGGGCCGTCGAGCAGGTCGGTGAACGGGAGCTTCGCAAACACTTCACCGCCCGCGACGACGGCATGTTCGAGGTCAAACCCCATATCAAAGACCTCGTTCGGTTCCGGCACCACGATCTGATGAGCGAGATCCCCGCCGCCCGCTACGTCGACGTCGTCAGCTGCAGAAACGTCACGATATACTTCTCGGAGAAGCAGAAGAACGACCTCGCCCGTCTGTTCCACAGCGCCCTGCTCCCGGGCGGCTACTACGTCATGGGAAAGACGGAGTACCTGGGGCGGGAGGTCGAGCACCTCTTCTCCCCGTTCAACAGTGCGCAGAAGATCCTGACAAAGAAGTCCTGACCGGAGAGGGGCAGGACGTCATACCCTTTTTTTGGCAAAAATCTCCGATCTACGAGAGGATGCCGCGCCCGATCAGAGCCTCCGCCGGCAGCCTCATCCTGATGTGGTACTGCTTTGCGGGGTATACCTCCTGCAGGATCGTGAGCGAGCAGCGCTCGAGAGAGCCTTCAAGCCGCCTGTCGTACCGCACCTCCTCGGTTCTGTAAAATGCAAGGAGCGCCCGTACGGGGGCGCCGTGTCCCTGCCGGATCCCATAACGGATGAGAGCGCCGCCGATCTCGGGTTCGATCCGCTCCTCTTCTCCATCCACCCAGAGCAGGCATTCAAGCACCTCGATAAGGTCGGAGTCGGCGGGTATCGCCGCCACGGTCTCGATGTCGAGGGAGTGCGAGGTCTGCATGCCGGTGGTGATGAGTGTCTCGAGCACCTCGCCGAAGAGATGCCGGGTCTCTTCGATATCGACAGAGAGCGCTTTTGCCGCAGCGTCCTGGGCCTGTGCCGGGATCGCCGGCTCCTCCCTGATCCGTCGCACCAAGTCGCGTTGCGAGGCGAGACGGGCGGTCATGGTGCGCATCGCCCGATACTGTTTCCAGTACTCCCGTTCACGGACATGCGGCGGGAGGAGGGTTTCGGCCAAAACGGATCACCACCTGCGCCCGGCAGCATCGATGCACGAGAGGCTGCCTTCGGTTCCGGAGAGTTTCTTTGATAGTTCCCTCTTCTCCTTCTGCTGCTTCAGTTCCGAGAAGAGCATCGTGAAGTTGACCCCGACGACGACGATGATGAGCATGAGACTGATCCAGAGCTGCCCGCTCTCCCGGGTCGTGAGGAAGAGCGCCACCAGCAGTACGACAAATGAGAGAAGATAAAAGATGACCCATGTGCGTATCTCCGGAATCTCCATAGTCTATCAGGACAGTATTCGGTTAGCCGTATATAAACAATTCTTTTCTGCCCGCTAAGCCCCACAAAGAGCCTGTGCGCCTGTGCAACCGGCGCTTCGGGCGGACGGCCGCCGCTCTCGCGCACGATACGAAACCTATTTCAAAAGACCCGGATTATTCATATTTAGTGGATAAGTGGGATCTCTGTAGTGTTCTCGCGGCACTGGCGATCGTTGCCGTCGTAGCGGTCGTCTTCGGTCCGGCACCCGAAGCGGTTCCGGTGAGTCCTGTGGCAGCCCCGGCGGAGACGCCGGTGCCCACCACCCCTTCCTCCGGTGATTCGGGGATCGTTCCCCTACCTGCGGCTACCGCCTCCCCAGGGCCGTACAGGATCGTGTACGAAACCGATTACCGCAAGTACCCCCGATACTACCTCCCGTCGAACCTGAGTTCCTTCGGCGGGTCTGATATCCCCTGGAAGACAGACCGCACGGTTCCGTTCGCCTACGTCGAGGGATCGGACGGAGGAGTCACGGAGACCTTCACGGTGCCGTCCCCCGTCTGGCGGATGAACTGTACCGTCTCCGCCGAGAGAAGGCCACAGGCCGCGCTCTTCCGGATGGCTCTCATCGATGCGGAGACGGGCGGCATTGTCGAAGGAGCTGAACTTCGCTATCCGGGCAGTATCATAAAAAATGTCCAGAGCGGCGACGGCACCTACTACCTGATAATCGGGTGCGACTACGTCGATCGGTACGTTATCAGCCTCGAGACGTTCCCCGCAGACGCCGCCGGAGCGTGAGGGGCAGCAGATCTCTGCGCCCCGGCAGGTCCCGGATCAGACCTTCTCGATGATGATCCGGACGCGGTCTCCCGCCTTCACCCCGTGGCCTTTCGGGACGTCGATGTTGAACCAGAGATCCTTCTGGTCGCCGCTGATCTTGTCCTGGGACATGATGCAGTCTTTTTCTTCGTCGATGTTCGCAACGAACTCGACCGGTGCTACAAAGTCAACAACTTTCATAGAGAAAAATAGGGACTTATGCCATTAATATTATGATGCCCGGGAGGTCACCCGCCATGTGGTGCTATTTGAGTAACTCCAGCGCGTGATATCGAGCTCATCGCAGATCTCCGAGAGGATCGCAAGGTTGATACCGACCTCTTTTGGCGAGAGCCCGAGATCCTTTGCGATATATTTGGACTTGAAGTACGACTTACCCGTCTTTATGCCTGATTTCAGATGATACAGTATTTTACGCTGGGTTTCGTTGTACTTCTCCCGAATACGGTCCTTTGTAGACATTAACTCTTCCCTCGTGAGCAACTCCATTTTATCCAGCACAGTATATATATTTACCTATTTGTGAACCCTGATGGCACCGAAGCTTAACGGATTATAGATATTCCGGTTGTTTTGGGTGGACAAATACTCCGCATGGTTAAGAACCGGATCGATGCGGGTGCACCTCTCCGCAACGGAGGAGAGGCCGGTGCGTTGCTGAAGATTAAGGTTGGTTGAGAAGAATGATAGTCGTTCCGGCGGGAAAAATGGAGATAAGACCTATCTCTTGTTCCTCCTCATGACGATCAAAAGACCGAATATGCCGAGAGCCCCGAGAACGATCGGAATCGACAGCGGGGTGGTGGCCGTCGGTGTCGGTGCGGCCGTCTCCTCCTGCATCGTGGTGAAGGTCGGTTGCGCCGTCATCTCCGTCGTCACCTCCTCGGTCGTCATCGTCTCGGCAGGTGTCTCCGTCATCTCCGGGGTCATCGTCTCCTCGGTCGTCATCGTCTCGTTGGATGTCTCATTATCCGCGGTAGTTCCATTATCTACGACGCCCCCGGCCTCCTCATTGACGGTGATGGAGTTGTCGACGACGTCCTGCCCGTCATAGGGATAGTATATGCCGAAGGTGCCCCCGAAGTCAGCGGCCGCAAGCTCTACGTTCGCGTCGTCGCTGATCTCGACGGTATTTACAGGAGTGCCTGTCTCGGGATTGTTGTTGTCGTACGCACGCAGTTCGGTGATGGCCAGGTCTTCACCACCCGTGGTGTTCCGAAGCCCGGTAAGGTCGTAGACCTGCGTTTCGCTGGTTACCGTGATAGTATCTCCCGGCTGAACCTGGATCGGAGCACCGTCGCTCACATTATCAACCACCGCTCCGGCGACCGGCGCCTCCGTCTCGGTCTCGGTCACCATCTCTGTCGGGGTTTCGGTCTCGGTCTCGGTCACGGCCTGCTCACCGACGGGGGCCTCTGTAGCGGCAGGAGTCCCGGTTTCCGTCTCGATCGGGGTCACCGTCTCGGTCGCCACCGTTTCATTCGTGGTTATGTCGCCAAACGGAATCTCGGTCGGCGGTTCTGTCGGGCTAACGACCTCGGCCACTGCCGGCATGGCGATGATGCACCCTGCCACCAGCACGGCCATCAGGAGGCCTGTAAGCGCTCGTCTACTGACTGACATAAGGTGACCATCTGAACAATAATCCTATATTTATATTTCGGTAGAAATACAATCCCGGCGGATACGTTGACCGGATACCCCTCCCGGGGATGAAGAAGCGGCCGGCCGTAAGCGAGGGTGAAAATAGCAGCGGCCTCTTCGTATGAAGCCGATTCAAAAACCCGGAGACCGGGAGAAGAGAGGGGAGACACTCGACTGCCCCTACCTCTCCGGGCAGGTCGGCCAGACAGCCTGAGCGGTATCGCAAACGGCACCGGGTTAAAACAGAGGAGCCCGACACAGGGGATCCCTGGCAGGGCACCGCCCCTGCATCTAAGAAGAGTGTAACGGGAGATGTTCCCGGGTTCAGATCGGCGCCTGGCCGATCTTCTCGATAAGGCCGTCGAGCACGGCATCCCGCATCCCTTCGACGAACTTGATGCTCCCGACGACGAGGTGACCGCCGCCGTTGACACCGCCGCCGACGATCTCCTGGCGGAGCTCCCGGACCATCCGGGGGATGTTCATCATGACGCCCTTCGAGCGCAGCACGGCAAAGTCGGGGCCAAACCCGAGCGTCACCACAGGCTCACCGGGGTGCTCCCGGACAAGCCGGTCGTGAACCTCGCCCGAGGTCTTGCCGGGCGGCGGGAACGTGAACCGGTGAGCATACATCTCGACGTCGAGCATGAAGAGGTTCGCTCCGTTCGGCAGCACCCGCGATACCACGTGCGGCATGACCGCTTCCATCTGCTCTTCGATAGCGGAGTTCGCCTCGGCCGTGAGCAGGTTGACAAACCTCATGTGCCGCTCGGCGTTGCCGCTCAGGTTGACGATATCCTTGACGATCTCGCGGCCGTCGTTGAACCGGAGCCAGAACTGTTCGTAATCGAGGGCAAGCGCGATATCCTTGCAGTGCTGCTCGGAGTAGGCGGGCGCGGCGAGTTCGAGGTAGCGTGCCCGCTCAGGAGCCTCGCTCCGGTCTCCGACGGCGGCGATCGCCGGGAGGTGCTTGATCTGCTCCTCTACCGCCGGATTGATCATCCGGGCGATCTCGGTTCCGAGCATGCCTGCGGTGATCCCGAAGTCGCCGCCGACATGGTACGGGTTAACGTGCCCGATGAGGTACTGATCGACGATCTCGTCCGGGTGGTGATGGTCGACCACGACGACCGGGAACCCGTAGATCTCGGTGACCTTCATCGCCGGCACGTCCTCCTCGGTCGATCCGTTGTCCATCAGGAGGATCATCGGCATCTTCTGGCCGTACCGGATATTGTCCTTCAGGGCGAAGTCAAGATCACGGGTGATATCCTCTATCTCGTAGAACGGCGCCTTCGACGGCGACCTCTTGAAGAGGAAGTACTCGGCGTCGAAGTCCCCGCCGCTCTCCCTGATGAGCGCGGTAACGGCCGTTTCGACCGCGACGGCGGCGCAGATCCCGTCTGCATCGGCGTGGTGCCGGAGGACTATCGGCTGAGCGGTAAAAACCGCTTTTCTGATCTGCTTCGCGACGTTCCGCATCGCCGGCCGAAGCCGCTCGAAGACGTCGCTCTCGACCAGGAACGGCATATCTTCAGGCTCCGCCCGCTCGTCGAGCGCCTGATCGATCCGAGCCCGCACCCGGTCTGCATCCTCGGGCTCGAGGACGGAGAGCGAGGAGACCTCGATCTGGAGCTGGTTATTCCGCTGCATCACCTCGCCGACGACACCGACGATGTCGCCGAGCTGCACCTCGGGGTATGCCCTGACTCCCGCCTCGATGAACGCAGCGGCGTTCTCGGTGGCGGATTCATCCACGAGCGTGAAGATCGTCGGCCCGGAGGTCTGCTTGATCTGCGCCACTTCGGCCTCGATCATAACCGTCCTGCCGATCTTGCGGCCGAGATCGGAGAGACGGATCGTCGGCATCGCCTTCGTCACGGACTCGGTCCGGTAGACCTGCGGCATTACCTCCTCAAGGTCGATGTTGCCGTTTTTGCGGATCTGCAGCACCTCGACGATGATCGGATCGCGCTCCGAGTGATCCGCTTTGATATTGCTCTTATGCACAAGCCCTTTTACGCGGTCGTTTAACTGAACAAAGACACCGAAGTTGGCAAAGCCCTGAACCCGGCCGAGGTACATCTTTCCTTCCTCGACCTCCTCGAGGTCACAGTTCGCGCTGAGCCGGTAAACGATCGTATCTGTTGTATCTGTCATTGTTATTCTCCACAATTATTCGGATTGGTCACGGGTGAACCCGGCAAGCTCGTAGAGCCTGCATTCACCATCTCTTCTGCCTTTTGCGATGATAATATCACCGCTCCTTAAGCAAACGTTCTTCCCTGGCCGGTAGATCCACCGGTCGCGGCTCTTAATCGCGAGCACCACCATCCCCGTAACCGTCCCGAGGGTGGCCTCTTTGAGCGTCCGCCCGACGAGGGGGGAGGCCGTCCCCACGGTTATGCGGGTGATGATCTCATCGGACTCGCGGACGATCTTCTTGAAGACCGGCGGAACCTCGATGTCGCGAAGGAGGACATCGACGATGGCACGGCCTGCGTTACTGATCGCCTCGGCAAACGAGGACATATACAGGAGACCCCGGAGTTCCTTCACATCATCGATCTTCTTCGCCGCTTCGAGGATCCAGAGATCGAGGTCGTAGCGCATATCGTCCATCCCCGCGTCGAGGGCGACCACTTCGTGAGCGACCTCCTTGTTGTTGAAGAGGAGGGACGTGTAGGCAAGCCCGACGGTGAGCTCGCTGATATTCTTCATCTCGATGATCAGCTTGACGACCCGGCCGATATCACCCGGGGTGCCGGTGCTGCGCGGTTCACGGCGGGGATACTCCCCTGCACCCGCCATCCGGGAGAGGAGTTCGGCTCCCCCTTCAGGGCCCTTTGCGAGCAGGATATCGCCCGCCGCGATACCGGTCTCCTTACCGGGATCATAGATCCAGCCCCTGCCCCGGCGGATGGCGATCACCTGCATGCCGCTCGTGCTCTGCAGTTTCAGGCCGCCGAGCGTCTGCCCGTCAAGATCGCTTCCGGGGTCGACCACGACGCGTGCCACGACCTCTTCGGCCTCCGGAAGAACCCATTTGAGTTCCGCCGGAAACCTGACCTCCTTTAAGATGAGCTTCGCGACGTCGGAAGCGGAGTTTGCGATCTTCTCTGCAGCCTCGGCGACCTGGAGCAGCCCGCTCATCGCCTCCGCCTCGTCGAGACGGCGGGCACCGAGCATGCTCTGTATTCTGGCCTGATAGACCAGTTTATTCATGCTCTCTTCGAGATTGATGACCTCAAGCGCAACTTCTTTACTGTCGAAGAGTATGGCGGAATAGGACAGGTCAACCATCAGCTCGGAGATGTCCTTCATCTCGATCAGGACATCCTTGAAGCTGACCGGCTGATATTCACGTTCCATCATAGGTTTGGTGAGTGTTCTTCTCATATATCTCTCACTACAGCAGTATACCGATCGTCGCGACCAGAACGGCCGCACCGATAAAGTCTATCAAGCTGGTAATGACGGGGATGCCGTAATTATCGGGGTCAAGACCGAAACGAAACGAGAGGCTTGCCGTTACATACGCCATGCCGTTCATGAGCGTCACGATCAGGAGCCCTGCCAGCAGACTGATCGCCACCATCGCCACGAGCCCGGGGGTCGCGAGCCCCAGCAGAACCGCGGCCGCATGGGCGATTACCGCCATCAAGGGAAGCAGTATCAACGTATAGAAGTAAGTGATAATAAAGTGATGCGCCGTCTCCCGCCCGGGAAGAAGCAGAGGCGGGATCGTTCCCATATGCATCCCGGTTGCAAGGCGGGAAGCGAGAATCCCGCCGATGGAACCGAGCCCCCCCATGTAGGGCGGGATAAGGATCAGGAACGCAGCGAAGGCGACGAGTTCTTCAAGGCCGGCCTCGTACGTCGCCCCCGCCATGATGCCGAGAAACGAGAGCGGGAGGAGAAGGACTGTCCTCTCCGTGACCATCCGGCGGACGGATTCGCTCGTGCGCAGGGTGTAGACGAGCGTTACTGCGACGGACGCGACTGCAGCGAGAGCGAGCAGGTCTCTCAGCTCCGGCGGGAGCAGCATGACCAGAACGGCGGACGCGACGAGTACCGGAATGGTGACGATATCCCCGGCGGTGGTCACGGCCGGTGCACCGATCAGATCGAGATCGAGCCCGTAGCGGTAACTTGCGATCGAGAGAAGAATGGTAAAGAGGAGGATCACGATGCTCGAGAGCATCCCGGAGAGAAGCGAGATCAGGACGAGATCGAGTGCGCCGATGACTTCGATACCGGAGACGAGACCGACGACGTTCGCCGCGAGACCGAGGAAGAATGCCGTCAGGACAGATATTATCAGGGACGCACGGAGATTGTCGCCGAGGACGGAGCCTTCGGTGAAGGATACTTCAAACTCGCCGAGGTGCATCGAGCTCGAGAGGCGGGATGCAAAGACGCCGGATATGTTGCCCCGCATACCGATCGAGGCGGGCAGGAGAACCAGCAGGCCGGGTATCAGTGCGAGCACGGCGGTTGCCGATCCGAGATAGATCCCTGCTATGCTCCCGGCTGCGGTGGCGATGAGCAGGGCGGAAAGGCCGGTCAGAAGGAGGTGGTACCGACTCGCTATGCCCTGTGCCATCGGTATCACCGTCCACCGTCAATCAGCTCCTGTAGGGTATTTCAAGCACCGAGAGATCGGCCGGTGCGATTATTTCTCCTTTATATCGTTTCTTTGCATCGCGTATATGGTTTGCCGTGCTCGTATAGCGGGAACTTAAGTGAACAAGCGCCAGCATCCGCGCATTGAGTGTTTCTGCCGCCTCCCCGGCCTCGCCTGCCGTCGAGTGGAGCACCTCGGCAGCCCGGGCGGCGTCCTCGTCGTCGAAGGTCGCATCGTGGATCAGGAGATCCGCATCCGCCATCAGCCCCGCTGCCCCGCTCTCCCGCTGCATCGGACGGGTGTCGCCGGTATAGACGACCTTCCGGCCGGGGCGCAGCTCGCCCATGACGTCGGTCGGAAGGATCTCAACTTCGGTGCCGTCCCGCACTATCCGGACGGTCTCGCCGCGCTGCAGCCTCCCGAAGAGCGGACCCGGCGGGACACCGAGCGCGATCGCCTGCTCCCGGTCGAACTTTCCGGGCCGCTCGTCCTCTTCGAGGACGTAACCGAGGCTCGTGATGCCGTGACGCGTCGCGAACGCCCGAACCGTGAACCCCGGAAACGGGACGACGTCTCCGTGCCCGAGAGTATGCCCGTGGATGGGGAACCGGACGTTGTGCCGGGCGACCGTCCGGAGGACATTGATGAACTCGTGCACCCAGTCGGGGCCGTAGATGTGGAGGGGTTCGTCCGTCCTCCCCATGAAGGAGAGCGACTCCACGAGCCCGAAGATGCCGAGGAAGTGATCGGCGTGCCAGTGGGTGACGAAGATCGCGTCGACGCCAAAGCCCGTCCGCGCACGCATCATCTGCTGCTGCGCCCCCTCGCCGCAGTCGAAGAGGATCGAGTCCGAGCCCCGCCGGATCATGATGCAGGAGGGGTTCCTCTGGGGAGCCGGGAGCGCCCCGGCGGTGCCGAGGAAGTGGACGTGGAGCGTCTCGCCGGCTATACGAACCACTTCCCGAATGCTGCAAGACTCCGTTTCGCTTCGTCGAGGTTCCGCCCCTCGACGACGACTATCCCTGAGTAGTCGGCGGCGATGGCCCTCCCGACGCTCTCCCAGTCGACCGTCCCGTCGCCGAGCGCCAGGTGTTCGTCCTGTTTGCCGTGGTTGTCGTGGACGTGGACGTGGTTGATCCGGTGCAGGTAGGGGAGGAACGATCCGACGACGCCGTTCGTGTTCGCGTGCCCCACGTCGAAGGTGACGCCGATACCCTCTATATCTTCGGTCATGCCGAGAATCTCCTCCGGGTACCGGCAGAAGAACTCCCTGATGCTGATCATATTCTCAAGGCACGCGAGGACACCCCGGTCGGCGGCGTAGCGCCCGATCTCGACGAGGGCGTTCTTCTGCATCTCCCACATCTTCTCGGGCACCAGTTTTCCGACGGGCGAGACGAAACCGGGGTGAACGGTCACCCGGTCGGTCAGTTCCGCCGCATGCTCGATACAGGCGCAGATCTGCCGGACCGACTCCCGCCAGATCGGGTAGTTCACCGAGGCGAGGTTCAGGTCGCTGTAGGGTGCGTGCACCGACGCGGCAAGGTTGGTGCTCGAGAGTTCCTCCCGGATCTCCTGGAACATCCCGGGAGTATCGAACCGGTACCTGCCGTCCGCGACGATCTCCCAGCCGGCATACCCGGCCTCCTCGATCCCGTAGATCCAGCTCCGGGGCTCCCAGACCTTCGATGACGAAGAGAAGTAGGGTTTTAAGGTCATGGCCGATCCCCTGCCTGCCTGAGGAGTTCGCGTACCTGCACCGCGAGATCCTCCACCGTTCCGTCGTTCTCGATGACGGTGTCGGCCTGTTCGAGCGCCCGGCCGAGTCCCCACCCGAGTTCCCGCTCGTCCCGGCAGCGGAGATCCTCCGCGGCGGGCATATCGTCCGACCGGCCTCTCCGGGCGAGGCGGGCGAGACGTGTCTCAAAGGATGCGCGGATGCCGATCAGCAGAAACTCGGGGAACCGTCGTTTGAACGTCTCGACCTCGTAGTCTCCCCTGATACCGTCCACCAGCACGACGGATGAGGTCTGGCTCTCGATCGCCGGTATGCTGAGCCGGGCGATAGCGTCCATCCCCATCTCTTCGCGGAGATGCCGTGACATCTCGCCGAGGTTTTTATCGGTCGGAGGCATGCCCGCCTCCGTAACGCGCCTCCGTATGGCGTCACCCATCACCACGACGGGAATACCATTCTCCCGGGCGATCCGGGAGACCTCCCCTTTCCCGCTCCCCGGCAGTCCTACAACACCTATGACCCTCATTAACGCAAGTCTCCCTCTACTCCATTCAAAAAATTTCCGCATCTCCCAAAGACCGGCATATAGTATCGGCTATCGGCCGGAGGGGTAATTCCGGCTCGTGTGCAGCGTGAACGCCGCCTGCAGGCGGGGCGTTCAACGGTTCCGTTCAGTAAGGTGCGTTCCGGAGTATATTATGCTTAACGACCGGAGAAGCGGATCCGCAACATCCGCTCACGAAGAACCCAACGGCAGGCTCACCCGTCCTGCGGGTCGGATCCAAACGCCACTTCCCCCTCTTCACGGGTGCGGATCCTCACCTGCCGGCGGAGCGGGGCTGCGATCGATGCGAGATCGCTCCGGGTCAGCGGAGATGCAGTGCCGAAGACGCCCTGCTGGAGCACGAGGGGCAGCCCCTCCGCGTGCGGGGCGATATGCCGGACATCGTCCTCCCATCCGGGGAAAAGGGTCACCACAACCTCAAAGGATCCGAGATCACCTCGCAGATAGGCTTCCTTGCAGAGGGCGAGCGACTGCTTCACCTGCTCCGTGGCGGGAATGCCAAGGAGCTCGTCGTAGCGTTCGAAGCGGGTCTTGATGTCGAGCGCAATCATATCCACGAGGTGCCGGTCGAGGAGCTCGGCGAGCGTCTTCGGGTAGACGCCGTTCGTGTGCAGCCCTACGAGGAGCCCGAGCGTTCGGCACTCTTCGGCAAGACGGACGAGAGCCTTCCGCTGCATCGTCGCCTCGCCGCCGGAGAAGACCACGCCGCTTATGAGGAGGCGGGAATCGCGGATCAGTGCGACGATCTCATCCAGATTCCGCCAGTCCTCACCGTTCCGGATAGGGCGGTTGTGGCAGTAGTAGCAGTCCGCGGGGCACCCCCTGAAGAATACCGTGCAGACGGCTCTTCCACGCCAGTCGACGGTGCTGATCGGGACAAAGCCTCCGAAATTCACCTTCACACCATCTTCCCTCATAACAGCATAATTGGCTTGGTTTTCTTGAATACGTTCCCATATGTGCAATGCAACTTTACCTGATTAAGGGTAAACAAATTTACTTGCGAAGAGAACAAGCACAATTTCCTCCCGATTCCCAAAAAAGAGCCTTTAATTACTCTTTCTTCCAACGATACTGGTATGGGTCTCATAGAGGATGCAAAGAAGGGCATCATTACCGAAGAGATGAAGATCGTCGCCCGGCAGGAGGGCGTCTCCGAAGATTACATCAGGCGCGCTATCGCCGGAGGGCATGTGGTCATCCCGGTCTCTCCCTACCGCGACGTCAAGCTCTGCGGTATCGGCGAGGGGCTGCGCACCAAGGTCAACGCGAGCATCGGAACCTCCTCGGATATCATCGATATCGATATGGAGGTCGAGAAGGCGCGGCAGGCGGAGCTCGCCGGTGCCGACTCCTTAATGGAGCTCTCGACAGGCGGCGACTTCCTCGAGATCCGGCGCCGGGTCGTCGAGGCCACGAACCTCTCCGTCGGATCCGTGCCGCTCTACCAGGCGTTCATCGAGGCCGCACGGAAGTTCGGTGCTGTCATCCACATGGAGGAGGACGCCATCTTCAAGGCGACCGAGGAGCAGGCGAAGCTCGGCACGAACTTCATGGCGATCCACACCGGCATCAACTATGAGACGATGAAACGCCTCCAGAACCAGGGGCGCCACGGCGGCCTCGTCTCCCGGGGCGGGGCATTCATGACCGCGTGGATGCTGCACAACGAGAAGGAAAACCCCCTCTACTCCGAGTTCGACTACCTCCTCGAGATCCTGAAAGAGCATGAGGTGACGCTCTCCTTCGGGAACGGGATGCGTGCCGGCGCCGTCCACGACGCGACCGACCGCGCCCAGGTTCAGGAGCTCCTCATCAACGCGGAACTCGCGGACAAGGCGCACAACTTCGGCGTGCAGACGATCGTCGAGGGGCCCGGACACATCCCGCTCGACGAGATCGAGACGAACGTCGTCCTCCAGAAGAGAGTCACGAACCGGAAACCGTTCTACATGCTCGGCCCGCTCGTCACCGACATCGCCCCCGGCTACGACGACCGCGTCGCCGCCATCGGCGCCGCGATCTCCTCGTCGCACGGCGCCGACTTCATCTGCTATGTCACTCCCGCCGAGCACCTCGCGCTCCCGACCGCAGAAGAGGTCTACGAGGGTGTCATCAGCTCGCGTATCGCCGCCCACGTCGGCGACATGATCAAGCTCAAGAAGCGCGACGCCGACCTCGAGATGGGACACGCACGCCGCGACCTCGACTGGGAACGCCAGTATGCCGTCGCCATCAACCCTGAGCGCGCCCGTGCCATCCGCGACGAGCGCTCGCCCGCCGATACCGATGCGTGCACGATGTGCGGCGACTACTGCGCACTCAAGATCGTATCCCGGCACTTCTCCTTCTGAGATCTACCGAACGATACTCTTTTTTCAGGGGCTCACACGGCGCAGTTGCCCCATTTCGATCAGACCGGCACGTTTTCATCCGGAGAGCGTGATACTGCATACCGATAGAATGAAACCGGAAAATACCCGCATACTCGATGCCTTTCTCAGCCACTCGGAGGAGATCGGTGACGATCTCGTTGCCGACACCGAAGAGATGCTCGGAACGGTGCCGTTTATCTTCCCTATCCTGCAGGAGCGTCCCGAAACGTTCGTCCTCTCTGCCCTGGCCGACTACAAAACCGCCCGCCCGGAAAGCCTGGACGCCAGAACCGCAGAGCTCATTGCAATCGCCGCGGCGGCCGGTGCAGGCGCCGACAAATGTCTGCACGTGCATATCCGCGCAGCCCTGCGTGCGGGTGCCACCCGGGACGAGATCCTCGACACCCTTCAGATAGCCGGCCTCATCGGCAAAACAAAGATCCTCGCAGTGGCGCTGCGGGAATTTCGCGAAGCCTGCGGGACGAAGGAACGGTGAACCCTGCACCGCCGCTGTGCAAACCTTAAGAGCATTCCGGTCGAGATCCTGATAGAAATGAACCGGACGAAACAACAGATCCGCGAAGACGCAAAGGCCGTGCGGTCGGACCTCTCAGGCGATGCCGTCACCCGGATGAGCAACGCCATCCGGGAGAACGTGACCCCCCTCCTCGATCGCTATACGACGATCATGGTCTACGCCGCAAAAGAGCCCGAGGTCGAGACCCGCGATCTGATCGCCGGCCTCCTCGCCGGAGGAAAACGCATCGTCGTTCCGATCATCGAGCGGGCGACCTGCAGTCTCCGGCTCTCATATATAGATGACCTCTCGGTGCTCGTCCCCGGCACGTTCGGCGTCCCCGAGCCCCTGGGAAGCGAGATACCCGCGGATCCGGCGGAGATCGAGGTCATCGTCATCCCGATGCTCGCCTTCGACCGGCAGGGAAACCGTCTCGGGTACGGTGCCGGGTACTACGATCGGTTCCTCGAACGCTGTTCCCAGCCGGTCAGGATCGGGATAGCATACTCCTGCCAGGAGGTAGAACGCCTTCCGTCCGAGCCGGATGATGTTGCTATGGATTTTATCGTCACGGAAAAGGCTATCATCACCTGCCAGTAATACTCACACTACAGATACATTTTTATATAATGACGATTTACTTATGGTAAACATACCATGAGGAGGTCAGTCATATGGCAGATACCAGTTATGTTGAGGTTACCGTAAAAGAGGCTGCTCACGAAGACGCCGGCCGCGGTATTGCCCGTTTAAGTATCGACATGATGAAGACCCTCAATCTTGTCAGCGGCGATGTGATCGAGATCGAGGGTCGGGCAAAAGCGGCGACACTCGTCTGGCCGGGATTCCCCCAGGATACCGGCAAGGCAATCCTGCGGATAGACGGCAGCACCAGGGGCAATGTCCAGGCGGGCATTGACGACAAGGTCAGGATCAGGAAGTCCGAAGCGGGATATGCAAAGAAGATCACCATTCAGCCGACCCAGGCCATCCGCCTCGTCGGGGGAGAGCAGTACCTCGGGCGGCTCCTCCGCGGGAGGCCGGTTGCCGAAGGGCAGGCTATCAGGGTCAACATCCTCGGCAACGCCTTAACGTTCGTCATCGCAAAGGTCGCCCCGAAGGGGATCGTCATCGTCACCGACAGTACGGAGATCGAACTCAAAGAGACCCCGTACGAACCGAAGAAAGGCAAAGAAACAACCGGGGTTCACTACGAGGATATCGGCGGCCTTGGGCGCGAGCTCGAACTCGTCCGCGAGATGATCGAGCTGCCGCTGCGCCACCCCGAGCTCTTCGAGCGGCTCGGCATCGAACCGCCGAAGGGCGTGCTGCTCTACGGCCCGCCCGGCACCGGAAAAACGCTGATCGCCAAAGCGGTCGCAAACGAGGTCGACGCCCACTTCGTCACGCTCTCGGGTCCTGAGATCATGAGCAAGTACTACGGCGAGTCCGAAGAGCGGCTCCGCGAGGTCTTCGAGGAGGCGCAGGAGAACGCCCCCGCGATCATCTTCATCGACGAGATCGACTCGATCGCGCCGAAGCGCGAGGAGACGAAGGGCGAGGTGGAGCGGCGCGTGGTTGCCCAGCTCCTCTCGCTGATGGACGGCCTTAAGGCCCGCGGCCAGGTCGTGGTCATCGCCGCGACGAACATCCCCGACGTTCTCGACCCGGCACTCCGGCGCGGCGGCAGGTTCGACCGCGAGATCGAGGTCGGGATTCCTGATACGAAAGGACGACTCGAGATCTTCCACGTCCATACCCGGGGCATGCCGCTCGGCGAGGACGTGAACATCGAGGAGTACGCCCGCTCGACGCACGGGTTCGTCGGTGCGGATATCTCGCTGCTCGCGAAGGAGGCAGCGATGCACGCACTCCGCGAGATCATACCGAAGATCAATCTCGAAGAGGAGATCCCGGCCGAGGTGATCGAGGACCTCCGGGTGAACAACGATGACTTCATCGAAGCGATGAAGCATGTCGAGCCGAGCGCGATGCGTGAGGTGCTCGTAGAGATACCCGATGTCTCATGGGAGGACGTCGGCGGCCTCGAAGAGGTAAAGAGCGAGCTTACGGAGGCTGTCGAGTGGCCGCTCAAGTATCCGGAGGTATTTGCCCAGCTCTCGACTGCGCCCCCCCGCGGGATCCTGCTCTTCGGCCCTCCCGGTACGGGTAAGACACTGCTTGCAAAAGCGGTCGCAAACGAGAGCGAAAGCAATTTCATCTCCATAAAAGGCCCAGAATTGCTCTCAAAATGGGTGGGTGAATCTGAAAAAGGCGTACGCGAAGTATTTCGGAAAGCGAGGCAGGCAGCGCCGTCAATTATCTTCTTTGACGAGATAGACGCGCTCATACCGAAACGCGGTACTTATATAGGATCATCCCACGTAACTGAGAGTGTGGTAAGCCAGATCTTGACAGAGCTCGACGGCCTCGAGGAGCTCAACAATGTCATGGTACTCGGCGCTACCAACCGCCCGGACATGTTGGACGAGGCGCTGCTGCGCCCCGGCAGATTGGACAGGATCATCTACGTTCCACCGCCTGACCGGGATGGCAGAAAGAAGATCTTCGAAGTGTACCTCCGGGATCAGGAGATCCTTGCGAAGGACATCAACATCGATGAGCTGGTGGATCGGACCGAGGGTTACGTCGGCGCCGATATCGAGGCGATAGTCCGCGAGGCAAAGGTCGCGGCCATGCGCAAGTTCATCGTGACGATGGCAGAGAAGACCGAGGATGAGCGGCGCAACGCCGCCCGCAACATCCAGATCACCCGCGGGGACTTCGAAGAGGCTCTCTCCCGCGTGAAAGGGACGCTCGACATGGACAAGCTCGAAGAGCACGAACGCCACTCCTGGGAGATCATTTACAACCAGGAGCAGCGTGCGACGCTCGAAGATGCTGTCTCGACGATCAGGCGTGCCGAGATGCGGGAGGGCGGCAGAGACGAAGCTGAAATCAGGAAGCTCAACAAGGCTCTCCGAAGCGAGGTCTACAAGAGAAAGAAGGATTTCAGCGAGATCAAGCGCCTCATCCAGGAACTGAAAGCGAAGATCGAGCGCCCCCTGCCCCAGGCAGGAGTGGCGTACTGACGGAAAGACCCCGCATCTCCGGAGTGCCGGAGAAGGGCGGATTCCACATGGCGGCAGGGGCAGATACCGCCCCACCACCATCAGCGACAACCAGACAACGACAGTGATGCACATGAGTGACAGCCCAGCAGACATCTTCCAGCAGCTCAACGAACTGATGAAACGCCTCATGGAACAGGGTATGAAAGATCAGGAGGACATGAACAAGCCCTTCGCATACGGCTTCAAGATCATCATATCCGACGCCGTCTCCGCAAAGGAGGCCGAGACCGTCGAGAGCGGAGCAGCCGCTGCCGCAACCCCGACCGAGCAGCCCTCGTCGGAGGGTTCCATCGAGCCGATCGCCGAGGTCTACATGACCGACGATGAGGTGACGGTGGCTATCGATCTGCCGGGTGCAGAGAAAGATGGCATTCATCTGTCACTCATCGGCAGTACCCTTACGGTCATCGCCGGCGGCAACCAGCTGACGAGCGTCGACCTTCCTTCCGTGGACGCAGACTCGATGCAGTCGTCCTATAAAAACGGTGTTCTCGAAGTCAAATTCAACCGCGGCAAAGCAATCAAAATCGAGTGACCAGGAAACTCACTCAACAACATTTTTTCACTTTCAGCGTATGTACATATAGGGCAAAGCCTATTACCCATAAGGGCTAGGCCTATGGTACTATTGGTGATTCTATGGCAAAGACTACCGTCTCAGTAATTAAAGCAGATGTCGGGAGTTTCCCCGGGCACTCCCGCACGCACCCGAAGCTTCTTGAAAAAGCAGCCCAGATGCTGAAAGAAGCCGAAGGCACGGTTATAACCGACTCTTTTGTCACCCACTGCGGGGACGATCTCGAGCTTATCATGACCCACACGAAGGGTGAAGACAACGCCGAGATCCACGAACTCGCCTGGAACGTCTTCATGGAGTGCGCCAAGATTGCAAAGGAGATGAAACTCTACGGTGCAGGGCAGGACCTCCTCGGCGACGCGTTCAGCGGCAACGTCAAGGGCATGGGGCCCGGTGTTGCTGAGATGGAGTTTGAAGAGCGCGGCAGCGATCCTATCCTCGTCTTCATGGCGGACAAGACCGAACCCGGCGCATGGAACTTCTTCCTCTACAAGATGTTTGCCGACCCCTTCAACACGTCCGGCCTCGTCATCGACCCGTCCATGCACGAAGGGTTCGTCTTCGAGGTTCACGATGTCATCGCGAAGCGCAGGATCTACTTCAACACGCCCGAGGACACGTACAGCCTGCTCGCCTACATCGGCGCACCGTCCCGGTACGTGATCAAGGGCGTCTCCAAGAAGAGCGGCGAGATTGCCGCATCGACGAGCACCCAGCGCCTCAACATGATGGCAGGACGCTACGTCGGCAAGGACGACCCCGTGATGGTTGTCCGCGCACAGAGCGGATTCCCGTCAGTCGGCGAGGTCATCGACCCGTTCCGGACGCCGATCCTGGTCGCAGGCTGGATGCGCGGCTCGCACCACGGCCCGTTCATGCCGGTCGGTGTCTGTGACGCCAACTGTACCCAGTTCGACGGTCCGCCCCGGGTCATCTGTCTCGGATTCCAGGTCTCCGACTGCAAGCTCATCGGGCCCGCCGATATGTTCGACGACCCCGCCTTCGACCGCGTCCGCGACAAGTGCTGCGAGATATCCGATCTGATGCGGAACCACGGACCCTTCGAGCCCCACCGCCTCTCGCTCGACGAGATGGAGTACACGACCCTCCCCGGCGTCGAGAAGCAGCTGAAAGACAGATGGGAACCCCTCCCCGAATAATCTCTTTTTCCCTGCCGCTCAAAAGCAGCGAACCAGCACGATCGGTCGAACCGCCTTTGCGAGGGGCTTTCCGTACGCGCCCGGTATTTGAAGAAGACCGCTTCGGGCTAGAGCAAACCCACGTAATCCCGGATCGCGGGCACGGCACGCACGCCGGTGATTCGGTATGCAGGTAAATCGTCGTTCTGGAGAGACTCTTTTGTCCTGGTGAAGGCGCGTATCCGGCGCAGAGAACCGTTCCCGCCGCCGATGCGTAGCAACCACGCAGACAGGAGTATCGACCGGCCGGCCGCTCATGGAAAAATTAATTACGCTCGGTAACCACATAAGAACGGATGGTTAACGGCATTGTACTTCCAGTTAAAAAAGTTTTTTCGCTCGTGGACTCGAAAATTGTCGTTGAAATTAAGGATGACGGCCGTAAGCTCCAGGGCAGGCTTATGGCGGTGGACGAGCACTTAAACATCCATATGGACGAAACCATCGAGTATTCGGGAGAACAGCGCGGACGCTCCCTCGGCACGGTCGTCATTCGCGGCAACAACATCCTGACCATTGCACCCCTGATCTGATTGCGTATGAACGACCAGGAGGAAGCAGCGCTCAGTCTCATTCAATCCCATCGGCAGGGAGTGCGCCAGAGCGACCTCTGGAAACTGCTGGAGATCGACAGCCGGAAGTGCTCCCGCATCGTGAAGCGGCTGCTGGACTCCGGCCTGATCGAACGGATCGAGTTTCGGGAGGAGGGGATCAAGACCTACCTGCTCCGCGCGAAGAAGCGGGCGATTGACCCGTCGGTTATCCTCGCAGGAACGGAGATTCTGCCCTGTATCGGATGCGATCAGGAGTGCACGCCCGAAGAGTGCGCGATGCTCCTCGATTGGATATACCAGCTTGCTCTTGAAGAATACCAGGAGTAAGCGCGTACCCCTCTTTTCACGCCCGGGCGGCGATTCGGCGCAACCCTTATCTCAGTGCTCCTTCTAAAAAATACTCTGTGAACAGCCGAAAGCAGGGTGACGGGGCCGCATCACAGGTGCATGGGGTGCTGATCCTGGTTGCACTGGTCATCATCCTGGCGCTTATCCTGTGGCTCCTCTGCAGCGGGTTCACCTTCCCGACCTGGCCGCCGCCACCGCCGGAGCTGCCCCCGATAATCATCACCGATGTCCGGCACATAAACAACGATCACCCCTACAACCTGAACTACGAGAGCAGGGTGACTCTCCGGAACAACAGTACGGTGCGCTTTCCAAACGATCTCCTGACGGCGAAGTTCTACCGGGACGGCGAAGAGATCTATCCGTGCATCATCCTGACGATGAACGGGCACAATTTCATCTCGACGCATCATTACGGCGTTCAGACGCTGCACGGCAGCGGGAGCGAGGATCAGTACTGGAACCCGAACGAACGCATCTGGATCAACTTAAACGACGGAACCCTCCATCCCGGAGACCTTGTCACCGTCGAGATCTTCGACCGCGGCACCGGGAATCGGGTCTCGCGCCATTCATACGCTGCATAGCGGGGCGGAACCAAATGGTCGTGTTTTTATCCGCGCAGCGCCTTGAACTGTATACGCGAAACGGAGCACGATTATCATGTTAAAAACGATACTGGTCGCAGTCGACGGCTCGGAGGTGGGGAAGAAAGCTCTCGATACCGCTCTTGCCCTGGCGAAGGCGCTCGATGCCGAGATCCACGCCATCCACGTCATCCAGGCGGGGCTGTACCCCTCGCTCACCATGAACGATATGGAGCCGGTGGCCGTCGCTCAGCAGGCAGTCTTTGAGATGCTCGAACGCGAGGCGGAGTACGTCCTCGCGGATGCGGAGAAGGCAGGGGCGGAGGCGGGCGTCCGGATCACGCCGCAGAAGCGCTTCGGACAGCCGGGTGCGGAGATCGTCGGTCTCGCCGTCGAACTCGAAGCCGATCTCGTCATTCTCGGCTCGCACGGCAGGAGCAGGCTCGATACGATCCTCCTCGGAAGCGTCAGCCAGTTTGTCCTCCACAACAGCCCCGTCACGACGATGATCACCCGGGCGTAGCGGGGACGGCAACCGCCCGGTTACGCCACGATAGGTATCAACGTTTCGGGGAGGCACGGAACCGACCACGAGCACCGAAGCAGTTTTCCGGCCGGGTACTCTCCTAAAAGCGGGAGATAAACGGTCGTTTCAGGAACAGCCCGATCATATTCTATCTATAGATTTTTATTAAAGTGCGAAAATTATATATGGTTCCCGGAGTATAAGGCGTCTGTCCGATGCCGGGAAAGGCATCCGGATCAGCGACCTACAGCGAGGGATACCAGTGACAATCAGAAACAGCGACAACCGGTTCCAGCACCTCTGTGCCGCCCTGCTCTCTGCAGGACTCCTGCTCGCCGCCATGACCGCACCCGCCGCCGCAGCAGCGATTTCACCCGGGATCGCCGTCCCGCTCCTCCCGGAGGATGCGGCCGGAGGTGATGCGGCGGTGCAGACTGGGCTTCGCAGCCTTCCACGCGAGGATACCGACGAATACTCCGAACCGGACGAGACCTCTATCACCGAACCACCCTTCCCGCCCGAGACACCAGTGCCGCCGTCGGGTGCAGCGGACGTCCCCGCCGACATAACCCTTCAGTGGTCGGCCGAGGAGACCGGGCAGTACCCCGTGCGCTACATGATATCGCTCGGCAGAGGCAGCCTGCCGGAGGAGCCGGTCGCCCGTGATCTGGAGGAAACGGAGTACGACCCGCAGAACCTCACGCCCGGCGTCACCTACGCCTGGCAGGTGACCGCGACCGACGGGGACATGTACGCCATCCCGGGTGAGGTCTGGACGTTCACCGTCCGGGGCGGCGACTCGCCCGGGCCTGATGCGATCATCGAACCGCCGCAGCAGCCCGACGCTCCGTTCCCGGCGAACGGTGCCACCGGTGTGCCGGTCGATACGGAACTCGCCTGGCACGGCGGGAACTTCGGCCAGTACCCCCTGCTCTACACCGTCACTATCGGAAAAGCACCGACCCCCGGCGAGGAGGTGGTAACCGAAGCGCCGCCGGCGGCATACCGGCCGGAGACGCTTGAGGCGGGAACCACCTACTTCTGGCAGGTGACCGCGACCGACGGCGATATGTACTACATCTCCGGGGAGGTCTGGACGTTTACCACGGCAGCGTCCGACCGGGCTTAACCCGCCCCTCTTTTTATTCACAGATACCCGACCGCATCATGCCCCGTGCGACGAGCCGTGCCGCCCTGAGGGGTTCGGGAACCCTGCCGTCGAGCGTAACGTCGTCGCAGAGCCGTGCGGCGTCGGCGAGGGCGATACCGTGCGGCCGGATGTAGATGGTGTGGCCCGTGCGGAGCCGAACCGCCGTCCGCTCTCCGAGCCTCCGGTACGCGGCAAGCCGTGCAGGGTCGTCCGGAAAATGGTGCAGGATATCCTCTTCGATGCCCTCCGAGGACTCGTAGGTGACGACGATCACGGGGAGCCCCGTCTCCTCCGTGATCGCCGCCGGATCGATGATATTGAACCAGGCGATCACGCTGCCGCCGATCATGATGAGGTTGATGTCCCGCCGGTCGAGGAGACGGACGATCCGGAGGACGGCTTCGGTCGCGTCCATGCCGCCGACGGTGGCGTTGGCGAACGCTGCCCCGTCGATCCGGAGATCCTTGCGCATCACGATGCCCGCGAGGGTCGAGCGTTCCCGCCCGGAGAAACTCTCGGCAATCCCGAGTACCCGCAGACCCTTTTTGGCAATATGCATGCAAGCCCTTATGATAAAAGATTCATATTACTATACCGATGAGAATCGAGAACGATGAGGTCTGCATCTTCATCCCCACGCTGAACGAGGCGCCGACGATAGAAGAGCTCGTCACGACGTTCCAGCGGATGGGTTTTCACCATATCTTCGTCATGGACGGGAACAGCACCGACGGCACTCCCGATATTGCCAGAAAAGCCGGTGCGACCGTCAGACAGCAGTCGGGCAAGGGGAAGGGGAACGCCATCATCGAGGCGCTGGAGTATATCGAACAGCCCTACGCGCTCATGCTCGACGGCGACGGCACCTACGCTCCGGCCGATGCCGAGAAGATGCTCCGGCCGCTCTTCTCCGGATTCGACCACGTCATCGGCGACCGGCTCGAAAACCCCGGGGAGGGGGCGCTCACCCGGCTAAATCTCATCGGCAACCGCCTCCTGAACCTGATGTTCCGGCTCGCGCACGGAAGAGATCTCCGTGACATCCTCTCGGGCTACCGGGCGTTCTCACTCGAGGCCGCCCGCCAGATGAACCTGACCGAGTCGGGTTTCGAGATAGAGACCGAGATGGCGGTCGAGGCGGTGCGGAACGGGCAGCAGATAGAAGTCGTTCCCATCCAGTACCTCAAACGGCCCGGAACCGAGACGAAACTGAATCCCGTTCAGGACGGATTTCGGATATTTTCGACGATATACCGGCTCGCAAAGATGAACAACCCGATCTTCTACTTCGGGATCATAGGGCTTTTCATCTCAATCTTAGGCGGCATAACCGGAGTCTATGTCGTCTACGAATGGTTCCAGAACATCGAGCACCTCCCCCTGACGGTGCTGACGATGCTCCTGATCACGATCGGGTTTCAGATATTCATGTTCGGCGTCATCAGCGACATGATCCTCGGGTTCCACCGGGAGATCATGCGGGAGATGGAGTTACTGCGACCCCCGAAACCGCCCCGATAAGAGAAGAATCCGGCAGGCGTACTCTGCAACGGAGGTGTAGAGGTATGCCTCGTCGAGCGACTTTCCGCCGGCAAACGTCCCGTGTCCCCTGACGACGACGACCGGCGAGGCGGCGAGCGCTTCCGCAACGCTCGTTGCTATCTCGTCGCTGCCGGGCCT
This sequence comes from Methanoculleus taiwanensis, assembly GCF_004102725.1. Classification (NCBI taxonomy): domain Archaea; kingdom Methanobacteriati; phylum Methanobacteriota; class Methanomicrobia; order Methanomicrobiales; family Methanomicrobiaceae; genus Methanoculleus; species Methanoculleus taiwanensis. The sequence goes on along the minus strand of NZ_LHQS01000002.1, from coordinate 731,240 downwards.
CCCCCCGACCACGGGGATTGCAGGGCAGAGCATCTCTCCTTCGCTATCGATCGGGGCGATACGGTCGGTATCAAACGAGATCGCCACCGCATGCACCGGATGGGCGTGGACGATGGCGCGGTGCCCGGTCAGGCGGTAGACCTCCCGGTGCACCCGGTATTCGCTCGAGGCCTCCTTCGGCACGACGCCCTCGTCCGGCACAAAGACCGGCATCTCCCGGGCGTCCAGGTACGACCCGCTCCGGGTGATATGAAATCCACCGTCGCCCCTGACGCTCATATTTCCGAAACTGCCGCCGACAAGGTGCTCTGCAAAGAGACGCTTTCCGATCCGTTCAAACTCACGATCCATTGCCGTACGGTATGGCGGCAGAAGGTCTTATGGCATTTCATTCCGGCACGTAGCCGCAGGGCTCTTGCAGGGCAGACGACCGTCCAAAAAAAAGGTGGGGAATTATACGAACCGGACGCCGGCGTCCCGCATCTTATTCAGCCGCCCGACATTGAGCAGCAGTGGAGTGACGCTCTCGACCATGGATGCGGCTGCAAGCGGCCCTGCATCGCAGGCTTTGAGTTCCGAGATCCCGTTGACGAGATCCATCACCTGGCGCTTCACCCCTTCGTCGTCACAGCAGACGGCGACGGAGTAGTCGAGCACTTCATCGAGGATCTTCCACTTCTTCGCAGCGATATTGTTGAAGGCGGCACAGACCGTGGTGCTCTCCGGGAGCATCCCCTTGATCATCAGGGCGGCGGAGCCTTCCGGCGGCGGCGCATAGTAGAAGTGGGTCGACCGCTCGATCGGATTAACGGGGGTGATGACGATCTTGTCTTCAAACCCACGGAGCGATCCGAGCGTGGCGGCGACGTGCTTGAACGGGAGGGCGAGCACGATGATATCGGCCGCGTCGACGGCGGCCTGGTTGCCCACACCGAGGAGGCTGCACTCGAGCCCCCGCCCGGTGAGGATCTCCTCACAGGCGGTGCAGGATGCGACGGCCTTCTCCGCTTCACGCGAACCGACGACGACCTCGTGCGCGGTGGAGAGGCGGAGCGCCATCCCCTCTCCGATATCCCCGGTCCCTCCGACGATGCCGATCCTCACTGCTCCACCAGCGGCGTTAAGATCCCCTCAAGCCTCTCCAGGTCCTGAACCCCTACGAGTTTCTGGACAAGTTCGCCGTCTTTCTCGATGACGATCGTCGGAACGAACTGGATATCGTACTTCGAGGCATACTGTCGCGTCTCGGCGCTGTCGACACCGACGTCGACTTTGCGGATCTCTACGCGATCGCCCATCCTCTCTTTGAGCTGGTCGAGGATCGGCGTCTGCTGGCGGCACGGGCCGCACCATTCTGCAAAAAAGTCCATCAAAACAGGTTTTGCCATGTTCAGTACCCCTTTCACCAATCTTGTTGGTGAACGGGCACATAAAGGTTATTGTAGGGAGGTTATTTGGAGAGGATTGCCATGATTATCTTCCCGTAGGCGGGCCGTGTGACCAGCACGCCGATCACCACGCCGAGGATGGTGATGATGGCAAATCCGCGCAGGGTGGAGAGATCCATCAGCGCCAGCGGGAGCATCGCGATGAACATCGTCGACGCCGCGACGGCAATAATCCCGAGTGCCCGGCCGTATCGCTTCATGTAGAGGTTCTGCGAGGGAACCTTCCCGTCGTGGACCACTTCGTCGGTGATGATGACGAGCTGGTCGATACCGGTTCCGAGCACCGCAATCAATCCCGCGATCGCGGCAAGATCGAGCTGCTGGATGTACCGGGCGATACCGAGCAGGATGATGATCTCCGCTACGTTGACCGCGAGCATCGGAATGACGATGAACGGCTCCCGGTAACGGTAGTAGACGACGACACCGACGGCCGCAAGCGCAAACAGCCCGGCGATGAGGCTCATTACCTTGAAGTGCTCGCCGAGGGCGGCCGGCACCGAGCCGGAACCGACGATCTGCACGTCGACCGGCAGTGCCCCGGCACGGAGGTGGATCTCGAGCGCCTGAGCCTCCTCAAGGCCTTCTTCGCCGTACCCCGTCGAGGCGGAGAGCTGCCTGACAGGTGCAGAGCGGAGCTGTGCAGCAAGTTCGGGGTCGAGCGGGGCGCTGTAGACCGTATCGTTGTCGAGGAACATCAGGAGTTCGTGGCTCTTCGGGTTGCTCACCGCACCGTAATCCAGCGCCGCCTGACGGAACGCCTGGGCTCCCTGCTCGTCCAGTGTGAACCCGACACCCCAGTAGTTGCTGCCCGGCGGGTTCTGGCTCGGCGAGCTGACACTGGTGATGGAGTCGCCGAAGAGAACGTGAGCCGTCTCGTTCGCCGTCGTCTGGATGCGGATCTCGAATTTACCCTGTTTCCCGACGATCTCCTGTGCGGTGGCCATATCCACGCCCGCAAGCTCAACGCGGACGTACTGCGGATAGTCGCTGCCGGTCGGCGTTAAGATGTTCACCCGGGCGTCCTGGGTTCCGAGACTGTTGACCTTCTCTTCGAGGATCCGCTTGACGGTCTCGGCCGTATTCTCCGAGGCGCCCATCTGGTACGACGTCAGCGTCGCTCCCGAGGCTGCGAAGGCCGGTTCGAGCGCAGAACGGGGGATATTCTTCCGGATCTCGAGGTGCTGCCCGTCTTCGAGGACGAATACCTCGGTATCGAGTTGCTGCTGGAGGTCGGGGATCAGTTCTTCGAGCGGGCGATCGGTCTCAAAACCGACGATCACCGACTGGAACTCGAGCTGCAGCCAGGAGCCTCCCTCAAGGTCGAGGCCGAACTGGAGGTTGCCTTCGATGCCGTTCTGGAAGGCCGGCGGTGCGAGATAGATCCCGACGAGGGAGGCGACGACGAGCACGAGCATCAGTGCAACGCGCCAGTCGCGCACCATTTTACCGAGTGTATCGCTGTTCATCGCGTCCCACTCCTTTGAACGTACCACTTGATTATTCCGGCATTCAGAAGCCACGTATTCATGAGATCGATGAGGAGGCCGATGATCAGGACACCGGCGATCGCGCTGATGATCTGGATCTGTCCGATAGTCGCGACCACCCACATCGCGACGAGTGCCGAGAGGGTCGTCGTCGTCATGATGAACCCGGTCCGAAACGCACCGCCGAGTTTCTCATCGAGTTTCCCTTTCCGCTTCAGCACCCGCGAGGTCAGCAGGATATCACTGTCCACGGAGTAGCCGATCAGCATCAGGAGAGCGGCGGTCGTCCCGAGCGAGAGGGGAATACCGAGCACCTGCATGGTCGCGGCGGCGATGACGATATCCGAGAACGCCGAGAGGACGACGGCAAGTGACGGGACGGCGCTCCGGAACGCGATGAATACGACGATCGACATCCCGACGAATGAGAAGAGCAGGGCTATCAGCGACTGCTGCTGGAGCGTCTTTCCGAAGGTCTCACCGATCTGGTCGATCCCGGCATCGGGGTATCGCTCGACGACGTCTTCGGTAAAGGCGCGGAATTCATCGTCGCTCATCGGCCCGAACTTGATGTATTTGCCGTTGTTGACACTCTCGTCGATTGAGAGCAGCGGATATGCAGAGAAGTACGACTCTATCGTCTCCCTGCTATCGGCTGTAAAGATGGTGACGGCGGTTCCTCCCGCGAAGTCGATGCCCGCCTGCACGGGCATCCCGGTCATGAGCGTGCTGACACCGAGCACCGCCATGGCAATGAGGAGGAGAGCCAGAGGCAGAATCACCATCTGCTTCGGCGTGTATCTATTGATGTCATAATTGACAAATGCCATAGTACTGTAGTAGTGAGCGATGAAAGGTTAAAGGGTTAGTTGTAGCCGATCGCAGCGGATCTATTCGGTATTCTTAAGAGAGACGGATATTCAACCGGAACTTCGGACGGATTTTCTCCGAAAACAAGCACCTTTTTGCGACGGGAATACTCACGGCTCCATTGTCGGCGCAGAAATGTCAGACAGGGGCAATGTTTCCGGACGTATTGCGGGATAAATAATTAAAATGATAAAATTTATATAAAATACTGAAATAGTAGCACATATGAGATCGCCCGCTGAGCTCAAAAAAGAGATTGAGTCTCGACTCCATGGTTATCTCTCGCGGGACAGGGATGGTATCAGGCACGAACTGCTGAACCTCTTCGTGAAGGTGAAGTCACTGACCATCCCGCAGATTCATGAGAAATTGCAGGAGCATTTCAGCATCAGCTATCATTCCGTCGCCTCCATGGTAGGCATCATCGCATCCAGAATAGGGATTCTGCATGTGAAACGAAACGCCGAGGGGACAAATACACTCTACGAGATAAAAGATCAGTATCTGGAGGTCGTGACCCAGATACTGAGAACGGCCTAGGCCCTGCCGGTAACCACAACCATTTTTTAACTCCACTACCAGATTTACAGAGCACCATGCACAGCGACACCGACAGCCACTCCTCCGACCATGCAATATTCGTCACGGAGGATGTCAGAACGTACATTCTCTCACGGAAACGCGACTTCCGGGTGAGCACATCCTGCAGCGGCCCCATCCTTCTTCCGACCTCGGTGAAACCGGCAAAGATGACGGATCTTGTGGTCTCCGTCGGTGATTATACCGTGTACGTATCAAAATACCAGGCGCGATACCTCGATACCATTCACAAAGGAATGATCCCGATCTTCTTCGACGAGTTCTAAAAAATGACCTTCGAGGAACTTGAGCATACCGCGGACGTCCTCGTGCGCGTGCGGGCCGCGAGCATAAACGAACTCTTTGCAGATGCAGCACGTGCCCTCTTCTCCGTCATGTACGGACCCTGCCGGGACGCCGGTATCGTGCAGAGGCTCACGGTTGAAGCAGGAGATCCGGAATCCCTGCTCCACGATTTTCTCTCCGAACTGCTCTTCATCGCCGACGTCGAGAATGTCGTCCTCTGCAGGTTCGAGCTCGACGTCGGCGAAGGCAGCCTCTCGGCAGTGATGCACGGAGAGCCGTTCGACCCGGCGAAACACGCCGGTGGGACGATCATCAAAGGAATCTCCTATTCGGGGCTGCGAATTGTTAAAGACGATGAGACCTATGGAGTGGACGTACTCTTCGATGTATGAGGGATAGGTATGATTGAGGGCGTGAAGAGAGCAGGTCTGTTTGAGTGGGAAGTTCCGATCGGTTTTGTCCCGGGCATGCGGGTACCGGGCCGGTTCTTCCTCTCGGAGGACCTCGGCCAGACACTGGAGGCGGGAGCGGTTCAGCAGCTCGCCAATGTTGCCACGATGCCGGGCATTGTCGGAAATTCGCTTGCAATGCCGGATATCCACTGGGGATACGGGTTTCCCATCGGCGGGGTCGCCGCCTTCGACATGACCGAAGGCGTCATCTCGCCCGGAGGGGTCGGGTTCGATATCAACTGCGGCGTCCGGCTCATCGCGTCGCCCCTGACCGGTGACGACCTCGCCGGGACGAAACGGGAGCTTATCGAGGAGATCTTCAAAGCCGTGCCGACGGGCGTCGGCGCCCGCAGCGCACGTACCCTCTCGAACAAGGACCTGACCGGGATGATGACGGACGGCGTGGGCTGGTGCGTCGAGCACGGATTCGGGCTTCCGTCCGACCTCGTACATTGCGAGGAGCAGGGCAGGATGGAGCACGCCGACCCGGATGCCGTCAGTGCAAAAGCACGGCAGCGGGGACTCCCGCAGGCCGGCACGCTCGGGGCGGGCAACCACTTCCTCGAGATCCAGATCGCGGAGGAGATCCTCGACGCTCCGGCGGCGGCGGCGATGGGAATCACGGAGGGGCAGATCTGTTTCATGATCCACTGCGGTTCACGCGGCCTCGGCCACCAGGTCTGCACGGATCACCTCCAGATCCTCGAGAAGGCGACGAAGAAGTACGGGATAAGCCTCCCTGACCGCCAGCTTGCGTGCGCTCCCGTGGAGTCTCCCGAAGGGCGCTCCTACTTTGGTGCGATGGCCTGCGCCGCCAACTACGCCTGGGCGAACCGCCAGATGATCACCCACGAGGTCAGGAACGTCGTCGCAAAGACCTTCGGGATTGCAGATGAAGACCTGCCGCTCGTCTACGACGTCGCACACAACGTCGCCAAGTACGAACGCCATACGGTCGACGGCAGGGAGCGGGAACTCTGTGTCCACCGGAAGGGAGCCACCCGTGCTTTCGGGCCGGGCGCATCCGACATTCCACCGGTATACGAGGAGATCGGCCAGCCGGTCATCATCCCCGGCAGCATGGGAACGAGTTCGTACCTGCTGCGCGGCACCGCGACCGCCATGGAGCGGTCGTTCGGGAGCACCTGTCACGGGGCGGGCAGAGTTCTTTCGCGAACGCAGGCGAAGAAGGATATCACGGGGAAAGCCCTCCGGGAGCAGCTCGCAAAGGAAGGGATACTCGTCCGCGCCCACTCCGACTCGGTGCTCGCCGAAGAGGCGCCCGGCGCCTACAAACCGAGCAACGAGGTCGTCAGGGTGGTCGACAGGGTGGGTCTCTCGACGCTCGTCGCAAGACTCGAACCGCAAGGAGTGATCAAGGGGTGATCTGCAAAGCCGGCCTGATATGGGACACACCCCTCATGTTCGGGAGGTTGATCGAGGACTGCGGCACCTGCTGCGAGTACATCACTCCACATATGCTCGCTTCACCCTTCTACCGGGGCAGATTCGTCTCGCTCATCATCCCGACCGGGTTTGCGAACGCCGCATACTCGAACCTGATGCCGGCGCTCCGCGCCTCGCAGGGCCGGATCCGCCGGTTCGTCGAGAACGGCGGACGGCTTTTAGTCTTCGGCGCAGGGGACGGCCGGCAGGACGCCTACGACTGGCTGCCGTTCACCGTCCGGTACAGCCACACCTACGCCCCCTGCTCGATCTCGTTCGCGCCTGAAGACCCGTACGCCTCCATCATCGAAGGATACGATCCGTGCGCCATCGAGTGCGACGGATCGTTTGCCGGGAGCGATGCCGAGGCGATCGCATCCGACGCGGCCGGCAGGCCGATCGTCCTTAAAAAGGATATCGGAGCCGGAACGGTCATTGTTACGAGTATCCACGAATACCCGTCACGGACGTTTCTGGCAGCGTTTTCCTGCGGAGATAGGGAAACCTTATTTTAGGTTAAAATTTATGGGAAATATGGGGAATGGCCGTGGATCAGTATGTTATCTCTGCTGTGTCAACTGCACGCGATCTCGTGCCGGTTATGCAGTGTATCCATGAACTGCTCGGTCGCCTGCCGGTTACGGCGCGATCACGGGATCATCCGGGCATCCGTATCGAGGACGGCGAGATCATCGACGAACACTATTCAGGGCCAATTCTGGAGGATGTCCTCCGCAATAATGCCATCAGAAAGGTGATACCGCCGACAGGCCCGTACCGGGGCGTTCCCGTCACCGTCGCACCGGTGCGTGACGGAAGCGGAGATGCAATTGCGGTTATCGGCATCGTCGACGTCACGGGGGTCTTCGACATCGCCGATCTCATGGAGCAGTATACCACGATCAGGAAACAGGTCTGCGGAGCAGATCCGTGTCCACTCCCGACAGAGTCAACCGCAGCGAAAAGGTAGTTGAAATGAAGGATACGGCACTCAATGTACTGAGAATTCTCGAAGAAGCGGACGGCCCTCTGTCAGGGGAAATCATCGCCGAACGTCTGGGCATTACGCGTTCGGCGATATGGAAACAGATCAGGGAACTCCGGAAGATGGGTTACAACATCACCTCATCCCAGACGGCAGGATACCAGCTGACGGGTTCGACATCCATGCTGCTTCCCCACGAGGTGCATAAGCGGCTCCGGACGAAGTTCATCGGAAAGCAGATGCGGTACTTCGACCGTACTGCGTCGACGACCTGGGTCGGAAAGAAACTTGCCGACGAGGGCAACCCCGAGGATCTGCACGGCATGGTGATCCTCGCCGAGGAGCAGACCGGCGGCGTCGGACGGCTCGGGAGGTCATGGGCCTCTCCTGCCGGAGGCATCTGGTGCACCATCGTACTAAAACCGAATCTCCCGCTCGAACGGCTCTTCATGATCACCATGGCCGGATCCATCGCGGTCGCCCGCGCCATCAGGAAGGAGTACGACATCGGTGCGCTGATCAAGTGGCCGAACGACATCTTCATCGGCGATAAGAAGGTTGCAGGCCTGCTCCTCGAGCTCTCCGCCGAGGCCGATACCATCCACTACTGCCTCCTCGGGATCGGGATCGACGCCAACATTCTGCTCGACGAACTCTCCCCATCCCTGAAAGAGACCGTCACCTCGCTCAAGGCCGAGACCGGCGGGGACGTCGACCGGGTGGCGCTCCTTGCCCGGGTGCTCAAAGAGTTCGAGCAGCGCTACCTGCTGCTCGAGAGCGAGGAGTACGAGACGATTATCCGCGAGTGGAAGAGCCTCTCGCTCACCCTCGATCACCGGGTGCAGATCAAGACGATGCGCAAGACCTTCGACGGCGAGGCGATCGATATCGACGACCACGGCGCACTCATCATCAGGAAGGATAACGGCAGGATCGAACGCGTTATCGCCGGCGACTGCTACCAGCTCTAACGCATACTCATTTTTTATCGCAATCAGCAGGATCCTGAGCAATATTCATATCGTCAACCAGCGAATTGTAGAGAGGTTGACGATGAAACAGCGTGCCGAGATCCTCGCCTACAGCGGGACGTTCATTGCCCTTATTGCCGCGGGAAGCTGGATTTCTATCCCTTTTTTCCCGGTGCCGCTGACGCTCCAGACGCTCTTTGTCATGCTTGCGGGCATCACGATGCGCCGGTATGCCGTCATCCCGGTCACGCTCTTCGTGCTCCTCGGCGCCCTCGGCCTTCCGGTGTTCCACAACGGGACGGCCGGGCTCGGCGTGCTGCTCGGGCCGACCGGCGGGTTTCTCATAGGGTTCATCTCCGCCGCAGTGGTCGCAGGTCTCGCCTACGAGCGGAAAAGCGAGTGTCTCCGTATAGCAGGGCTTGTTGCCGCGACCGGCACCGTATACCTCTTCGGGGTCTCCTGGCTCTCGTACTCCGCATCGCTCCCGCTCTTCTCGGCGGTGCTGCTCGGAATGGTGCCGTTCCTGCTCGGCGATATAATCAAACTCGCCGCAGCATACTCCATCGGGAAACGGGTCGCATGATCCGCTGTACCGGGGTGCGGCACCGCCGCCTCACCATCCCTTCGCTCGCCGCCAATGCCCGGCAGATCGCCGTTATCGGGCCGAACGGTGCCGGAAAGACGACGTTCCTCGGGCTCTGCGCGGGAATGGAGGAGCCCAACAAGGGCGAGGTTACGCTCTTTGGGAGAAAGCCGTCCGAGGTGCGGATCGGCTGGGTCGGCGAGTTTCCGGACAGGACGATGCTCTTCTCCCGGGTTTATGACGAGATAGCCTCGTCGCTCCGGTTCCGCCACGTCTCCTGCCGGGAGTCCGACACACGGGTGCACGAGACCGCAGCCCTGCTCGGCATTGAGGGGCTCCTTCCAAAAGCGACCGACGAACTCTCCGGCGGGGAGAAAGCGCTCGTCGCGTTTGCTGCAGCACTGGTTCACGACCCCGAAGTCCTCATTCTCGACGAGGTGGACTCGCATCTCGACGAGGAGGCAGGCCGCCGGGTCGCCGATGCGATCAAAAGCCGGCCGGGGGTATCGGTGATCGCCTGCACCCAGAATATGGATACGGCAGCAGAGGCGGATCTCCTGCTCTACATTGAAGAGGGGTGCATCCGCCATGCCGGAACGGCGGAGGAGGTCTTCGAACACCTCAAAGAAACCTGCTTTTATCCGGCGGTCTGGAGGGTGCGGGGATGCTGATCCGTGCGGACGACCTCGAACTCCGCCGCGGCTCGTTCACGCTCCGGGCAAACGCCTCGTTTACGGAAGGGGTGCACCTCGTGAGCGGCCCGGTCGGGAGCGGGAAGTCGACGCTGGCTCTCATCCTTGCGGGTCTTGAGAAACCCGAACGGGGCGGCCTGCACCGGGAGGGGGTGGCCTCGTCCCTGCTCTCCCTTCAGTTCCCGGAGTACCACGTCACCTGCGGCACAGTCGCCGCGGAGGTTCGTTCGTGGGGGCTCGACCCCGCCGAGATCCTCTCCAGGGCAAGGCTTTCGGGGAGGGATGACGACGACCCCCTGAGACTCAGCCGGGGCGAGCTCAAGAGGCTGAATCTTGCGTGTGCGTTTGCAAAGAATCCCGACCTGCTCCTCCTCGACGAGCCGTTCAGCTCGCTCGACTGTGCCGCAAAGGTGCGCGCATGCCGGGCGATCGAGGAGCGGCGAAGCGGCATCACCGTCATCTTCTCGCACGAACGTTCGGTGCTCCCCCGGGTGCGGACGATCTCCGAGATGGCGGGTGGAAGGCTCGTCTCCCGCGGAGAGGTTCCCGGCGCCATCCCGCTCTGGCAATCGGCGCCGCCGTACCTCCGTTACGCCCTCACGCTCGGCGTAAGACCGGCGAATATCACGCTCACCGATGTTAGGGAGGCGCTATGCGGGATCCGCGGCTGAGAATCCTCGCTACCGTAATGCTCTCCATCGCCGCATTCGCAAGCGTGGCCGGGGCGGCGGCGGCACTCCTCTGGTGGGCTCTCTTCACGCCACGGTTCTCGGCACTCCCGCACCCGAAGATGTTTGCGGGGGTGATCGTGATGATCGCGGCCTCCGCTGCTCTCTCCGCTCTCTCAGGCGGGGACGGGCTCTCCTACCTGATCCGGATGACGGCGATCCTCCTCATCGCCGCCTGGGCATACGCCGAGCGGCAGGACGGCGAACTCCTCGACGTCTCGGTCTGGCTCCTCGGCGACCGGCTCGGGTTCGATATCGGCCTCGTCGCGGAGATGGGCTTACAGAGCCTCCATATCATCGAGCACGACATACGCGAGGTCGGAAGGGCGATGACGATCAAGGGAATGCGGCCGTCGATCGGGACGATCGTCCCTCTGGCCTCGAATATCATCATCAACCAGCTTCGGCGCACGGAGGAGACGGCGAAACTGCTCACCGTCAGGGGATACCGGAACGGGGGGCATATCCACCCGAGATTCGAGCCCGGCCTTCGCGACGCGACTGCGGCAATTTTCGCCGTATTCATCGCAATTTTTGCATTCATTCCCGTTCGTGATGTTTTTATAGTTGTACAGTGAAGTTTTGAGAGGCTTTATTCCACATTCCCGAGCCCCGAGGTGTACTTTCGATGTATGCTGCCAATCCGAATACGATACTCATAACCGATACTACGCTCCGGGATGCGCACCAGTCTCTCATTGCGACAAGACTGCGGACGGAGGATATGCTTCCTCTTGCGCGTGCGATGGATACCGTAGGTTTTTTCTCCGTCGAAGCATGGGGCGGGGCGACCTTTGACAGCAGCATCAGGTTTCTGAACGAAGACCCCTGGGACCGCCTGCGTGAGCTCAAAGCAGTACTCCCCAACACACCGATCCAGATGCTCCTCCGCGGGCAGAACCTCGTCGGCTACCGGCACTATCCCGACGATGTCGTCGAGCGGTTCGTCTCGGCAGCGGCAGGGAACGGCGTCGATATCTTCCGGGTCTTCGATGCCTTGAACGACATCCGGAATATGAAGAAGGCGATGGAGGAGGTTAAGAACAACGGCTCCCACCTCCAGGGGGCAATCTCCTATACGACAAGTCCCGTGCACAGCACCGAGTCGTTCATCCGGCTGGCACGCGACCTCTACGCCCTTGACTGCGACTCTATCTGCATCAAGGATATGGCCGGGCTGATCACGCCGTCGGCGGCACGCGATCTCATCACCGGGATCAAGGCCGAGATGGATATCAAAGTCTGCCTCCACTCGCACTCGACGAGCGGTCTTGCTTCGCTCAGCTACCAGGCGGCTATCGAGGCCGGCGTCGATATCCTCGATACGGCGATGTCGCCCTTCGCCCTCGGCACCTCGCAGCCGCCGACCGAGAGCGTGGTCGCGTCCCTCGCAGGAACACCCCGGGATACCGGGATCGACCTCGTCGCTCTCCGGAAGGTGCGCAATCTCTGCGTCGATCTCCGGGAGAAGTACGGCGCTCTCATCGACCCTATCTCAGAGCGGGTCGACTCGGACGTGCTCATCTACCAGCTGCCGGGCGGCATGATCTCAAACCTCATCTCCCAGCTCAAGGAGCAGGACGCTCTCGACCGCCACGAGGAGTTGCTGGCGGAGGTTCCCCGGGTGCGAGAGGACCTCGGCTATCCCCCGCTCGTCACCCCGACAAGCCAGATCGTCGGCACCCAGGCGGTCATCAACGTTCTCCTCGGCGAACGCTACAAGAACGTCACCACGGAGGTGCGGGACTACGTCCGCGGCCTCTACGGTATGCCGCCGGCGCCTATCAGCGAGGAGATCCGACGCCATATCATCGGTGACGAGACGGTCGTCACCGTCAGGCCCGCCGATCTCCTCGAGCCGATATACGAGAAGATGAAGCAGCAGGCAGAGGAGGCAGGGCTCATCCGGAAAGAGGAGGATGTGCTGACCTACATCCTCTACCCGAGCATCGCCCCGTCGTTCCTGAAAGGAGAGCGAAAACCCGAGGTGATTCCAAAGCCCCAGCCCGAACCGTCGGGTGCGGCCGATTTCCCCGCCTCCATGGAGGTGGAGGTCGACGGCGAGATCTTCGCGGTGCGGATCATCTCGGTCGAGGGGAGCGCAGTCGAGACCCTGCCCGCCACCGTGGCCAAGGAGCAGATCCCACGCGGCAACGTCGCCGGCGGCGTGAAGAGCAATATGCAGGGCATGGTGCTGAAAGTCCCGGTGCAGCGCGGCGCAACGGTGAAGAAGGGAGATACCCTCATCATCCTCGAGGCGATGAAGATGGAGAACCCGATCCACAGCCCGCGTGACGGCAAGGTGACCGATATCTTCGTCGATGCCGGCGATGTCGTCCATAGCGGCGATGTACTGATGATCGTGGAGTAGCAATGTATCTCGCAGTACTCACAGAGGAGAGACTTCCGGGATGACATACTTCGATAAGATTCTGATCGCAAACCGCGGCGAGATAGCCATCCGGGTGATGCGGGCATGCCGTGAGCTCGGCATCGAGACGGTGGCGATCTACTCAAAGCCGGATAAAAATGCGCTTCACGTCAAGTATGCGGATGAAGCGTTCTGTGTCGGCGACGCCCACCCCTCGCAGAGTTACCTGAACATGGAGCGGATCTGCGATATCGCAGGGAAATCGGGTGCGGAAGCAATCCATCCCGGCTACGGATTCCTTGCTGAGAACTGCAGGTTTGCCGAGCTCTGCGAGAAGCAGGACATCATATTCATCGGGCCGTCTTCACGGACGATTCAGGCGATGGGCTCGAAGATCGGCAGCAAGCAGATGATGCGCGAAGCAGGCGTCCCTGTGCTGCCGGGCACCGAAGGGGGCGTCTCCGGTATCGAAGAGGCAAAGAGGATCGCCGCCGAGATCGGCTACCCCGTGATCGCCAAGGCGAGCGCCGGCGGCGGCGGTATCGGGATGCAGATCGTCGAGGACGAGGCGGGACTCGAGGAGGCTATCAACAAGGGCATGCGGATTGCAGAGTCGGCCTTCGGCGATGCGACCATCCTGATCGAGAAGTACCTCACGAAGCCCCGCCATATCGAGTTCCAGGTGCTCGCCGATAAGGACGGCGAGACGGTGCACCTCTACGACAGGGAATGCTCCATCCAGCGGCGGCACCAGAAACTCGTCGAAGAGGCGCCCTGCCCGATCATGACGCCGGAGCTCCGCGAGAAGATGGCCGCATCGGCCGTGACGGTGGCGAAGACCGCCGGGTATACGAACGCAGGCACGGTCGAGTTCCTCTACTCGAACGGGGAGTACTACTTCATGGAGATGAACACCCGGCTGCAGGTGGAGCATACCATCACCGAGTTCATCACCGGAATCGACCTCGTCAAGCAGCAGATCGCGATCGCGACGGGCGAACCGCTCGCCTTTGCCCAGGAGGATATCAGTATCCGCGGGCACGCGATCGAGTGCCGGATCAACGCCGAGGATCCGCTGAATAACTTCACCGCCGACCCCGGGAAGATCCTCCGCTACCGGTCTCCGGGCGGTCCCGGTATCCGGGTCGACTCAGGCATCCATATGGGGTATACCATCCCCGCTCACTACGACTCGATGATCTCGAAGCTCTGCGCCCACGGCTCGAACCGCAAGGAGGCGATCGAGCGGATGCGGCGGGCTATCTACGAGTACGTCATCCTCGGCGTGAAGACGACGCTGCCGCTCCACCACGCCATCATGAACAACCGCCACTTCGTCGCCGGGGATACGCACACCCATTTCCTGCAGGAAGAGCATATCATCAGGAGCCTGCGCCGCTACCTCCTCGAAGAGGAGACCCGGATGCAGACGCTCGCCGCCTCGCTCCGGCAGGGGAAAGAAGTCGCTGCAATTGCGGCGGCGGTGAACGTCTACATACAGAATACGAAAAAATAGAACTCCTTCTTTTTCCGCTCAAATCAGAAGGTTTATGTGTCCGAGCATCATTGTTATACTGCACGTCCGTGCTGCGGTGGCCTAGTCGGTTAGGGCGCCAGACTCATAGGGTTTTGAGAAAAAACGGAGCGTCCAGACCTGGGACATCTGGAAATCGTGGGTTCGGATCCCACCCGCAGCATTTCTTATTCACATTCAGATCTTTCAGCAAACGCTGATATCCTCTCTTCTGACGTCCGGGTCGCGAAAGAGCGCCTGATCCCACTCAAGGCAGCCTCTCGTCGGCAGGATCCAAGCGTCGCCTATCAAAGACGATACGTCCGGATGCGGGTCATATTCGGCACGCTCCAGAGAAACCCTTAAAAATGGCTCAAAAAGCCACAGAGACGCTGCGACGATGGTCATTCAGACCATCGCCCCGTCGCATCCTCGTGCTCCCTGCCAGGTGGAACCTGAGCGCCGATCATCATTACGAGAGCGATAACCGGTACAATCTCCAGCCGTCCTGCCCACATCACGATGATGAACAGCCACTTCGCAGCCGTGCTCATGGCCGGGCTGGCGTATCCCGTGCTGATGCCGACATTGGAGATGGCGGAGACGACCTCAAAGATAACATCGCCCGAGTCATAGCCGGCAGCCGGCCAGGTGTGAAGGAGAAGGAGTGTCGCAATCATCACCACCAGCATGAAGAGAATTGCGATGAGCAGGTTCTTCGAGACCTCGTACTCCGCCAGGTGCTCCTGGATCGGTTTACCGTCGTGCTGGAGCGAGACCCGTCCCCGCCAGCCGATGAAAAGCCGCCGGAACCACCACCGGAGCGTCTCGCCGGCAAGAATGATCCTGGCGAGCTTGATTCCGCCGGCCGTGCTCCCGGTCGATCCGCCGACGAGCATCAGGGCTGCGAGGAAGATGACCGTGACGCCCGGCCACTCAAACGGATTCGCGTTCTGGAACCCCGTGCAGGTGATCCCGCTTACTACCATAAAGATCCCCTGCCGCAGTGCAGGCAGGGGCGGGATGCCGGAGAATGCCACCAGATCGTACGTCACGACGGCGCAGCCGAGAAGAGTGAGGCCGAAGAGGAGGAGCGCCTGCTGGTCGTCGAGGATGCCGAACCGCCGCCGGTGGGCGAGGAGGTAGTAGAGCTTGAACGGCAGGGCGCCAGCGAGCATGATCGGGATGACGAGCATCTCAAGCAACGGACTATCATAGTAGAGAATACCTGTCGAGTGGACTGAAAAGCCCCCGGTCGAGATTGCTGTCATGGCAATATTCACCGCGTCCCAGAGCGGGATGCCGGAGACAAGGACAAGTCCCGTGCCGAGGAGCGTGAGCACCACGTAGATCTTCCACATCTGCATCCCGGTGGCCACGACACTCGGCAGGAACGTCTCGCTCCGCCCCTCGGACCGGTAGAGCCGGAACCGCGTCAGCCCGGACCGGCCGGCCATCGCCACTGTGAACGCGACGATCCCAAGGCCGCCCACCCACTGCATCAGCGACCGCCAGAAGAGGAGCGTGTGGGGAACAGCATCGACCGATACTATCATCGAGAGGCCCGTCGACGTCCAGCCCGACATCGCCTCGAAGACGGCGTCGGTATACGGCATCCCGAGCCCGAGAGTAAACGGCAGAGCACCGATGAGAGCGGCGGCGAGCCAGATCAGGGCAACCGCAGAGAGGGCGACGCTGATGCGCACCTCTCCCTCCGCCTGCGGGACGGATGCCAGGAAAAGGCCAAGGAGCATGAACACAAAGGGAACGGACGCCATCGGCAGGAGGCAGGCTGCCTCGTCGTACCAGAAACCGACCAGGAGCGGAAGACAGGCAAAGAGACCTATGAAGAGGAAGAGCTGCCCTATGTCGGAAGCGATGATAGCGAGCTGCCGGTAGCGTATCGTCGCCGGAAACCGTCCGCCGGCGCGAGCAGGAGGCGGGGTATGGGTTGATCGGTGCATACAGGGCACCTGGTGCGGAGATCGGTAAGGCGACGTTCCGCACCGACACTCTCCATCGTGTGAGATATCAAGGTGTTGGTCGATCTCCGATAAGTGCAGGGGCAGCAGCTCCCTCCCAAAATTCAGCATAGCCCACCGGAGAACCGGCCAGGGGATGGCCGTCCGCGCCGTCGAGCACGAGACCTGCTCGTGCCGGCTCAAGTGCCGCGACCGCTCCGGCAGGATCTACTACGTCCCGTGCAACCATGATGCGGTCAGGATCTCGAGTTCCCAGGCGGACGGCGTGCCGGCGCCCGGGTGAGGGGGACGCCCCCCCGCTCTTATGATCTTAAGGCTAACTGCTCATTCCAGCAGGGTTTTTGCTGAAATACATAGTAACCGGGGAGATAATCTGCCGTACGGATGTGCCATAAAGATGCCGGAGAATGCTTTATCATGACAAATGCGCAAGATTCAGATAATCTGCGAATACCGGATCTCATCTGAAACACACCTCAGCCACCAAAAGTACGGGGGAGTATTCATCTTCCCACGAATTATGCCCGCGCACACATCAATGCCTGTGACTCTGTCACGCCGACGCTCCCGCATGATACGTGAAGAGATGCCTCACTTTTCCGGAGGGCGACTATGAACGAAGACTTCCAGTCCGGCAGCATGGTTCTGGCGCTCGGCAAGGTCGCCGCAATCACGCTCCTCTTGATGAGCGTCTTCCAGTTCGGCAAGGCGTATCTCTACCCGAACATCTCCATCACGGAGACGCATATCACCACCATCGCGTTCACCACCCTGCTGGCCGTATTCGCCGCGTACTTCGTCTTTCGCACCCAGCAAAAGCTCCTCACCGCGATGACGGTCGAAGTGCGCGAACGGAGGAGGGCCGAAGAAGCCCTCATCCGGAAGAGCGAGGAACTCGAAGCGGCACGCAACGAGGCGAACATGTACCTCGACATCATGACCCACGACGTCCGGAACGCAAACAACGTCTCGAGCATGTACGCCGACCTCCTCGTCGATCTTGCGGACGGAGACCTGAAGGCCTATGTCGAGAAACTCCACGACAGCATCGGGCGGAGCAGCGAGATACTCATGAATGTCGCCACCATCCGGCGGGCTTCCGAGGAATCCAGTCGCCTGGTGCCGGTGAACCTCGATGCGGTCATCAGGAACGAGATCAGGAACTTCCCCGATGCAACGATCCGGTATATCGATCCTCCGGTCAGTGTGCTGGCGGACGGCCTCCTGCCGACCGTCCTCACGAACCTCGTCGGCAATGCCGTAAAACACGGCGGCTCCGGTGTCGAGATCACCATCCGGGTCGAAAAGCATGACCGTGAGGTGATGATCTCAGTCGAAGACACCGGTCCGGGTATTCCGGATGAGATCAAGAGGAAACTCTTCACCCGGTTCGAACGAGGCAGAGCCTCGGGACGCGGGGAAGGCCTCGGGCTCTTCATCGTCCGGACGCTCGTCGAGCGCTACGGCGGGAAGATCTGGATCGAGGATCGGGTACCGGGTGCCCCCGAGAAAGGGGCGGCGTTCAAATTCACGCTCCGGAAGGCGGATCACGCCTGAGCGGATCCGCCGGTACGCGCGCAGATGAACGGCAGTACGTCGCCCTGCAGAGACGCCGCGCACGGGCATATCCTGCCGACCGTCACTCTATCGACACTCTTGTAAGCCGGGCGGGAATGCGAGCGTCTCGTGGGTGAGGTCGAGACCGAGCGTGGCATGGCCGGCGGGGAGACCGCCGCAAGTAGCCAGGCGCAGGTGAGACGAACCGCGATATCGTCAGGCAGCTCGACCGGGGGCGGGTCGAGTCCCGGGCGATCCGGGAGTTCCTCCGGCGCCGCGATCTGGCGTGAGAGGGAAACACCCCTCTCCCCGTCCTGAAAGAAGGCTATTTTTTGGGTATTTCCCGGTTTTAACGGCGAGATCAGAGGGTGGATTCCGGCGGAAATGTAATCCTAAGTATATTAGCCCGATTGTAGAAATACGGCAGATTCATCGAGGTATAATGCCCCATATGCGGGACAGTAATTTCCAGAGGATGGATGCCCTACCTCGCCTCGAGATCGGCCGTCTGGGGGCTTCTGTGAGGGTGGTTTTTCCGGCGGATTTGGCCGGAATTACGGGTATGTAAGGAGTGCTTTACCGAAATGACAGCCTTGATGCATGCCCGGGCTTGAGCCGGTGATGCGAACGGCGGTCAGAGAGCAGCCGTCACGCTGCGAGGCCTCGCCGGGCGAGTGAGGGCGTCCGGGGTACCGAACACCGAAAAGAACCGGGGCAGTTGTTCCGAAGCGAGCAGCGCGAACGAGGGATCTCGCCCGATCGTCCGATGGTTTACATCCGGCTCTTCGCACTCATACATCGGGTTACAGATAGCTCAGAAAAATCGGATCCTTGTCAACAGGCAAGCACTTTTCATTAACACCTGAAGGTCGACCTGAGCAGACCAAGAGAGCTATTGTTATTACAACCTATGGGTAAGTCATTGGTACCGTTTTAATAGGAGTCCCCACACCAGATGCCAGCGCCCCCAGAAACTCCACGGAAGAAGCCTGAACCCGATAGACGGGATGTGGTTCCACAGGACATCCCTGCAAAGGCAAAACGGCCTGTCGATGAGCGGATCAGCGAGCTCCAGGCAGAGATCGATGCGCTTTTGCAGGAGAATAACGAGCTCAGGCTGGCTGATACCGAACATAAGAAAGACGAGGAGGCGCTGCGCCGGGAGAACGAGAGAGTCGGTGCCATCCTGTCCGCGCTCGATACCGGACAGTCCCTTGTCGAACCGGATATGACGATCGTCTGGGTCAACCAGAAAGCCCGCGAGTTTTTCCCCGAATACGAGCCCATCGGGCAGAAATGTCACCGCCTCTTCGAAGGCCTGAGCGAACCGTGCGAGGTCTGTGCGGCACGGGCTGCCTTCTCGACGGGCGAGGTCACGAGAATCGAGAAGTTCGTCCCGTACCGTGGGCGCTGGTTCGACATTGTAGCCCAGCCCATCAAAGATGGATCCGGAGAAGTCGTCCGGGTTCTGGAGAGCTTCACCGACATCACCGAGCGCAAGCACGTGGAAGAAGCCTTGCGGGAGAGCGAAGCGAAGTACCGGACCCTGGTGGAGACCGCTCTCGACATCGTCCTCATCCACGACGGCGATAGAATCCTCTACATCAATCCGACCGGGGTGACCCTTCTCGGCGCACCCAGTCCGGACGAGATCCTGGGGAGAAAGGTCCTCGAGATCGTTCATCCCGACTTCCGCGACCGTGTCCGGGAGAACTATACTAAGGATCTCCGGGGCGAACCCTCGCCGGCCGCCCAGTTCCAGATCCTCCGGCTGGATGGAACCTCCTTCTGGGTGGAGGGAAAAGGAGTCAGGACTTCCATTGCCGGCACCCCCGTCGTCCAGGTGATCATGCGGGACATCACCGAGAGAAAGCAGGCCGAAGATGCCCTCCGGGAGAGCCAGGCGGCGCTGGAGAAAGCCCAGAAGATGACCCATATCGGGAACTGGATCTGGGACCTGCGGACGAACAGAACAGTCGTTTCCCGCGAACTTGTCCGCATCTATGGTGTTGATACGTATGGTCCCGAGGCAGACAACAGCGTGTTCCAGAATTCGACCCACCCCGATGACCGGAAAATGGTCGAAGAGGCCGTCCGGCGGGCGATAGCTGAACAAACCAAATTGAGCGTGGATTGCCGCATCATCCGCCCGGATGGAGAGGTGCGGTTCATCCATTCCGAGGGGGAAGTCGTGCTGGACGACGCAGGCCACCCGATCCAGTTCTTCGGCACCGATCAGGATATTACCGAGCGCAAACATGCGGAAGAGGCACTGCGGGAGAGCGAAGAGAAGTACCGGAACCTCGTAGAACTCGCACCTGAGCCAATCGCGGTCCACCGCCAGGGCGTACTGGTCTACGTCAATGCCCCCTGTGTTGCGCTCTTTGGTGGAGAAAAGCGGGAGGATCTCGTCGGAAAGCCAATCCTCCAGTTTGTCCATCCGGACAACCATGAATTAGTGAGAGAACGTATCCGCCAGGTGGCGGAGACAGGGGCAACCGTGCCCAGGATCGCAGAGAAGTTTATGAAGCTCGACGGTCAGGTTGTGGATGTCGAGGTTGTCGCTACCCCAATAACGTTCGAAAACCTTCCTTCAATAATGGTATTCTTCCGGGACATCACCGAGCGCAAACATGCGGAAGAGGCACTGCGGCACCAGGCGGAGATGTTCCAGCGGCTCATCGATACGATCCCGGCGATGGTTGCCATCTTCGATCCGAAACTCCAGGAGTTCCGGTTCAACAGGGCGTTCCGGGAGATCCTGGGCTGGACCGAGGAGGATGCCGCAAAAGGCGACTTCATGGCCCTGGCCTATCCCGACCCGGAGTACCGGGCAGAAGTCTCTGCATTCATGCGGTCGCTCGAACCGGTCTGGCGGGACTGGAAGACAACGGCGAAAGATGGCAGTATCGTCGAGAGTTCCTGGGCAAACATCGGCCTCTCGGATGATACCCTGATCGGCATCGGCGTCGATATTCGTGAGCGCAAGCGGGCAGAAGAGGCAGTGCGGGAGAGCCGGGCGAAGCTGGAGGCGGCTCTCGCGAGCATGACCGATGCCGTCTTTATATCGGATGCAGAGGGCCGGTTCATCGAGTTCAACGATGCTTTTTCGACATTCCACAGGTTTGGGAACAAGAGCGAATGCTACAGGACGCTGGCCGAGTACCCCGATTATATCGACGTGTATTTTGCCGACGGAACTCCCACACCGCTCGATATGTGGGCGGTACCCAGGGCATTGCGGGGCGAGACGGGTACGAACGAGGTGTATATACTGCAACGCAAAGACACAGGCGAAACCTGGGTCGGAAGTTACAGTTTCGCCCCCATCCGCGACAAAGACGGCAGGATCGTCGGATCCGTCATAGTGGCGAGAGACATCACCGAGCAGAAGCTTGCCGAAGACGCCCTCGTACGCCACACGGAAGACCTCACCCGGCTTCACAACGACCTCGAAGTCGCAAACCGGGAGGCGAACCTGTATCTCGACATCCTCACCCACGACATCGGCAACACCGAGAACGTCTCGAACCTCTACGCCGACCTCTTGATCGAGACGCTCGACGGCGAAGCCGCCGGATACATGAAGAAACTGCAGCGCAGTATCCAGAAGAGCATCGAGATCCTGGGCACTGTCTCAACTATTCGCCGGATTCATCGGACAACGACCGAACTCAAGCCGATAGACCTTGAGGCAGCAGTCCGAGTGGTGATGGAAGACTATCCCGCCAGCACCTTCCTCTATTCTGGAACAGACCACCAGGTTGAGGCAGACGACCTTCTCCCTGTAGTCTTCAACAACCTGATCGGCAATGCCGTCAAGTTCGGCGGTCCTGATGTCACGATCGCTGTTGCGGTTGAAGAGGACGATGGGTTCGTCCGGGTGTCGGTCGAGGATACCGGGCCGGGCGTGCCGGACGACGAAAAGGAGGAGATCTTCCACCTCTACGAGATGAAGAAGCGGGGCGTCGGCGAGGGGCTGGGACTCTATCTCGTGCAGATACTCGTCGAGCGCTACGGCGGGAAGGTCTGGGTCGATGACCGGGTGCCGGGCACCCCCGAGAAAGGGGCGGCGTTCAAATTCACGCTCAGGAAAACCACGTAGAAAAGCCGATATTTCGGCAGACAGTCTTGCTATGTGATTCCCGTGCGCTCTTGAGTCGTGCGGCGGATCCTGTGATCGGTGCCGGGCTCTCCTGTGCAAGGAAGATCTGCCCGGCACCGATCCAAAGGTTTTCCCTCACTTCTCGGATGCGCCAGGAGAACTATTCCAGATATCCCATACGTTCTTCCAGCCTTCGGCCGTGCGCTTCCACACAACCACGTATTTGATCTTCTGCTCGGCAGGCGTCCCGCCCTGAGTGCTTACCTTGAGGATACCCGTGCCCATCTCATGGCGATACTCGCCGCTCCCTGATAGTTCAACCGTGGCCAACGTCGCTTCTTTCACGCCTGACGCCATGACCGTCCGCCAGAACTCCTCAATAGCCCGCTTCCCCCTGACCATCTCCGCATCGGGAGGGAAGATGACCGCATCATCGGCAAATCCGGATGCCGTTATCGAGGCGTCACCCCTCATGAAACCTTCAGAAAATCGCGTATTCGCCTCTTCGATGGCTTTTCGGGCTTCATCAACCAAACCAGTTTGTTGCATACTACCCATCTCCTTTCCATTCTGCTCTTTAGGGCTGCCCCTCGCCCCGGGGCTGCGGCTCCACTATGCCTCTAACGATATGAAACTGCCTACTCGAGAGCAATAGGAGAGTCGATCTCGACGTGTCCGGAGTCGCTCAGCCCGCACGCAGTGCCGTCGACCCATTCATCACCGGCCACAGGGCGTACTCGAAGGGGGCGGATGCAGATCTCAAAGGCCGGAGCGATGAAAAATTGCGTCCGGAGGCCGACGTATGCGAGCGTCCCGTGCTTGCTCCCTTCTGCAGTTGCACCACCTATATCAGCAGATCCCGTCGACTTGTCCTCACGATTTCGGTGTTTGCCATGATTCTATCACATTCTTCAGCGATCCGGCCGGCACTCCCCGGAGAGGCGTGTCCTTTCCCATGCAGCCGGCATGATGGCGAGGGCTTTGCGACATCCCGGATCTGGACCGAGGCAGGGTTCCTCCCTCCGCGGATCCACCGGTGCATCGTCGATCTGCTGCACTGCAGCATGATGGAGGACGAGATCGATGAGAAGACTATTGCCCTGCTCGTATCGCGGTACCTGGGGATCTTCGGCTACGGAGGTGACTACACCATCCACGATCCGGTCCTTCTCCGGCGGTTCGCCGCCGAGTACGGCCTTCCCACCGACCGGCGAAGCGATGAGGCGATCGCCCGGGACGTAACGATGGCCGTCATCGGCGAATACGGGGCGGGAAACCAGCAATGAGATCGCCGTTCGAACTGCTCGCGGATGCCATCGCCTCGCGCCCGTTTGCCGTCGCGGGCATCTTCGCCTTCGTCTTCATCGTCGCGCTCTTCGGCATGACGATGGTCTCGATGGAGACCGGCGACGGCACTTACGTCGACAAAACCACCTCGCGGGGCGCCCTGCTCAACCACTACAAGGAAACCTACGGCTCCGATGCCATCATGATCATCTTCGAGGCCGATGATGTCATCAGTCCCGACGTCCTCGCCTATATCGATTTTCTCGAAGAGGATATCCGAAACGAGCGCTACATAGCGGGCGTCTCGGGCATCGTGACCCTGATGAAGGGCGCTAACGGCGGAGCGGTGCCGTCGTCCCGGGCGGAGATCACGGAGATCGAAGCGACCGTGCCCGAGGACCTGCGCATGCGCTACATGCCGTCCCAGCTGATGACCATTACCGCGATCACGCTTGAACCTGGCGTCTCGAGCGCCGCTCAGGGCCAGGTGCTCGCCGGGATCGATTCGCTCATCAGCATCTCCAATCCGCCGCCGGGCGTCAGCGTGACGGTCTCCGGCAGCCCCGCGTTCCAGGTGGAGATGCGGCAGGAGATGGGTTCGTCGATGGGAATGCTGATCGCAGGTGCCATGCTCCTCATGGTGCTCGCCGTGATGCTGCTCTTCTCCCACGTCCGCTACCGCCTGTTGTCGGTAGCCGTCGTCGCGGTAGGGCTGATCCTGACCTTCGGGGTCATGGGTCTCTTCGGGATTCCCATCAGCATGACGGTGATCGCCGCCTTCCCGGTGCTCATCGGGATCGGGATCGACTACGCCATCCAGTTCCACTCCCGGCTCGACGAATGCGCTCAGCAGATGCCACTTCCCGCAGCGGTCAGGGCGGCGGTCACGAACGCTGGTCCTTCCATCCTCATCGCGATGGGAGCGACCTCGATGGGCTTTATCGCCATGTTCCTCGCGCCGGTGCCGATGGTGGCCGATTTCGGCGTCACCTGCACCATCGGGGTGGTCTGCTGCTACCTCGCGGCCCTCGTCATCGTGCCGACCTTCGCCCTTATCATGCAGTACCGGCCGAAAGCCCATACCGGCGTACTCGACGACGTCGCCTCCTGCGAGCTCGACTGGAAGGGCTGCGAGACGGTGCCGCCGCACGCGGAGGGGACTCGCGGGTCACTCATCGAACGCTACGACGCGATGCTCGGCAAACTTGCCTACACGGTAGCAAAGCATCCTATCCCGGTTATTCTGCTCTTCTGCGTCGTGGCGGCAGTGGGCTTCCAGCTTGACACCCGTGTCCCCATCAACGCCGACGAGGAGACCTTCGTCCCCTCGGAGATGCCGGCGCTGCTCGATATGAAGAAGATCACCCGCACGATGGGCGCCACCTCGAGCATCCCCGTCGTCATCGCCGCGGACGACGTCCTCGACCCCGAGGTGCTCAGCTGGATTCACGATTTCGGGGCGTACGAACAAAGCGACGAGAAGATCACCGGCGTTACCAGCATAGCCACTCTCATTGCGCAGTATAACGGCGGGTCTCTCCCGACGACGAAACAGGAGATTGCTGCGGTCGTCGACCGCATCCCGGAGGAGTCGAAGAACCGCTACCTGAACGGGAATATGGAGGCGGTGCTGCAGTTTACGACGGTGGAGATGGAAATGGATGCCTCCCGCTCGCTCGTGCAGGATATCGAAAAGGATATCGGCTGGTTCCAGCCTCCCGCAGGAGTCCACGGACAGGTCACGGGCACCCTCGAGATGTTTGCAGGGCTGATGGACGATATCAAGGAGTCCAAGACCGGGATGACCGTGCTCGGCTTTGCGTTCATCCTCGGCTTTCTGCTGCTTATCTACCGGAAGATCAACGCAGTCTCGCCCCTCATCCCGATCGTCCTGATCGTGGGGTGGAACGGGGCGATCATGTACCTGCTCGGGATCGATTATACACCCCTGACCGCCGTGCTCGGCTCGATGACGATCGGCGTCGCCTCGGAGTACACCATCCTGATCATGGAGCGATGCGAGGAGGAACTTGCACGGGGGATGGAGATCTCGACGGCGATCCAGACTGCCGTCCAGAAGATCGGCACTGCAATCACGGTCTCGGGCATGACCACGGTCTTCGGCTTCTCGGCGCTGATCCTCTCGTCTTTCAACATCATCTCGAACTTCGGGGTCGTGACGGTGATCACCGTCGGCTTCTCGCTCGTGGGCGCGATCTTCGTCATGCCGGCCGTGCTCTCGCTTATGTACCACCTCGCCGCGAAGCGGGATGCGGGCGCGGAGCAGGGATCGGCGGCCTGATACCTCTTTTTTTATTCCCGTATCCGCTCGGCGATGCTCTTCGCGAGGTAGCGGATCAGGGCTCGCTCAGTACCGATGACGGCGAGCCGCTCGGCGCCGCTTCTGCCGATGAAGAACGATTCCTTTGCATCGATGAAGAAGGCGGCGGTCATCTCGACGTGCTCCGGCCCCGGGAGGTCACTCTCGAAAAAGTCCCGGAGGAGTCCGGTGGCCTCGTAGATCGGGAGGTTGACCCCGGAGAACAGTTCCTTGTCGCTGACGACGACAGAGACCTGGATCCGCCGCCGGAGCTGTTTGAAGAGCCGTTCGTGCTCCTGCAGGAACCGAAGGTCGCGGCAGAGGACGATGAGTTCCTCCTGCACCTTCCGGAAGACCGACTGGAAGTGGTTCTCGATCGCCCAGTCACTCCGAAGGACGAACCACGGAGCGCGTGTCACCGGCAGCTCGACCTCGAGGCTTTTTAAGGCGGTGCGGGCCTCTTCGAGCGAGCGGATGGCATCCTCCTTGAGCCGGTCGATCACCTCGTCGGTGTCGAGCACGTAGTAGGAGTTCGGGGATCCCTCCTCGATGCCGATGAAACCCCGTCGGGCGAGGTCGTGGAGGATCTCGTAGATCCTCCCGCGGGGGACGCCGCTCAGCCGGTTGATATCCCGAGCGGTGCCCTTCCGGAGCCCGACGAGGGTGGAGTAGACCTTCGCCTCGTACTCATTGAGGCCGAGAGTGCGGAGCTGCGGGATGGGTGCGATAGTCATTGCAACTCTATTTGGTTGCACCAGGTATAGGATTACCCCGGCGAACCCGATGCCCTGCGAGAGGGGAGAGCCGGCCGGGATAAGCCGGTCAGCGAAGCAGCGGGAACTACGGCCGCCTCAGTGCCGAACGCTGCCTTCTGCGGGCGCCGGCACCCGGGGTTCGGTTACCTTAATAACCCCGAAGCGATACCCGCGTCTCTCAAGCACCCGGCCGCGGTGCAGGGCGCTCGCCCTCCCGACCGGGCAGGAGAACTGCGGAGATGATACGTATGACCGAGATTGACACAACCATCCAATCGATCCGTGCCCGGGAGATCCTCGATTCCCGGGGCAACCCGACCGTCGAAGCCGAAGTCACCCTCGCCTGCGGGGCGCTCGCCCGGGCTGCATCGCCTTCCGGGGCGTCCACCGGGGTTCACGAGGCACTCGAACTCCGGGACGGCGTCATAGGCAGGTATGGCGGCAAAGGGGTGCAGCGGCCCGTCAGCCTGATCAACGGTGAGATCAGGGATCGCCTGGCGGGGCTCGACGCCCTTGAGCAGCAGGCGGTGGACGAAGCGCTCATCCGGCTCGACGGAACACCGAACAAGGAGAACCTCGGCGCCAACACCACGCTTGCGGTCTCGATGGCCGTCGCCCGGGCTGCCGCCGCTGCTGAGGGGCGCTGGCTCTGGGAGTACCTCGGCGACCCTGCACGCCCGCTCCTCCCGGTGCCGATGCTGAACATCCTGAACGGGGGCGTGCACGCGAACTGGCAGGGGCCGGACTTCCAGGAGTACATGATCGCACCCTACGGCGCCCCGACCTTCGCCGAGGCGCTCCGCTGGGGTGCCGAGATCTACCACGCGCTCAAAGCCCTCCTCAAGGAAAAGGGCTACAGCACCGGCGTCGGCGACGAAGGCGGGTTTGCGCCGACGGTCTCCTCGAACACCGAACCGCTCGACCTGATCGTGGAAGCGATCGAGCGGGCGGGCTACGACCCCGGCAGGGAGGTCGGGATCGCTCTCGACCCCGCATCGAGCAGTTTCTACACGGGCGGCGCCTACGAGCTCCGGACCGAAGGGCTCACCCTGACCGCCGCGGAGATGGTCGACCGGTACCGCGAGCTCGCCGACGCCTACCCCGTCATCGTCATTGAGGACGGCCTCGCCGAGGACGACTGGGACGGGTGGCGGCTGCTGACCGCAACACTCGGGGATCGGGTGGAACTCGTCGGCGACGATCTCTTCGTGACGAACGTTGCGCGTATCGAGCGGGGGATCCGGGAAGGCGCGGCGAACGCCGTCCTGATCAAGCCGAACCAGATCGGAACCGTCACCGAGACGATCGCCGCTGTTCGGCTCGCGCAGAAGAACGGCTGGGGTGCCATGGTCTCCCACCGGAGCGGCGAGACCGTCGACACCTTCATCGCCGATTTCACCGTCGCCATGCAGACCGGCCACCTCAAGACCGGGGCGCCGGCACGGGGCGAGCGGGTGGCGAAGTACAACCAGCTCCTCCGGATCGAAGAAGCGGCAGGAGAGGCAGCCCGGTATGCCGGGCGGGGTGGATTCGTCCGATAAAGACAGAGTGAGAACGGGAAAAATGGGGGATCAGTAGGTCGCCAGGTACCGGTCGAGTTCCCAGGGGTGCACTGCGGTGCGGAACGAATCCCATTCGAGCTCGGCAATCGACGAGAGTGCGTCGACGACATGGCTGCCGAGCGCCCTGCAGACGACATCGTCGGCGAGGAGCGCCTGGTGCGCCTCGGCGAGGTCTGCCGGCAGTGTCTCGATACCCGCTCTCTGCCGCTCCGCGGGAGTCATGTGGAATATATTCGCATTGGTGCTCGCCGGGGGCTCGATCCGGTTCCGCACGCCGTCCATGCCCGCCGCAAGGAGCGCGGCGAACGTCAGGTAGGGGTTGCAGGTCGGGTCGGGGCTCCGGAACTCAACGCGGGTGCTGTTGCCGCGGGGTGCGGGGATACGGACCTGCGTCGACCGGTTGCTCGTGCTCCAGGTGATGTAGCACGGCGCCTCAAAACCCGGGACGAGTCTTTTATAGGAGTTGATCGTCGGGTTCGCCACCCGGGTGATCGCCTTTGCGTGGGAAAGGACGCCGCCGATGAAGTGCATGCAGGTCTCGGAGAGCTGCTGCCAGCCGTCCGGGTCGTAGAAGGCGTTCTTCCCGTCTTTTGCGAGCGAGCAGTTCACGTGCATGCCGCTGCCGCAGATGCCGTAGATCGGTTTGGCCATGAAACTCGCGTGGAGGTTATTCATGAGGGCGAGCGTCTTGACCGCGAACTTGAAGGTCATGACACGGTCGGCGGTCGTCAGGGCGTCGCTGTACTTGAAGTCGATCTCGTGCTGGCTCTCGGCCACCTCGTGGTGGGAGGCCTCGATCTCAAAACCCATCGCCTCGAGGGCGAGGACGATATCGCTGCGGACGTTCTCGGCAAGGTCGGTCGGGGCAAGGTCGAAGTACCCCCCGACGTCCTGGAAGGCGGTCGTCGGCCTGCCGTCGACCATCCGGAAGAGGAAGAACTCAAGTTCCGGGCCGGTGTTGAAGGTGTAGCCGTCCTTCCTCGCATCCTCCGCCACCTTCCGGAGGATATAACGCGGGTCGCCCTCGAACGGCTGGCCGCCGGGTCCGGTCACATCGCAGACGAACCGGGCGACCGCCTTCGCCTGAGACCGCCACGGAAGGATCGTGTAGGTCGACGGATCGGGCTTTAAGAGCATGTCGGACTCTTCTATCCGGGCGAACCCCTCGATCGAGGAGCCGTCGAACCCGATACCGTCGGTCAAAGCCTTCTCCGCCTGACTGACAGGGATTGCGACGTTCTTCGGCATCCCGAGGAGATCGGTGAACTGGAGGCGCAAGAACCGGACGTTGTCCTGTTCTATTTTTTTGAGGAGTGTCGAAACGGTATCCGGGGACATAGGAGAAGCGTTGCCTCTTTTGGAGTTTAAACACTTTGCATCGTGCACCAGGAGGGGGCACTGCCTGAACAGGAGAGCCGAAACTCTCCGCCCGGAGCAGGGGCTCTTCTCCGGCGTTTCGCCTCCTGCAGCGTCCTGCCTTCACGCGAGTTTTAATAGCCGTGAAATCCAATAGACCTTTTTACCGCTGATGCATATGCACGACAGAGAAGAACCCCGGAGATCGCCCCGCACCGAGTTGCCGAAAAGTCCGACCGGGATCCAGGGCCTTGATGAGGTCACCTGGGGCGGACTGCCGAAGGGGCGCCCAACCCTCGTCGTCGGGAAGGCGGGGTCGGGCAAAACCCTGCTCGGAATGGAGTTTCTGATCTACGGTGCGCTGGAGTACGGGGAACCGGGCGTCCTCGTCTCCTTCGAAGAGCCGGTCGAAGACCTCATTCAGAACGTCGCGTCGCTCGGCTACGACCTGAACGATCTCATAGCGAAGGATCTGCTCGTCATCGACCACGTAGAGATCTCAAGAAGCGACATTATCGAAACGGGAGAGTTCGACCTCGAGGCGCTCTTCATCAGGCTCGGGTACGCCATCGACTCCATCGGTGCTTCGCGGATCGTCCTCGACACCATCGAGTCGCTCTTCTCCGGTTTCACGGACACCACCATCCTCCGCGCCGAACTCCGGCGGCTCTTCTTCTGGCTGAAGAATAAAGGCATCACCGCAGTTATCACCGGTGAGAGCGGCGAAGGAACCATGACCCGCCACGGCCTTGAGGAGTATGTCTCAGACTGCGTGATCCACCTCGACCACCGGGTGGACGAGCAGATCTCGACGCGCCGCCTGCGGGTGGTAAAGTACCGCGGGTCGGTTCACGGCACCAACGAGTACCCCTTCCTGATCGACGAGGCCGGGATCTCCGTGCTGCCGATCACCTCGACGGGTCTTGCGCATACCGTCACCCGCGAACGCGTATCGAGCGGCGTCGGGGAGCTTGATGCCATGTTCGAGGGGGAGGGGTTCTACCGCGGCAGCACAATCATGGTTGCGGGGACGGCAGGCACCGGAAAGACCAGTTTCGGGGCGAGCTTCGTGCAGGCCGCCTGCCTCCGGGGGGAGAAGTGCCTTTACTTCTCCTTTGAAGAGTCTCCCGACCAGATCGTGCGCAACATGCAGTCGATCGGCATCGACCTTGCACCCCATATCGAGAGCGATCTGCTTGAGATCCAGTCCTCCCGCCCGACGATGTACGGCCTTGAGATGCACCTCGTGATGCTGCTCAAGGAGATCCGGCAGAAGCAGCCCGAGGTCGTGGTGATCGATCCATTAACCGATCTCATCGCTATCGGTACCACAAAAGATGTCAAGGTCATGCTCACGCGCCTGATCGACTACCTGAAGACGAACCGGACCACCGCACTCTTCACCCACCTGGTTCACTCGCGGGAGGAGGGTGCCCCATCGGATCTTGCCGTATCTTCACTCATCGATACGCTGATCCGGCTGCAGTACGTTGAGTCTGCCGGAGAGCACAACCGCGGACTCTACATCCTGAAATCCCGGGGGATGGGGCATTCCAACCAGATCCGGGAGTACCGGATCACGGACAATGGCATCGAGCTTGCCGACGCCTACGTCGGTCATGCCGGGATGTTCATGGGCACCGCCCGGTTCGTGCAGGAGGCGAAGGATCGGGCGGAACTCGAGGCGAGGAGAGAGGAGATCGCGCTCCGGCAGCGCGAGCTCGAGCGGAAAAAGCGTATTATGGAGGGGCAGATCGCTGTGTTGCAGGATGAATTCGCCTCGTACGAGGAGAGTCTCCGGAGGGAGATCCAGACCGAGGGGCGCCGGCAGAGGAGTGCCGATGCGGAGATGCAGGCAATCCGGAGGCTGCGTATGCCGGAGGATTCGGACGATGATCGAAGGGTTCACCTGGCCGGGAGAAGAACGGAGGAAGAGCGATGACCGGGGAAGAGGAGAACTGCGGAGCGGTGAACGGGGAGGTCTGGATACTGCGGCTCTACGTCGCCGGCCAGACCCCGAAGTCACTCACCGCATTTGCCAACTTAAAGAAACTCTGCGAGGAGCACCTCGCCGGACGGTATACAATCGAGGTGATCGATCTCCTCGAGCAGCCCCAGCTCGCCAGGGGCGATCAGATCTTTGCCGTCCCCACGCTCGTCCGGAAGCTGCCTCCGCCCCTGCGCAAGATCATCGGCGACCTCTCGAACACCGAGAAGGTTCTCGTCGGTCTGGACATCCGGCCGGGGTGCTGACTGGATGACAAACGAGAAAAAGATAACCGGGCAGGACCCGCGGTCGACGACGGAGAGGTTCGAGCTGGCGCTGGAGAGGACGGATGCCCGCTACGTCCTGCGCCTTTATATTACGGGAATGACACCCCGATCCCGGGAGGCTATCGAGAACATCAAGGAGATCTGCGAGACGCACCTTTCGGGGCGCTACGACCTCGAGGTGATCGATATCTACCAGCAGCCCGAGCGGGCAGAGGAAGCCCAGGTCTTCGCAGCCCCCACACTCATCAAGGAGCTTCCCCTGCCGCTCCGAAAACTTATCGGGGATATGTCAAATAGAGACCGGGTTCTGATCGGGCTTGGAATCCAGGAGAAGAAGTGAGCAGTACTCCCATCGGTGATGCATAATGCAGGATCAGGGTCATCTGTCCGATACGAACGCTTCCCGGCTCCCGAGAAAGGAGGAACTCCTCCGCGTCCTTGAGGAGTTGTACGGAGGCTTTGCCGAGGCTGAAGAGACCCTTTCAGCGATCCGGAGGGGAGAGGTCGATGCCTTCCTCGTCTCTACGGACGAAGGGGAGAAGATCTATACCTTAAAGACCGCCGAGCATCCCTACCGCGTGCTCATCGAGCAGATGCGGGAAGGAGCAGCTATTCTTTCGACCGACGGCACCGTCCTCTACAGCAACGCGAGCTTCGCCCGGCTGATCCGTATGCCCCTCGAGAAGGTGATGGGGGAGTCGATTCACGCCTTCATCGCTCCTGCCGGTGCGGGGAGCTTCCGGAGGATGATGGAGGCGGGAGATCCCTCCGGCAGCACGGGCGAAAGCACGCTGCAGGCGACCGGGGGAGGCCTGGTGCCGGTATACCTCTCCCTGCGGCTGCTGCCGATGGACGGAATGTCGGTATTCTCCCTGGTCGCCACGGATCTGACCGAGCGGAAGCAAGCGGAAGAGACGCTGCAGCGGGCGTACGACGAACTCGAGGACCGGGTGGAGGAAAGGACCGCCGAACTGGCGCAGATCAATGCCAGGCTCCAGGTCGAGATCGAGGAGCGCATAAAGGTCGAGGATGCGCTCCGGGAGAGCGAGGCGCGGGAGCGGCGGCGGGCGACGGAGCTGCAGGCAATTACGGAAGCGGTACCGGCGGCGATCTTCATCGCGCTCGATCCCGAATGCCGCTCTATGTTCGGCAGCAGGTATACCTACGAACTGCTCCACCTGCCGCCGGGAAGCAACCTTTCAAAATCGGCACCCGAAGGCGAGCGGCAGGCACATTTCCGGACTATGAAAGACGGCGCCGAGATCCCGCCGGAGGAACTGCCGGTACAGAGAGCCGCCGCAACCGGCCGGCCGGTACAGCAGTTTGAATTCGACCTGGTCTTTAATGACGGGACGACGCGGCACCTGCTCGGCAATGCCGTGCCGCTGCTGGACGAGAGCGGCAGATCCCATGGCGCGGTAGGTGCTTTTATCGATATCACCGAGCGCAAACGGGCGGAAGAGGCGCTGCGGCGCCGCACCGAAGACCTCGTCCGGCAGAGCCGGGAGGTCGTAGCAGCACGCGACGAGGCGAACATGTACCTCGACATCATGACCCACGACGTCCGGAACGCGAACAACGTCTCGAGCATGTACGCCGGCCTTCTGGTCGAGCTCGCCGAAGGAGACCTGACGGCCTATGCCGAGAAACTGCGTGACAGCATCGACCGGAGCACCGGAATCCTCAGGAACGTCGCCACTATCCGGCGAACTCAGGCGGAACACGACCGTCTGGTGCCGGTGAACCTCGATGCGATCATTAAAGAGGAGATCGGAAACTTCCCCGGGGCATCGATCAGGTATATCGACCCCGCGGTCGAGGTGCTGGCAGACAATCTTCTGCCGATGATCTTCACGAACCTGATCGGGAACGCCATCAAATACGGGGAGCCCGGTGTCGAGATCACCATCGTGGTCGAAGAGCAGGGCGGCGAGGTGCTGGTCTCAGTCGAGGACACCGGCCCGGGTGTGCCGGACGAGGTGAAGAAGAAACTCTTCACCCGGTTCGAACGGGGCAGGGCAGGAGGGAGCGGCCAGGGGCTCGGGCTCTTCATTGTCCGGATGCTCGTCGAACGCTACGGCGGGGAGGTCTGGATAGAGGATCGGATACCCGGCCAGCCGGAGCAGGGGGCGGCGTTCCGGTTCACGCTCCGGAAGGCCGGGTACCGGCCGTAGGTTCCCTGACATCCCCTTCGATCTCCCGGTAATGCATCAGGCACGCCCACTGTTCGTGAGCGGTCTCCGGAGCCATACGGCCGGGCTGTCTCGGGCAATTCCCGGCCGCTCCCTGATAGCAAAGATAGACCTCTTCTCCGCAACCACCAGGCAGTTTCATGCATTCTCGTCCTCACACGGCTGACGGCGTCCCGGATCGATCCCGGTGACGGGGTCGTGCGGCCGCACGGGATACCGGGCAGGGACCCCACCGCCCGGGAGACAAAAAAGGGAAGGTTAATCGATGGCCGGAAGAAAGCAGACGTTAATGCGATACCATCTGCCGGTCATCGGGCTGCTCCTCGCCACCGTCCTGGTGGCCGGGTGCCTCTTCGGGTCGTCCTCACCCGGCGTCGATCTCCCGTACCCACCCTTCCGCGACGCCTCGGTGATCAAATTCAATCCGAACGGAACCGTCGAATGGCAGACCCCCCTCTCCTTCGGGCGCGACACGATCCCGTCGACGGTAACCCCGCTGCCAAACGGCAGCTACGCCATCACCGGCGAGACGATTCCGGGTGGTGAAAACGTCAGTATCCCCCATTCCTTCACGGCGCTGCTCGATGCGAACGGCTCGCTTGTCGGAAACCGGACACTGTCGCCATTTACAGATCCGACCGCCGGCGATGCGAACGGTACCGCGTCGTGGGAAAAGGCGCTGCCCGACTGGGCGGCGATCAGGAAAGCCGTGCCGGACTCCTCCGGTGGATACCTGATCGGAGGCAGTGCCTACGGAGATGCCGCCATTGCACGCGTCGATGCCGGCGGGGGCGTGCTCTGGGAGCAGACGGTGGACGAGGGAGATTCCGCCCTTATCTGGGATATCTCGGATCTCTGGGAGGCGGATGGAGAGATCGGGATGATCTACGAGGTCATCCGAACGGGGCAGGCCGGGAGCTCTGAGGCGGTCGTTGCCACGTTCGGGCATGACGGCACGCCTGCCGGTCGCCGGACGCTGGATGCCTTCACCCCGGTGCTCCGGCTGCCGGACAGCGGCTACGTCTTCGCCGCGTTCCCGACCGGAGAGGGAAGCTGGTACTACTACGGAACGGTGCTGCACCTCGTCCGGCTCAATGAGTCCGGGGCGATGGTTTGGGACAGTGCCGTCGATCTCGGCGAAGGGAGCCAGATAGGATCGCTCGTCCGAACCGATGACGGCAGCTACATCGTCGCCGTCACCCATGGGCCGGCATATGGGGTATCCTTCCCGACCGCAAGCGGCGGGTCGGCAGTGAGCATTGCGTTCCGGCGGGGGTGATCGGGAGATGACGGCAACCAGTCGAATCAAATACTTCCTCGCGGCGCTCTGGGTTGCAGCAATCGTCCTGCTGCTCGGAGGGCGTATTGGTTATGAGGTGACCGGCTCACCGGTCTTCGGATACATCTCGATGGCGTACATCACCATCGTCAACCTGACCGTCGTTACCCTCGTGATCATCATCGTTGTACGGCTCAAGGAATGGATCGAGAACCAGGTGGCGGCGATCGCTGAGCGGAAAGCTGCCGTGCCGGAGCATGAGGCCGGGCTGCGGGCGCTCCGGCAGTCGGTGGAGCGGCTCGAAGCGAGGGTGAGCGAGATAGAAGATGCCCGGAACAAAACGGCTAAATGACCTTCGAACCGTTCGCCGGATACACCCTTCCCCGGCCGTGAGGAGGGGTGCCGCAACGGCAGGAGACCCCGGCAGCGGGGGATTCGTCCGGTGCGGACGCCGGATGGCAGCTACAGGCCTCTTCAAGAGCTGCTTCGAACCCCGTAACGCTCTGCGAAGAGTCGGAAGAGCAAAAGATAATGTTCCGGCACGGTGATCTCCTGGAAGGGATGCACTCATGAGGGATTGTAATACGGAACTCTGCAGCACCCGGTCTATGAGCATTCGGCTGGTTCGGCCGTTCGGAACAGGTGGTAGCGACACCTACGAGATCTCCCCGGCGAGCCTTGAGATCGAGGTGGAACCGGGCAGTGCTGCCGACGAGATCCTGATGCTCGCCTCGATCCAGGGGGATTTCGCCTACCGATCCGGATCAGCCCGGAATCAGTTCCTGATCGAGATCGGGCAGTACAGCGACCTTGACCGCATCGGAGAGGCACTGACGGAGATCGCCGACCTTGCTCGTGAAGCGTCTCCGGAAGGCTCCCCCGATCCGTATGCCGTCAGGGACCTTGTCAGGGAACTGCAGCGGCGGCGGGAGGAAGCGATCATGGAGACGGAGACCGGCACGATCGAGGATGAGATCGCGACGGGCGTCTACGGCGACGAGTTCTTCTGAGTGGCTGCCCCCCTGGAGAAAGCAATCACCGAAACGGGGAGCATCTCCGTCAGTCAGAACCAGACGCGCTATTGCAGCCCCGATGAAAATGATGTATTGACCTGATTCCGAACCTCCGGGTCTCCTGCCCCTCTTCTCGCACCCCTCGTGCTTACAGCCCTTGCCAGGAAAGAGAAAACCAGGGCGGTGCCGGCCTGGAACCCTACAGATCAAGGAACCGCGGGCAGGCGAACAGAATAGTTACCGGCGTGTCCACATAGAGGCAGTAGGCGCGTTCAGGGTCATAATAGGCGCACAGGGCACATCCGCACCGGGTCGGCCTCAGGTTGAGGTTCTCTGCCGGAGCTACCCCGTTATCGCTCCCCGCACACCTGCCGGTGGCCGTCCCCTCGCAGCAGGGTGCAGCGTGATCCGCATCTGTATCCGGATCTCGCATCTCCGGGCAGGCCTGAAGCGACGGAGTCATCACACGATGACAGATTCTCCGGGTTCATAGACATTTATTGCGCCGGTGAAGATTCGTCAGGCAGATGAATGCCGGGAGATGCGTACGGGAACCGGAGATCCCCGGGCTGAAAATGAAGGATTTTTACCTGCCCAGGAGAAGGCCGGACGGCCGGTTCAGAGCAGACGGAGCGGGATTGCGCTGATAAAGACATACAACACTCCGGAGAGCAGAATAAACTGCCCGTCCGCCAGCAGCTCGCCGAAGATCTTCTCCGTGCAGAGGCGGTTGAAGGAGGTGATGTACCACTGGGCGTAGAGGACGCTCACGATCAAAAGCAGCGTTACGGGGAGGCCCATGCAGGAGAGGCCACCGCAGACGACCGCAGTCCCGAGGCAGACGTTGAGGATCGTAAGGGCGATCTTTGTCCTTCGCATGCCGAGGATCACCGGAATGGTTCGAACGCCGGAGACGATGTCGCCCTCTACGTCCCGCATGTCAAAGACCACGGTGTTGATGAAGACCAGCGAGAAGTAGAAGACTCCGACGATAGCCGTGGAGATGTCTGCGTGGAGGCCGGCATGGCAGATCGGCAGGAGAGCGGGCGGAACCGCCCAGGCGAAGGCTACGATCAGGCTTTTCATCACCGGGATCTCTTTGAGGCGCCGGAGCCCGGGGAGGAGCGGGATACTGTAGATGACCCCGCCGATAAGCGGTATGGCCGTGATAAGGAGGCTGTCGAAACCCTGAAGAACGGATACCAGAAGAGCAATACCATACGCAGCGATTGCAGAATAGAAGAGGAAACGCCCGTACTTTTTCGTAAATGCGTAGCGTTCGGCATGGTTGATGGCATCCTCGCTCTCGTCCGTCTTCCGGTTCAGGTTGTAGATGGAGAAGGTGACGAGCACCATGATGCCTGCGGCGACGGGGTCAAAGGCGAGACCCTGCATGGCACAGGAGATCCACACCATTGCCGCTCCGGCAAGCGATAGGTACGCAGAACTGTACACCAGAGGTTGAATAATCCCCCGGAAATCAATCAGGTTTGTTTCGGGCTGATATGCAGTCTCGAACATGCATAGTTTTCAGAAGACGGGTTAACATTTATTATGACAATGAAAATTCATCGATCGGATTAATCCGTCGGAAAAGATTCACTGCCGGGGCTCATAGAATAGAGAAATTAAGAGCCCCAATCCAGCAATTGAGGGAATAAAGATGTTATTTCAGAGATTGTACACCAGCGGCTCGGATCGCTGCTTATAGTGCTGGAACAGCCGTTCACCCCAGGCAATCGCCGTCGGATCGAGGCTGATGAGATCTACGGCCGCGTCGTAGGCGTCGGTTCCCCGTTTATAAAACCCTAACGACAGGCAGCCGTCGGCTACGGTCATTCCAAGCCTGACAGAAACCGGAGAAACATAGATCCTGAAGTCCCGGTAATCGGCCAGGGACTTCAGCATGTCAATATACGGCTCGGCGGTTAACTTGCCGGCAAGGTCTGCAGAAACAACCAGTTCAACCGGTTTACCCTGTCGCGCCGCACCCATCATCGCTTCGGCGTGAGCAGGACTCATGATCGAGGATACGGCATGTACCCACTTCGCGTTCTGCAGGACATTCAAAAATGTGGTATATACGGCAAATATGTTCTCCTCAACGTCCCTGACAATATCCGAGTTGTAGAGGTCGCCGATCTCTTTCAGGAGCACCGGCGGGATGCTCTCGATATCATGCTGTATCCAGAAGTCCCGGTGGCGCTGAAGCACTCCCATCAACGTTACCAGCCGCTCGATCTCGGGTTCCACAATCCTGCCGAGCGGCGAGAGCGTGTAATCTCCTCGCTCGGATTCGATGTAGTGAGCCGACTCCAGCTGCCGGATCTTGGGGATGAGCGCCTGTGAGGAACTGCCGGTGATGTCACGAAGATCGGAGAGGGATCTGCTTCCGCCCCCGAGCGCAACCAGCATCTGGGTTAAAAGCCTCGATCGGAAGATAGCCTGAATTTCTTCACGGAATTCGTCATAGATATCCAGATATGAGGTCTTTTCCATATTCACTACAGAAATACTGTCTGACGCACATATCACCCTTTCTATTCGCCTGCGTGCGCGTTCTCCCCCGGTAGTGCCGCGGTTTCCGATCTCCCGGAGCGGTTTTGCACCGGGTCGGGGGAAGCTGTGGGAAAGAGCGTGATACGGAAAACGTATACGGTGATGGGCCGCGATAGCATCGGAGAGGTGCAGAAGTCTCCGGAGCTCCGGGAACGCCGACCGCCTACAGTGGGAGTGAAGGAGCCGCTCGTGACCCGGGCATCCTCGATCTCGCTCACCGGACCGTCGGAGAGGCACGATCATCGAACGGGTTTCTCCGGACTGCAAGCGAGAAGAGATACGGGTACGTTGTCTGCAGGTGCCGCAGGTAGCCGAGCCATTCGAGGGCTAAAAGCCGGTATGCCCGGGAGATGTCACCCGTCAGGTGGGCACGGTCGGCCTCGGGAAGTGTCGCGAGATCGTCGCGGAGCATGAGTTCCTCCCGCAGGTGGAAGACCGCATGCAGAAGATCGGTGAACGCATCGTGCTCGAAGATAGCCGGGTTCTCCATGAGCCGCAGGAGAAACTCCTTCTTCCCTTCGAGGAGCTGCGCCAGCCCTGCAAGATCCGCCGCGGACCCGTCGACGGCGTACCGGTGGCCGGCGAGGCACTGCCGGATCCGCCTGAAGTCTTCCGTATCCGAATCTCCGCGGACGGCAAGCTGCTCCCGGATATCTTCGGCATCCGGGTCAAGACGGGCGAAGGCCGTGAGGATCTCGGTTCCGGCCTCGCTGTAGAAGATGCCGAGGATCATGTTGATCTTCCGGATGCGTGCCTGCCGCTCATTCTGCGATACAAGGCTCTCGACGACGGTTGCGAAGACCGAGACGAATGTCCCGACCCCGGCGACGATGAGCAGGACCGCCACCAGCCGTCCGGCACCGGTCGCCGGCGCGATATCCCCGTAGCCGACCGTCGCGATGGTGACGACGACGAAGTAGACGGCATCGATCCATGAGAGGCCTTCGGTCACCATCACGCCGAGAACGCCGGCAGTGACGATCAGGGCGAGAAGCGCGAATGATATCGTTATCCGGGAGGTTGCAGAGACCATATGGTGTACATTGCTCCGATGTATATCAGATTCCGGGAACGGTCTTCACAGCCGCGGGAGGTGGCCGTTCATCTCGTCGTCGAGTGCCTCGAGGAACGCGGTCAGGAACGCATGCCTGCGCCCGGCAATACTCCGGGCACTCTCAGTGTACATGCACCTCTGTAACTGCAGGAGCTTTTCGTGGAAATGGGCAGTGGCGTCGGCAATACCGCCTCCGCGCTCCCCCGCCTGCATGAACGTCCTGGCGATACCGACGGCGCCCATCGCATCCAGCTTGTCCGCGTCCGAGAGGATCTGTGCCTCAAGCGTCTCGGGCGCCGCGCCCGTGCTGTACCGGTGTGCCCGGATGGCGTGAGCGATGCCGGGAATGAGATCGCCCGGGTAGTCCATCGACCGGAGGTATGACTCCGCCATCCTCGCCCCCTCCTCTTCATGGGGAAGACCCTCCTTCTCCTCGAGCGGCCGTGCGATGTCGTGAAAGAGAGCGGCCGGGATGAGAACGCCCATATTCGCACCTTCACGGGCGCCGAGCAGCTCGCAGAGCCGGGTGACCCGGACGGTATGGTCAAATCCGTGTGCCCCCGAGTCCTGATACACCGTCCTGACATGCTCCCGGATCTCCGCCACACGTTCATCCATGAACTATGTCTGTCGTTCAAGAGCCGAATACTCTTCTCTTTGTTCCGGCCGTCTTCCCGGGACGCAGCGGCGCTGTGTACCAAGAGGGCTCACCCACCGGCAGACGCCCATGGGCGGCATTCCCTGCGGAGAGGGGTCTGTTCACCGCACAGGGCACGCTCGCACCGGGGTTCGTATAAGAGCACTTAAGTAGTGAAAAGATTTTATTCTAACTACGGAAGACCGCCATGCCCGATACTGCAGGTGCCGAGCCTATCCCTGTTCTATACGTCGACGACGAACCGGCGCTGCTCGAAGTAACCAAACTCTACCTCGAACGCACCGGCGGCTTTGCCGTCGATATTCTCTCGGATCCGAGGCAGGCGCCCCTGCAGGCGGCATCCGGACGCTACGAGGCCGTCGTCTCCGATTACCAGATGCCGGGAATGGACG
Source organism: Methanoculleus taiwanensis (assembly GCF_004102725.1). Taxonomy (NCBI): domain Archaea; kingdom Methanobacteriati; phylum Methanobacteriota; class Methanomicrobia; order Methanomicrobiales; family Methanomicrobiaceae; genus Methanoculleus; species Methanoculleus taiwanensis. The sequence continues at coordinate 690,461 of NZ_LHQS01000002.1, read as the reverse complement.
GTATCACACTGCTCAAGACGATCCGCCAGTCGGGCTGCACCGTCCCGTTCATCATATTCACCGGCAAGGGCCGGGAAGAGGTCGTGATCGAGGCCTTGAACAGCGGTGCTGATTTTTACCTCCAGAAAGGAGGAGACCCGAGGGCTCAGTTTGCCGAACTTGCACATAAGCTGCGGCAGGCCGTCAAGGCGCGGCGGGCGGAGATCGAACTTGCGGCGCAGACCGATTTTCTCGAGAGTCTCATAGGATACGCAAACGCTCCGATCATTGTCTGGAACCCGGAACTCGTCGTCACCCGGTTCAACCGCGCCGCCGAGAACCTGACCGGCATACCGGTCGCCGAAGCTGTCGGAAGCCCGCTCACCGCCCTTTTTTTGGATAATTGTCCCGAAACCTGCACTGCGCTGGCCCGGACGACACTGACCGGCGAACGGCTTGAAGCGGCGGAGATCCCTATCCGCCACCGCTCGGGCACCGTTCGAACCGTCCTCTGGAACTCTTCGCATATCCTCGACCGGGACGGAAACCGGATCGTTGCGACGATCGCCCAGGGCCAGGATATCACCGACCGGAAACGGGCGGAAAAAGCCCTCCGGGAGAGCGAGGAGCGGTATCGGGCGATAGTCGAGAATACCGGAACGGCCATCGTCATCGTCGAAGAGGACGCGACGATCAGCCTCGTCAACGCAGAGTTCGTCCGGCAATCGGGCTACTCCCGCGAGGAGATCGAGGGAAAACGACGGTGGACCGAGTTCGTCAACCCGGCCGACCGCGATCGGATGCTCGAGCAGCACCGGCTTCGGAGAACCGACCCGGCGAAGGCACTGCATCAGTATGAGTTCCGGTTCATTGCCCGCGATGGAACGGCGTATGACATACTCATGACGATCGGGAGTATCCCCGGAACCAGCAGGAGCATAGCATCCCTGCTCGACATTACCGGGAGGAAACAGACTGAGAGGATGCTTATCCAGCAGCATGAGGAGCTCGGCTCGGCTTATGAGGAACTCACCGCGATCGAAGAGGAACTCCGGTCAAGTTTCGACGAACTCGCCGCCACCGGGGAGCATCTGCGGGAGAGCGAACGCCGGTTTGCCGATATCATCGAGTTCCTCCCGGATGCCACCTTCGTCATCGATACCGACCGGAAGGTCATCGCCTGGAACCGGGCGATCCAGGAGATGACGGGTATTGCAGCGGCCGAGGTCGTCGGAAAAGGAGATTATGAGTATGCCCGCCTCTTTTACGGGGAGCGGCGGCCGGTTCTCATCGATCTTGTACTGAAAGGTGACGAAACGTCTCTCCGCGAGCGGTACTCCCGGATCAGCCACAGCCGGCAGAGCGCCGTAATCGAGACGGAGAATGCCCGGGTGAAAGGAAAGAGCGTGGTGCTCTGGGCAACGGCTGCGCCGCTCTACGATGGAACCGGAGCGGTCGTCGGCGCCATCGAGTCCATCCGTGATATTACGGAGCAGCGAGCGGGGGAGCAGGCTCTCCTCCAGGCGAATGAAGAGCTTCTGGCAACGAACGAACAGCTGGCGGCAGCGGAAGAAGAACTCCGCCAGCAGGTGGACGAGATTGCAGCGGCGCACCGAAAACTCCGGGAGAGCGAAGAGCAGTTCCGGTCGGTCTATTGGTGGACATCCGATATGGTGGCCTTCCACAGATTGGTGCGCGACGAGAACAGAGGCGCCGTCGACTACGAGATCATCGACTGCAATCCGACGTTCACCGAGATCACCGGCATCTCTTCCCAGCAGGCGATCGGATCGCCGGCCTCCCGATTGTACGGCTCCGTTCCCCCGCCGTTCCTGAAGACCTACGAAAGAGTCGTCGCATCGGGGGATGCCGTACGTTTCGAGACGTACTATTCGCCTCTGAAGAGACACTTCAGCATCTCTGCCATCCCGATGGGTGACGACGGATTCGCAACGGTCACCCACGATATTAGCGATCTGAGATGCCGTGAAGAAGCGCTTCAAGAGAAGAACAACGCACTGCTCGATGCGAACGAGCGTCTGAGCGCTGTCGAAGAGGAACTCCGTCAGCAGGTGAACGAGATCGCAGCGGCGCAACAGGAACTTGCAAAGAGCGAAGAACGCTACCGGGACGTCGTCGAGAGCCAGACCGAGATCATCTGCCGGTTCACGCCGGATGGAGTGTTCCTCTTTGCCAACGAGGCGTTCCTGCGGTACTTCGGTCTTACCCGGGAGACCCTGATCGGGAAACGCTTCTACCCCGCTGTTCCGGAGGAGGAACGGGAACAGGTCAGCGCTTTCTTCGCATCCCTCACACCGGCACATCCGGCTGCGATGAACGAGCACCGGGTTATCCAAAACGACGGCGGCGTCCGATGGCTCCGGTGGAGCGGGCGGGCGATCTTCGATCCGAGCGGACGGATCATCGAGTACCAGTCCGTCGGCCGGGACGTTACAGAGCAGAAAGAGACCGGAGAGAAACTGCAGGCTTACCAGGAGAGGCTTGAAGGAGCGATGGCGATGGGAAACCTCGCCTGGTGGCAGATGGACTGCGATACCGGGAACGTGGCGTTCAGCGACCAGAAAGCGGAGATGCTCGGGTATCCCCGGGAACGGTTCTCACACTACTCCGATTTCGTTGCCCTGATCCACCCGGACGACTGCACCGCGGCCATGCAGGCGATGCGAAACCACCTCGAGGGGACGGTCTCCCGCTACGACGTAGAGTACCGGATCCGTGCAGCCTCCGGCGAATACCTCTGGTTCCGTGACACGGGAGGCATAACCGACCGCGGATCCGATGGGCGACCGCGGCGCGTCACCGGTATCGTGGTCGATATCACCGACCGGAGACGTATGGAGGAGAGGCTCCGGGAGAGCGAGGCGAAGTCACGTACGCTGGTCGAGCATGCGCTTGAGGGCACGCTCGTCCTCGACCGGAGAGGAACCGTCCTTCTTGCCAACAGAGCGGCTGCAGCCGTTGCAGGCTACGGGGAGAAGGGTCTCCTGATCGGCAGGAACATCATGGAGTTCATCGCCCCGGAATCACAGGAGGCTGCCGCCTGCCGGGTGGAAGAGCTTGCCCGCGGGAACGACGTCTCGGATGACGAATACGTTATCCTGACACCGGAATCCCACCGCATCTTCGTGGAGTGCACCGGAAAAAGAATCGTGTACGAGGGAGAGCCGGCAATGCTGCTCTCGTTCCGCAACGTCACCGACCGCAAGCAGGCGGAAGAGGCGCTCCGGGCTGCAAACGAAAAACTCAATCTCCTCTCCGGCGTCACCCGGCACGACATCCTCAATATGGTGACCGGCATCCTCGGCTATATCGAACTTGCACGGGAGATCTCACCGGATCCGCTTATCACCTACTACCTTGAGAGACTGGAGGCGGCGACCGGGAGGATACAGTCCCAGATCGAGTTCTCCCGGGTCTACCAGAACCTCGGCACCACCGAACCGCACTGGCAGGATCTCCGCTCAATTGCCACGGGACTGCAGGTGCCGCAAGGGGTTGTCTTCTCGGTCGAGTGCACCCCCGGAGAGGTCTATGCGGATCCGATGCTCGTGAAGGTCTTTGAGAACCTGGTCGATAACTCCGTCCGCCACGGAGAACGGGTATCGGCGATCCGGATCTCCTCCGTTGCAGACGACGAGGGTCTGACCGTCGTATACGAAGACGACGGGATCGGGATCCCGGACGCCCAGAAGGAACGGATATTCGAGCGCGGCGTCGGGAGGAATACCGGGCTCGGGCTCTTCCTCATCCGCAGGATCCTTGCCATAACCGGAATGACCATCATCGAGAACGGCGATGCCGGGTGGGGGGTCAGGTTTGAGATCCGCATTCCCGCCGGGGTGTGGAGAGCCGAAAGCGGCGGATAAGCCCACCACCCTCATGGACGCGCCCGAGGTCAGGAAGACGCTCGCACTCCCGCGGGAGTACCTCCCGAACGTCACCGAGAGCAGCAGCCCGGAAAATATCGCCCCGCCCCGGACCTCCTTCTTCATCGGTGAGCGGATCCCGTCGGCCTCCGTGGTGCAGGCCACAGACTCATGTACCAGTACCCGGATGAGTTCACCGCGATCGTGAGCACCTTCCTCGATCGAGCCCGCCGATCGACCGGGGGCACCACCTTTTCTCCGGTGCGAACCAGCGGGTTCGTTTAGCAGATCTCCCAGCGTCCCCTTTCGGAAAAAACACCTGCCGGCATCTCTTCTCCCAGATGACTGCAGCTCCCGGACGGGGGCGGATGACGGTATCCGGATCGGCACGGGCACATCTTATGCCCATGCCGCCCCTGCGTCGCATGAAAAAAGGAGCGGTCAGCGTGCTGCCATCGGCACTTTCCCTTTTGCTTCTTCAAACCGGCTGCCCATCTCCTCAAGGTCGCCGCTGCTGAACGACTGTCGGGCTTTCGGGAAGATCTCCTCCTCTTCCTTGACATGGTGCTGGACGTTCTCCCGGATCACCTTCATCCTGGCAACCCACTCGTCCTCGTTCGACATGGAGGCGCTGTCGAGCTGGCCGAGCAGGGTTTTCACGGCGTTGTGCTCCTCTATCGATTCCAGAACCCTCTCGTGCATGCCCGCCTGATCAAATGCAGGATAGACGGCCCTCTCCTCACCCTCCATGTGCGGCAGGAGAGCACTCTTCATCGAAGAATACATGCTGCTTCGGTCGCTGATGCCCTTGCTCGACAGTTTCTCGAGTATCGAGAGAACCTCCTCGTGCTCCTGTTTCAGGATATCAATCACGTTTTGTGCCATACACTCACCCTCCTGTGGTGGATGCCCCTTATGTGGAAGCATCAAAATGGTCGTGGTGGTTCGCACACACCGGCGAAAAAATCATCGGGAAGGAATCTACCTCTGCCGGGGTTGGTCGCGCACCTCGACCCGCTCCGTCGTGACGACCTCCGCTTCTTCCCTGCTCGGGGGTGCCCGGACTCTGGCAGACTCAATCAGGTTCCAGTCCGGCTCCCTCGGCCAGTCGTTCTCCGAAAAACCTGCCGCTTTGTCCAGGGTATCTTTTGCTATGTTCGCGACGAGGACATCATCCCTCGACCGGTACGTCAGTGCCTCAACCGGAACGGCAAAATGCTTCCCACCCATGCCGAGCACGCCCCCATATCTGAGGACGACGTACTCGACCCGGCCCTGGGGGAAAGCGATCCGCATATCGGATATCTTTCCAAGGTCTTCTCCCTGCGGGTTGATGACGCTCTTGCCCATCACGTCGTCGCCCGACATATACCACTCCGCCCCGGTCTCCCGCACCCTTCGCTCCATGACCATTCCGGATCTTCCTTCAGCCATTGCACTCATCTCCCAGGCCTGCCCGGATGCATCGGCCACACCGGGGCAGGGGCGGTAGGGGTACATTGAGATTATTTAAGCGTTCCGAGGGGTGTGAAACCGGCGCTGTTTCAGGGCGGAATTTGCCCAAAACGTCACGGGGATACGCAGAATCCAGCGAGACCGGAACGGATCTCACTTCCGGGTGGATAAAAAAAGGGTTATGTAACCCGGTTAAACTCGTTCCTTACATCCTCGACGGAGGAGTAATTCTTTGTCGCGAATCTATCGAGCACGTCGATCATGTCTCTCGGTGCATTGTTCGTCTTCGCACGGCTGATAAGGTCGTGCTTCCCTGCAGGGTACTCCGTGCCTTCCAGGTAGACGAGGAACTCGGGAGCTCCTATCTGCCGTGCGGACGGCGTCTCAGTGCCGGCGCCTTTCTTCTGCTGGAGATGCAGCGGACCCCCCGGCCGCTCCTGTTCGACCACCATCCTCTCTCCCTGCGCCTCTTCAGACTCCGTGACCCCGGCTGAAGGCATTTCTCCCGCCACCGAAGCTTCCGAGGCTTCGGTGGATGCCCACTCTCCGGCCGTAACTTCGACCTGCTGATCGACGACCACCTTACCGACCGGCGTAAGCCGCTCGCTCACGACGACGCGTTCCGTCGTGGTGATCACCGGGGGCGGCGCCTCGGTCGACTCCACGGCGAGCGCCTCTTCCCGGGTCGGGGGCACGATGGGGCGGTCCGACGCGATCAGATCCCAGTTCGCTTCACGGGGCCAGTCACTCTCCGAAAAGCCCGCTTCGGAGTCCAGAACATTCTTGTCGATATTTACCAGGAAGCTATCGTCCCCAGGCCGGTAGGCGAGAGCCTCGATCGGAACGGCAAAGAGTTTCCTCCCGCCGCCGCCTCCGTACGCGAGCACGACGTACTCGACCCGGCCCCGGAGCAGTCCTACCCACATGCTCGCGATCTCGCCGAGGTCGTAGCCTTCCATATTCTTCACGCTCTTCCCGATAATATGCTCGGACCTCATGAACCCTTCCGCTTCCGTCCTCCGGGTCCTTCGCTCCAGAACAACACTCGATCTCCCATTCGCCATTCAGATCATCTCCGCTTCCCAGGTTCCTGCCGGTGTGGGGCAGTGCCCGCAATCACGTACTCAGAACTCTTAATAGTATCCTCATCCCGCCGGGGAGTGAGCTTGAGAGACGTTCCCTGCAGGAGAGCGAAACCGGGTCTCCGGAGAGCCGAACCGGTGTGCCGTAGCCGCGTCGGCGAATCTCCGGAGTCCGGATCAGAACGGGGGGAGCACAGCCGTTCGACCGGCAACGTACCCGGCACCCCTGCAGAGCAGAGAAACGGCGAGAAGAGGGACTCCCACAGGAGTCCTCAAAAAAGAGAAATTATTGTCTCTTTTTCATCTTGCCTGTCATACCCTCCATCATCTCCGGCGCCCGGTCTTTGAGGCCGAACCCGACGATGATGGCGATTGCAGCACCGATGCCGATGCCGACGCCCCACGCGATCGGGACGACGAAGACGTAGATGATCGAGAGGTCGAGCAGAAGCTGTTCAAGGGCGAGGATCACGATGACGAAGTAGAAGAACGCCCGCAGCACCATGGTGATGAGACCCATGTACTCGATCTCATTCTGCTCACCGATACTGCCGATGAAGTCGAGCACCCAGTCGACGACGATGAACCCTATGATCAGGATCAGGAGGAATGCCACGACGTTCGGGATGTACGCGACAATCGCTCCAACGGCAGCCGTCAGCCCGGGAACCTGGAGAATGCTGACCGCCGCCAGAATTGCGATAAGATAGATGAACCAGCGGACGATGAGATCAAAGAGATGCCCGAGGGTCATCGTCGAGCGTTCGATGTACTTTCCGACGGAGGTCTTCCGGAGCGCGTCATCGACACCGATCCTGTCGAGAACTTCTGCGGTGATCCGCCCGAGGATTCGCCCTACAATCCAGCCGATGATAAGAATAATGATTGCCAGAATGAGATTCGGAAGGAATGCTATGCTGCTGCCGATCACGTTATTGATCTCTTGCAGTTGTGCCGTCATCTGCGACGGGATGATTCCGTTTACCATGGTTATCACCGGGGGAGACATAAACGGAATTATATATAAAGTACATTATGCCAGAACCCACCGGCGTCATCTCCGCACACCTACAGGCAGAGAGGGAAAGGTATCGCTGATCCGGACTCTTCTTCGTGTCCGATCACCGGGCTACGCATATCCGCCGGGGCGCCGGCAAGCAGGTTGCTCCCGGCACGGCAGGCACTATTGAAGACCGCTGACCTCCCAGAGGAGGATAACGGCCTCGAACGCGATCAGGAGAATGACGATAAGCTCGAGAAAGTGCGAGTGCCGGACGTTCACTTCGTCCGAGAGCATCGCGTAGTTCCGGTGGATGAGCTCGATCCGCCGGTTGACGCTGGAACGCCACTGCGAGATCCGGAGCACTCCGAGCGCCATCGCGTAGACCCGGGCGTAGTAGATATCCTCGGTTATTTTGATGAGATTGTCGACTTTATCGGTGATTTCGGATATCTCGGCAAGGGTTTCCATCAGGCGGGTCATGATGCTGCGGTACCTGGCGATGCGCCGGAGCTGGGAACGCCGCTCCGTGCACCCGATATCGTCGTACATCCGTTCCATCTGCTGGCTGAGCACTCTGTCGTAGTAGCGGAACTCAAGTGTCTGGACAGCGGCGTATTCGATGATATCGATGAGATCGCCGGGAGCATCGGGGCTGACGAGCAGGGCGGAGTCCCAGGAAAGGATAGTAAGATCGTCGATCCCGTAACTCAGAGCATTTCGGAGCAGATCCTCGCGTGTCTGCGCACTGTAGACCATATCCTCCCCGAGGAGGAGAACGACCGGGTCGAGCGCCGCATCGGTGCGGTCGGTGATGAAGATGGTATAGTCTTCGTAGAACCCGGGATCGATGGGGAGATCCCCGAGATGCGGGAAGAGGATTCTCCGAATCTGATCGAGAAAACCGGAGAAAAGCGGGTCGAGACCGTTCTGGCCGGCGAAGAGGAGAGCCGTCTCCTGCAGAGCGGAGGGCGGTGCTCCGCGGTCTTCGAGGATGAAGCAGAGACTTATCGCACCGATGTCGTATATCCGGGCGACCGTATCCATCTGCCACTCCCGACCGCCTGCAGTCGCCCGGACGGGAGGGAGCCGGACAAGCAGCGGGGGGACGTCCATCGAGACCGATTTCGGTTTGACCCGGGTGAAACTCGCACGGGTGGTCGCATGGCCGACGGCAAGGTTCTCTTCAAGAAGGTTCAGATCTATCGTATCGCCGGCATCGAATATCCGGTAAAAACGTATGGCGTACGTATAATTCACCTATCTGCCCCCGTCGCCGGCGGGTACCGGCAGGAAGCGTCGTCACTCTGTATGCAGGATGACTGTAGGCTACGCAGTCCTAAATAGGTACGCCGGCATCCGGCGGAAACCGGGTAGCGGCCTTCAGCGGGCATCCGGCAGCGGAGGCCACAGGGGCTTTTTTCTGCCATTCCCGACTACGAAAGGGGGTGGCCTCACGATCGACACATTTTTTAGAACCGGAAGTGCCGGGCGAGACCCGGGGATGCTCGATCCAGTACCATTGGATCTTTCCAAGGGCATAGCAGTATAAAATGCAACGGATAATGGTGTTACTCAGTTGAAGACTGGGGGAAATGAGGATTCGTGAATTCGATCGTGCTTACCCGAAGTGAGGCGCACCACCGGGAAGAGAGAGCGGCAACCGCAGAGGAGGCGCTCCGGCAGCAGAACAGGCATCTCACCGTACTGAACCGGATCGTCGGGATCACTGCCGCGTCCGGCTCTCTCGACGCGATGCTCACCGAAGCCCTCGAGAGGGTGCTCACCCATATGGGCCTGCACTGCGGGATGATCTACCTGCTGGACGCCGGGCAGACAGAGGCGGCGGTCCGGTATTCACTGAACGTTCCCGAATGGTACCTCTCACGGCACCGGGTGCTTCCTGTCGACACGTGGCCCTGCCATGCCGTCCTTATCGAACAGCAGCCGCACTATATCGGGACAGACACCGCACAGAGCCCTCATGAAGAGCAGATCCTCAAAGAACTCGAGATATCCTCGCTCGCCTGCATCCCGCTCATCGCCGGATCCGTAACCGTCGGTGCGATCTTCATCGGGAGCCGTGAGGACCGGATCTTTACGGACGAGGAGAAGATACTCCTCGAGGCAATCGGGAGGGAGGTCGGTTCCGGTATTCATCGGATGCAGCTTTCGCAGCAGCTCGAGGCGGCGAACCGGGAGGCGAACCTCTACCTCGATATCCTCACCCACGACATCAGGAACGCGCTCAATGTCTCCACGCTGTACGCGGACCTGCTGCTCGACCTCCTCGACCGGGAACAGTCGGAGTACGCGCGAAAGTTCAGAGCCAGCATCTATAAGAGCATCGAGATCCTTGAGAACGTCTCCACCATCAGGAGGATTTACCAGGAGGCCGTCAGCACCGCGAGCGTCGACCTTGACGGCATCATCCTCGAGAGTATCGCAAACTTCCCGGACGCGGCTATCCGGTACGAGTGCGGCTCCCACCGGGTTGTGGCCGATCCGCTCCTCGCCGAGGTCTTCGCAAACCTGCTCGGGAACGCCACCAAGTTCGGCGGACCCGGCGTTACGATCACCATTCGCATCGAGGAGCAGATGCCCGGGATGCTCCTCGTGACGGTGGAGGATACCGGCCCCGGGGTTCCGGACGATATGAAAGAGGCGATATTCTATCGCTTCGAGCAGGGGAAGCATGCAGGACGGGGCGAAGGGCTCGGGCTCTACATCACAAAGACTCTCGTCGAGCGGTACGGCGGAGAGATCCGGGTGGACGACCGGGTGCCGGGCTCCCCCGCCGAAGGGGCGGCATTCCGGTTCACCCTCAAGAAACACGAGCAGGAATACACGTAATCGATGGAACCGCACTGTCAGGTCAGAGCAGCGGCGATATCATTTCTGCAACACCCGCATCGGCCATGAGAGCGGGAGAGGAAAAGAGAACACTCCGCACCCGACCCGGAGATATAGCCAAACGGCAGTGCTTCGCTGATACCGACGATGAGAATCAGAAGTTTCCACGGGTTTTAGGATCTCATATCGATGGCAGGTCTACGGTATGCCGCACGACAGTCACGCATTTCCCCGTCGCCACCCCTTCGGCGGAAGGGTCATCTCAAACCGTGCGCCCTCACCCGGAACTCCGGTTTCCCGGATCTTGATACCGGTGATCTCCAGGATCTCCCTGGTGAGGAAAAGTCCAAAACCGGTGTTTGACCCAAACCCGCGCTCAAAAATCTGCCCTTTGATTTTATCCGGAACACCGACCCCGTCGTCTCCGTAGATAAGCACAGGACCTGACGGTTGCATCGCAACGTCCAGCGAGATTCTGGTCACCGTCTGACCGTGCCGGAGCGAATTGTCGACCAGATTATACAGCACCCGCTCAAACAGCGGGTCTGCATAGATCAGCAGCCCGTCGACCGTGCTTGACTTCGACACGTCCCGGAGATCGAATTCACGCAGAATCTTTTCAAATACCGCTCCTGCATCCTGCCACACGGGAGACAGTATCCCGAGCTGCTGGTACTCCCGGGTGAAGAGGATCTGCTTGCGGACAGCGTCCAGTTCACGATCCATTTTACTCAGAAGAGACCGAACCGATTCTTCGTGCGTTGATTCCTGCACCAGTGCGAGATACCCTGCCAGCACCATGACTTTATTCAGGGTATCGTGCCGCGTCATGCTGCTCAGGAGGTGCAGTTTGTTGTTTGCCTTCTGGAGCGCACGTTCCGCACGCACCCTCTTAATATCCGAGAACAGCCAGGCCGAATACAAGGCAAGAGCCAGAAAAATCCCTGTAGCGAGGACGAACACCGATCGCGCACTCTGGCCGGACGCACCGGACGCTTCCAGAATTTCCGGGAGCGGTGTCGACAGGCCGATCGTCCAGGAGTAGTTTCCGACACGGACCGGAGTCCACGCAGCGATCTCGGGCCCCTTTTCCGGCAGCCAGATATACCAGCCGTAACCCTCCCGGACGTTCGTGACGTCGTCGGTCATCTCCTCAAAGTGGCTTGCTCCGTGATCCAACTGGATGGCGAATATTTCAGCCATGCTTTTTCCGCGGTAGATGTCGGGAAAGTCGGAGCTCCGGTCAAAGACAACGTGATCCGGGGCATAGATCCAGGCATCGCCGTTTTCCAGCAGGTGGATGGGTTCGATGAACTTCTTGAGAACTTCCTGTTCGATATTCTCAATGTCCTGTCTTCCGAGAACTTCTGTCTGGATGTATACGTACTCCTGCATACTCCGTGCGGCTTCACGAACCACCTCTAGTTCCGTCTGTTGGTACGATGCGGTTGCCGTATGGCTGATGGCCTCATCCTGCTGGCAGACAAAAAAGATCGACAGAACAATCAGGATGAATACCGCAACGGAAACCAGAACATGGTGGCAGTTGACCGGGAACGATTGCCGTACTCGTCGTAACCCGTCATTGCACCAAATCCGGCCGGAGAAGAGAGTACGTCTGCCCATATCGTTTCACCGTTCTTCCATTCTTCGACATGACATGCGCAATCGGAACGCTTAATATTCACCAGAGCGGCGAACGTATCTTTTTAGCACGTACCAAAATATAATACAATCGATCTTCACCACTCACAATATTCCCATATTTCGAGAAAACAACAACTTTCCACCATCCAGGCCTTCGAATACAGATTCAAGCATGACCCAATCACGATCGGCTCCTCCGATGAGAAGACGGATTCGCACGGACACCAACCTTCTTTTAGGCGTCCCCCGACCAGCTGCATTCACCTCTCACGGGGCGTCTTTGGCAGGTGCACAGTGGCAGCGACAATTATGCGGACGCTGCAGGTGTTCATTCCCTTCCCGTCGGACGGCCTTCACTCCCGCGGCGGCACCGTGCCTCCCTGCGTTCCGGCACTCATACCCCGCCGGAGCAGATGCGTGATCGTTTGAGTTATGGCTCATGAACCTAACAGTACAGAGCTGGAATGAAACTCGGTGTGTTATTCTCCGGAGGGAAAGATTCCCTGTTTGCCTGCTACCAGGCAATGATGAAGGAGGACGTTGTCTGCCTGATCACCATCGTCTCCCGGAACGACGAGAGTTACATGTTTCACACCCCGAACATCCGCCTCGCAGCGCTCCAGGCGGAGGCCGCCGGACTCCCGCTCGTCGAAGTGGAGACGGCAGGCGAGGAAGAGGTGGAACTCGACGACCTGAAACGGGCACTTCTCCGCGCCCGGGAAGAGTATGGGATCGAGGGGGTCGTCACCGGTGCAATCCTCTCGGTCTACCAGGCGACACGTATCCAGCGGATCTGCAACGAACTGCATCTCTGGTGCTATAATCCCCTCTGGTATATCGACCAGGAGGCCTACATGGAGGCACTGCTTGCGGCCGGGTTCCGGGTGCTGATCGCGGGGGTTTTCTCCGCCCCCTTCGACGAGCAGTGGCTCGGGAGGGAGCTTGACGAGGACGCCCTCTCCGATCTCCGAAAGATGGTCCGGACTCACCGGATCACCCTGACCGGCGAAGGCGGGGAGTACGAGACGTTCGTGATCGATGCACCGTTCTTTTCACGGCGAATCCTGGTCGACGAGGCCTCCACAGCATACCGGAACCACAACGGCAGGTACCTGATCCGAAAAGCACGGCTGGTGGAGAGATGATACTCATCGTCGATCTCAGCTGGAGAAAGGATTCGCTCGGCGCGGACGAGTTCGTCCGGCCGGTCGTGCAGATTGTAGAGAGCATGCATGCCCGGAATACCGTCCGGCATTTTGCCGAGGTCGACGACGGGCTGCTCGACGAGGCGGACGCCGTCATCCTCTGCGGAACCGCCCTGATGGACAACGTGTTTGCCGACCGGACGGAGGAGTTTTCGCACCTCCGTTCGTATCAAAAACCCGTGCTCGGCATCTGTGCGGGGATGCAGATCATCGCACGCCTCTTCGGCGGTGCTATCGTGCCGTGCAGCGAGATCGGTATGACCGAGATCCTGCGATCCGTCAACGACCCGCTCTTTGACGGCTATGAACGTTTTTCAGCCTTCGAACTGCACACCTTCTCGGTCGAGCCCCCGGAGTCGCTTGAGGTTCTCGCACGCTCCGATACGTGCGTTCAGGCGATCAGGCACAGGACGCTGCCGGTGTACGGCGTTATGTTCCACCCCGAAGTCCGGAACGAATGGATCGTAACCCGATTCCTGCAGCGTTACGGGCTCGCAGACTGAAAAAGGGCAGAGATACCCGTTTCCCGGACTGGGGCTCCGCGACCCGCAGGGTAGCTTTTGAAGAGAGTAATCCTTAATACCGCATCGCCCCTGAGGGGAGTATCGGCCTGCCCGCACTCTGCAGGAGATGGTGGGGGACGCCGCGGAGACGCAGAAAATAGCCGGGTTTGATCGTGTGCCAGACATGAGCGCGAGACAGAAGGTTCTCCTCATCGAGAGTGACCCGAAAGACGCAAGGCTCGTCCGGAGGCTGCTCGAGGAGAGCTGCCCCCGTTTCGAGACGGTCTCTGCCGGGAGTCTCTTCGAGGGGCTCGACGCACTTGCCGCCGGAACGTTCGCGGTCGTCCTCCTGGATCCCGGATCTGCCGGGAGCAGGGCACCTGAGATGCTTGCCCGTATCCGGCGGCAGGCGCCCGGCATACCCGTTATCGCTCTCGGCGACGAGATCGCGTCGCTGCAGGGCGCCGACGACTACCTTCCGGGAGAGCAGCTCGGTCCCGACCGTATCCGCCAGGCAGTCTGTTGCGCAAAAGAGCGACGCGATCTCCACAAGCGGGAACGGGAACTTGCGTGCCTCTACAGCATCGCCCGCCTCACCGAGAGACCCGGCCTGCAGCGCGAAGAGCTCTTTTCAGAAGTGCTCGCCGTCATCCCCTCCGCCCTACAGTACCCGGAGGACGCCGGTGCCCGGATCGTCATCGACGGCGCTTCGTTCTGCACCGGACCGGTCACGGCGACGCCCCGGGTTCTGGCAAGCGGGATCTGGGTTCACGGCAGACCGGTCGGGGCGCTTGAAGTCTTCTACCGAAGCGATCATCCGGAGGAGGAGGAAGGGCCTTTCCTGAAGGAGGAGCGATTGTTCGTCGATACCGTCGCCGGGCAGCTCGGCAGGTTCGTGGAACGGATACGGACCGAAAAGATGCTCCGCGAGAGCGAAGAGCGGTATCGAAGCATCTTCACCGAGAGCCTCGCCGTTATGCTCCTCATCGATCCCGCCACCGGGGAGATCGTCGATGCAAACCCTGCTGCGTCACACTTCTACGGGTATCCGCACGACGTCCTGACCCGGATGACGATCGCCGATATCAGCACACCGAACAAGGAGGCGATTCTCACTGAGATGGCGGATGCAGCCGCCGAGCGCAGGAACTACTTCGAATTCTGCCACGTGCTTGCGAGCGGCGAGGTCAGGGACGTCGAGGTGTACAGCGGGGCGATCACCGTAAAAAACCGGCCTCTCCTCCATTCGATCGTCCACGACATCACCGCGAGGAAACTGGCGGAAAGAGCGCTGCTTGAGTCGAAGATACGGGTACAGGCGATCCTCGAGAGCATCAGCGACGCATTCATCGCCATGGACGACGAACGCCGGATCACCTACACCAACGAGGCCGCCGGGCGGCTGCTCGGGATGCAGCGCAGCGAGATCGTCGGCAAACAGTACTCCGAGGTCTTTCCGGGACCCGAAAGCCCCGCGTTTGAGGAGAGCCTCCGCCGGGTGCTTACCGGGCGGCATCCCGCCACGTTCGAAATCTTCTCTCCCCGGCACAACAGATACTTCGAGGTCAGGGTCTTCCCGCAGGAGCGGGGCCTCTCCCTCTACATCAGCGATATCAGCGAGCGGAAGACCGCCGAGGAGCGGATAACGAGGCGGAACCGGCAACTTTACGCGATCAACCAGGTGATCGGCGCCACGAGCACCTCTGCCGACCCGGAGGATCTGGTGCGGAAAACGCTTCACCGGACACTCGATCTCGTCGGGATAGAAGGGGGAGGGGTCTTCCTCTTCAACCTATCCGGCCGGACGGCGAGACTGATCGTCGGGCGAGGACTTCCCGCGGATCTGCTGCCCGGGACGGGAGAAGTCGGCCTCGATGCACCCCCCTTCGATCGTATCCTTGCGGGAGAGGGAGCCTGTTTCGCTGACGACCATCCGGGCAACGCCGCGATCCGTGCCTTCGCCCGGATCCCCCTCACCTCGGACGGCGGCCGTCTCGGGGCGATGATCCTTACCGGCAGGCGTCCGCACCGCTTCACGGACGAGGAGAAGAGCATTCTCGTCTCGATCGGCAGGGAGGTCGGCAGAGCCCTCGACCGGCTGATGCTCCAGCGCAGGCTCGAGGAGGCAAACGAGCAGGCGAACTTCTACCTCGACGTGATGGCGCACGACATCAGCAACGCCAACACCTCGTCGCTGATGTATGCGACCCTCCTCGAAGAGATCCTCACCGGGGACGAGAAGGTATACGCGCAGAAACTCCTCACCGGCATCCGGCAGAGCATCGAGATCATCGGCAACGTCTCGACGATCCGGAGGCTGCAGGAGGAGACGGCCGCTCTCGCCCCGACGGTGCTCGATACAGCCATACGCGAGGTGATACGCCTCTTCCCGGAGGCGGACGTCCGCTACCCGGGGACGGATGCGGTCGTGCTCGCCGACGATCTCCTCCCGGAGGTCTTCATCAACCTTATCGGCAACGCCGCGAAGTTCGGCGGGCCTGGTGTGGCGATCATGATAGGCGTCCGGGAGAGAGACGGATCTGTCGAGGTATCGGTGGAGGATACCGGCCCCGGGATTCCCGACCCCTTAAAACCCGAGATATTTCACCGGTTCCGGAGGAGCGGGGGGAAAAAGAGCGGGAAGGGTCTTGGCCTCTATATCAGCCGGGTTCTCGTAGAGCGCTACGGCGGGGAGATCCGGGCGGATGACCGGGTGGCGGGCTCTCCCGGCGAAGGGGCGGCGATCCGGTTTACGCTGCCGAAAGCCGCTGAGTGAGCGCTACCGCCCGTGGAGGTTGATGGTGTTGATCAGGGCGGCAAACCCATCAAGTTCCATCTGCAGAACTTCGGCCTTCGTCATCCCCATGCTGGTCTCGGCGTCGGCCGTCAGGGTCTCCGG
The DNA here is from genome assembly GCF_004102725.1 of Methanoculleus taiwanensis. Lineage (NCBI taxonomy): Archaea > Methanobacteriati > Methanobacteriota > Methanomicrobia > Methanomicrobiales > Methanomicrobiaceae > Methanoculleus > Methanoculleus taiwanensis. The sequence goes on along the minus strand of NZ_LHQS01000002.1, from coordinate 673,951 downwards.
GCCTCGCACCACCTCGCGGTAGACGCCGTCGGCAGAGAGGACGTCCTGTGCCTCGGTGTCGTGCACGAACGCCCTGCCCGGGATTATCACGACCTCTTCGAGCCGTTTTAAGTCAAGGGCACGGAGATCGTCGGTCGTGATCAGGCAGGCGATATCCTTTCTGGCCCTGACGACCCGGGACTGGTAGCCGCGGATCTGCAGCACCCGCTGGATGAACGGCGCCGCGACGCTTCCGGTGACGACGGTCGCCCGCTTCCGGACCCGGGGGAGCTTCTTTAGGAGGTCGGGTTCGTGCAGGATGGCGAACGGCGAGCCGATCTCCGGATCGAGGAGCGGCGTTCCGCTTATCTTCAGAGCGTGCCGCTCGGCAGCGCCGCTGACGAGCTCTTCAAACTCCCGCACCGTATGCACCCGCTGCCCCTTCAGGATGGGAGCGTTGCCGAGGATCAGCCCCTGCTCAGTCGTGTTTGCAAACCGCATCAGGATGAGGCCTTTCACCCCGCACCCCTCGAGCCAGTCGCAGGTCTCCTCGAGAACCTGGCCGTCGTTGACGCCGGGGACGACCACCGCAGCGGCGTAGACGTCGATCTCTTCGGCAAGCCGCTCGAGCACTTTGAGCGAGGCCTCGGGGGTGGGGTCGTGCATCCAGCGCTTCCGGAGGGCCGGGTCGGAGGCAAAGACCGTGTACGATACCTCGGAGAGCCCGCCGTCGATCAGGAGGTCGGCGACGCCGGGGTCATCGAACCCCTTCCCGCTCGTATAGCCGATATGGAGCGGCGCTTCCATAGAGGAGAGCAGGTCGACGAGATCGGCAAAGTGCGGGTAGCAACTCGGATCGCCTCCGCCGCTGATGGTGATCCGGTCGATGTCGTCGCCGCGGGTGCTGAGGTTCGCGAGCGTCTCGTCCGCGACGGTCCGGAGATCCTTGAACCCCTCGTAGAGCTCCCGGACGCCCCGGGTGCAGTAGTCGCACCCGACTTTGAAGGGAAGGCAGTAGCGGCACCCGAGCGACCGGACACCGGAGACGTGTTTGAAGTAGCAGTAGTCGCAGAATCCCCTGCAGTCAAGGCCGGGGCGACCGCCGATATCAACGGTGAGGTGAGCCATCGTGGGTACACTCTTGTCATCACTGCATAATGAGTTTGTTATTTCTCGCAAGGCGGAGTACGAGCCGCCTGCTCACTCTTCAGGGTCTTCGGCGAGGCGCTCGAGCATGACCTTGAGGCTCATCTCGTCGAACCGCGGGTACTGCAGCAGGCGGGCATAGTCCCGGGTGACGTGGTAGTGGTACTGGCCGTAGAGGTAGACGAGCATGTAGGAAAAAAGGTTGCAGATCCGTCTGCTCGAGGTGTAGACGATCTGGCGCGGGTCGTAGTTGCAGAGGATCGAGCCTTCCCGGAACATCCGGAGCGAGAGATCGTAGTCCTCGAGCAGCGAGATGTCGCGATGCCCGCTGACCCGGTCGTACGCCTGGCGGGTGATGGCGATGTTCGAGCCGATCAGCCGGTAGTAGTTGAAGACGTGATAGAGGTGGTACTGTTTGCGCCAGATCTGGAGGATCTCCGAGCGCACGGTCCGTTCGCAGAAGCGTGTCGGCCCGGTGCTGGCGTCGTAGCCGCCGACGAGCAGGTTCTCAGCGATGGCCGCGAGCCACGTCGGTGCGGGAGATGTATCGGCATCGGTAAAGACGAGCACCCGGCCCGATGCCGCATCCACGCCGTCTTTCCGGGCGCCGCCGATCCCTCGTCTGACCTGGGCGACCACGGTGTCCGCATGCCGCCCGGCGATCGCGCAGGTCTCGTCCGACGAGTCCCCGTCCACCACGATGATCTCGTACGCCTCCCGTGGCAGATGCTGCTTGGCGAGGGAACGAAGACAGACTCCGATGGTCTCGGCTTCGTTCCGGGCGGGTACGATAACCGATATCGCGACGCCGTCCTCATCGGCCGGAGCGGTATGGTCTCCGTGGGGCATAGGCAGATCCTGATCCGTGCCCTCTTCTAGGCAAACCTTATCTTAAGGATGATCCCGATCTGCACCCACCGCACGGGCCGGGGGGATCCGCACGGCAGTATTAAACGGGAGAAGAGAATGGTTCATGGGGGCACGGACGTATGCGAACAAGTCACCGCCTGCTGCTGCGGCTCTACCACGATCCGGAGTGCGACTTTGCCAGAGTCTCGCTGACCTACGTCAACCGCGGCGCTCCGGGGGGCGTCTCCTCCGTCGAAGGGGGAGCGATCCGGAAGCTCGACGCCTACTACTTCGAGGTCGACTCGGGAGATCGCGTAACCTGCATCCCGTACCACCGCCTGGCGGAGATCCGGTACGCCGGCCGGGTCGTCTGGAGCCGGGCTCCCGCCGGCAGCGACGAGGGATAGCTCGTGCAAACACCACCCTTTTTATCAGGGAAGACCAATGTATATGCTGCGCCCCAGTGGCTTAGCTGGCAGAGCGGCTGACTTGTAATCAGCAGGCCCCGAGTTCAAATCTCGGCTGGGGCTTTCATTCTTTTGTGCAAAGCCATTTTCTAAAAAGATTACAGGCGTTCAACCGATGAGCCACCCGGGAACACAGCGGTGAGTACCGCCGCCGGGCTCTATGGGAGAACCTGCCGAAGAAGATGATGTAGCAGACCTTCAAGACGATCATCGAGTACCTCGAAGAGTCGGGGAAGACTACTTCCGATGCACAGAAGAAGATCTGCTGGATCTATAATCGGAACTGACCCGGTACTATCTCGCTCATGAAGAACTGCGGATCCGACGAAGTACCGGATCTCTTTTGCCGGCAGGTGCGGGAGGCATTCGAGGCCTTACGGAAACCCGACGCACGGCGGACTCCCTTACAGGGGACGCAATACCCACCTCCGGCTGAGTGACCGGGCGAGCTTCCCCTCCGGTACCTGTACGAAACCCCGGACTCCCCGCAACGTGAGACTGCTCTTCGGAACCGCTTCGTATCACCGACCCGAGCCCGGAGATCCGCCGGGGCGACTCCTCGCAGGCGGGACAGGTCACGGAAATCTTAAATACCCTTACTCCCGGCCGGATCCCCCAAAAAGACCACCCTCACAGAAGCCCACAGACGGGCGATCTCGGGTCGAGGCAGGGTATCCATCCTCGAAAAATTACCGCCGCTCATATGGCCAATATACCTCAAGGATTCTTCTCGTTTTCGCAATCGGCGCGACATGCACAGGTTCCCTGCGGCGGCAGGATCCGGCCTCCGGAAGCAGGCGTAAAACCGGAAATAACGTCAATTTGACCGCATTTCTGGGCGGGGGGCACAGGGCAGAGGAAAACCGCGGTGAGAGCCCAAAACCACCGATGAGGGCACACCGGCCGGAGGCTCGAGAGGTGAAAATCGGCAATCCGACTCCCGTTTCCGTTTTAAAAGCGATTACCATAGGAACTGCAGAGCAGTTTGCATTATCCGCCCGCCACCGTTTCCCATCGCAACCACCGGAAAACCCGGCAGACCTACACGGACATTGTCCGAAAGCTGCTCTCCTTGCCGGAGCGATGGGAGGAGTATCCACGGTAGGATCCCTGATCGGGATATCTTCACATTAGCCAAGGAAGCGTTCGCCCTTCGGGCGATGCACCGCAATGCAAGGCTCCCTGTCACAAAATTCATCGTTCTGAACGTACCTCTGATAGGGACGAACATTTTCGCGAGGACTAACCGAAAGAACCTGATTCAGAGCGTAGCTGAGTGGTAAATTCGGGAGGGGCTAATGTATATATGTGGATAACGGGGATGAGTCCCATCGTAGGGGGACTGTCACGATCCCTCGCGGGTGGAGATTGTGTCTATGCTCGTAAGAGACGAACTCGAACTGAAAAAATTCTTTGTTCCCGAGTTCATATTCGGCCGCGGTGCACTGGAGCTCGCCGGACGGTACGCCCGCAATGTTGGCCTGAGAAAGGTGCTGCTCGTCACCGATGCCGGAGTGACAAAGGCAGGATGGGCTGACTGCGTCTGTAGCAGCCTCGATGAGGCCGGCATCCCCTACGAGGTATTCGACTGCGTCTCTCCCAATCCCCGGGTAGGTGAGGTGATGACCGGGGCGGAGGTCTACCGTGCGGCGGAATGCCAGGGGATTGTTGCCGTCGGCGGCGGCAGTCCCATAGACTGCGCGAAGGGGATCGGGATCGTCAATTCCAACCGGCGCCACATCCTGACATTCGAGGGGGTCGACCAGGTGCAGCTGCCAGGCCCCCCGCTCATCTGCATTCCGACAACTGCCGGAAGTTCTGCGGACGTCTCGCAGTTCGCCATCATCACAGATGAAGAGGGGCGGCGGAAGATTGCGATCATCAGCAAGACGCTGGTTCCGGACATCTCCCTCCTTGACCCGCTTCCGCTCACCACTATGGATACGACACTGACCGTCGACACCGGGATGGACGCCCTCGCTCATGCGATTGAAGCATATGTCTCGAACGCGAGCTCGTCGGTAACAGACCTGCACGCGATGCAGGCCATCCGGCTGCAGGTATCCGCCCTTCCGAACGCTTTCAGCGCCCCCGAAGACCTGCAGACACGCTACCGGACGATGCTCGGGAGCCTGTACGCCGGCCTCGCTTTCTCGAACGCGAGCCTCGGGGCCGCGCACGCCATGTCGCACAGCCTCGGCGGTCTTCTCGACCTGCCACACGGACGGTGCAACGCCATTCTCCTGGAGCACGTGGTCGGCTACAACTACGCCGCGGTGCCCGACCGGTTCGACGAGATCGCCCGGACGATGGGGCTGCAGCCGGACAGGTTGCCCGGGACTGAACGGCAGAAGGCTCTCACCCGTGCCATCGGCGATTTCCGCCGATCGCTCGGCATCGATGCGACGCTCTCCGATCTCGGAGTAAGACCTGGCGATCTCCCGGATCTTGCGAAACGTGCGCTCATCGACCCCTGCATGGCAACCAATCCGCGGAGACTGGAACTGAAAGAGATTGAGGAGATCTATGCATCGGCGCTCTGATCAGAAACCTAACTGGGATGCGCTCCGTCAGCGTATCATCGGACTTGGGGAGCACTCGATCCACAAGAGTTACTACCCCGAGCTGCAGGAACGCCTCGCCGAGCTCGAACGGTTTCGTGCACTCCTGGACCAGGCAAACGATGCCATATTTCTCATCGATACCCGGACAGGCCTTCTTGTCGATGCAAACGAATCAGCCTGGGTGCAACTCGGCTACGAGCGCGACGATCTGATGCAGATACCGTTCTGCAGCCTGATCGCACCGGCAAGGCGGCTTCGGTTCCTCGAGATCCTCTCGTCCGGGAAGAACCATTCTCGGAGGCAGCAGATGGTGACCGCAGATCTCCTCACATCAGGCGGAGCCGAGGTGCCGGTCGAGATCACCATCAGATTCGTAACCTTCGGCGAGGAGCAGTACGCCGTTGCCGTGGCCCGCGAGATCACCGAGCGCAAGCGGGCCGAGGAGGCTCTCCGGCACCACGCCGAAGACCTCGCCCGGCTGAACAGGAACCTTGCATCCGCCCACCGGGAAACGAATCTGTACCTCGACATCCTAACCCACGACATCGGCAACACCGAGAACGTCTCGAACCTCTACGCAGACCTGCTCATCGACAGCCTGCAGGGGAAGGGAGAGGCAGCCAGGTACGCGGGGAAACTCCAGCGGAGCGTCCGGAAGAGTATCGAGATCCTGCGGAGGGTCTCGAAGATCCGCAGAATTCATTCCGGAACAGCAGAACTGAGGCCTACTGACCTCAATGCAGTCATCCGGGAGGAGACCAGCCACTTCCCCGAGGGTATCATCCGGTACAGGGGTTCACCCTATCGCGTCCAGGTCGACGGCCTGCTCCCGGAAGTCTTTTCGAACCTGATCGGAAACGCCATCAAGTTCGGCGGCCCCGACATCGCGATCAACATCCGGACGGAAGATGCGAACGGGCTCGTCCGGGTTTCGGTCGAGGATACCGGTCCCGGCGTGCCGGACGACCAGAAAGAGGCGATCTTCCACCGCTATGAACAGGAGAAGCGGGGCGTCGGCGAAGGACTCGGGCTCTACCTGGTGCAGATCCTGGTCGAGCGTTACGGCGGAAAGATCTGGGTTGAGGATCGGGTGCCCGGGCACCCGGAGGAAGGGGCGGCATTCAGGTTCACGCTGAAAAAGGCGTGAGATACGGAGAGACCCGGCTTACACTGGGGAGGCGGACTCGACTGCCGGGGCATCCGGTGAGAGTACGATGAAGGGAGGTGAATGACCGTTGGGATCCACCGACCGTATATCCCGTTGACACAGGCTCTGGTATCGGGGCCTGAAAACCATCGGTTTACCACCACCCGGATTATCTGTCACGCAGGCTTCTCCCTGAGTAGGAAACCTGCCGACATCGGCACCATTTCAATCACCAGCAGCGAGCATGCCCCGGCCTAGCCGGCGATGCAGGCCATGGAGTATGGCCTTCGGCGCCTTGAAAAGGTCCGGAGACGGCTCCGGGGCGATGACCCTATCGCAGGGACTATGATCCTGCATTCCTTCAAAAGTTATCAGTGAGGCATACGAGTGTGCACACGAAACCGATGTGCCGGTATTTTCGGTAAAAAATGTGCCGCGAAAGGGTTCTGCCCCATCACTCCACCATCCCGTGTGCGAAATATAATGCGCTGCAGACTTCCCGGTTTTCGTTCTTCCCATTGAAATAGAGTTTTTTATAATCCTCGTTCGTCACATTTACGACATTGCAAAACCCGCGTTCCGAAAGAAATGCCTCCGCAGTTCCCTCCGGAATGCCGAACCGAAGGGGCTCTCCCAGCTGTGCAACATACGTGCGAATATTTTGTGCGATCTCCCGATCGCACGTCCCGTCAACGACACTCGAAGGATAGTAATCGAAGATGACGGCACTGCCCGGAGCCGAGGTATTTCGGATAAAGGCAAGGATCTCGTCGACCGCGTGCGGAGGGATATACATCACCAGTCCCTCCAGAATAAAGAGAGTCTGTTTATCAGGATTATAGCCATTGCCGGTCAGCTCCCGACCGAGATCTCCGGTTTCGAGATCAAGGGGGACATACACGACATGCTCCGGAAGCGAGCCGAAGAGCTCCCGAACTTTCTCCCTCTTTACCGACTGGGTCTCGGGGTGGTCGACTTCAAACACGCGGACCTGCTCGCGCAGTCCTTCGATGCGATACGCCCGGGTATCGTAGCCCGCACCGAGGATGACCAGCTGTTCGAGCCCTTCCGCGAGGGATTGCAACACGAAATCGTCGAAATACCGGACCCTTGCGAGAATCGAGCTGCTCAAACCCGGAAACCTGCGTTCCATCCGCTCCACCATCGCATTCGCCTCTGCCGGGTGACGTGCTGCGAACTCCAGGATCGCAGGGGTGATGAAGTGGATTGCATAAGGGTCATAACAGAGGCGTTCGCCTTCGGGTTTTTGCGATTCTTTGAACCGGTGCATCGCGATCCCCTCTGCCATTTTGCTGGGATCTTTTCTCTCCTTCGTCGTCAGGGTCATGAAATCACCATTCGCATAGGCAAATAAACATACGCATTGGAATGTATAAATACAAAGCGGTAGGGAACAATACCCAGATAACAAAAATAATGCGGTCAGGAATTGAAGTACTGACAGTTCATGCCGAAAGTCATACCCGAATATAAGGAAGACGCAAAGAAGAAGATCATCAAGGCCGCGATAGAGGTGATCGCCGAACGAGGGTACGCACAGGCGACCATCCATGCAATAGCACAGAAACTGAACGTTAGCAAAGGAGCGGTATACTGGTACTTCCCGAGCAGAGAGGCACTGCTCCGGGAGGTGATGGCCACCATCCAGAGGGAGATGCAGAAGGTAACCGACGAATCTTCCCGGCATGCGACGCTGGAAGAGTTGTATACGGAGTTATTCTCCCCTATCTTCGAGCAGTTCGATCTTGGCGATGAAGAGCGGCGTGCACTATTTTACGAGATGTTTGCTCTTGCCCTACGAAATTCCGCGGTCCGCGGGGCAGCGGTAGACTATATAGACGCACTGGTATCCGCAACGGAAAGCGCAATCAAGAGAGAACAAAAAACGGGGCGGATCAAAGCCCGGACGGACTCACGGACACTGGCACTGATCATGGTTGCTCTCTATTCCGGCATGCTGAACTATAAGATGACGTCGATGGGGGAAGAGGAGACACGCCGGATCTGGCGGGAAGCGATGCAACTGCTGATCTTACCCCAAACAAACGAAAGATAGTAAGTATCAGTGCCCTCACCCCAAGCCGGCCCGACCCCCGAAACGACCACCCTCACAGACGCCCACAGACGGCCGATCGCACCCCCGGTGAGGGTATCCATCCTCGAAAAATCACCCCCGCTCATACGGCCGATATACCTCAAGGATTATTCTCTTTTTCGCAATCAGCACAATATCCACAGGATTTCTCCGACCGCAGGATCCGACCTCAGAAAGCAGGCGTAAAAGCGGAAAATAACCCCGTTCTGGCGACTTTTCATAACGGCGTGAGTCGCCCTACCCGGGCGGAGGAAAACATGAGCATCCGGCTGCACGTCATCCGGCAGAACCCCGGAACGGCCGCCGGTACCATCGCAGTTTCCGCCCGGAGGCTGTAAACCCCCGTGCTGCCGGGAATCCGGTTTCAAAAGAGCGGAAACCTCCGGAAAGCCGCACCCGGGCACCGGCGCCACGAACCAAAAAGCAAACCGTTTTCCCGGCCGAAAACAGAGCAAGTAACATCCACACCGGACCTTGCAGCGAGCCATATCGATAGCCGGGAGTCGGGCAGCAGCTCCCGGCGAAACCCGAGGGATATGGCTGCCCGGGGTCGCGCGGGCTCTGCGATTGCTATGGTCGTCTTCACCTTCCTGGTCATCTTCTGCCTCGTATCGGCGCTCATCACCTACGGCCTCGGAGTATTCGTCTTTGCCAAAAACCCCTCGTCGACGGTCAACCGCCTCTTCCTCGCCACAATGCTCGCCGCAACCTACTGGGCTCTCGGCGAGTTCTTCATCTGGCAGGCAACCGGGTACGACGAGGTCTGGTTCTGGCTGAAAGCCAGCGCTTTCTGGCCGCTCGTCGCCGCACTCACCGCCCACTTCATCCTCGCCTTCACCGGCCACCCCCTCGCGAAGGAGAAGAAAACCTGGCATCTCCTCATCGCGCTCTATCTCCCTGCCCTCCTCATCGCCCTCGTCGAGATACTCACCGGTCAGATCTATACCGTAGGCTACGAGCCCGGGACAGGCTACGTCTACCTCCCGGTTTCCGCAAGCCCGGCCTACCAGATCGAAGCGATCTATGTCACGCTCGTAATGGTCACCGCGGCATACATCAGTATCACCGCCTGGCGAAGAGCACAACCGGGGAAGATCCGACGCCAGAACAGGCTCGTCGGCATCGGTATTGCGACCGTCATCGGATTCGGATTCCTCTCCGGAATACTCCTCCCAGCCTACAGGATATACACCCCGAACCTCGTCTTCATCGGGATCGTCATCTTCTCCCTGCTCATTGTCTACGCCGTCCATAAGTACGGGCTCTTCGTACTCAGTCCGGAGACGGCAGTTCCGGATATCATCCGGACGATGCCGGACGGCCTTGTCCTTGCAGATATGGACGGCAGGATCATTACGACGAACAGAGCTGCGGCGGAGATCTTCGGAATAGCGGAGAGCGACCTTCCCGGCCGGTCTGTCGGGACGCTCATCCCCGAGACCGCCTACGCATCGATCAGGGCGACCATCACGGAGCAGGGGAGACTCTCCGATCGTGAGGCACTTCTCGAGGGGAAGGAGGAGACGTATGTCAGTATTGCAGGATCACTCGTCAAAGACCCGGACGCCGAGCCTGTCGGGATTGTCCTGATCATCAGGGACATTACCGGCCGAAAGGCATCGGAGAGAGCCCTCCGGATAGCCGGGGAGAAGATCTCCCTCTTAACCCGGCTGACCCGCCACGATATCGGCAACCTGCTCACCGCCCTCTCCTGGTACCTGACCCTTCTCCAGGAGGACCGGGCATCCCCTGCGGGCGACGCCTACCTCTCCTCATCTATCGATCTCGTCGGGAAGATCACCCGCCACCTCCAGTTCTCCCGCGATTACCAGGAGATCGGGCTGCACCAGCCGATCTGGCAGCCACTCGAATCGCTGATCACCCAGGCTGTCGACGACCTCCCCCTCGACAGCGTCTCGATCACCTCCCGGGTTATGCCGGTGGAGATCTACACCGACCCGCTCTCGGTCAAAGTCATCTATAACCTGCTCGAGAACGCACTCCGCCACGGGGACGGGCTCACGGAGATACGGATAGCAACGGAGGAAGAGAGAGACGGGAGCCTCATCGTGGCATTCGAGGATAACGGCGCCGGGATCGGAGATGCGGAGAAAGAGAAGATCTTCAGGTACGGCTATGGAAAGAACACCGGCCTCGGGCTCGCCTTCTCCCGCGACATCCTCTCGATCACCGGCATCGGGATCGCCGAGACCGGCACGGCAGGCAGGGGAGCGCGGTTTGAACTGCAGGTCCCCTCCCGGGCATGGCGGCCTCTCGGAGAGGCGGACAAAGGCGCATAACCCGTTCCCGGCCTTTGCCGGTAGACGGCACGGGCAGGAGACGCATCAAAAACGTGGCGCTTTCACTGCCATAGCACCTGCAAAAGCAGGGTGCAGCCGGCAGCCCCGGTTGTGACCGGCAGGGCTGGAGAACGCTCATCACCGATCTTCGCACCCTCCCCGGCCGTCGAATCATCCGGCGAACGAGCCGCAGGAGCGGACCCTGCACGGTGGATCGCTCCCGGAATGGAAATTGGGCAGATAATTTTTAAGAACTCCCATCCATATTGTTGCATGGAGAGCATCGCCACCTCAATTGAGTTTCAGATGAGTCTGCTCCTCTTCCTTGCACTTGCCGGCTACCTCCTGGCATCCAGGATAAACCAGTCGGCAGTCATCGGAGCCATTCTTGTCGGACTCCTCGTCGGCCCGAGCATGCTCGGCCTGATCACCTACACCGATTTCGTCAGGAGTCTCGCGCACCTCGGAGCGATCATCCTCCTCTTCGTCATCGGATTCGAGTTCAACATCAAGGATATCCTGAAAGCAAGCTACGGCGTCATAGGAATCATCGGCGTCATCGTCCCGTGGATAGGCGGCTACGCCATCACCCTGCTCTTCGGGTTCGACCTCGCAAGCGCGATCTTCGTCGGGACGGCGCTCACCGCCACCAGTATCGCCATCACGGCAAACGTCTTAAAAGAGATCGGCATGCTCCAGACCGAGGCCGCGAGGGCGATCATCGGCGTTGCGATCATCGACGACGTCCTCTCCCTGGTTGCGCTCTCGATCACCGGAGACCTCGTGGGCGGGAGCATCTCGGCGGTCTCGATCGGCATCGTTCTCGCGAAAGCCTTCGGGTTCATCATCATCGGAGGCGCGATCGGGCTCTTCGGTGTGAGCCGGCTCATCGAACGGATGGACGCGTCCAACCTTGCGAAGAAGTATCCCGAGTTCGTCTTCATCTTCGCGATGATGATAGCATTCCTCTACGCGATGTTCGCAGACCTGATGGGGCTCTCCGGGATCGTCGGCGCGTTCATCGCCGGCGTCGCCTTCGAGGGCGTGGGCCTGCGGAACAGCAAGGACGTCAGGGAAGGCGCCGAGTACCTTCAGATCATATTCGCGTCGATCTTCTTCGTCTCGCTCGGTATCCTTGCAGACTTCACGGCGCTCACGCCTGAGATCCTCGTCTTCCTCGTTGCGCTGACGGTCGTGGCCATCATCACCAAGGTCGTCGGCTGCGGCCTCCCTGCCCGGGCGATGGGCATGTGCCGGGAAGACTCGCTGATCATCGGGTTCGGGATGGCGCCGCGGGGCGAGGTTGCAATGATCGTCGCGCTGATCGGGCTCGATCAGGGGCTCATCGGCCAGGGGATATTCGTCGCCATCGTCCTGATGAGTCTTCTGACCACCATCATCACGCCGATCGTCTACCGGAACTGGTTCTTCAAGGGTGAATACTGCACCTATGAGCAGGAGTCCGGCAACACCTGACCTTCTTTTTTCACCCCTCTGCCCGCGGCAGCCGGCCAGGGGAATGCTTAAGGCGATGGAGGCCATCCTGAACGGCAACGAACGGCGGTTGCAATGGTTCGCGAACGATGGTCCTCATGGACAGGGTTTATCCTCGCCAGCATCGGCTCCGCTGTCGGTATCGGGAACATCTGGCGGTTTCCGTACATCGTGGGGCAGAACGGCGGCGGGGCGTTCCTGATACCCTACCTGATCTCCGTCTTCCTCTTCGCCCTGCCGCTCATGATGCTCGAACTTGCCATCGGGCGGCACCTGCAGACCTCGGTGGGGCCGGCCTTCCGGGCTATCGGCGAACGGTTCTTCCCGGTCGGCATCCTCATCGTCGCCATCATAAGCCTGATCCTGAGCTACTACCTCGTGATCACGAGCTGGGTCTTTGCCTACACCCTCTTCTTCGCCCTGAACAGGCCGGTCGAGTTCGAAGCCTTCACGAACTCCTACTACCCGCTGATATTCTTCCTCCTCACCGGCCTCGTCGTCTACGCTACGGTCAGATCGGGAGTCCGGGAGGGGATCGAGCGGCTCTCACGCTACCTCATCCCCGTACTCGTGGCGATCCTCCTGATTCTGGCTGCATACGCCCTCACGGGATCCGGTGCGCTCGCCGGGATCGCGTTCTACCTGACACCCGACACCTCCCGCCTCTCGGATCCGCTCGTCTGGGCGGCAGCATTCGGGCAGGCGTTCTTCTCCCTCTCGGTCGGGATGGGTATCCTGATCACCTACGGCAGTTACCTCGGGCGGACGAATATCTTCAGGAGCGCCTCGGTGATAGCCGTCGCCGACATCCTGATCGCCCTCCTCGCCGGCCTGATCATCTTCCCGCTCGTCTTCTCGTTCGGCCTTGACCCGGCAGCGGGCGTGAACCTCGCGTTCGTCGCCCTGCCTTCGGTCTTTGGCAGCGTTCCGTTCGGAGCCGTTCTCGGACTGCTCTTCTTTACCATGCTCTTCGTTGCAGCGCTCACATCGGCGGTATCCATGCTCGAGGTGCCGGTCGCGACGATCATCGATTCATACGGGTATTCCCGGGGGCGGGCGACACGCCTCGTTTTTTGCGCCGTCATGCTCCTCGGCCTCCCGTCGGCGCTCAGTTACACCGCACTCCGGCTGGAACTCTTCGAAACGCCGCTCCTCGATCTTGGCGACTACGCCTTCGGAACGCTCGGGCTCATCGTAGCAGGCCTGCTCGTGAGCATCGTTGCAGGGTGGTTTATGAATCAGGACTGGATCTTCGATGAGATCGGCGGGAGCGAGAGGATGCAACGGGTGTTCCGGTTCCTCATCCGCTACGCCATTCCACTGGTGCTCTCTGTCACGCTCCTGGCACAGATCGTCCGGAGTGCAGGGTGAGAAAGCGGTTTACCCCGCTGACTCTGCCGTTCTGTCGGCCAGGTACTCCACCCACTTGATCGTCTCAACCACGGCGAAGGCCACGACGGAGAGGAGAATAACATAGATCCACTGCTCCGGCGCCAGGGGCACGGCATTAAACCAGGAGGGGACGATGTAAATCGCGACCAGCTGCAGGAGGAGCCCGATGAGAACGCCGAGGAAGATGAGCGGGTTGATCGTCAGGCTGCGCCGGATGTTCACGAAGAACGGTTCGTGCTCCTTCTGTGCCTGGATACCGTTGAACCACTGGAACGCCGCGAACGCGGTGAAGATGATCGCATTGGCGCTCTCGTAGGGGAACCGGAAAATAAGGTGCTCGAAGACCAGAAAACTCGCCACGCCCATAACCAGCCCGAAGATCAGGATCCGGGTGATCTGCCGGCGTTCAAAGAACTGCCGGGCGGCACCGATAAGCCCCGTTCACCTTTTGGATAAGGAGCGCCAACAGTTCTATGATAGCAGTGGAAGATGGAAGAGACGCTCCCTCCTACGTAGCGACGAACACGATTCACGCCATGGACTGCCTGACCGGCATGCGGCAGATGCAGGCAGGATCGGTCGATATCGTCGTCACCTCGCCGCCCTACAATATCGGCAAAGACTACAACCGCTACGACGATCAAAAACCCCGGGAAGAGTATCTCGACTGGATCGAGGAGGTGGCCGTCGCGGCAAAGCGGGTGTTGAAAGCAGACGGCTCGTTCTTCCTGAACGTTGGCGGGAAACCGAGCGACCCCTGGATACCCTTCGACGCAGTCCAGCGGTTCCGGCCGCACTATGCCCTCCAGAACGTGATACACTGGGTCAAATCCATCGCGATCGAGAAAGCAGACGTCGGGAACTACGACCGGATAACCGGCGACATCGCAGTCGGCCACTACCAGCCGGTGAACAGCACGCGGTACCTGAGCCAGTGCCACGAGCATATCTTCCACTTCACCAAAGAAGGCGGCGTCTCCTTACAGAAGCTCGACGTCGGCGTGGCCTACCAGGACAAATCAAATATCGGCCGGTGGAAGGCTGCGCAGCAGGATCTCCGCGACCGGGGGAACACCTGGTTCATCCCCTACCGGACGATACGGTCGTCGCGGCCGCACCCGACGAGTTTTCCTGAAAAACTCCCGGAGATGTGCATACGGCTCCACGGCTACTCTGCTGCGACGCTCGTCCTCGACCCCTTCATGGGCATCGGCAGCACCGCTCTTGCCTGCACCACGCTCGGGACGCAGTATATCGGGTTTGAGATCGACCCCGAATACGCTGATATCGCGAGGACGAGGGTAGCAGAGCACCGGTAAGCCGAGGAGGCGAAGCGGCGATATTTTGAGACGCGGGGTACCAGTATATCTGTACTGATGGATACCCTCCTCCCGTTCGCCGTCTGCCTCGTCCTGATCACGCTCGCCTCGGTCAGGTACCACCTGCCGCCGTTTCTCACCCTCACCGGTGCGGCGGTGCTCTTCGGCGTTCTCTCCGGGATGCCGGTGGACGTCTTCATGCCGGCCGTCACCGCCGGAGCGGGACGGATCTTCGCGATCCTCGGGATCGTCATCTTCGCAGGCGTCGTCATCGCGCAGGTGCTCCGGGAGAGCGGCAGGATCGAGGATATCGTCGCCGACATCAGGAAGGTCGCCCGCCACCCGCTCTACACGGCAGGGATTGCCGGCTACCTCCTCTCCGTGCCCCTGATGTGCGGGATCACCTCCTTTGTGATCCTCGCACCGATCGTCTCCCATCTTCGAAGTGAACGGGCGGCGGCAACCACTCTCCTCTTTGTGACCGGTGTTGCAGGGATCATCTCCTACGTCCTCCTCTACCCTTCGCCCGTGATCCATACCGTCGTCACCACACTCGGCCTGTACCCGGGCGAGCCCTGGCGGGTCGACCTCTTCACGCTCCCGATCTCGCTCCTGCTGCTCAGCGCCCTCCTCCTCTTCTGGCGGAGCCGCATCCCGGCGGGAGAGGCGCCTGAACAGAGATCCGGCGGCGGCATTGCCGTCCGTACGTGGCTGCCACTCATCGTGCTCTTCCTGATGCTCGGGATCGGGTTTATCGTCCCTCCGCTCAGGGGGCTTTCCAACATCTACATCGCGCTTCTTGCAGCGCTCTTCGTGGCGCTCATCGACGTTCCTGCCGACGTCCGGGAGCGGGCGCTCGCCCGGGGGACAAAGAACGCGGGGATCATCATCTTCGACCTTACCGGCGCCGGCGCCTTCGGCGGGGTGATCGCCGCGAGCACGTTCCCGTCCGATGTTGCAGCGCTCGTTGCGGGCCACCTTCCGGGGCTTCTCCTGCCGTTCGTCATCGCAGCGCTCCTTCAGGCGGCACAGGGCTCCCGGGTCGTCACCGCCGCCGTCACCGCGACGGTTCTCTCCACGACGGGGCTGGTTCCGGAGCTCCATCCCGCCGCCCTCGTGCTGATGATCGCCGCGGGAGCGTTCATGTTCAGCTACGTCAGCGACCCGTTCTTCTGGCTGCTCAAGCGGACGACCGGCGAAGGGTTCGAAACCGTCGTGCGCCGGTACACCCTCCCGTTATCGATTGCGGGGGTTGTGACGCTGGCGGCCGCTCTCCTCGTCGAAGCGGCTCTCGGATAAGATCTTCAAAAAAAGGTTATGCGGTTATCTCGTGGGAGAGCGACGGGATCGCACTCTGATCAAAGACCTTCTCCTCGTAGCCGTCGGGGAAGCGGACGGTGGTCACTGCCGGGGAGAAATCGGCCTCGATGAGCGGGGCAAACCAGTATTCCTTGAGTTTCTTCTCGGCTGCGGTGAAGTCAAGTGCCGGAAGCGTGTAGACCCTGCTCGTCCCGTTCTCCCTGATATGGGCGAACTCACGGACGTCGAAGACGGAGTACCCGCTCTTTACCGCAACGATCGTGACGGGTTTCCCCGAGTAACTCTCAAGTGCGCTCTTCAGTTCCTGTTCGGGCGCCGTTATCTTGAAGAAGACAGCAATCTGCTCGATCCACGAGAACGAATAATCAAACCTCACCTCTGCATCTCCGCTCTCATCGACGGCGATGTCGAGAGAATCGGCGGTGAACGCACCGGCCGGAGCGACCAGGAGCGCCGCAACCAGGAGCGACAGAAGTACCAAACCATAGCGTCTCATCTCGAATACCTCCTCAGGCAGTAATGTCATTTGGTTTTATAAATATTTGTAACCAATAGATCTCTACCTGACAGAGGTATTTCCAAAAATCCTACAAAAGAAAGGGGTATAGGGGGAAGATGCCGTGACGATCAAAAAGAAACATCTGGCTGCGGGCGGGCTCATCGTCTGGCTGCTCATCGTCACGTTCTTCATGATCCTCGCAGGAAACCTCGATCTCGAGATCTTCTTCGTCCTCTGGCTCATCGGCATTCTTATCGCCGTGGAACTGATCGATCCGGCGTTCTCGCGGCCGTCCTACCTGCACTATCTTCGGTATGCGATTGCAACGGGCGTCATCCTCTTCGGTGCCATCGTCGCCCATAAAGTCCTGGAGATCCTGAATTCATGAAGCGGCGGTACACGCAGGTTCTGCTCGTAGTCCTTGCAGTCCTATTCTTTGCCCTTATCGCCCAATATGCGGCGTCCCCCGCCCTCTACACATTCAAAAGCGACTCTGATACCCCGTTCCACCAGAACCCGGAGGCGCTGAAGCAGATCTCCCGCGAGCAGTCCCAGGTACTCCTCCCGCTGATGTCCGAGGTGCTCGACAACACCGGCACGCTCGTACTGAATATCAAGCTGAAGGACTTCGAATCTGCCGAGCGCGATCTGCAGCAGTACATGGAGCAGTCCCGGCGCCTCGACAGCATGGTGATCAACCTCGATATGTCGGAGACGGAGCTTGAGGAGTTCCGGAGGAACAATAAAAAGAATGTCGAGAGCATGCAGTCGCTCTTAAACGACACCCGGCGGTTCCAGGAGTTGCAGAGCCTCGAGATCCGCTATCGCGACGAAAACCGCCCCGACCTCCTCTACTCGGTCAGCTACGAGGGCGAAGCGCTGCGATCGCAGATCGCCGAGAACTTCAAAGGCTACCGGTCCCGCGAGAGCGCGATGGTGAACACGAGCTCCCGTTTCGAGCTCGATACTACGACCTACGAGCAGAGCATCGACGACTTCGAGGAGATCGTCGAGGAGATCGAGGCGAAGCAGGAAACGCGCCGGACGGAGACCCCCGCTCCTCCGACCACGCCGCAGCGGCTCTCGATTGCGATCAGTCCGGATACCGGCGTGTACCAGGACCGGCTCTGGGCGTCGGGAGAACTGACGGGGAAGCGTGTCGGCAGAGAGAACGTCACCCTCTACATCGACAGCAAGTACTGGACGACGGTCGCCACCGGCGACGACGGGCGGTACGGCACCACCTTCACCGTCGACCGGATCCGGGCAGGGAAGCACCTCGCTTACGCCGTCCACGGTTCCACCTACTCGGAGGTCGTCACCTTCACCGTCCTCCCGCTCGACACCGTCCTCACCCTTGAGGTGGTGGAGGGGGCACGGGCGGAGAACCGGACGCTTGCCGGCAGCCTCCGGGCAGGAGAGATACCGGTCGCCGATGCTCCCGTCCGGCTAACGGCGGACGGCAGGACAATCGCGACGGCGACGACGGACGATACCGGAAACTATACCCTCGAGCAGCAGTTCGAGGCGGGCACCTACCGGGTCACGGCGATATTCGAGAGCTCGTCCTTCCCCCTCAACGGGACGGAGAGCGCTCCCGTGCTCGTAGAGATCGCACCCTCGCTCTTCGGCTCCCCGATCTTCGTCTACGGGGGTTTCCTCCTCCTCGCCGCGATAGGCAGCGTCTGGTACATCCGCAGGCGGCGGGGGCAGCCGGGCGAACCGGCGGCAGAGGCGCTTTCGGAAGAGCGTGCCGATCTACCGGATGAACCGGCAGTCGAAGAGCCCCTTCCCGGAGAGGACGAGAACGCCGCCGAGAAGTTCGCCCGGCTGGTTGCCGGAGGCCGGATCAGCGATGCGGTTCACGCACTCTACCTGCACCTCGCAGGCAGGATCGCAAAGGCGCAGCGGATCGACAACCACCTCGCCATGACCCCGCGGGAGCTCCTCGCGGCCTGCAGAAGACTCCCCCTCGGAGAACGGCTTGCCGAGTTCGTCCGGAGATACGAGGCCGTCCGCTACGGCGGAAAGCAGCCGACGGACGAGGAGCGCCGGGAGCTTGCAGGCCTCTTCGAGCAGATCTCCGAAGATACGGAGCGTGATGCAGATTAAGAATCTATTCGCGCTGGTCGGGTGTATCCTCCTCCTGCTGGCCGCGGTGCTCTTCGTTCACCTCGCCACGACAACAGAGGATTACAGCAGGTACAACATCCAGTGGAACGGCACCTCCGTGCTCTTCGAACGGGCGGGGGACCTCGGTGCCGTGACTATCACCGACCTCGACGACCTCGACGCCTACCCGCACTCCCGCCTCCTCCTGATCGCGCCGGGAGCGGCGTTCGACGACGAGGCGATCGCTCGCTACCGGGACTACGTCGAGGCGGGGAGCACGCTCGTTCTCGCGGACGACTTCGGCACGGCGAACCAGCTGCTCGCGGGACTCGGCAGCACGATCCGGATACAGGACGGGAA
Source organism: Methanoculleus taiwanensis (assembly GCF_004102725.1). Classification (NCBI taxonomy): domain Archaea; kingdom Methanobacteriati; phylum Methanobacteriota; class Methanomicrobia; order Methanomicrobiales; family Methanomicrobiaceae; genus Methanoculleus; species Methanoculleus taiwanensis. The sequence continues at coordinate 654,887 of NZ_LHQS01000002.1, read as the reverse complement.
CCTCTCGAGCATGGACGCCGAGTACAGCAACCCCCATACCGTCCTTGCCTACCGGAGCGCGAACAGTACCCTCACCGAAGGAGTGGAGATCGTCGTGATGAACCGGCCCGCCTCGCTCACCGGCGGCGAGATACTCCTCGAGACCTCGATCTTAAGTTTCGTCGACACGGACGGAGACCTGCATATCGATGCAGACGAGACGCTCGGGAAGCACGGGGTCGTGGCATACGAGCGGATCGGCGAGGGAGACCTCTTCGTTCTCGCCGACCCGAGCCTCTTCATCAACGGCATGCTCACGCTCGGAAGCGTCCGCGACAACCAGCAGTTCGTCCAAAATATTCTCGAAGGCAACGAAACCCTGCTCATCGATCTGACCAACTCGGAGACGACGAGCGGCAGCGCCGTCACATCCCTGCTTGCTGCCGTGAAAAGCACAACCATAATAAAAATAATTCTCATATGTACCGTACTTCTGCTGGTTGCGTACGCATTTCGAAGGAACATACTCTAGGCGATCACCATGACCGACGCGAACATGACAAAGGAACTCTCCCTGCTGACAAATATCTACAACGCCACCCACGGTATGCTGAACCAGTATATTGTCGGCAACGACGAACTCATCGAACTGCTGGTGATCGGCGTCCTCTCGGGCGGCCACGTCCTTATCGAGGGAGTCCCGGGAACCGCGAAGACGACGATCGCAAAAGCGATGGCCCGGATCACCGGGTGCGAGTTCCGCCGGGTGCAGTGCGCGGTCGATACCCAGCCCGCGGATATCATCGGAGTGCGGGTCTACGACCAGGAGACGAAGGAGTTCCAGCTTCGAAGAGGGCCGGTCTTTGCAAATATTCTCCTCATCGACGAGATCAACCGTCTCAACCCGAAGACCCAGAGTGCCTTTATCGAGGTGATGAGCGAACGGCAGGCGACGATCGACGGTATCACGCTCGATCTCTACTCGCCGTTCTTCGTCATCGCCACCCAGAACCCCTTCGAGTTCGAAGGAACGTTCCCGCTCATCGAGGCGCAGAAAGACCGGTTCATGTTCAGTTACAACTCGCACCACCTCTCGGGGGACGACGAACTTGAGGTGGTCAGGCGGGAGCATACCGGTGCGCTGAAGTGGCAGCCCTTCTTTGAGCGTCTGACGCCGGTGATGAACAGAAACACCATCGAGCATATCGTCGAGGTGACGAATAAGATCCGTGTCGAGGAGCCCGTCCTGCAATATATCCGCGACCTCGTCGTCGCCACGCGGATGCACGGGGACGTGCGCCTCGGGGCGAGTTCCCGTGCGTCGATCGCTCTTGTCAGGGGAGGAAAAGCAGTTGCCGCACTGCAGAACCGGGAGTATGTCATCCCGGACGACATCAAGAGGATGGCACCCGCGGTCCTCCAGCACCGGATCATGCTCGAGCGCGAGGCGGAGATCGGGGGCATCACCACCAAACAGATCATCGGGGAGATCCTTGATGCGGTAGAGGTGCCATAGACCGTGCAGGCGACACGGTGCACGCAAGGCGTCGCCGCACTCATTCTGGTACTCCTTGTATTCGCCCTGGTGCTCGACGAACCGGCAGCCTTCCTCCCGGGAGCAGCACTCGTCCTGCTCCTCGTATCACGGGCTATCATCTTCGACCGAAAGATGCGGACGATAGCCCGCTCGGTCACGGTCGACCGCACGACGAACCGGACGATCATCAGACAGGGAGGCGTCGTCGACGTGACGGTCGCCATAAGTTATACTCTGCCCGAACAGACGACCCTTGCCGTCCGCGACATGCCCCCGGCGGGGTCCGTCCTGATTGGAGGAGATGCTACGGCCTCCACCACCAGGCCCGGCGAGGGAACGGCGGTCATCACCTACCGGGCGCGGATCATGGCACGGGGAGAGGTGAGGTTTTCCGGAATCGGCGTGACGATCGCCGATCCGTTCTTTACCGGAGATCTCGCATTCAGGAGGGGAGAAGATACGCTGCCTGAGATCCTCGTGCACCCGTCGGGTGCTTTTGAGAGCGAGAGCGGGGGCAGGGATTACGGAGATGCGGAGCGACGGGAACGATCGTCGTTTTCCGGGTACAGCATCCATTCGTTCCGGGAGTACGTCACGGGCGACGACCCCCGCCGGATAGACTGGAAACTCTCCGCGAAACACCAGAAACTCTTCGTCAAAGAGTATTCAAGCCAGCAGGGAAACCTTCCCCTGATCCTCGTCGATCTTCCCGACGCCACGCTCCGCCCGGAGATGCCGGACAGCGACCCGCTCGTATCCGCGGTGACCGGAGCGCTCGAGGATGCAATTTTGGAGCACCGGTTCGTCTCGCTCCTCATCATCTCGGGCGGAAACGTCGTGCGCTACCTCCCGGGCGAGCGCGACATCCACCGGGTTATGTCTGCCGTCGGAGACCTGCGACCTGCCGAACGGCTCGTCCACCAGTACTATGCCCGGGACGAGGTCGCCGTTCGATCGAAACTCGGGAGATGCGAACGGGACATCGCCCGCCTGCCGAAAGACTCTCCGGATTACCACTTCGCCGCCACGCTCGCTTCGGTATACCGGGAGATGCACCGGGATCAGAAGACGGCCTTTGAGATGCAGATGGGCAGGGTTATGGGATCGATCAATGCCGGGGCAGTGTACATCTTCAGCCCGTTCGAGGGGGATCTGAGCCACATATGGCAGACGATCACCCAGGCAAAACGGATGCAGAAGGACGTCCACCTCCGCATTCCGGAGAGCGCCGCGTCGCCGGGCATGCTCAAAGCACTGCTCGCCGCCGACGTCGAGAGCGTCGAGGTGATCGCGTGAGAGAAGAGACGCTGACCGGCGGCCTTGTCGCCGCGTTCTGCATCGCCACGCTTGCGGCCGCCGCCCTATCGGATATCTGGTACCTGATAGTCGCCCTGCTCGGTGTATACATCGTCGCAGAGCGGGCGACCCGCACCCTCCCCGACCGGGGCTTTTATCTCCTCTGCGCCGGAGAGGCGCCCGTCATCGCTGTCGGGACGGGAGCGCTGCTCCCCGCGCTTTCCTTGCAGATCCTGCTCTTCGCCGTCTTTCTCCGGGCGCACAATCTCCTTCGATCGCGGCACGAAGCCGTTCCCTTCGCCGTTCTCGCGGGAGCGATCCTGCTCATCTACCCGGGTATGGCGGCGTTTCGCCACACCCTCCTGCCGGTTCTTGCGATCGGGGCAGGAGTCGTCATCGCATCGGTCGCCATTGCCCTTTCCGGATACCAGCTGCAGAAGACCTGTCTCGGAGAAGAAGAGATATGAAACAGAATGAATACACCCTGGCCGCAGTCGCCCTCTTCGCCGCAGCGGCCGTCATCATGGTTATCGTTGCGGTGACGAACCGGGGCGACATGACGAGCGCCACCCTGGTGCTCGGAGCGGTGAGCAGTTTCATCGCAGGCGTCTTCGTCCTGACGTTCTCGAAGGAGGAAGGGCTTGATACGCGATTTACGAGCCTTCTTGCGGTGCAGGGCACCCTCGACATCGCCCGGATCTGCGCCGACCTCGGGATCAAGGGGAATGCCACCATGGTTCCCGCAGCAGCAGATACAGCCGGCCCTTCGGTGATGCAGGTGATCCCGGCCTCGTCGTATCGGCCTATCGAATCGGCCGACGGGTTCTCGCTTCAGACCGGCAGTGACGGAAGTGGTGTTGTCATACCGCCGCTCGGCTACCCGCTGCTCAGGCTGCTCGAAGCATCGTCTGATCTCCGGCTGCCCGGCGAGGAGGAGGAGATCCTCGCAGCGATCCGGGAGGTCTGTGAAGAAGTCCTCGAGGTTGCCGAGACGGTCGAGGCGTCGCGGGCGGGCGACTCGATCGTCGTCGAACTCCGGGGATACCGGCTCATCGACGGGTGTGCGGAGGTTCAGAAAGAGTCTCAGAAGCCCTGCACCATGTGCCCCTGCCCAATCTGCAGCCTGATTGCGTGCATGCTGGCGAAAGGGACCGGACAAGCCTGCACCATCGAGCAGGCGACGGCGGATAAAAAGAGCCGGACGCTCCGGCTCATCCTGTCGGTCGTACCCTGACCCAGAGGTGCAGGTCGCGGTAACTTTCGTTGATCCGCTCGGCCGCGGTCACCGAGTCTGCCGGGGGATTTTCATAGAGGAGGAACTCAACCCGGTTCACCGCAGGATCGGTGAGGGTAAACGTATAAGGTTGTTCGACGGTCTCGTTATGCGGCACGGTCACGGTGAACCGGTCGAGCAGTGTCGACGACAGAATCGCGGACTCGTTCGTCGTCTCATCGAAGACCTGGTTGAGCCCGAGGGTCTCGACGGTATAGGTGACGTTCCGGTATTCGTGGTTCCCCACCCCGATGATCACCGTCTGAGCGGTTCCCGCGGCAAAGTCGGTCGGGTAGTCCGCAGCCATGCCTTTCGACCCGAGGATATAGAACTCGGTGAACTTCTCCCCTTCTTTCGGGACGGCTATGACGTAGACCGTCGTCGCGACGGCGACCAGGATCGAGGCGAGCAGCACGATGCTTAAGACCCGGTCAAGGCGGGAGGCGTCTTTATTGAAGAATTCTCCGCGAACGGCAGCGGCGGCCTCGCCGAAAGGAACGACGAACCGCTCTCCGGCAGGGACGGCCGAGCGCCGGTACTGGGCGATGAGCCCCATCGCGGCACTGAAGATCAGGAGCGAGGCGACGATCGGATCGAGCCTGATACCCCACGGCGTGTAGTTCAGGGCAAGCCCGATCAGCGGGACGACCGCGATGGAGAGTCCGAACGAGAGGGCGACGCGTTCTATGCCATCGAGATCGTCGCTTCTCGGGAAGAGCGCGGCGATCAGGAGGTATCCGGGGATGAAGAGGATGAAGGGGAGCGCGAAGAGCACCCGAAGAAAACTGGTATTGAACACAGGGAGATAGATACTCGCGAGAGTTACGAGGATCCAGGCATAGATTATCGCGAGGTCGCGAGGAATCGCCCGCGGGTTCAGTGCAGTGATCAGCGCATCGGCGGAAGCGTCGGGTGGCATTCAGTTATCTCATAGATGGATGATCGAATAAATAGATATCTCCGGGACGGAAAGATTCGATTCCACGGGTTCCAATTCAAAAAGGCTCCGCACGGCCGGATGCTCTCCAAAAAGACGGCATCCGGCATCGGGATACCATTATATACGGATTCAGACAGGCACTGACGGTTAACCACGCACGGATAGGCATCGTAGCCTTCGGGGTGGTGCGCCGGCTTCCGGCATCGCCCCAAACCGGAGAAACGGAATGGGAAGAGACTATTTCGGGCAGAAGACGTATGTATCACGGGGTGCTTTGCCGGAGCCGCTGATCAGGTGCAATCGAAAAATAGCTCAAATATCAAATATAATTTCGTTTAAACCTGTTTTGTGGAAATTCTGTAAACAGAAATGTATTTATCCACCATTGAGAGAAGATCTACGTATCTCCCTACATCAGAGCACAACTGTTCCCTTCCGCAAGAATCCTTTTGAGGTGGAAGAGTATGACTGAAAAAGAAGCGAAGAATACCGCTAAAATTCTGCCATTGCTACTCATCCTGATAGCAATGATCATTCTTCCCGCGGGCGCGGTCGTGGCGACCACCATATCTGTTGGTGGCGCCGCGGTCGCCCCGGGCGGGACGATGACCGTACCGATTATGATCAACGATCTTCCGACATCCCCCGCCACATGCGGTGTCGCCCTTGTGTACGATCCGGATGTGGTCTACGTCGATGCACTTTCGGGCAGCGACTTTGACACCCCGATCTACTTCATCGACAACGAAACCGGCTGGGCCTCCATCGGGGGACTGCAGATCAGCGGCTCCGAACTCACCGGCCCGGTGAAGGTCTGTAATGTGAGTCTGCGGGCTGTCGGCACTGCCGGGGAGACGAGCCCGCTGAACCTCAGCGTCATGTGCCTCGAAAGCGAAGGCGGTGAAAGCATCCCGGTCACCACCGTCAACGGCACGTTCACGGTTCTGGGCGGCACACCCACGGTGACGCCGACTCCGACCCCGACGCAGGCACCCCTGTCAACACTCACGGGGCCATCCGGGAGCATCGCTTCCGGGCAGAGCGGTACCTTCAGCGTCAGCGTTGCAAACCTGACGGACGCGACCGCGGTGTGGATCCAGGTCGAGTTCGATGCGGCCTACATCGCCGTTGAGGATATGCAGCTCAGCCAGGGGATGCCGGAGGGCGTTTTCCTCTCGAACGGATGGGGCGGCAACGGAATGCTCGAAGGCGAGTACTCCTCTACGATAGGCTACGTTAATGCCTACGTCTTCGCACCAGCAGGGCTTACCGTCTCGGATTCGACACCGATCCTCGATATCACCTACCGGACAACGGACAGGGCGGGCGAGAGTAAGACCGTCATGTACGGGTCTTACGGAACCGGCTCCGTCAACCTCTACAGCACCGATATCATCGAGCAGATGCAGTCCGGCGCCGACGTCGGCGCAGCAGCGTACTGGGACTTCCAGTTCAACAGGACTGTCAACGGCACCGTCACCGCATCCGGCGGCAACATCCCGGCGGCCCGCGGTATACTCACGTTACCGAACGGCACCGTGACCGTCGGCACCCAGAAGACGCTCTCGCTCTCCGTACAGGACCTGGGACTGGTCGACGAGATGATGTGCGTCCCTAACTACAACAGTTCCATCGTCACCTTCACGAACATCGCGAACATCACCGTAAGCCAGACCGCTACCGCTGCCGGCGTGATGCTCGACGACCCGTGGCTGAGCGAGTATGAAAGCGGATCCAGCTCCGCCTGGCTGTTCTTCAACAATACGAGAGGTCTGAACACGAACGCTGTCACGCCGCTCGCCGATTTCAAAATGAAGGCGGTCGGAGATGTCGGTGATAAGACCGAATTCGCCGCGTACTACCACATCCAGAAGTGGTACTACCCCCGCGAGAACGTAACGATCAGCACTCCGTTCGCGAGCATCGTAAATGGCGAAGTAACCATCGTCTCACCGGCGGGCGCCGACCTCCGCGGCTACCTCGTGGACGCCCCTGCATACATCAAGAAGTACGCAGACGGCCACCTCAACTTCACGACCACCATGGTGATCGAGAACGTCGGCACCGTGGGCGTCACCGAGGACTTCAAGATTGAGGGAGGCTTTGGAAGCCAGAAGACAAACATTACCATCACCGACGACATCGCCGCCGGTGGGAAGCTCACCTACCACATGACGATGAATGTCATCCCCGGCTACCCGGAGACCAGTGTCGTCATGGGCGGATCGGGATCGGAACGCACCTACGTCATCACGACCGGCGGTGACATCAGCGTCGGCGACTACTCCATCGGCCTTGGAATCGATGTCGACAATGAGGTCGAAGAGGTCAACGAGGAGAACAACTACGTCACCCACCAGGCCGCCATCACGAAACCCGATCTCATCCCGGTTCTCTCGACCGAACTGACCGCCGGTCTCCCGTCGAGCGAGACCACCATCCAGGAAGAGGTCGTGCCCGGCACCTACAACGTGACCTACGGTGTTCGGAACATCGGCAACGTCTACGCGGTCGCGACGAAGCTCAACTTCACAAACCAGGGTGCGAGCACCATCTACAATGTTCCCGCCCTGCAGCCCGGCGAGTCCTGGACACAGACCCTGACCGGCGTTGCGATCGGCAGCAGCCAGAAGGCCTTCACCGTCACCGTCAACAGCGACGGTGCCGAGGTCGAGACGAACCCGAACAACAACACCCGCACGACCGGCTACCAGGCCTACGCACCCGTGACCGTCATTCTGCCGAGTGTGACCGGTTCGACGTCGTCAGACGCGACGCTCTCTCTCTGGCTGACGAATGTCTCCGCACCGATCACGGCGTTCTCCGTACCGATCAAGTATGACCCGACCGTCTGCTACGTATCCTCCGTAAAGACCGGAAGCGGTGTCACCTGGTCGTCGTCCTACGGACGGGTAACGATCACCGGGACGGACGTCAACATCTTCGGTAACATCAACGTTGCCGATATCACCCTGAAAGCAAGAGCCGATGCAGGCAGAACGAGTGTACTCGACTCGCAGACCGACGCCTACGTCAAGACGACCGGCGGCAATTATCTCAATCTCGGCATTACGAAAGGCCTGTACACGCAGGAGAATGTCTCCGATGCACGCGTGAACCTGTATGTCCCGACGATCGGTTCGGAGGGCTACAACCAGACCATATCGGTCAGCGTCTGGAACGCGAAGACCAACCCGGTCACCGTCGACGTCAACGTGACGATCAACGGCACCGAGATCTGGTCGGCCTCGTCGGTGCCGCTCGGCGCCTACGCAAGCAAGTACTTCACGATCAACACATGGAAACCCATGGTGCCCGGCACCTACGAGGTGAAGGCGCAGATCTCCGGTGACGACTACCCCATAGGAAATGCCGCCGTCCGGAACACCGTAATTCAGCCGTTCACCCTCGAGATCACCACCACGAACGAGAACTACTACGAGCGGTACTACAACTACAACAAGACCCCGTACGTCAACCAGTACTTCTCGCTCGGCACCTACTACACCGCAAACCAGCCGGCACGGCCAAACGCCACCCTCTCGATCTGGTATCCGAACGGGACGCCGGTCGACCTGTCACAGGACTCGCCCTTCGACCTCCACTACTACTACCCGGCGACGCTCCAGCCGTACTGCTACGACTCGACCTGGAACTCGGTGACCTGGTATTACATCAGACCGAAGGTGCTCGGCACGTTCGACTACTCGATCAGCCTTGAAGCGCGCGGCGAGTCCGACTACGTCAACGGCACCATCCGGGTGCTGGAACCGCTCCTCGACATCAAGGTGGTCAACAGCACCCTGATCGCCGACACTGCCGGAGATGCGGTGCCTTTCGACGTCTTCAACCGGTCGCCTTCGCAGGGGAAGAGCGTCAAAGTGACCCTCGCCGCGGGAGCGGAGGGAAGGACGCTGAACGGTCTTGAACAGCTCGTCGGCTACCCGCACGGATGCCCCGAGCAGACGATGAGCCCGGCGCTCGCTATCCTCAGAGTTAAGCAGTACTACGAGCAGCGCGGGGCGCTGACCGACGCGATGAACGCTTCCTTCCAGCAGAACATGCAGGATGCCATCGCGCGGATGAGCGCACCGAACGGCTACAACGCCCAGCAGCTCCCGGGCGCATCGTACGGTGACGGATCCGGCGGATGGGCCTGGGGCAAGAACTCAAGGCCGTCTGCGTTCTACACGCTCTACCCGAACTACGTCATCACCGAACTCTTAAACGACAACGACCCCGAGTACTGGGGCAGTGCGGTCAACTTCACTCCTGACGAGATCAACCTGAACGCAAGTTCGAACTGGCTGATCAACCAGCAGAAGACCGATGGGCGCTGGTCCGGTTACGGCTACATCTACAACGAGGTGGAGTGGACTGGGTTCACCAGCGAGAAGCTGGCAAACGACTATCCCTACCTCAACGACACGATGAAGACCAGCGTGAACGCCACCCTGAACAAGTCGCTCACCTGGCTCGAGAACCACAACTACAACAGCGAGGGGCCGCAGGCAGTCGCTCACGGGATCTACGGTCTCGTCGCGATCCGCGAACACGGTCTCGGCGATGCTGCGCTTATCAACAGCAACATCACCGCCCTGCAGACGAAACTCCTGAACCAGAAGAGCGCAGCGTTGGCAGGATCCTACTCCTGGGACCAGAGCGCCGAGGCCACGGCTCACGCAGTCCTCGCCCTGAACCGGTCCGGACTCGACGCCGACAACGAGACGATCGCCGGCGGTGTCCGCTACCTGCTCGGCGCCAAGGGCAGCTGGGGCTGGGGCAGCACCCGGACGACCGCAGTCGTCATCAACACCTTAACCCAGGTGCAGCCGCACGCAACCATCAACTTCAACGTCGACGCGGAGCTGAAGAACGGAAACGGCGACACCGTATGGTCGCTGAACAACATCCAGTTCGACAATGCCAACTTCCAGTACGTCTACACCCTCTCGCCCGCCCAGGTGGCCTCGCTCTACAGCGTCCCCTCGGCAGACTCCGTGGCACAGGTGATCGTCTCCGGCAAGTCGGATGTCGGAACCGTGGATGAGGCGAAACTCTTCGTCGAGGTCAACAGCTTCGAGAAGGTGCCGCAGTCTATCGCATATGCATCCATCCCCGCGGAGTTCATCGACCCGATCGCAACCGACTTCTTCCTCGACGTGGCTATCCCGAACAGCGGATACACGCTCACCGAAGGCGACGCTGCCGACGTCGGGTTCACGATTAACAACAACGGGCCCGGAGCCGTGGATCAGACGACGATGATCATCGAGATCCCGATCACGTCCCGCGTGAACTTCACGGGCAGTGCAACGGGCTCGGCCACCGCGTACTACCTCTCCGAAGGCAGCCCGGTCTACATCAACCACATGTACAACGCCACCACGGCGAAACTCTACGTCTACCCCGGCTCTGACGACGAATCGCAGCCGAGTATCACCGCCGGCGCGAGCAAGACCTTCTACGTGCCGCTGACCTTCGAGGCTTACGGCAACAACTCGGTCGAAGCACGTGCCTACCCGATGTACAACGACACCTGGATGGCGGTCGCCGACGGGGCAACCTACATCAAGGGCTACGGAAACATCACGCTGGATGCAGTCAACGAAGAGGGAGCAGCGGTTCTCGCCGACTTCTACGTTGACGGTGCAGCGGTCGCAGTGAACACCAACATCACCTCAGTGGAGCGGGTCGAGGGCGCCTACGCCGTCGCAATCCGGAACGAGACCTCCTGGGTCAACACCACCATCACCGTCACACCCGGCGATACCACGACCTACAGTGCCCAGTTCGTCTCCGACCGCACGCTGCCGCACATCGCACAGATCGAGGGCGCGAGCGGCAATGCACGCGTGATGCCGCCGGCTATCGAGGAGACTATCAGCAACGGCAGTACCAACCGCTGGAATGCCGCGACCAGAGCCATGACGTCGTTCAACTCGAGTATCTCGAGCAGCGGCGGACGGGCGACGATTGCAGTCGAGATCCCGACGGTCAACCGGACTATCGGCACGGCGATGGTGAACGACACGATCAGCGTGCTCGTGCACAACGCCTCCGGATGGTTCGCCTACACCGACTTCACCATCGAGAACGGCCAGCTCATCCTGAACAACGTCGATACCGGAGATATCGATCAGATCTACCTCGACTTCGAGGGCAGAATGCTCGGAGATGTCGACAACAACGGCAGGATCCGTCTGACCGACGCCATCACCATTGCACAGTCGCTCTTGCCGGGTCAGGGAGAACTGACGGGTAACGATGAGTTCTACGGCGATGTCGACGACTCAGGCCGTATACGGCTGCAGGATGCAATCAGCATTGCACAGTATCTGATCCCCGGTCAGTACGACGACAACTACCAGCCCCTCTAATGAGGGGAGGAGGATTGGGTCTATGACCCGAACAGCACTCATTTTTTTACTCGCAATCGCACTCGTTTCAGTGACAGCAGCAAGTGAGATCGTCATCGAGAGTGATGGCGATCAGCAGTATCTCACCTTTGTAGCCAGTGATTCGACAAAGATCGCAGGATACAATATCCAGCTGAACTACTCTGCAGATACCAGTATTCTGGATGTCGAAGCGCTCCCGCCCTACACCGGCGTGTTCGGGATCAGGAACGATGAAGGGTGGACACGGATCGTCGGGTTTACCGGAGGCGATACGTACTCTGCCCGCCTTGCCAGGTTTACCTATGCCGGTAAGGGCAATTTCTCGATCGTGGTGTACGAACTGTATGACAGCGACCTCAATGATGTGGCGGTCTCCAATACAATCGGCGCCATGCCCGATGCAACCGGCTCGCCGACGCCCACAGTGCCTGCCTATCAGCCGGAAACCGGATACGTGCCCCCGACCGGCACTGCAAGTGGATCAACATCCACTGCAACCGGCGGGTCTACCGGGTCGGGTGTCACCGGCAACCCGGCACCCGCGCCCTCCGGAACTCCGGAGCCATCATCGACGGTGATACCTGCCGCATCCCCTGCACTCACGGAGGGCAGCACGCCGCTGCCGACGCCATCGCCTTCTTTGGCGCCCGCGGTGTCGGCAGAAACGACGGCAAAAAGCACCGAACCCCAAACAACCCCCAGGTCACCGTCGAGCCCGCTACTCGTAATTAGCGGAGTGATTATTGCCGCAATTTGCCTCGCAAAGATAAGAAAACTTATTTAAATTTACAAAACTTTTTATCTGATGTTAGAAATCAAACCTCGAGAGGAGTAAGTATGTCCACCATACGCCAAGCTTGCTTATGCATTAGCATTCTATTCATTCTCTCCGTGTTTGCCGTTTCCGGAGCATCTGCCGCAAAAGAGCTGCAGGTGTCGTCCGCAACGGGCACTGCGGGGGTTGAGATATTCGTAACCTGTAACGGTTCGGATCAGCTCAACGGGTATAACTTAAAGATCACCTGGGACCCGGCAGTGATGAATGTCACGGCCGTTACTGACTACGCAGGGCTTGGGCAGTTCTACAATCCACCTGTTCCCGTAACAAATGGTATTGTCTATGTCCAGGACTTCTCCGGCAGCAAGAGTGTTACCGGAAATCAGACGCTGCTGTCCCTGACCTGTAATGCACTTGTCCACGACGGCACTTCAACCGCAATCGCCATCGACGGCGCTTATGCGAATCATGAAGTCGATGAAAAGGTCGGCGGCGATGTGACAGGTCAGTACTCCCTCGTACCCGGTACGTTCACCACAACCGATTACACCTCGCCTGCGATCACTATCTCATCCCCGGCTGACGGCGCAACGGTTGCACAGTCCGTGACCGTCGTCGCTGATATCACCGATGTCGGTGGTGTGAACGTGACCAGCATCGCTGTCAGCGTCGGCGGCGAGCAGGCCGACACCCTGAACACCGTGGCCATTGCCGGCGGGTACCGTGTCACCGCCACGAAGAGCGGCGTCGCTATCGGAACCAACGTCCCGGTCGCAGTCTCGGCAAGCGACCTGACAGGAAACATCGGCACAAGGATCCACTACGTCACCGTCGCCCAGTCCGGTGTCACCATCACCGCTCCTGCGGACGGCAACTACACGAACCAGGCACAGCCCCCGATCACCGCGGCCTTCGTGCAGGTGAACCAGGCAAGTGTCAAGATGTTCTTAAACAACGTCGACGTCACGACTGACTGTACGGTCAGCGGCGGCGCAACCGACGGAGCCATCGCCCTCAACTACGCCTCGTACGGCGTCCTCGCGGACAACACCTACGTAGTCGTCGTCAACGGCACGAGCTCGCTTGACGCCTCCCAGCAGAGCGCGACCGTGACCTTCACCAAGGACACCACAGCGCCCGTCGTTACCATCACCGGCATCCAGGACTCCGACGGTGACGGATTCGTCGAGGCGAACGAGAACCTGATCATCTCCTACACCGTAACCGACGCGAACTTCAAGCAGGCATGGGTGGAGACCGTCACCAACACGACAAACCCCGGCATGCTCTTCCTGAACACCGCGCCCGGCAACCGGAACCTGACCGTCTCTGCGGTCGACCTCGCCGGCAACCAGGGTCAGAGCGCACAGTTCCACCTCTACAACAACTATCTCGCCTACTACAACGATGCCTCGCTCGGCACCTTTGCAGGCATCGATCTCTCGAAGACGGCTATCTTCAACTACTTCGACGTCGCCCGGGCGATCACCCTGACCGGCCCGAACACGGCGATGACCTTCCCGACCTTCGGCACGTTTACGAAGACGATCGTCCCGGGAAGCAATGCAACCCTCGACAACCGGAAGAACGATCCCATAACCGCCGGCGAGCTGCCTGCGGCGATCAAGATCTACGCGACCCCCACCGGCAGCCTCGACTTCACGATCCAGGTGCCCGACGTCGACAACGCCACCATCATGATCGGCAAGGCGAACAGCACCCTGCTCGACCAGATGATCAGAAACCCGTCCAGCACCTCCCCGTCGGCAGGCACGCTCCAGGAACTGCTCAGCCAGGACAAGATCGTGCTCTACGGCAAGGGTGGCGGACAGTACGGCTACGGTATCATCAGTGTAGCAAATGACGGGTCGATCACCATCCTCAAGCAGGAAGGTACCATCAGCGCGTCCAGCAACCTGATGAGCGCTATCCGCTCGAACTACCTCAACCTCGACGCCGGTTTCAACTCGGCAACCGCAACGGGCATCACGACGCCCCTGCAGATCAGCGATCTCGGCGCCGGTGAGTATGTCGTCCTCGCGGTCTGCGTCGACCAGGACCGGTTCAGCATCATCACCATGGAGACCTTCCAGGTCGCCGCGAGTGGCCAGAACATCAACCCGAGCGCCTCGAGCTACACCATCGGCAGCCCCGTCGTGGTCACTGCAGGCAGCACCGGGCAGAACATCGCAGCGCTCCTGATCAACAGGGACGCGACCTACACCGGCGCTATGGCGCTGAACCTCACGACCCTCGGCACCGGATCGCTCGAGGACGTGAGGCTCTACGCGAACGGCAACACGACCGTTGAGAAACTCATCAGCAACATCTACATCACGCCCGGCTACGGCAAATACGGTACTGCAACGAACTCGAGCACCGTCCAGGTCGCAACGAGCGGCCTTGTCGCCGGCAACTACTACCTCTACATGTTCACCGAGAACAACGGTAACATGACCCTCTACAACCAGGCCAGCATCTCCCTGGTGCCGGTAACCCCGCCGACCCCCACGCCCACGCCGTACACGCCCAGTGGCGGCGGTGGCGGCGGCGGCGGCAGCAGCCGTAGCGTCGTTACCTATGAGGGAAGCGGTGTGGTCTCGACCAGCAGCAGCGGTATCGTGACCAAGACGATCGCCGTCGTTGCAAGCGACGAGAGCGCGAAACTCACCCTGCAGTCGGGTGTGCGTGCTCTCGATGCAGACGGCAACCCCATCAGTAGCATCACCATCGAGCGGGCCAGCGACGCTCCGGCAGCCCCGGCGGGTGCCCTCTTCAGCGTTTCCGGCTACGTCTATGAGTGCGGCCCTGCAGGCGCCACCTTCAACCCGGGCATGACGCTCACCGCCACCCTCTCCGAAGAGGACTGGAACGCGATGATCGCCAGCGGCCAGGTGCCGACGTTCAAGTGGTACAACGCAGAGACCGATGCCTGGGAGGATGTCCCGACCACGGTCAACGCGGCTACGAGAACGGTGACCGCCACCGTCACGCACTTCAGCATGTTCGCGGTCGTCTACACCACCGGTGTCCTGCCGACGGCCACCCCGACTGAAGTCGTAACGGCCACCCCGACTGAGGTCACCCCGACGACCCCGGCACAGCCTACCGAAGAACTTCCGTTCATGATGATCATCATCGCCATCGTCGCGATCATCGTCGTCGCGGGAGCAGCGTTCTTCTACATGAAGAAGGACAACTAACCATCTTTTTTTGCACTCACGAAGTATCCGGGGAGTTTTCCCGAAAGATCGATTCGCTCTATAAGCATTTCGCCACAAAAGAGCGCTCATTTTGCCGCATCTTCCGAAATTATCGGTATAAAATACCACACCGACAGGCAGAGCCATCATAGCCGGCCATAAAATATCGATAAGGTTAGATAAAATTACGGAGATAGAGATGACCACATATTAGCGCGACGGGTGTCCTATGAAGCATCAACGATTACTTACCCTATGCGGCCTTATTCTGCTCGCCTTCTGCGCGGTGGAAGGAGCAGCGGCCCTCGACATCTCAATTACCCCCGACCATATCGAGAGCGGCGATACCGTTACGATCAACGCTGCCGGTCTTGCGAACGGCAGCACATTCGCGCTCCGGATGGAGGCCACGGTCGGCCTCGAAGGCCAGGACGAGTTCAGTTTCGAGGCCACCAACGTGAACATCCCCTTCTCGCTCAATAGTCCCGTCGTACGGATTCGCGCCGAACCGGCGACGCGTGCCGGACTCCGAGTACAGACCGGCGGCACTGCAAAAAGCATAGAAGCGTTCGATAATGACGACGGTGTCGTGAACCCCGATCCGCAGGGGCTCGAAAATATTAAAGGCGGTTCCGTAGACCTGCTCCGCGCCTACGGCGATGCCGTATCCGGGTCGGAGAGTGTCGATTTCTCACTCGAACTCTCCGGGACGAAGATGGGTCCTGATAACTCGCAGATAACCTTCGATCTCGCGGGGATCGACCAGGGAACGGCACGGATCGTCATCCTCGTCAACGGCAACGAAGAAGTGAATAAGAATATCATCATCGGCGAGGTGCCGACGGCGACACCGACACAGACGCCCACGGCATCCCCGACCGCCACCACCTTGCCCGGGAGCAGCGGTTCAACGGGTGCACCGTCCGGCAGCATACCGACGACCACCCCTGAACCGTCCAACAGCATTTCTGCGGGATCGCTCGACGGTGTCGCCGGGATCATCGTCGCCCGCGATGCGATCACCGGGGTAAACCCGGAGAGCCTCGCCATCATCGAGTCAAGCCCGATGAGCGTCCCCGCCGACTGGCAGGTCATCGCGGGAACCTACGTCGTCTCGCCCGCAGCGGCACGGTTCAGCCCCGCCGCAACACTCTCCCTCCGCCTGAACGGTGAAGCGGCCACTCCGTTCCTTGCGGCGTACGCAAGCGGCACCTGGACGATCGTCCCGAGCCGTATCGAAGGGAACGCCATCGTTGCCGATATCACCGCCCCCGGGCAGTTCGCCCTCATGACCTTTGCCAGCGAGGCGACGGTGACCCCGGACGTGGAGAGCCCCACAGTCATCCCTGCCTCCGGCGAGACGACGCCGGTGACCGGGACGCCGACCCAGAAGGCAGGACCTGACGCCTGGTTCCTCGGCATGCTCTCGCTTGCGGCGATCGCCGGCGGGGCACTGCTGGTAGCCCGGAAGAGGCAGTAACCTTCCCGGGCAAGAGCCCGGGATCATCTCCTTCACTTTTTTTCGAGGGCGCACCACAGAGCGCCGGGTCGTACCGATGAGTCCGACCTTTGCTCCGGCACGACGTCATGCTAAGCCCCATGCATCCGGGGGATAACACAGATTTTTAAAAGAAGAGGTTTCGCGGCATTTATGCGGAAGGAACAATTATATATATCGTATCCAAAAAGACACTGTGTCAACGACCGGAACGGGAACAGAACGATGGACAACCATATACAGCGATTACTGGCATTTTCATTCCTTGCGGGAATACTCCTGATACCTGCTCTCGCCATTGCAGCATCCTTCGACGATACGGGCACTCCGGGGCGTGTGATCGTCGGCTACAAAACGCCGTCTCCGGTACGCCTGCAGGTTGCAGCAGTGTCCTCTTCCGATCCGATACCCGAAGAGATCGCCGGTGCGGCGGTGGTCGAGACCTGCGAACCGCTGAATGCCGTCATCTATGCGGTGAACGATACCAACCGGTTTATCGCCGGGATGGCGGCCCGGGAGGACGTGGCATTCGTCGAACCGGACTATCCCGTATACGCCTGCACTCCGGCATCGTTCCTTCCAAACGATCCCTACTATTCCCTCCAGTGGGGGCCTGCCGCCATCAGGGCCGACGAGGCATGGAACCTCGAGCAGGGCGACGCGAGCGTCATCATAGCCATCGTGGATTCCGGAGTCGACTATACCCACCCCGACCTTGCAGCAAACTACCTGGCAGGCGGGTATGACTGGGTGAACGGCGACGCCGATCCACGGGACGATAACGGCCACGGCACCCATTGCGCCGGTATCGCCGCCGCGACGATCAACAACAGCGCCGGTGTTGCCGGGATCGCGCAGGTCGGCATTCTTGCCGAGAAGGTGCTCGACGCAGGAGGTGGCGGCTATTCATCCACTGTTGCGAGCGGCATCACCCACGCCGTCGACAATGGTGCGGATATCATCAGTCTCAGCCTCGGGAGCAGCAGCCCGTCCACTACGCTGCAGGAAGCCTGCCAGTATGCGTGGGATAATGGGTGTCTCGTCGTCGCAGCCTCGGGAAACGGGTATCGCAGCCCCGTCCTCTATCCTGCCGCCCTCAGCACGGTGATAGCGGTCGGGTCTCTCGATTCGAATAATGTACTCAGCGACTTCAGCAATTACGGCAGCGAGCAGGAGCTCGTCGTGCCGGGGAGAGGGATCTACTCGACCTGGCCGGGGGGGCAGTACAAAAGCTCCTCGGGAACATCGATGGCAACCCCCTTCGTCGCAGGCGTCTCCGCTCTCGTCAAGTCTCGCTATCCCGATATGACGAATGCAGAGCTCCGCTCTCTCCTCGCGGCCACCGCCGACGATCTCGGCGCGGCCGGAAGGGACTCGTACTACGGCTACGGCAGGGTGGACGCCTTCGAAGCGGTCGTCAGCCGATCGGTTATCACCCTTGCGGAGAGCACGGTGATACCGGCATCCATCCCAAGCCTCGGCGGCGGCACTCCGGGCATCGGGGAGGCCACGACACTGACGGCTACCGTCACCGGCGACAACCCGATCGCAACCGTGACAATCGATCTCTCCCCGCTCGGCGGCGCACCCGCCGTAGCAATGAACCGGAGCACGGGGGCGACCTGGGTGCTGAACGTCTCGAGCAGCGTACCCTCCCCGTACATCGACGGAGCCTACCGGCCGTTCGACCTTGCCCTCACCGCAACCGACACCTATGGCTGTACGAACACGTCAGCCACGATACCGCTGCTCGTGATCAGGAACGGCGACGTCACCAGGGACAACCGGGTGACCCTCTACGACGCCCTGTACACCGCACGGCATCTCCTCGGAACCGAGGGATATGAGAATATCGATACGAACATCGCCGACGTCACGAACGACGGAACGGTCGGCATGCCCGACGCCATGTACCTGGCAAAGCACGTGCTCAGCGTACCGGGCTTTCTGGAATTGCACTAATCCTGGTGAACTATGATGAAGAGATGGCAATGGATACTGGTTATCGTCTGCCTGGCATACGCAACGGTTGCGGTGCAGGCCATACCTACGGTATCGATTCAGGATATCACTCTCAATCCGGGTGAGACGACGGTCGCGGAGGTCTCCGTGACGGGCGCCGAGAACCTCGGAACGATCGCACTCGACCTTGCGTACAACCCTGCGGTCGTGCAGGTGACCGGGGTGAGCGGTGGGAGTTTCGATACCGGGCCGCTTTCGAACTACAATAACTCGCTCGGAACCGCCCGGATAGGTGCTTTCCAGATCCAGAGCCCCGGACTTGAAGGAGCGGCGACGGTCTGCGAGATCGGGATCGAGGCGGTAGGGGCTGCAGGTGCCTCCACGTCACTCACGATTGTCTCGGCGACCCTGACCGATGCCACGCCCACCGGAGCAGAGATCGAGGCCTCTCTTCGGAGCGGGCAGATACATATTGCCGGAACGCCGACGCCTACCCCCGATAGCGGCGGAAGCGACCCCGAGCCAACGGCGACACCGCACGCGGCGCTCGTCACGGAGAGCCTCCGTGACAGAATGGACCGCACAGGAGCTTCCGAGGGGATACCGGTTGTGGTGACCGGAGAGGTCGCAGCACTCATCGAGTATCTCGAGACCGCGGGTATCGAGTATACCCTTTCTGAGAGCCCGAACACGGTAACCTGCACGGTGCCGACGGCGACGATCACCGATCTTGCGAAGCAGACGTTCGTTGCCGTCATCGACCTTAGCGGAGCATCGGGTACGGCCACCCCGACACCCGAACCGACGTCTCTCTCCGCTGCAGCGTCGGGAGCGGCAGAGGTGTCCACGCCGACGGCGACAGCAGCGAGCACGACAGTGGTAACGCCGTCGTTTACGGCAATACGTACCACGGAGAGCCCGGCAACTCCGGCGAGCACCGCTGCGCCCGGTTTCTCGATCTGGCTTGCACTCGCCGGTGTGCTCCTGATCTCAATACTCCGGCGGTGAGACGAACCATGCAGACCCCGGCTCCAGGAACCAGGCAGAAACGGCACCGGTTCCCGGCAGGGGCGGCGAACGGCGACGAGGCCTTTACGGGTCTTGAGGCGGCGATCATCCTCATCGCTTTTATCGTCGTCGCCTCGGTCTTCTCCTTCGTCGTCCTCGGCAGCGGTTTTTTTGCAACCCAGAAGAGCCAGGAGGTCATCCACGCCGGTATCGAGCAGTCGGGAAACGCGCTCGCCCTCGGCGGGACGGTGGTCTGCCAGGGCGATCCGTCCGGAGGGAAGGTAGGCAAGGTCGAGATCAACCTCGAGACCGCCAGCAAAGGGACCGGCGTCGATATGACCCGGGTGTCCTACCGGATAGCGCTCCATGATGTTCTCCTGACAATCCCTCCCGGGGATCCGAAGATAGAAGAGATAGTCTGGCGATACCGCAAAGACTCCAATACTATCCTCGAGGCGGGAGAACTTGTTGCGGTCAAACTCGATCTCAGTACCGCAAATATCGCCGAAGGGGATACCTTCACTGTCGAGATCATCCCCGATACGGGAGTCGCCCTTGCGCTGACACGGACAGCCCCACCCGATATAACGGCAAACGACTACTATGAACTGATCTGAACAGGAGATGATGGGATGTGCGATAGGGATGATGGCTTCACCGGGCTTGAGGCCGCCATCATCCTCATCGCGTTTGTCGTCGTCGCATCCGTCTTCTCCTATATGGTGCTCGGCACCGGGTTTATCGCCATCCAGAATACCCAGCAGGTCGTGCACGACGAGGTGCAGCAGGCGAGCTCGAGCCTGAAGGCCACGGGATCGATCTACGGATTCAGCCAGGATGGCGTCCATGTGCAGAGGATCTGCATCCCGGTCGGCCTCGCCGCGGGAGGGGGAGCCGTCGATATCAGCACGGCAGCCGTCCGGTTCCTCAGCCGGAACCATAAACGTGACCTGACGCAGGAAGTCCCGTTGATGCATACGATCCCGCCCATCGGTTCCAGCAAGTGGAGCGTCGGAGAGACCTTCAACGACGATGGTGACAGCATGCTCGAACCGGGCGAGGAGTTCCAGATCTACGTCGCGCCGTTATTCGTCAGCGACCTCGTCGCCAACGGTGAGTTTACCGTCGAGATAAAGCCTGCCGGCGCCGGCGCTCTCCGGGTGGAGAGGCACCTCCCCGCCGCCATCGATCCCGTCACTCGCATACCGTAGCAGGGCGCCGCCGGAGCAGCACCGCCCCGCCGAAACCGACGGCCATAAGGAGGAGGTTCGTCTCCGGAGTCTCGCCGACCATGAACACCTCACTCGTGCTTCCGGTCATGAGGAGGAGCATTGCGGCGGATCCGAGCCCCGCAAGAAGCGGAGCGAGCAGGGGAACTGCACTCCGGGCGGCGACAACCGGTCGTGACCCGAGGCGGCGCTCCACCACATCCCGGTAGGCGAGCACCAGAAGGACGGCGGAGACTGCGGCAAAGACCCACTCGGAGAGAGAGGCAAGCTCGCTCCAGAGGGCGAATGCAAAGAAGTCGGGGAAGTCGCCCGCCTGGTAGGGCCCAAAGAGCGGATAGAACCAGCTGACGGGAACCTCCCACATCGCGTCGAGGATCTGGTGCGAGAGGATGCCGAGCGCGAGGGCGAGGAGAACAAAAGAATGCCTCTTTCGCCAGAGCAGAATCCCTGCAAGGAGGAGAAAGAGAACGATGAAGAGCCCGTGCATGTAGATCCGTCCGTCGTCGATCGAGTCGGCGAGCAGCAGGTGGCCAAGCGGTTTGTCGATGAGATCGGGGAGGAGCGCGCCAGCGGCGGCGATGGGAAGAAGCCTCCGATCCCGAAAACGATCGGCAAGCAGAAGGCCGATCAGCACGCCGACAAAGAGGTGGCACGCAAGAAACATCGGAGTACTTCTCGTCCGGGGAGATGGAAAAATGTTGAGATGGAGGCTCTGGTGGAGAGGTCTGCAGAGAGCTCGATCCGCTGCCGCAATCAGCCCTGCACAAGAGAAGGGAAGGCTATTAGCCTCAGGCGATCTACCATCTGTCCGGGATACAGAATGCCGTTCTCAGATAGAATAACCATCATCGTCCTCTTTCTCTCGGTGCTCATCGGTTTTGCCTTCGGTTCGTGGGCATCGGCGGTCTGGCCGGGCAACCTCACCTCTCTTGCGGCGACCTTTGCCGGAGTCGTCGTTGCGTACTACGCGATCGCGTTTGTCGCGCGAAAAGCCGGGTTTCCGGTCGAGTGACCGGCCGGATCACCCCTCTTTAGCTGCCCGTGCCGCGGCCGGATTAAACGGGCAGGCCTCGCCGAGACACTCGCGGTTGATCGCGGAGAATGAACACCGGACTGTCGTCCGGACCGGAAGATCGATACCGAACCGCTCCGAAAGGAACGTGACTGCCGCCGTTATCGCAAGCCAGGAGTTCCGCTTGCAGCACCGTGGCCCCCCGTGCCGGGCAATCAGCATCAGGCTCCGTGCGGTCATCTGGTTCGCAAGCGACCATTCCTTCTGCTTCACCGGCGTTGCGCCGGTGATCAGGCTTATGAAGATACCGGTTCCAACGGCGCCCCCGCATGTCCCATGCGTCCCGCAGAAGCCGCCTTTCACCGCTTCCGCCCGATTTTTCGCGATCGGAAGCATCTTCGCCTTCATCTCCGGCTCGCCGGTATGGTTGTAGTATGCCGCAAGGAGGACGGCAGGAACCAGAAAGTGGTGTTCGGGCCCGTGCATCCTGACCGCCGGACTTTGCATCAGCGTGCAGGCGATCGCGAGCGGATCAGTATCGGTCGTCCTCTCGCAGTACCGTTCGATCAGGTCGAGCGCGGAGAGACTGTGGCAGCGATCGCAGATGAAGTGCCCCTCCGGACAGATGACCTCGGCATCCTCCGTCTCACCGCAGTAGGTGCACGTTACCCGGCGCGGTCCGTCGAGGTACACGAGATCCCGGCCGCAGACCAGGCAGCCCGTGGTATGTTCCATGCATGTACCTGGCTCACGCACCCATATAAATAGTATTTTCAGAGGTTATACGCGGCTGCCGGTGCTCCGCGTTCCGGAGCGCCGCCGCCGATCGCATCACCGGCACGAAGGCTGCCGGGCTTTACCTCACGCACGAGCCCGTCCTCAACCGAGAGCACCCGGTCTGCGATCGAGAGCAGCGAGAGGCGGTGCGATATGATGATCGTCGTGCGGCGGCGCACGAGCGTCCGCAGCGTCTCCTGCAGTTCGCGCTCGGTCTCCCGGTCAAGGGCAGAGGTGGGCTCGTCGAGGATGAGGATCGGTGCATCCTTGAGGAACGCCCGGGCGATGGCGATCCGCTGCCGCTGGCCGACCGAGAGCCGGGTGCCCCGCTCTCCGACGACGGTCTCGTAGCCGCCCGGAAAACGCGTGATATCATCATGGATACGGGCTTTCTTCGCCGCCTCGATAACCTCGTCCCTCGTGGCCTCCGGTCTGCTGTAGCGGATATTATCCTCGATCGTCGTGTGGAAGAGGAAGAGATCCTGCGAGACGATCGCGATCCGGCGGCGCAGCCACCGTGGATCGATGAGGTCGAGATCGCAGGAGTCAAGGGTGATGGTTCCCGACTGCGGCGCGGCGGCCTTCAGGAGCAGGTTGGCAAGCGTGGTCTTCCCGGCGCCGGTTCTGCCGACGACGGCGACCACATCGCCCGGTTGAACGGTGAAACTGACGTTTTTGAGCACCGGTGCGCCTTCGGTATACGCAAAGGTCACATTCGAGAAGGCGATCCGCCCCTCGACACTCCCGGGAGTAAGGAGTTCGTCCCGCTCGTACTCGGGAGCGAGGCCGAAGATCTCCCGGAGCCTTCCTGCGGACGTGAGGGCTGGCTGGAGCACGACCGGGAACGAGAAGAACGTGTTCACCGTTGCCGCAAAGGTTGCGATGTAGACGATGAACGCTACGAAATCCCCGGGCGTCATCCGTCCCGCGAGCACTTCGGTTCCGCCGAACCAGAAGACTGCGATGAGCATGAGAAACTGAACCGTAAGCCGGACGTACTCGGAGAAGGCCCCGAGCATGGTATTCCGGATCCGGGTATTGATGACGCTCTGCAAGGTGCGGGAGATCCTGCCGACCTCGCGGTCTTCCGCCGCATAGGTCTTGACGGTATCGATGCCGGCGAGCACCTCGGCGAGATCGCGCAGGACGTATGCCTGCCGTTCCCGCTCGCGGTAGGTCACCGCCCTGATGCGGCTGATGAAGAGCGCGTTCACCAGCAGAAAGAGCGGGACGAAAGCGATCACGACCACCGTCAGCCGGGAGCTCAGGCTGAAGAGAATGATGAAGGAGAAGACTACGTAGAGCGTGTTCGAGATCATATTCGGCAGAAACTGGGAGAAGATGTACTGCAGGATCTGCACATCGTCGGAGATCCGCGACATCACATACCCGGTCTGCTGCGTTTTGAAGTAGGAGAGCGGGAACCGGAGGACGTGGTCGAAGAGATCGGTCTGGAGGTTGAACGAGAACCGCTCCCGGAACTGGGCGATGAGGTAGTTCCGGACGACGTCCACGCCGCCCGTAACGATGCCGACCAGGAGCAGGGCTACCGCGAGCCCGGTAAGCGACCCGAGGGCAAGCGATACGGGTGCGGAGAGACCCTCCGGGAGCAGCGACGAGAGCATACCCCCACCTCCGGTTCCGGCACCGCCGGGGAGAATGGTATCGATGAAGAACTTGCTTGAGAGCGGAATGAGCGTCTTTAAGCCCGCGACGACGACCGTGGCAAGGAGGGCGAGAAGGCCAACCTTCCAGATCGGCCGGGCATAGCGGAGGAAGAATGCGAGATCCACGGCTCGAAGCCCCTGGTTCCCCCCGTCGGGAGAGCGGAGTATCTCCCTGACGAACGAGAGCCCGTGGCGGGAGCGCCTGAAAAACCCGGAGTTCCGTATGTCGGCCAGAACAGTTTCCTCCAGAAGAGGCTAACAGTCTCCTGAAGGTATTAAGCCCTGTGGTGACGGCACGGCAAAAAGTGATTATTCAGGATCAGTGAAGAACGGGTCGCCGGCAGAGAGATTATTTGCCGGAGGGCGAGGAATAATGATACGATAGAATCTTCGAGACGGACGGACTGATCATAATGACCTTCGACACGAATGAAACCAATGAATTCGAGTTCATCCGGCAGACCGCCTTCACGCTGGGTGCAAAGGATGCCCGGATTATTCCGGCGTGCGATGTGATTGTGGAGAACCGCGTCCCTCTCAAGTGCAGATCAGGGTGCGTCACCTATGGCAAAAAGCTGACATGCCCGCCGTATGTCCCGACGCCGGATGAATTCCGGAAGATCCTGGGGGAGTACCGGTACGTCCTGCTGGTAAAGTTCCGGTCGGATGCGGAGGTTGATCCCGACGTCGTACGTTCGATCTACAAGTACTGGCTGGATCCGGATTCTCCTCAGGAAAAGAAGGAGAAGGCGGAGCAGTTCTGGAAGGATTACTTCTCCGGAAGCCGTGAGATCCTGCCGGTCATGCTGGAACTCGAGAAGGCCGCGTTCAATGCCGGATACACGCTGGCGCTTGCTCTCGTCAATGGTTCATGCCGGCTCTGCGAGACCTGCAATGTAAAAGGAGGCCTCTGCGTCCATCCGACAATGGCCCGGATGCCCGAGCATGCCGTCGGGATCAATATGAAGAAGACCGCGGAGCTCGCCGGGATGCCGATCACATTCCCCTGCACGGAACATCCGGAGCCGATGGCGCTCCTCCTGATCGACTGATGAATACCCGGCTCGACGGCACCGCAAAAGACCGGAAAGGGGGGAGTTCATCCCCCAAAGAAGATCTTAGAGAGGTCGTAGAGATCCATATCGACGGTCTTTAGCGTGGCGACCGCCTCCTCTATCGGTACCGCCACGATGGCGTCCCCACACAGGGCGGCCATCTTCCCGTAGTTCTTCTCCCGGATCAGCTCGACCGCTTTGACGCCGAACCGGGTGGCGAGAACGCGGTCGTGCGCCGTCGGAGACCCTCCCCGCTGGACGTGGCCGAGAACGGTCACCCGGGTCTCCATGCCGAGCCGCTCTTCAAGCTCCTCGCGAAGGTAATTCCCGACTCCGCCGAGCCGGGCGTGCCCGAACGCATCCGTCTTCTCGGACTGGGTGATGACCCCTTCACCACCGCTCGGTTTTGCCCCTTCGGCCACGACGACGATGCTGAAGAGTTTCCCGCTCTCGTAGCGTGCCCGGAGGTGTTTGCAGACCTCATCAAGGTCGAACGGCACCTCGGGGATGAGGATCTCGTCTGCACCCCCGGCGATCCCCGACATCGTCGCAATCCACCCGGCGTGCCGCCCCATCACCTCAACCACCATGATCCGGTGGTGCGACTCGGCAGTCGTGTGCAGGCGGTCGATGGCTTCGGTCACGATGGCGACGGCCGTATCGAAGCCGAAGGTATAGTCCGTCCCGGAGACGTCGTTGTCGATCGTCTTCGGGACACCGACGACCGGTATGCCCATACCGGAGAGTTTCGATGCCACCCCGAGGGTATCTTCGCCCCCGATCGCAACGATCGCGTCGATACCAAACTTTCTGATATTGTCCTTGAGGCGCTGGAGATCCGCATCTTTCTTGAAGGGATTCGTCCGCGACGTGCCGAGGATCGTACCGCCTTTCGGGAGGATGCCGGTCACCGAGTAGTCGGTGAGCGGTTCGACGTTGCCCTCGACGAGCCCCGCCCAGCCGTCACGGATCCCGAGCGTATCGTAGCCGTATTTGATGCCCGTCCTGACGACCGCCCTGATGACGGCGTTCAGCCCCGGACAGTCGCCCCCACCGGTCAGTACGCCTATCGTCGCCATTGCTACCGCCCCTGGTAGATCGCGAGCGCCGTATCGACGCTTGCATCGTCGAGCGTGATGGCGGAGATCGCGTTGCACATTCGGACCGCTTCGTCGAGACCGAGCTGGTGGATGTTCCGTCCGGTCGCGTTCCCCGCCGCACCGCCGAGGTGGATCTGGTCGTGGAGCTGCTGCAGGAACGATTTCGCGT
Organism: Methanoculleus taiwanensis; assembly: GCF_004102725.1. Taxonomy (NCBI): domain Archaea; kingdom Methanobacteriati; phylum Methanobacteriota; class Methanomicrobia; order Methanomicrobiales; family Methanomicrobiaceae; genus Methanoculleus; species Methanoculleus taiwanensis. Next base: position 628,003 of record NZ_LHQS01000002.1, on the reverse strand, counting down.
CCGTGCGGGAACCTCCTGCACAGACGACTTTCGTCCGCCCGGAAGCAAGCGTCGCCTCTTTGAGGAGCCTCGAGTCGGCAACGCCGTCCCGCTGCGGGGCGTTCACCTTCGCGAAGTCGGTGCCGAGCGCCGCCGCCACTCCCGCCGCTCCGGCGATCAGGTGCGGATCCTTCTCATTCGGAACCGCTTTTCCGCGGGGGTACATCCAGAGCACGGTAAGGAGGCCGTGCTGATGAGCCCGGTGAACGATCTGCGCCGCCTGGTAGAGCATCACGGCCTCGTAATCGCTGCCGAGGTAGACAGTGTATCCGACACCCATGATATCGAGACCCGCCCGGTCGCGAAGATCGATGGCCTGCTGGACGTGGTGTAGTTCCGAGCTCAGCGGATCGCGCTGAGCGGTCTTGACGAGGTCGGTCTTGGAGTTGAGCTTGACGAGGTAGGGCAGATCCGCATAGTCGCTGCCATAACGGGCGATCAATCCAAGCTGGGTCGCAAATACACCGATCCGTGCATGTTTGGCGATGCGGAAGAGATGCTCCGGCCCGGCGTCGTCGGGGGATATTCCTTCCCCGTAGAAATCGGCGTTGAGATGCTCGATCTTCTGGTCTCCGGCAAAGAGCATCAGGTTCCCGGTCCCGTGGGTCATTCTCCGGTAATTCTCCCGGTAGGTCTCGGCTGCCTCCTTCGGCACATCGAGGGGAATGATGATCTCGGATTCTGCTGGCATACCCCCACTCCTCGCTCCCATCTACTTAAGTGTTGCTCACCGGCAGAGAGCGGTGAGGGAGAAGCGGCAGTATACACGGGGGATCCCGAAATGCGGTAAAAGAGAGGTGCGGCCGGGTATCATTATTCCGTTACATCGAGATCGATCTCGATACCGCCCGTCGCCCTCGAGGCGATGTTATAGATGAAGGCGAGGACTGCACCGGTGACGAACCCGAGGAGAGCCATGGCAAGAACAACCAGCACGACGACCCCGACGGAAAAGCCAATCGTCCCGATAGCCCCATAGCCTGGTGCACCGAGCCACGCCGTCTTTCCACCCGCCCCGACCGCAGCGAGAAGCCCGATGACCACGCCGTACATCGCCGCGAGCACCGCCGTGAACTTTGCAACCGAGATGATACCGAACCTTTTGATATACGTTTTCTTCAGCATTGCTCGTCCCGTAGCAGGTATGCCGGGAAACGATTTATGTACAGCGTTTTTTGGGAGCAAAGAGAGGTTTTTTTCGGAACTTCAAGTCATAAGACCTAAATATCTGATTCCAGATATGTTCCTGTTATGGAAAGGAAGGTTTTAGGTGCACTCTGTGCGTGCATCCTCATGCTGGTCGTCGGGATTGCCGGCTGTACCGGAACAGAAACCCCGACAACGACCGACACGGGAGCCAAACAGACGTACATCATCGGTATCGATGCCGAGTATCCACCCTACTCGTACCTCGACAAGGACGGCAACGCGATCGGCTTTGATGTCGACTCCGCAAAGTGGATCGCCGAGCAGCAGGGCTTCGAGGTGAAATTCCAGCCGACGGCATGGGACGGCATCATCCCCGCACTCCAGGCAGGGAAGATCGATATGGTCTACTCCGGGATGACCATCACCGACGAGCGGAAAGAGAAGGTCAACTTCAGCATCCCCTACTGGCAGGTGAACCAGACCGTGGCGATCCATAACGACACAGCGGTCACCATGGACAACTTCTACGCCGGCACCCTGATCGTCGGCGCTCAGCGCGGAACAACCGGCCAGATCTGGGTCGAGGAGAACCTGATCGACTCCGGCAAGATGCCGTCGGAGAACTTAAAGCTCTACGACAGCTTCCCGCTCGTTGCCGCCGACCTGCAGAACAAGCGGATTGACGCCGCCATCTATGACAAGCCCCCGATGCTCGACGCCATCGCAGACAAGCCGGCGCATATCATCGGCGAGATCGACACCGGCGAGGTCTACGGCATCGCCATCCGCAAGACCGACACGGAACTCCTCGAAACGATGAACGAGGGGCTCACAAAACTGATGGCCGATCCCTACTGGGAGGAGCTCAAGACCACCTGGGATATGTAGACGAGCATTCGCTCAACCCTTTTTAAAGGGAAGGAAATGAAATTAACAAATTTTATTTCCTTTCCACCGGAATTGTTAGTTAATCAATCGATACCTGCCCACCCCCATGCACCTTCGGTGCCGGGAAGGAGGGGAGGTAACGCTCTTTCAGGGATACCACACATGGATATTTTGCCAATACTCATCGACTGGGCTCCGTATCTCCTCGGTGGCGTCCTGGTGACGCTGGGACTTGTCCTGAGTGCACTCGGGCTTGGGGTCGCCATGGGACTTCCGATGGCGCTCGGGCAGGTCTACGGCTCGCGCCCGCTGCGATGGGTCATCGGCATCTACGTCTGGTTCTTCAGAGGGCTCCCTATCCTCGTCCTCCTCTTCCTCTTCTACTTCGGCATCTTCCCGGCTCTCGGACTCGATGACCTCCCGGCGTTCGTCGTCGGCGCGGTGGTGCTCGGCCTTCGTGGAGCCGCCTACCAGTCGCAGATCTTCCGGGGAGCCATCCAGTCGATCAGCGAAGGGCAGATGATCGCGGCACGCTCGCTCGGGATGAGCAGGCTGACCGCTATCCGCTCGATCATCCTGCCGCAGTCGGTGCGAATCGCCCTTCCCGGGTGGTCGAACGAGTACCCGAACATCCTGACCGACTCCGCGATCTGCTATGCCATCGGGGTTGCGGAGCTCCTCACCCGGGCATCGCAGATCGTCTCGCAGACCCATGTAACGATGCCGATCTACATAGCAACCGCCGGGGTCTTCATACTCCTCAACTACGGCGGCATGAGAATTCTGCACCGGCTGGAGAAGAGAATAGCAATACCGGGCTTCGGGTCCGGAGCGGTGTAACGATGAACACGAACAACTACATTCTGAACGTGGAGGACATTCACAAGTCTTTCGGGAACAACGAGGTTCTCCGCGGCGTTTCGTTCAATGTCAGGAAAGGGGACACCAAAGTCTTCATCGGCCCTTCCGGAACCGGGAAGAGCACTCTGCTGCGGTGCATCAACCAGCTGACCCTTCCCGACAAAGGAAGGGTCTGGCTGCACGGCGAGGAGGTCACGAACTCCGGGGCGCGGATCAACCACTTCCGCCAGAAGATCGGGATGGTCTTCCAGAACTTCTTCCTCTTCGACCACCTCACCGCGGTCCGGAACGTCGAGGTTGCACTCCTGAAGGTGAAGGGGATGGGCAAGGAAGAGGCACGCGAAAAGGCGCTCTACGAACTCCGCCAGGTCGGGATGGAGGACTGGGCCGACCACTATCCCGCCGAACTTTCCGGAGGCCAGGCGCAGCGTGTCTCGATCGCCCGTGCGCTCGCCATGGACCCGGACGTCATCCTCTTCGACGAACCCACCTCGGCGCTCGACCCGGAGCTGACGCGGGAGGTGCTCGAAGTGATGAAGAAACTCGCGCAGCAGGGAATGACGATGCTTGTGGTCACGCACGAGATGGGCTTTGCCTGTTCGGTGGCGACAGAGATCCTCTTCATGGAGAACGGTCTCATCGCAGAACAGGGATCGCCGGAGATGCTGCTCTCCGACCCGCAGTATACCCGGACCAGGAACTTCCTCGGCCAGCTCGCCGACTGATAAGGAACAGAAAGCATGGATCAGATAACCTTCCTCACCGAGATCCTCCTCCCGGCACTGATGAGCGGGCTCATCGTCACGTTGCAGCTCATCGCGTTCTCCGCACCGTTCGGCCTCCTGCTCGGGATCGGGGTTGCGGTGGGAAGGCAGTACGGAGGGAGCATCCTCTCCCCGGTCTGCAAGGTCTTCGTCTACCTGATCAAGGGAACCCCCCTGCTGCTGCTGCTCATCATCCTCTACTTCGGTCTCCCGTCGATCGGGATCACGTTCTCTGCGTTCACCGCATCGGTGATCGGATTCATCCTCTGCAACGGCGCGTACAACTCGGAGTACATCCGGGGTGCGATCCTCTCGATCAAAGACGGGCAGATGGTCGCGGCACAGGCGCTCGGAATGACGCGGATGCAGGCGATCCGGAATATCGTCCTCCCGCAGGCGCTCATAAGAGCCATTCCGGGCTTATCGAACGAGTTCATCTACCTGATCAAGTACTCGTCCCTCGCGTACATGCTGACGGTGATCGAGCTCTCCGGTGCGGGAAAACTCGTCGCAACCAAGTATTTTGCGTATACCGAGAGTTTCATGATCGTCGGTATCGTCTATCTCGGCCTTGTGACGATCACGACGGTCGCCGTGAACCTGCTTGAAAAACAGCTCGCCGTTCCCGGCATGACCCGGCGGGAGAGCTCCGCCCTGCAGCTCTAGAACGCCGTTCTTTTTTTCACCGGTGCGTGTGCCGGTGATGGATATCGGGCCGGTGCGGGTGATCGTGCTCGAGCGGATCGTGCCGGTGGCTATGGGAGTGATCGCCCGCCGGCGTGAGCGGAGGGTCCCCGGGAGCGTGTGCATGGTCGTGGTGGCGATCGTCGTGCCGGTGCCGGTGTTCGTGCACCAGTGCCGGATGATGATGCAGGTGCACGTGGTTTTCGGAGCAGAGCAGCCAGACGCCGAGCGCCATAAGGGGCGCAGCAGCGAATAAGAGGATCTCCGGAAGCTCGGGAAAAACGGCGAACGAGAAGATCACGCCGAAGAGCGGGGCGATTGCAAGGAGGGACCCTGCCCGTGCCGTCCCCATCCCCCGGAGCGCGAGGAGAAAAAGCACGCTCACAAGCCCGCCGTAGCTCACAAACCCAAAGAGCATGGCAACCGATGCGGTCGTCAGGTCAGGCAGCCTCTCCCCGAGCATGAACGCCAGGGCGAGGGTGATCGCGGCGGCAGCGATCCCCTTGACGGCGATCACCTGGAAAGGATCCCGGCCGGAGAGCCTCTGGCCGAGGTTGTTGTCGAGCGCCCAGAGAACGCAGGTGGCGAGGATCCCGAGCGCAGGGAGGGAAAAACCGAGCACGGCGCCCGGATCCCATGAGAGCACCACACAGGAGAGGGTGATGCATGCCATCGCCGCCCAGATCCGGCGGCCGACCGGTTCGGCAAAGATGAGTGCGGCGATCAGGGTGGTCGCCACGGCCTCGAAGTTCAGCAGCACTGCCGCCGTTGCCGCAGGCACGCTTTCGAGGCTGACCATAAGCAGAACCGGAGCCACGACGCCGCCCGAGATGATCACCCCGAAAAGCCAGGGGAGATCGCCACGCCGGAGAGGTGCCTCGGTATGCCGCCGGTCTCTCCCGCGGGCCGCCTGAACGCCGCCGATCAGGAAGACGCCAAGGCCGCTGCCGAGATAGAGCAGGGCCGCCAGCGTTATCGGATCGACTTCTCCGAGCAGCAGCTTCGCAAGAGGTGCGGCGAGGCCGATGAGCGCAGCAGCCAGAAGAGCAGCTGCTATCGGTCTGTTGTCGTGTGAATGCATGGTATCCCAAAAAGACCGGCAGAGAGTAAAGAGAAGAGAGAGGGGGTGCCTGATAGGGAACCGCCCTTTCGCATTTCCGGCTCAGTGCCGGAAGGTTACGCCATGTTGTACTTCGTCTGGAGCTCTTCCCAGTAGGGATCGGCCATCAGTTTTGCAAGCCCCTCGTTCATCGTCTCGAGGAGTTCCGTGTCGGTCTTGCGGATTGCGATCCCGAACTGTTCGTTCGTCTCGACGGATCCGATGATCGAGACGGGTTTGCCGGCGATGATGTCCTTCAGCACCAGGTCGTCGTACATGACCGCGTCGACCCTGCCCGCCTCGAGGTCGTTGACCGCGAGCGGCGTGTTGTCGTACTGCTTTAAGTTCTCCGCCGGCATCTTGCCGGTCTCGATCAGGTTCTCCTCGATCCAGATTGCGGCGGTGCAGCCACGCTGGGTGCCTACCGTCGCATTGCCGGCGAGCACATCATCGAGCGTGACGCTCGAGCCGTTACGTGCCGCGACGTCCTGGTTGATCGTCCAGTAGGGAGTGCTGAAGTTAACCTTCTCTTTCCGCTCGTCGGTGATGGTCATGCCTGCGTAGACCATGTCGATCTTGTTCGCCTGGAGCGCGGGGATGATCGAGTCCCATGCGACCGCCTGGAACGTCACGTCGATGCCCTGCTGCTCGGCGATCCACTTTGCGGAGTCGACGTCGAACCCGACGGCGTTGCCGTCCTTGTCGATGTAGGTGAAGTTCGGGTACTCGGCATCGATACCGATGACGTACGCCTGTTTGGCTCCCGTATCGGTCGTCGTCGGGGTCTCCGTCCCGGTACAGCCGGCAAACAGCACCGCAAACACGGTGATGGCTGCCAGCAGAATGAACAATCCTTTCCTTTCCATGGAAATACAATGGATGAGAGGAAAATAAATATCTTTGGAATCCGCCCCGGGATTATGGCGATAGAAGGCTGTTTCCACCGGATCAGTGCTAAAACCTCCCATTCCTACCCCAGCGGGGCTTCATCCGTCCGGTTCAGAGTGCCGCTGTTTTCAGGTAGTCGTTCTCCGCGGCGATTGCCCGTTCCCGCCAGTCGGCGGCGACCCATGCATACCCCCCAAACCGTGGGGAGATGAAAAGTCCGGTGCCGCCGTTCTCGAGCGTCCAGACCTCCTGCCCCGGCGTGAACCTCCCATTGAGTTCCCCCTCCACTGCGTGGCGGACGACCACATCGATCTGCTTCACCACGGACGCGACGACGAGGTTGGGGGCGAGGTAGGACTGATCGGTATCCTCACCGACGAGGTAGACGTCCCCGGTCTCCCGGGCGGCATCGGCGATCCCGGTGTTCGAGGCGCCGGCGATCATCAGGATGACGTCGACGCCCTCGCTACGGAGCTCCCGGGCGATCGCACCCGCACGCTCCGGCATGCCGAACCCCTCGAAACTCTCGCCGACGTAGCGCACCGTGACGTTCACCGACGGGTCGTACGCCTCCGATCCTGCACGGAACCCTTCGACGAACGGAGCGATGACGGAGACGGGCGCACCGGCAATCGCACCGATCCTGCCCGTCGCCGTGATATTGGCCGCCATCACGCCCCCGAGGTATGACGCCCCGTACGGGACCATCACGACATCGCACGTATTCGGGAGGCGAAAGTCCGCCTGCTCGAGGGTGAAGAAACGGATATCGGGGTTTGCCTCCGCCCACGCCCGGGAAGCATCGGTGAACTGGAACCCCTCGGTTATTACGAGGTCGGGTTTCTCGGTGAAGTTCCGTGCAGAGAATACGGTATCGAGGAGCGGCAGATCGTCGTAGGTGCATTCCCTTTTGATGAAAGAGTTCGACTCCTGTGCACGGAAAAGACCCCGGTATGCCGAGTCGGCGAACGACCGGTCGCCTTTCACCAGCGGGTAGACCATCCAGATCACCGTCCTGCAGCCCCCGGAATTGCCGGAGACCGGATCGTACGAGAGGCCGGGAAGAGCCGGGTCTACGTCCGCCGAGGGAACCGGAGTGCTCTCGCAGAAGACGCCGCCTTCGATTGCCCAGCAGGTATAGTATCCGACGAGCGGGCCTGCAGAGGGCTTTTCGGCGAACCGGAGCGGGCCGGAGGCACCGGTGACGAGCGGACGGGCGCCCGCACGGATCATCGCCACGGCCTCGCTCGCTTCCTGGGAGTCCCAGCCTTTGGTGATGCCGTCGCCGGAGACGACCCATCGGAGAGATTCGGCAAGCGATTCGGCCGGAGCAGCCTCCTGTCGCGCCGTGGTGTAGACGGCGAGGAGGAGGGCGTCGTACGTCTGTGCGGCAAACGGCGGCGGCAGCTCCCCGAAGATCTCCTCATAGGCGATTGCATATCCGGTCGAGGGATCTGAAGAGAGCGACGTCCCCCGGATCCCCTCCGCCCGCTCGCCCAGGCTCCCAAGCAGGTGCGGCGACCGACCGGCATCGGTCAGGAAGAGGTCGGCAGACGAGCCCGCAGCGTGCAGCGCATCCGCGATCCTGACCGCCTCTTCGGGGTATACGGCAGCGACGACTGTATCGGGCGCCTCTTCCCCGATGCGCAGGGCAATCCCTGCAAAGTCATCCGACGCATCGACGAATACCGTCCCGGTGAGCCGGATTCCGTTCATAGCGGCCGTTGCCGGGGCAAGCCGCGCAAACGTCTCTCCATAGGTCGCGTTTGCGGCGATAAGCGAGACGTTCCGGGCGCCGTTCTCCCGAAGGATCCGGAAAATAGCCTTCAGCTGCTGGCCGTCGGCACCGCAGGTTCTCCAGAGGCGGTCGTTCTCCTCGTAATCGGTCGTGATGACACCCGATGTGGCGCTCGGGGAGATAAGGAGTTTACCTTCGCCCGTGACGAGAGGAGCGATGCGCATGAGCTCCGTGCTTGTCGCAGGACCGATGATGATATCGATATCATCGCGTCCGGCCAGTTCTTCCGCATATGCGGAGATATTGCCGGTGCCAGTGTCCCGATAGACGAACTCGATCATGCGGCCGCCGATGCCGCCCTGCCGGTTCAGCGCGTCCGCCGCCCAGGTGAGTTCGTCGAGCGTGTTCATGGCAAGAGAACCGCTCTCCGGCAGCAGAACGCCAATACGGACGGGGCCGGGATCGGTGCCGGTCATAGCGATGCATCCCGCAGAGGAGATCCCTGCAGCGATGATGCAGAAGAGCATGATGGCCGGGAGAAGGCCGGTTTTGAGGTGTTGCGGTCGTGCAGTCATGGGAGATCGGCAGATGGTTACTGGTACGGCAGCGGTTCCAATAAGGTTTCTTCGTTTCATCTCCGGCCGCCGGATACGGGGCAGCGGGGCGACAAACCCTTATTGCAAGGAGCGTCCCTGAGATATCCCGGCAGAGAACCGGATCGACCGTAACGTATTTGAGGGCTGAACCGGTGTAGGGGGGCGCATCCACCGGGTGCAAGGAGATGAGAAACGTGGCAGAAGAGAGACCATCGGTAAAAGGCGGACATGCCGGAGGCCTGAAGGGTGGCCAGGCATCGCTCCATGCGGAAGGGTCGTTTGAGGAGCTGAGCGCATCCGCACTCCAGAAGTACCTCGGCGGCATGGACTATCCGGCAGGGAAGGACGACCTGATCAACCACGCCAAAAAGAACAATGCGCCTGATTCGGTCATCACTGCACTGCAGAAGTTCAGCGACCAGCAGTACCAGTCCGCGGCAGATGTGAGCAAGGAGTTCGGGAAGGTTAAATAACCTCCCGCTCCGCCCGATACGAGGAGATGAGAAGCATGGCAGAAGAGAGACCATCGGTAAAAGGCGGCCGGGCGGCGGCATCGGCAACTGCTTCGGTCGAGGAACTGAGTGCATCCGCGTTCCAGAAGTACCTCGGCGGGATGGACTACCCGGCAGGGAAAGGCGATCTGATCAGCCACGCCAGGAAGAACGACGCTCCGGATGCAGTCATAGAGGTGCTGCAGAAGTTCGATGACAGGCAGTACCAGTCCGCTGCGGATGTGAGCAAGGAGTTTGGGAAGGCAAAATAATCTCTTTTCCAGCCCGGCGGCACCGGCAAGGCGAAGAGAGCGATGCGATCGTTCCCGTCCGGATATGAGGGGTGCAGCCCGGGACATGGAAGAAACAGACACTCCCTATTTTTCCACTGAGCCGGGACTCCACGGCGGCTTAACAGAAACGTGAAGTCGTGTACCGAAACCATTTTCCGGGTCTGAGAACCTGCACTCCCGGCACCCCCCGGGGGTGTGGCGAGGTGATCGACGATATGGCAGAAGAGCGCCCGGCGGCCGCCGTGCCGATAGAAAACCTGAGCTTCCCGGCATTTGAGGTGCATATTCAGGGGATCGACTACCCGGCACCAAAGCAGCGGCTCATCAATAAAGCCCGGAAGACCGGAGCGATACCGGCCGTGATCCGGGTACTCGAATGGTTCGACGACCGGTTGTACAGAACGATCGAGGACGTGGAGTCGGAGTTCAACCGGCTCCGGGAGGAGTAACGTAGCCGGGCAGATACGTTCCCTCTGCGAAGGAGTTGGTGCAGCCCTCCGGCACGAAACATCACGACCCGGCTTTCCCGGGCGAGCATATGCCCTTCACTTTTTTCCGCACCAATCAGAGATGCTCTTTCCGGGAGGCGGAACGCACCCGGCCTTCAAGGAAGCACGTATTCCTCAAATAACCCTTAGATTCGGAAATTCTCAAAGCACAGGATTTAATACCGAAGATTCCCTACTCCCATACATGAAAGATATCACGCCCGTTATAAAACTCATCGGGGGTCTCATCATTATATTCATCATTTTAAAGGTGATCGAGGATTTCTTCCATATCACGTCCCTTATCCAGTCGGTCGTCTCCTCCATCCCTTACATCAACGATATTATCCTGCTGCTCATCGCCGGCGCAATCATGATCGCGATCGAGAAGAAACTCTGATGCTCTGGGCGCAGAGAACCCTCGCCCCATCCGCTTTTTCCCCTGCAAATACCGCTGAGGGCACGGATGGAAGGAAGGTATATCTGCTCCGGGCTCCGGGGGGAAGTATGTTCATTGTCGGACACCGTGGTGCACGTGCCCTTGAACCCGAGAACACCCTTGCTGCGGTTCAGAGAGGCATGGCGTGTGCCGATTACGTTGAGATCGACGTCCACCTGAGCCGGGACGGCATCCCGGTGGTGATCCATGACGCCACCGTCGACCGGACGACCGGCGGGACGGGAGCGGTGCGAGACTTCACCATCGAAGAGGTACAGAAGCTCGACGCCGGGAGGGGAGAGAGAATACCGACACTCCGGGAGGTGCTCGATCAGGTCTCGGGAGCGACCGGCCTCATCGTCGAGATCAAGGAGCAGGGGATCGAGGAGGTGGTCGCTTCGATCCTGCTGGAGAACCTGCCGGAGAATCTCTTCATCGTCTCGTTCCACGACCGGAGCGTCGCGACGGCGAAGAGACTGCTCCCCGGTGCCGGTGCAGGGCTCATCTTCTCCGAAGAACGCGACGACCCCGTCCGGGATGCCGTCCGGCTCGGGGCGGACGCCATACTCCCCCGGTTCGATCTGCTCACCGAAGACCTCATCCGCGAGGCGCACGACCGGCATCTCCTGGTGATCCCCTGGGTGCTGAACGGTGCAGAGGATATCCGGCGTGCCTACGAGCTCGGCGCCGACGGGTTTGCGAGCGACGACCCCTGCCGGGCGCGGAGCGACCTTGCGAAGGTTCGCGGCGGAGCGTGAAGATCCGGATCAGGCGCGGAGGTGCGCTTCGACGTAACGTTCGAGCTGCCGGAGGGATTCGGGCATATCCACCCGGCCATAGCCGATCCTGAAGTGCCGGTCGTCGTACTCAAAGACCGTCCCGGGGAGCAGCAGCACACCCTGCCGGTCGACGAGGTCGGTGCAGAACTCAAAAGCACTCGCACCGGAGAGGAGCGCCGGGAAGGCGGTCGAACCCGCGGAAGGGTGCGACCAGACGAAGAGGTCGCCGTTCTCCCGGAAGAACCTCTCGAGGAGGGATAGGTTGCTCTCGACGAACCCGAGGTTTCGTGTAACCAGTGCGTCCTTCTGCCGGAGCGCCAGCGCCGTGAAGAATTCGCCCGGCACGTTGTTGCAGATCGTCGAGTAGTCCTTGAACGCCGAGAGTTTCCGGAGGAGTTCCCGGTCGTGCGTGGCGATCCAGCCGGTCCGAAGCCCCGCGAGGCCGAAGGCCTTTGAGATCACCCCGAGCGAGATCCCGGTTTCGGCAATGTCGGCCATCGCGGGGAGACGATCGGTGCCCGGGTGCTCGAGATAGCGATAGACCTCGTCGGAGAAGACGATCGCCCCGTGATCGGCGGCGATCTCCGCGATAGCCCGAAAGTCACTCTCCGGGATCTGGTAGCCGGTCGGGTTGTGGGGCGAGTTGATGATGACGGCCTTCGTCGTGCTCCGGATCTGCTCCTGCAGCAGATCGAGATCGAGCGTCCACGCGCCATCCCGCTCCTCCATCCGCCACATCGTCACATCGCAGCCGACCGAACGGGCGACTTCATAGAGCGACTGGTATGCCGGCGACTGGACGACAACGTGATCGCCCGCCGAAAGAGCGACGTTCATGTACGCGAGAATCCCCTCGGATGCCCCGTTGAAGGCGATGATCTCTTCCGGGGAGATCGTCGTGTAGAGTCCGGCAATCTCTTCCCGAAGCCCGGGGCTTCCCATCGGCTCCGCATAGCCGAGCCGCAGGTTCATGAGTGCTTCGCGACCTCCTTCTTCCCCTTCCAGAAGCTCGGCAACGCTGACCGTCTCGCAGTCAGACGCACAGAGGATATAGGGCGCACGAAACTCGTACTCTGCGAGAAACCGTTCCAGCTTAAAATCACGTAGTTTCATCGGTACCACCGGAGCCACGAGAGGCCTCCTGCTAAAGCGGTTTAGCAAGACTGGGTCATTAACCTCACGGAAAGAGCCTGTCGAAACATCGGGGAGCATCACCCAAGGTTCTCGACAAGCCAGTCTTTCACCTCACGATAGACGGCATCCGCCGCTTCGTCGAGCATATGCCCTGCCCCTTCGTAGAGAATCAGACGCTTCGGCTCGTGCGCAAGCTGATGGGCGTAGACCGAAGACGCAGGCGGAAGGATTGCATCCTTCTCACCGTGGATCACCAGAACCGAAGTGCTCGGCTTCAGGCGGGAGACCGGAGCGATTCCGTAACTCTGCGTCGAGAGCGTGACGACCGTATCCACGGCCTCGTCGTTCGCAGCCGCCGTCGCGACGACCGCACCCCCGAGGGAGTGGCCGATAAGCCCGATCGACAGAGCTCCTTCACCCTTCAGAAACCGGATGGCGATGACGGTATCGAGGACAGCCTCGGCGAGGTTCGTGGCGTAGCGGTAGCGCACCCGGAGAGCGCTGATCCCGAGGCGCTGCAGGTCTTCGCAGAGTCTCGGGTAGAGTCCGCAGGCAGGGGTATCGAACCCGCCCCCGACACCGCCGACCATGATCACGCCTTTTTTCGCGCCGCTCGCTGCGTAGTAGTGACAGTCGACCCTCCCCCGGCTGGTCTCGATATGCACGCTATCATACGGCCCGGATGCTGCAGGCCGCCTCTCAACACCCCGTACCGCCGCCTCTCGCGATTCCCCGTCCACGGTAACCCTGACCATCCCGCTCATAGGGGACGGATGTTACTGCCCGGCGGTATTTGGGGTTTGCGGCAGAGCTCTCCCACCCGGCGCCGCGCACGGGAGAGGGACAAATCAGAAACGCTCATAGCCTTCTTCGACCCGTGTACAGTCATGACGCTGCTGATCAGAGAGGCAAACCCAACCGATGCGGAGATCCTTGCAGAGAACAACCGTGCTACGGCATGGGAGACCGAAGAGCGCGAGCTCGATCCCGTGCTTGCGAGGAAAGGCGTCGAGGCCGTCCTCGACGACCCGTCGAGAGGGTTCTACCTGGTTGCCGAGGAGGACGGCGGCATCGTCGGGCAGTGCATGGTGACATTCGAGTGGAGCGACTGGCGCTGCGGCTTTTTCTGGTGGATCCAGAGCGTCTATGTGCGAAAAGACTGGCGGCAGAGGGGCATCTTCTCCCGGATCTACAGGGCGGTCGAAGGCGAGGCACGGGCGAGGGAAGACGTCGTCGGCCTCCGGCTCTACGTCGATGCGGATAACCTCACCGCCCGGAGGGCATACCGATCGGCAGGGATGCAGGAGGCGCGGTACGTGATGTTCGAGGTCGATTTCACCCTCGAACCCTGATATGGCGGCAGAGAGAGAGGGGCAGGGAGCCCGCTCACTGCACGATGAAGTCGCCGGTCATGGTCGTCGGGTGGACGTCGCACCGGAAGAAGTAGATACCGGGCTCCTCCGGAGCGGTGAAGGTATACGTGGTGCTGCCCTGATCGATGATCTCACCGACGAAGATGGGATCGTTCGCAGCCGGGGTCTGGTAGACGGCGAGGTTGTGCGGCACCGTATCACGGTTCTCGAAGTTCACCGTCACCTCCGCTCCGGCGGGCACCGTGATCGCGCTCGTGTTAAAGGCAAGGTTTTCCGCACTAAGATCGACGGTCACGCTCCCCCCCTCGCCGGGTGTCGCACTCTCCGTCGGGGTCGTCGTCACGGTACCATTCTCCCCAGTGGTCGGGGTTGCAGTCGTGGCGGGGGTTTCCGTCTCCGTCGGGGTGGCGGTCATCGGAGCGGTTTCGGTCGGCGTGGTGGCGTTATCTCCGCCGGGGGTCGTACAGCCGGCGGCCAGCACGGCTATGCCCGCCACCAGGAGTGCGATAACGAGAACGGCAATCGGTCTCATGAACGCTACCTACCGCAGAGGCGCCATATAGTGTTTTTCCCCCGATGCAACGAGGCCTCTTTTGGGGAAGATCTGCAGGATGAAAACCGGAAAAAGAAGAGGAAACACCCGGAACGGGATCTCCCGGACTGCAACCGGTCTACCCGACCCAGGTGATATCCGGCTCCCGCCGCTCAGGCTTTGCCGGAACATCCGCCGGATACCCGAAGATCAGCGGCGCCACAACGGCATACCCGTCAGGCACCGCCAGTCGCTCCAGGAGAGCCGGGTTCTCCTGGACGACGCCCGCCGACCCGATCCAGCAGCTCCCGATACCGAGCGACCAGGCGGCGAGCAACATATTCTCCGCACAGAGCGTGCAGTCAAGGGTGCTCATCTCATCCTCGACAGCACCGAGGACGAGGATCAGTACCGGTGCGTTATAGAAGATATTGAACTCCTTCTGCCGCAGGAACGAGAGGAAACGCTGTACATTCTCATCGGTCGTTTCCCCGAAGTTCGCGATCATCGCCGCCTTGCAGTAGTCCGAGACCTCCCGCATCAGTTTCGTATCCCTGACAACGGTAAACCTCCAGGGCTGAACGCCGAGGCCCGTCGGCGCCTGGACGCCGGCACCGATGATCCGGCGGATCAGTTCCTCCGGGACTTCCCGCTCGTCGTACTCCCTGATACTGCGCCGCTCGCCTATCGTCCGAAAGACGATACCCGCATCTCCTTCACCAGTTATAGCAGCCATAGGTCAATCGGCGGGAACCTCGCGCTCATCCTATATATGCGTTCAGCAACCAAGGCTCCCGGAAGAAGATCAATTCTCTTATTTCTCCAGGCGTCCACTCATATCGTGATGGGACAGTTCTCCCCCGGAGATGTCATTCTAGCAAGTCTCCGTCTCGGTGGAGCGGAGACCAAAAAAACCCGGCCTGCAGTCGTTATCACGGCATCGAGCGACGGTTCTCTCGTCGTCTGCCCGATCTCGAGCAGAGCATCCCCCGACGGCTCCTCTGTCCCGCTCTCGCTCGACGACTTCGCCCGGGGCGGCCTTGATATGTTCGAGGAGAGTTACATCTTAACGGCGCACCGTATCGTCATCCGGAGAAACGCCGTCATCGCAAAGAAAGGGAAGGTCACGGACGAGGTCTCTGCAGCGGTAGCATCGCTCGTCAGGCACTCCGGCCGGCGATAGGCGGACGGGCACGGGTTCCCGCATCCGGGAAACGCTTATCGTGTCAGGATGCTGTTGGATCACCGATGACGAAAGTCTTTATCGATACGAATCTCTTCCTCGGCCTCTACTGGTCGGACGAGGATACGGGGCAGATCTTCGGCGATATCGAGACGCTCAAACCTCACCTCATCTTTCCCGATCTGGTCTTCGACGAGTACCTTAGGAACCGGGACAGGATCCTGGATGTCCACTCCCGCCAGATACGGAAGACGGAGATCGGGGAGCTGAACCCACCGTTCGTCGTCCGCGAGCAGCCCGATTTCGCCCGGCTCCTCCGGATCGGCGAAGAGTATGATTCTGCGCTCCAGTCGCTCGTCTCGGATATCGAGGGAATGATCGCCAATCCGTCCGGAGACCCAATCTATGCCGCCTTCTCCCGGCTCGTCGACGATCCCGGAGTGACGATCATCAGGAGGACGGAAGAGCATGTCGAGCGTGCACACCGCCGGAAACTCCTCGGAAATCCGCCGAAGAGTGAGAAGAAGGATACCATCGGCGACGAGCTGATATGGGAGATGATCCTCGGCCATACGGCGGACGACCTGATATTTATTACCCGTGACGCAACCTACCGGAATCACATCACCTTCCTGACCACCGAGTACGGGAGAGTTACGGGGCATGCCCTCACCATCGACGGAAACATCTCCTTTGCGTTGGAACAGGTCGGAAAAGAACCTTCAGAGGCGCTTTTGCGGCTCGAAGGGGAACGATTCGAGTCCACAGGCTGATCCCGCTCCTGCCGGAAGATTCATGCTCCCGGAAGAGAGGAGTTCACCGATCCCATGCCGCCGCGGTTCACCCTCGCTCGCTCCATCGATCCCGACTACCCGACAAACCGGGCGATACTACTCCTGACGCTTGCCGTGCTGGCGGGAGGCGTCATCGTCACCCTTCTTTCCGGTGCGGCGATACCGGGAAGCATCATCGCCGCCGTTTCAGGAGCGGCTTCCTTCTTTCTGGCCTGGGCGCTCGGACGGGAACTCGATCCCGACGAGGAGTATGCTGCGTTCGTCTCGGCCGGACTGATGGCAGGAGCGCTCCTTCTCTTCCCGCTTCCCGATCCGGTCACGGCACTCTTCGCGGTTCTTCTCCTGCGGACGGTGAACCGGACGTCCGGTCTCCCGACGCAGGTGCTCGATTCGGTGGTTCTGCTTCTTATCGCCGCATGGCCTCTCATGCAGGGCTACCTGCTTGCGGGGGCGGCCATGGCCGCCGCACTCCTCCTCGACGGACTCCTCTCCCGGCCGAACCGCCTGCAGCCCGGGTTCGCCCTTCTGGCGTTGCTCGAAACCGGCTTTTTTGCCGCCAGCGGGCCGGGCATAACCGTCGATCCTATCGTCCCGGCAGCAGGCGGAGCACTCCTCCTCGGGTCGCTCCTCTATCTCGCGGTGATCGGCAGATCACAGAGTGTCACCACGACAGGCGATCGGACGCAGAAACGGCTCTCTCCGATCAGGGTGCAGTCGGCGCAGGTTCTCGTGCTCTCCTGGGCGTTTCTCTCGGCCGTTATCGGCGGTGAGACGGCGTTCGTTGCAATGCTGCCGATCTGGGCGGGAATCGTTGGGACCGGGATGTACCGGGTCACGGTACACCTCACATCCCAGTAGGGGAGACCGCCACCCGCCACCCGGCCCGCCCCGGCGTCGACGGCAAACTGCCGTGCAGCACCGGGCGAAGGGAACTGTAGAATTCTCCCCGTTGCCATAGCACTCCCGGCGGCGGGTATCGGTATGAGGGTATAAGAAAGGATCTGCCTGCCCGGAGTCGCCGGGGATATGTTCATGGTACCGGAGCCCAGACTCTCTTCAGTCAGCTGAGAGAACGATGCCGGAATGAGCCTGGTGATTGCATTTATCGGAGCACGCGGCGCGGTTATGGCTGGGGACATGCGGGAGATCCTCTTCTCCGGGGACGACTCCTGCCGTGACCGGCTTGAGGCCGAACTCTACGACGGCCGTATCGTCACCGACGAAGCACTCGCGCGGCGGGCGCAAGAGATCGGAATCGGCGTATATGTCAGGGATACGAAGAACAAGGTCGCGGAGCGAAGCGGTATTCTCGTGGGTGAGGTCGGGGAGACCGAGAAGGGAGTGGTCAGGAGCCGGAGACTCTACGCCTCGGCCGGCCGGTACGCCATCGCCGACTTCGAAGACGGCTGCATGACCGTCGTCTCGCAGGGCACGGGGAGCACCTTCATCGTGCTCGGGAACGCGATAGCGAAACAGGTCACGAACCGCTGCATCCGCGACACCTGGAAGGGCGGGACGCCCCGGGACGCGGTGCGGACGATCGTCCTTGCCATGGAGACGGCGGCGCGGACGACCGCATCGGTGAGCGAGCGGTACGTTCTGGTGCAGACGCCCGCAAGCAGGGATCTCCGCCCTTTGCTCGACGAGGATGCCCGCCGCGGCGAAGAGCGATCCAATTCAGCAGAGTAAAAAGCCGGGATACCCATACCTGATAGGTACCCGCAGGGATGATACCTATTATCGATATCGCTATCGTACTTCCGGCACTCTACGTTCTCGTAAACGTAGGTGCATTCTTCTGCTATGCGCACGACAAACGGGCGGCGGAGCACGGGGCATGGAGGACGAAAGAGAGCACGCTGCTGCTTCTTGCACTCCTCGGACCCTTCGGAGCCTATGCTGCGATGAGGAGGCTGCGGCACAAAACGCAGAAGATGAAGTTCCGGCTGGTGCCGGTCTTCGTGCTCGCCCACGCTGCAGGGCTTGCCGTTATCGCCGTCTCGCTCTTCTGACCGCCCCGGAATGCGGGCGCTCACTCTTCCCGCTCGATCTCACCGCCTGCCTCGCGAACAGCCGCCTCGACCTTCTCGAGCAACCCGGCATCGTGGAGGGCGAAGTCCAGAAGCGAGAACTCCCCGACGAGCGGCATCGGTTTTAGGACAACGAGAGGCTGCCCGGCATCCTCGCCCGGTGCGATCACGCGGGTCGTCCCGTCCTGCCAGACGGCAAGGTTTCCGTATCCCTGTGCATCCCAGAGTTTTTTGATAATCTCCCGAGTATACAGCATAGTTGTCCCGAATACGAGATGCGGGACGCTCGTATAAACGTGTTGCCGTTCCGGAGGGTGCGCGCCATGTGAGGTAGGCATCGCCCCGGCAGCTTCAACGCCGCACCGGAGTCCGGTGCCCCGCCACATAGTTGACATAGCAACTAAATACCCCCGCGACGCATTCCTATAGAAGGTATCCAGCACCGAAGGTTTCGAAATATGACGGATCAGAGTTCATCACAGCACCCATCACCCACCGAACACGGAACCGAAGGCACACGGACGCTCCTCTCCGATCCGAAGAAGGCGATCATCAAGCTCTCCCTGCCGATGATGGTCGCCATGACCCTGCTGACGGCATACAACCTCGTCGATGCATTCTGGGTCGCAGGACTCGGATCCGACGCCCTTGCCGCGGTCGGATTCACGTTCCCCCTCTTCTTCATCATCATCGGCCTCGCGAACGGGCTCGGTGTCGGCGGCGGCGCCGCAATATCCCGCATGATCGGCGCCCGAAACAAAGCCGGAGCCGACAACGTCGCCGTGCACACCATGATCATGCTGGCGGTGCTCGCCGTCGTCGTCACGGTGCCGTTCTACCTGCTGGCCGGACACCTCTTTATCCTGCTCGGAGCGGGCAGCGCCGCCGGGATGGCCGCCGAATACGGCAGGATCCTCTTTCTCGGAACGGCGGCCATCCTGTTCACGAACGTCGCCTACGCAATCCTGCGGGGAGAGGGTGATGCGAAGCGGCCGATGTACGCCATGGCGCTCGGGGCGGTCGGCAACATCGTCCTCGACCCGATCCTGATATACACCCTCGACATGGGTATCGCGGGGGCTGCGTGGGCGACCGTCCTTTCGGTTCTCGCCTCGGTCGGGCTGCTCGGCTACTGGCTCTTCATCAAGCGGGATACCTACGTCTCGTTCCGCTGGAGCGGATTTTCCCCGAAAGGATCGATCGTTGCGGATATCCTGCGGGTCGGCATCCCCGCCTCCGTCGAACAGATGACAATGGCGCTGTCGACGCTCGTCCTGAACGGGATCATCGTCCTCGTCGCCAGCACCGACGGCGTCGCGGTCTACTCGGTCGGGTGGCGGGTGATCATGATAGCCGTCACCCCGCTGATCGCGATCGCGATGGCGGTCGTCGCCGTCACGGGGGCGACCTACGGTGCACGGACGTTCGACCAGATGGAGAGCGCACACCTCTACTCCGTCCGGCTCGGATTCCTGATCGGCGGGGTGCTCGCCGTAGCGACCTATGTGCTCGCCCCCTGGATCGCCGCGGTCTTCACGACAGCAGAAGGGTCGGCGCACCTCGCTCCCGACCTCACCACCTTCCTGCAGGTCATGTGCCTCTTCTACCCGATGGTCGGTTTCGGCATGTTCTCCTCCTCGCTCTTCCAGGGTACGGGGCGAGGGATGAACTCGCTCCTGGTGACGATCCTGCGGACGGTCGTCCTGACGATCGCCTTCGTCTGGGTACTGGCCGTCTACCTCGGGCTCGGACTCTCCGGGATCTGGTGGGGGATCGCCGCAGGGAACATGCTCGGAGCAGTGACCGGCTACCTCTGGGCACGGCGGTATACACTGGGCCTGATCACCGGACAGGCAGAACCGGTGGCCGGGACTGCGTCGCCCGGAGGAGCAAGCAGTGGCAGATGACGGCAAAGAACCGTTGATCCCCCCGGAAGCGCTCGGCGGGCTCGTCTCTTACCTCTACCGCTCCACCCAGATACACCTGGCAAAGCAGCTTATACCCTACGGCATCGGGAGCGGCCAGTTTCCATTCCTGATGACCCTGTACTGCCGCGACGGCATCAACCAGGAGACGCTTGCACGGGATCGCCGGTTCGACAAGGCTACCATCACCCGTGCGGTCACCAGGCTCGAGCAGGCGGGCTACGTCCGGCGTGTACGGGACGAAGGAGACCGGCGGTCGTACCGGCTCTTCCTCACCGAGAAGGGACGGGCACTCGAGCCGGAGATGAGGGAGATCGCTGCAGCATGGAGCATGATGATGCTCACCGGGTTCTCCGGCGAGGAGCGGCGTCTGCTCATGGCTCTGCTCGAACGTATGATGGAGAACGCTACTTTTCTCCCCGAGTGAGGGGGCTCCCGACACTACGGGCGTCTTTTTTTTGTTCACCCGCCGCATCCGCCCCGCATCGGAGACGGGAACGGTTTTGAGGGGGTTAGGCCGGATACGGGAACATTAATATGATAGTGACCGCACTGGAAACCCTGTAGCATCTGCTGCAATGACAGCTACGAAGGTGTATACTATGGCATTTGGAAGATCACCACGCGGGTTACGGGGCGGCTTTGATGAGATGCTGGCCGAGATGCAGAGGCAGTTCAATGAAATGGCTGCTGGCCTTCGGGAGGCACAGCAGCAGTTACCCATGGTCACCGGTTCCGAGATGGTCGTCGATATCAGGGAGCACGACGACGAGGTTCTGGTCGTTGCCGATCTCCCCGGCGTTGAGCGGCAGGATATCTCGCTCCGGCTTCTTGAGCCGAAGATGCTGCAGATCTCGGCCCGGCATGAAGAGGCAACCGAGCAGGAGGAGGCAGGATACTACCTGCGGGAGCGGCGGTTCGGTTCACTCTCCCGGACGATAGCCCTCCCGGTAGAGGTCACCGACCAGGGTTCGGAGGCCACCTTCAGAAACGGGGTGCTCGAGGTGCGCCTGAAGAAGACGCCGGAGGCACGCGGGAGAGAGATCCTGGTAGGTGAAGGAGGTGGAGAGCAGCTGACGGCGGGCGAACCTTCCGGCGGGTCCGCTGCCGAGGAACAGAGGCGGCACACGGAAGAACTCCGCAGAGAGGCGCAGGAGAAGATGGAGTCATCCGGCTACATGAGTTCTGAGAAGGTGGAACAGCAGGCGGAGCAGGTTGACCTCGGAGAGAAGGGGAGCCCGGAAGAAGCCAGGCGGGCTGCAGAACTTCGAAAGCAGAAAGAACAGGAGTACGAAGAGGCGAAGAAGAAACTCACGTGAATGAGGGCGTGATACCCGGCGCGAGGGAGACCGTACCATCTGCAAGAGAAGAGATGATCGGTATGCCGTGAGCGTGCTTCGATCACAGTTCGGCTGCTGGAAACGGATGGCTGCGGCCGCCCTCCGCTTCATTCCGGCAGACCCGGCACGGCCCGCAACCGGCCTTGAGAGGGCGCCCTGCAGATCGAAAGAGACCTCACTTCCTGATCTGCTGATCGAACCACTGTGCCCGCTCTTCGCCGCGCGTGCAGTGATAGATATGCTTCATCCCCCAGTCGGCCATCACCGGGCAGTCCGGGCAGATGCACTTCTCCTCCTCCTCCGACGTTATGCAGACGAAACTCTTTCCCCAGGCACAGAAGAACCCCTCGTGAGCGTTCTTCGCACACGCGTTGTAGACCGGACACTCTCCGCAGATGCACTTTCTGCCCTCCTCCTCGAGAATCTTTTCCCGCTCCTCCGGCGAGATCCGCTGCATGTTCCGCATTATCTCTTCAAACTTCTCCATCATGCTCGCCGGCGCGGGTGATATCCATACCGGAGGATAAACCTATCGCATGTCCGTCGCGACTATCTCCGGCGGTTGCGGCACCGATACCGACGACCCGCCCTCATCGCGGTTGAAGGCCGGGATCGTGAGGGGCAGGTTCTGCCCTGCGGTCACCCGGGGGGTTGAGCGACCGCCAACCGCCCCGCCCCGGATGGTGCCTATCGAAAGCCCTGATGTGAGGTTTTTTTACCTTTGCGCTCATTTTTGCATGCAGGTGTTGAGATGGCAATTGACTGGTACGAAGAGTTTGTAGATCTCGATTATACGCCCGCCCCGGACGAACTTGTGGCTCTGTTCTCCTTCGAACCTGCGGAAGGCATCAGCAGAGAGGAGGCGGTCGGAAGGATTGCCTCGGAGAGCTCGACGGGCACCTGGACGACGCTCTTTACCCTTCCGCCGCGGATGAAAGCGCTGCAGGCCACGGCTTTTTCGATAGAGGGCAACTACGTCAAGATTGCCTACCCCCTCGACCTCTGGGAGGAGGGGAATGTGGTGCAGCTCCTGAGCGGCATTGCAGGGAACATCTTCGGCATGAAGGCACTCGCAAACCTGCGGCTGATCGATGCCGCACTTCCTTCCGAATACCTCCGGCACTTTAAAGGGCCGCATTTCGGGATGGACGGCATACGGGATATGATGGGCGTCTACGACCGGCCGCTCACGGGTGCCGTCCCGAAACCGAAGGTCGGCTTCACCGCAGCGGAGCATGCCGAGATCGGGTTTGAGACCTGGATGGGCGGATTCGATTTCGTGAAAGACGATGAGAACTTAACCTCGATGCCGTTCAACCGGTTCGACGACCGGGTGCGGCTCCTCGCAGAGAAGCGCGACCAGGCCGAACAGGCAACCGGTGAAGCGAAGTCCGCGTTCATCAATATCACCGCGGATACCGAGACGATGAAGAAGCGGGCGGATCTGCTCGCGGAGTTCGGGTGGAACTACGCCATGATCGATGTCGTGGTGACAGGAACGGCTGCCGTCGCGACCCTGCGCGACTACTGCTCCGACCTCGGACTTGCCATTCACGCGCACCGGGCGATGCATGCAGCCTTCGACCGGAACCCGAAGCACGGGATATCGATGCAGTTCCTGGCGAAGATCATGCGGCTTGTCGGGGTGAGCCAGATCCATACCGGGACCGCCGTCGGCAAGCTCGTCGGGACGAAGGCGGAGGCGACCCTCCTTGCGGATATGCTCCGGGAGCAGCGGACGAGCCCGGTGCACCACACGGCGCTCGAACAGGACTGGGGAGCGATCAAGAGCGCATTCCCGGTCTCCTCAGGAGGGCTCCATCCGGGACTCGTGCCGGATGTCCTTGACATCTACGGTGCCGACCTCGTGCTGCTCGTAAGCGGGGGGATCCACGGCCACCCGGAGGGGACGCGGGCAGGCGCAACAGCGACCATGCAGGCGATCGAGGCCTGGCAAGACGGCGAAAGCCTCGAAGAGAAGGCGAAAAGCGCTCCGGAACTGTCAAAAGCGCTTGAGAAGTGGGGGCACTACAAACCGAAGTGAGGTAGGCCGGAAGGGAGAGCCCCTCCCGGCTCACCGGCTGAGCGGCGGGCCCGTCAATCCTGCCTGCTGCAGAAACGGCCGGATAGCCCCGACCCGCATCGCATCGTCCTGCACGAGCACCCGGTCTCCCGCCCTGATGACCGGAACTGCGACGAGGTTCATCCGCACGAGATCGTCGAGTGCAGAAGAACCTTCCCTGACGTGCTTTTCTTCTACCGTCTCGTCATACGAAAGCCCCATATCCACGAGGGCGCTTTGAAGCGCCCCCGCAGCCTGAAAGCACCGGGCACACCCTTTGACGTGGAACAGTTCTACCTTCATGGGAATCACCACCTCCGGTTACCCGGAGAGCAGGGAAAAATGTTTCCCCGCATGCACGCTTCCCGGCAAGACCGCCTACATCCGCAGAAGCCGGGCATTGATCGCGACGATGACGGTACTGGCGCTCATGAGTATCGCACCGGCCGCAGGGGTCAACACGATCCCGTAGCCGAAGAGGACTCCCGCGGCGAGGGGGATGGCAAATGCGTTATACCCGGTCGCCCAGAGCAGATTCTGGAGCATCTTCGCGTAGGTCTTCTTCGAGAGACCGACGATAGCGGCCACGTCCCGCGGGTCGCTCCTGACGAGCACGATATCGGCGCTCTCCACGGCGACGTCGGTGCCCGCCCCGATGGCGACCCCGACGTCCGCCTGTACCAGAGCCGGGGCATCGTTGATCCCGTCGCCGACCATCGCCACCCGATAACGCTGCTGCACCTCACGGATCTTCTCCGCCTTCTCATGCGGGAGAACGCCGGCAAAATACTCGTCAAGACCGATCTCCGCTGCCACCCACGCCGCCACGTGCCGGTTGTCGCCGGTCAGCATCATGCACCGGATATCCAGCGCTTTGAGCCGTCCGACCGCCTCCCGCGACTCCAGCCTGATGATATCGGCGAGTGCGAGCGCTCCTGCAGGTTTATCCCCGACCAGGAGGAAGACAACGGTTTTGCCCTGGCTCTCGGCGGCAGCCACCCGTTCGTCCCGGGCGGCGATGCCCTGCTCCTGCAGAAAGCCGGGACCGACTACGGCGACCTTCCGCCCGGAGATCTCCCCCTCGACCCCTTTCCCAGGGATTGCACGGAAATCCCGGACAGTATGGAGAGCGAGGCCGCGCCCGGCCGCACTTTGCACCATCCCGAGCGCGATCGGATGCTCGGAAGGAGATTCTACCGAGGCGGCGAGGCGGAGGAGTTCGTCCTCACCGGAAGCATCGAACGGGACGACATCCGTCACCCCGAACCGCCCTTCCGTCAGGGTGCCGGTTTTATCGAAGACAACCGCTTCCACGTTCCGGGCACGCTCGAATGCGTTCCGGTCGCGGATCAGGAGGCCTGCCGAGGCGGCGAGCGCCGTCGAGACCGCTACCACCAGCGGGACGGCAAGCCCGAGGGCGTGGGGACAGGTGATCACCATCACCGTCGCCGACCGCTCGACGGCAAAACCGAGCGCCTCCCCTGCCGCAAGCCAGGCGATGAAGGTGATCGCACCGACCGAGAGCGCGATCACCACCAGGACAAACGCGGCACGGTCGGCGAGATCCTGTGCCCGGGACTTGCTCTCCTGCGCCTGCCTGACGAGCTCGACGACCTGGGCAAGGTAGGTCTCTTTACCGGTCTTCTCCACCTCGACGGTGACGGACCCCTCGCCGTTGATCGCTCCGCCGATAACCCGGTCACCCTCTTTTTTTGCGACCGGCCGTGACTCGCCCGTCAGCATCGCCTCGCTCATGCTGGTCGCACCTCCGGTGACCACTCCGTCGACCGGGACTTTCTCGCCGGGTTTTATCAGCACCGCGTCGCCGGGAGCGAGCCTATCGACCGGGACATCCTCGATACCGGCGTCGGTGACGCGATGCGCCTCCGAAGGCATGATCCGGACGAGCTCCTCGAGTGCACGCGACGCCCCGAGCACCGAACGCATCTCTATCCAGTGTCCGAGGAGCATGATATCGATCAGCGTCGCCAGTTCCCAGAAGAAACCCTCGCCGCCGACCAGCCCGAAGACGACCGCGGCGCTGTAGAGATAGGCAACCGTGATCGCGACGGCGATCAGCGTCATCATCCCGGGCGACCGGCTCCGGAGCTCGCGGACGATCCCGGTAAGGAACGGCCAGCCGCCGTAGATGTAGACCGCGGTCGAGAGCGCGAAGAGCACGACGACCGAGCCGGGGAAGACGGGCGAAAAGGCGAAGAAACCCTGGATGGTCTGCGAGAGGAGGAGGATCGGGACGGTCAGGATGACGGAGACGACAAAACGTCTCCGGAAATCCGCGAGCGCATGAGCGTGGTCGCCGTGCCGGTGCGTCTTCGGCGGCTCCTGCCTGCTCGCTTCACGAAGCTGCTTCTCATACTTTGCCCCGGCCATGGCAGGAAGGATGCCCACCATGCATCCTAAACCTATCGGCGGGTGTACCGCCGGTCATGCTACTTTCAGCACCATCAACGTGATGTCGTCGAATTGGGGGGCGGTTCCGGCGAACCCGGCCACGTCCTTCACGATCGCATCGATAATCCCCTCTGCCGGGAGCGCCGGCAATGCCGAGACGAAGGCCTCGAGCCTCTCGATGCCGTACTCCTCATCCTTCTCGTTCGCCGCCTCCGTCACGCCGTCGGTGTAGAGGAGCAGCAGATCCCCGGGTTCGAGTTCGATGCGGACGACCTCGAGCTCGATCTCGTCGAGGATACCGAGTGCGATTCCTCTGCCACTGAGATGGAGAGCCTCGCCGGCTCCGGGTCTGAAGAGGAGCGGGGGATTATGGCCGGCATTCACGTAGGTGAAACTCCTCTCCCGGGCATCGAGGACTGCATAGAAGAGCGTGACGAACATGCTGGTCTTTGAGTCCAGAGTGATGAAGCGGTTCACTTCGAGGATCGCCCCGGCCGGATCGGGGTTTCGGAGCGCACTTGCCCGGATGAGGGTACGGGAGAGCGCCATGAAGAGGGCGGCCGGAACGCCTTTGCCGGAGACGTCGGCTATCGCAAGACCCAACCGGGCATCACCGAAGGGGATATAATCGTAGAAGTCCCCGCCGACCTCGAGAGCAGGCATGCTGCATCCCGCCAGTTCAATTCCCGGAAGCGCCGGCGCCGACTCCGGGAGGATGCTCTGCTGGATCTCCTCTGCTATCTCGAGTTCCTTTACCATCCGTTCGTTCTCCGCCGTAGTCCGCCGGAGCTCCTCGATGTGGCTGGAGAGATCGGCGGTCATCCTGTTGAACGACCGGGCGAGATTCTCAAACTCGTCTCCGGTCGCTACATCAACCCGGTATCCGAGGTCGCCCCGCCCGACGGCCTCGGAGCCCTTCTGCAGTTCCAGAAGAGGCCGGGTGAAATACCGGGCGACGATGAGGGTGAGAGCCGCGACTGCCAGAAGGAGGATGAGGAACAGGCCGGCGAAGACGGTCTGCATGAGCTGCTCCTGGTCGCTGATATGAGCCGCGGTATCCTCCGACGCCTGCAGGATACGCTCCCGGGTCGCCGTGATCGGTGCGGTGATCTCGTCGACCGGCATCACCACCCCGACGCTCCAGTTCACGCTCTCCACCGGAGCATAGGCGACGAACCGCTCGCCGTCCGCAAACATGACCCGGGTGACACCCGTCTCTCCGGCGGTCATCTTCGCCGCCACCGAGACAAGACCCGTGTTGCTGCTCGCAAAGAGGTTCTCGGTGACGAACGATTCGTCCCACCGCAGATCACCCGCAGTGAGATCCGGCCTGCTGACGACATTTCCGTGCCGGTCGATCAGTATGGCGTATCCCCGGTCGCCCACCTGGGTGCCGATGATATTCCGGTTGATCGTCTCGATCGTGACGTCCGCACCGACGACCCATACCCATCCGCTTCCAGTATCGGCAACCGGTTTTGAGCAGGCCACCGTCAGGCCATGCCCGAGAAAGTCGACGTAGGGCTCCGACCAGCTCGTCTCCCCGGTAGTGCGCGCCTGCACGAACCAGTTCCGGAGGCGGGGATCGAACGAGGCGTTGCGATCGGTCGTCTGCGGGTATACCAGGGCTATCCCCGAGTCGGTTCCGAGGTAAACGCTCGAGAGATGACTGTCGGCGTCGGCGATAGGCCTGAAGATCCCTTCCATCATGCCGACCGCAGTCTGCTCGTCCACGGTGACGGAACCCTCCGTCCCGGGCGCCAGAAAGAGCAGTGACGCCGGATGCTGCCGTCCCACCACCCGTGCCGGATCGTGCATGATCTCCCCGGCATACGCCGCCATGATATCGACCTCGCCGCTCACCTGTTCAAAGAGGATGTTGCTGATAGCGGCCTGGTCGGCGGCGAGCATGAGAAGCGACTCTTCAGCGCTCTCTTCGAGCGCTGCCGTGCTGTCGGCCGCCCGGTCTCCGAGGGCGGTGCTCTGCTGGAGCGCATACCGGCTTACGTCGTCTGTCTGCACAAACGCGAGGATACCGGCAAGAAGGAGAGCGGCTGTGGAGAGGCCTAAAAAGGCGAGAAAAATCTTGGTCCCGACCGAAAGTCCGATGCAGAAGCGCTTCTCGCCGCCCGGGTTCATTATGGTACTCTTTCGCACGGACGAAATGTATACGTTCCTGATTGAACCGCCACTGCTCGTGCCGCGGGTGAACGGAGCGCCACCGGCCGCAGGAGAAACACGCTGCCCGTAGCCAGAGCGGTAGTTTCATTATCACCGTTCCGCTCCCTAATCCCGGAATGGCGATCAGAAACGGCAGACAATCGGGTTTATGCCATCTGTTGCAGAATACATGGTCATGTACAGGATTGCTCTCCTCCTCATCACCTGCACGCTCCTCTCCGCCGGATGCCTCTCACCGAATCCGCCTGCTGCGAATGAGCGTCTCGAACTGGTCACCCCGGCGGACGAGATCTCCATATTCGGCGGGCAGGCTACGTACATGGGGCTTATCGGCCAGGAAACCCCAGAGATTCCGGTGAACTACAGCCTTGGCCATGTCGTCATCCAGCCGGGCAATGCAACGTCCCCGCACCGGCTGATCGGGAGCGTGGAACTGGTCTACCTGCTCAGCGGCGAGGCCGAGATTCGCTGCGACAACGAGACGGTGAGAGCCGGAGAGGGGGCGACCGTGCTCCTGCCGGAAGGCGTACTCCAGTCGATAGCCGCTGCCGGTGATACCGAACTTCATTACATCACCGTTATTCAGCCGCCCTTTACCGACGCTGTCGAGGTATCGGGTGACGCGCTTGCCGCACTCGATACGGCGACGGACGGAGTCCCGATCGTCGTCTCCGATCCCCGGGACGGGATTGAGTGGGATTCGGGGTCAGGCGCGGTAGTGTATACGCTCATGAATCCGATCCTGATGCGTGATATCCCGATCGGCTACAGTCTCGCCTACGCCGAACTCCTCCCGGGCGGATATCTCGGGTACGACCGGCTGAACGGCTCGTCCGATCTCATCTACGTGATCAGCGGCGAGCTGGAGATAACCACGCCCGACGGGGAGGCGGTACGGGTTCCCGCCGGAAGCGCTGCATACATTCCACCGGATCAGATGAAAGAGTCCCGGAATACCGGAACATCGGTGACGACGGCCTTAAGTTTCGTCGACCCGGCATGGACAGCGGAGAAGACCGCCCTCTGGGAATGACGGTCTCCTCCTCCCTTTTGGTATCGACAGCCGGCCCGGTTTTGCAGGAACCTTTGCCGGCCGCCCTCGCCGGAGATCTCCGGGACTGAACCCATAGCGATCTGCCGTCAGGAATCCTCCGGCGTGATCACCCCTCTGCCGCCACGCCACTCCCGCAGGAGAGAAGATCGGGCGGAAGCGGCACTCTCCCTGTGGCGGGGTCGTCCCGGATCGTGTATATGAAAAGGCCGGATACCCTGCCGTGAACCGACCTTCGGACGCCATCGATACAGAGAAGATCAGAACCCGAACCCGGGCATTTACCGGCAGAAAAATATATTTTCGCTGAAATATAATTACCGAATTATAAATTGGATCCACGAGACCATACTGCAAAACCCGTGCCCCACCGCTCGGAAGAGTCGGCCGGGACACGGGATGTCCTCCCCGGGATCAGGAATTCGGAACAGCACTATCCCCGATCGCCTTCACGGCATCTGCCGCTGGCAGGAAGCGCCGATCCGGGATGTGCAGTTCCGAGCCGGATCCGGGATCAGAAGAAAGATTCAAGAAGCATGAGATGTGTATGCAGCCATAACCCCCGGGTCAGGGCGAGATCCGGCGAAGACGAACCGAACCTGGAGGAAGAGATCGCTACGGGGTTTTCAGGTGAGGAGAGAGGGTCTGAACGAGTTTCTGTGCCGCGAGACGGAGAGGACGGTGCCATGAATATATCCGATCTGATGGACATCGGCGAACTCGAAGCCCTCTGCAAGAGCTGCACCGCGCTGACGGGCGTTCCCACCACTCTCCTCGATCGGGAAGGTGCGGTTCTGATTGCCGCCGGGTGGCAGGATATCTGCATCCGATTTCACCGGGCTCACCCTGTAACGGCGGCACGGTGCCTGAAGAGCGACACCGTACGGAGCGGGCACGTTGCCACCGGAGAGCGGTATACAGCCTATCGATGCAAGAACGGCCTTGTGACGATCTCCGTACCCATCACCATTCAGGGCGAACACATCGGAGACTTTTTAATTGGACAGTTCCTGTTTGCGCCACCAGATCGGGACTTTTTTATCAGGCAGGCCGAAGAGTTCGGATTTGATGCGGATGCCTACCTTGAGGCGCTCGGACGCGTGCCGGTCATCTCCGAAGACCGTGTACTGAAGATGATGGACTTTTTCTCTCACCTGACGCATCTCTTCAACGAAATGGCGCTCACCACGAAACGCGTCCGGGACGCCAATGCGGCATTGCAAACGGCTAACGAACAGCTGCAGGCCGAAGTGGAAGAGCGAAAGTGGACGGAGGAGAAGATCCGGGAGACAGAGCACCGCAGCGCCGTACTCCTCGGCGCTATCCCCGACCTGATGTTCGTCCTTTCCCGTGACGGAGAGTACCGGGACTTCCAGGTGCCTGATATACGCCTGCTCGCGCTGCCCCCGGGTGAGATCATAGGGAAAAATATTCGGGATGCCGGGTTTACCCCGGACCAGGTGGACACCATCCTGCAGGCGATAGGAAGAGCGATCGAGACCGAGGAGCTCCAGTGCCTGGAGTATGAACTTGCAGTACCGTCGGGCATCGGGCAGTTTGAGGCACGCCTGCTGGCGCTGAGCGACCGGGAGGTTCTCTGTATCGTTCGCGATATCACCGAGAGAAAACAGGCAGAAGCCATCAGAATGCGGGCGTTCCAGCAGATCGAGCGAAACATCGAGCAGATTGCCGTCCTCGCCGATCATGTCCGCCAGCCGCTCCAGGTGATCCAGGGCATGGCGGATCTCACCGACGATGCGAAGGCCACGAAGACGATCAGCAATCAGGTCGAGCGGATAAACGACTATATCAGAGAACTCGACCAGGGCTGGATCGAGTCACGGAAGATCCGGACGTTCCTCCAGCGGCATGAGATGCTGTAAGATCGGAGGGGTGCCTGCACCTACACCTTCAGAAACTCCCCGGGAGCAAGGCTTGTCGCGAGCATCACCATGTTGATCTCCCGGTGATCCAGCCAGGTGGCGGCTTTCCGGTTCTGCTCATCCAGCCAGAACCCAACTATCGCCTCTCCAAGCGGCAGATACTCCGCGAGGCCCTGCACCCGCCGCAGCAGGGAGGGGGCACGGCCGAAGACGCCCGGGTGCGCCTCGAGCCCTTCCCGGATCTCCGGAACACCTGCAAGCCCGATAGCAAGCCCGAGCTCGCGGAAGGCCAGACGGTATTCGGCGGGATACCCGGTGCTGCCCCTCGCCGCGAAGGATGCAAGACCGACCCGTGCTGCATCCAGGACCGATTCCAGAAGTCCGGTGCCAAAGACCCCTCCCTCGATCGTCAGCCGGGCGATCCGTGAGGCGTCGGAGAGGAGACCGCCGATGCCGAGCGGATCGTCGGTGACGAACCGTGTTCCCCGGCAGATTCCGGCCATATCGGCGATCTCGGGTGACAGATCGATCCCAACCGATGCCCCGAACCGGTTCCTCGCCGCCTGCAGCTCGCTGTAGGTGACGAACCCGTCGAGCGGGTCGTGCTGCCCCATGGAGGGGACGAGCGGGCGGGAGAGGTCGATGCTCATCTTCCAGTACATCCTCTTTCCGCCGCCCGAGGGGGGGACGTAGGTGAACGCGGCGTGGGCTGTCCGGGCAAGTTCCGTCGCCCAGCGAAGATAGGTGAAGTCGCCGGTGACCGAAGCCACGCGGCTTAAGACGTGCATCCACTTCGTCAGGTAATGGTAGTACTGCCCGTCCCTATCCCATTCCAGCCGTTCATCGAACGGTTCGCCGATCGCGCGTTCATTTAGATCCTTCCCGATCCGAAGCCCCCCGATCGTCGGATGCTGCTCGCCCTCCTCAGCGGCGAGGCCGCTGATCCAGCCGACTCTGGGGTCGTCGCCCCGGTGCCTGCCGAGGGTGCGATGCACCTCGCCGACAAGCCGCAGGGCGAGGTCACGGAAGGTCTCGTCGTCTGTGCGGCGGAAAAGGTCGAGGTAGTTGCAGACCGCAAACGCATCCGTCCAGAGGTAGCGCCGCGGCCGGGCTCCCGTGGGGTCAAGCCCGGTCAGAGCGGCATATTCCAGCATAATCTCCCGGACAAAACCGGTGGCCGTATCCTGTACCATTCTTCCTCCCCGGGTCTATCTCCGGATGCGAGGGCGTAAAAACACCCACCCATCTGCCCGGATCGGGTGCATTCCGGAGAACGCCTCCCGACCCGGGATGAGGACAACTGCCATAAAAAGTACTCGCCGGATGGTTCCACCAGATGACAGCCGATTCAGGCTCCATATCCCCTTCGGAGATCGGAATAGGCGGGGAACAGAGCGGGAACCGTGAGGACTGCCTGGTCGAGAGCCCCGCGGCCGATGGGGGCAAGATCATTCCAGGCGAAGGATGCTCATCGCCCCCCTTCCCGGTAACAGGGCTTTTTCAGGGATACGGAGCAAAAAGAGATATAAAAACAGAGAAGAGAGGAGATCAGTATGTCGGAAGAGACGCGCAGTGAGATCCGGGGAAAAGTCATCAGGCTCGGCGACCTCATCGCCTACCAGGACGGAACAGTAGCGAGCAGGATGATCGTCAACAAACCGTCGGGGAGCATCACGCTCTTCTCCTTCGACGAGGACGAGGGGCTCAGCGAACATACGGCGCCATACGACGCGGTGGTGACGATCCTCGACGGGGAGTGCGAGGTCTGGGTGGCGGGCGAGACGCACCTTATGCAGGAGGGTGAGACGATCATCTTCCCGGCAAACGTCCCCCACGCACTCTCCGCAATCACCCGGTTTAAGATGTCGCTCGTCATGATCCGGGAGTGAAGAAGCATGACGAATGAGAAAGAAGGTGAGTACTGCACCGTCTGCGGCGGGATCAAACCCGATGCAATCAAGATCAGGGCAATCCTCGTCGACGGCAGGGAGACGGGGATCAACCAGCTCGACGAGATCGTCGCCGGTGTGCGGAAGTTAGACCTGAAGAGCGACGACGCTCTCCGCGAGGAACTGCTGAGGCGCGCCAGAGTCTTTAATTACATCCCGACGAAGAAGACGGATGCGTACGCCGATGCGCTGCTCGAGGAGTACCGGGGCGGGTGAAGGGGGAGCAGACTCTCCTGCGCCCCCGCCGAAGACCATCCCACACTTCTCAAAAGTGGATCAGATCGACGCTTCCCAGCCCTGTCCTATATCGATGAGCGGCCGCACCTCGGTGATCTCGAACGATGCCGCCGCATGAATCATCTCCGCCGCCTGCTCGCCCGCCACTTCGGCGATCTGCTGCTTGAGGTTCTGCAGCATAGCTCCCGACGTGTCGGACGCCGTCATCTTCAGGTAGACCCGGACACCCTTCCAGTCCATGATCGACTCTCCCGGCTCCATGATCAGGTAGACGGCATTCGGGTTCTCCTGCAGGTTCGCAAGCGAGCGGTTATCCCCAAACCCCATCATGATGGTCTTCTCGTCGACCATATGCGGTGAACCGAAGACGGCCGCGTCGACCTTCCCGTCGCGGCTCGCGGTGCTGAGCGTGCCGATCCTCGGTTGTTTGTTGAAGTAGTCCATCAGTCTCTGCGCCATACGTACATCTCTCCTTTTTGAGTTCTGCTCTGCCGTTTCCACCTTAAAAGTATCGGCAGCTCAAACTTCCCGCCTGCGGAGGATGAGGAAGACGTACCCGTATTCGTCCGCATGCTCCCGGTAGACCGCGATCTCATGCTCGAAGTTGGCGACCACAGCCCCGGCATCGGGGTTGCCGGGCGCAGATGCCCGGATATCCGTAAGCTTCTCACAGAAGGGCGCGTAGTAGTCGTCCCACCAGGCCGATGCAGGGAGGCGGAACGAGTCGACGACCTCGTAACCGGCTGCCGCAGCAGCGGCGGTCGTTATCGCGGGGTACACCTCCTGGAAGAAGGCCCTGGCCTCATCCGAGGGCGTGTCGGTGAATCAGGCCGACTCTGTGAGGCAGAGGAATCCTCCCGGCCGGAGCAGGCGCTTCCAGGCCGCGAGCCCTTCGGCATACCCGATGACGAAGATCAACCCCCGGCCCAGCGGCGTCGAAGGATGCATCCGGGAACGGGAGATCGTGCATCGATGCACGGACGGTCGTTATCCGTTCACTCACCCCCGCGTCCTCTGCACTTTGCCGGAGGGCGTCGAGGTACGGCTGGTAGATGTCCAAGGCCGTGATACGGCATTCCGGGCAGATCCGGGCAAGCTCTACCGTCTGCATACCCACGCCGCACCCGATATCGGCGATCTCCGCCCTCGCCGGGAGAGCGGTCAGCACGGAGAAGGCCTTTCTCGTGCAGGCGTTGCTGCCCGGCCCCTGGCGGGGAAGGGAGGCAAACATCTTGAAGAGGAATGAATAGTCCATGCTCTACTGCTGCGCTATACGGCTCGATAAACTCATTCGCGGCGGAAAGGCTATACCTGCTCTGAGCACAGGGTACCTCTCGGTTGCTGACTGCCATGTATACGATACCGGACGCCCTCATTCTCGGGTTTCTCATCGGCCTGACCGGTGCGCTCGCCCCGGGGCCGACCCTCATCGCGACGATCAACGCCTCCCTCCGCACCGGGTGGAGCGCCGGGCCGCGCGTGACGGCCGGGCACGTCGCAGTCGAGGTTATGATGGTTTTCTTCGTCGTCGCCGGCGTCGGTGCGGTGATCGGGTCGTATACCGGGATCATCGCCGGGGTCGGCGGGGCGGCGCTCGTCGCCTTCGGCCTTTTGACGGTGCGGGAGAGCAGGCACACGACGGGCATTGCCACCGCCGGGACAGAGGCCGTCACCCATCCCGTCGTTGCCGGGGTGGTGACCAGTCTCTCGAACCCGTACTTCTGGATCTGGTGGCTCACCGTCGGGAGCGCACTCCTGCTCGCCGCCTACGAAGGAGGGATCGTGGTAGCGGGGGCGTTCGTTATCGGCCACTGGGCGGCAGACCTCGGGTGGCTGACACTCGTATCGGCGAGTATCCATCGCGGCAGGTTCATCCTCGGCGAACAGGCATACCGGTGGATACTCGGGGCATGCGGAGCGGGTCTCATCGGATTCGGCCTCTATTACCTCGTCGCCGTCTTTGCGTAAAGGAGATACTCAGGCAGTAGTGTGCCGTACCGGAGAGTTCCAGATCCATCCGGCAGCTCGAAAAGCACCCTCTCCTTCAGTATCCCGTCGCATAGTAGTAACCATCCTCTTCCTCCTTCACGTGCACCGGCACCGAAAAAAGTCCGCCGATATTCGCATCGGTCAGCATCTCTGCTTTCTGCCCGTCTTTCCAGAAGCGGCCGTCCTTCATGAGGACGACCCGGGAGATCTCCGGGATGATATCGTGGAGGTTATGGGTCACGAGGATGATCCCGGTTCCCGACCGGGCAATCTTCCGGATGGTTCTCCGGAAAGTATGAAGCGCGTGCAGATCGAGGCTGTTTGTCGGTTCGTCGAGGACGAGGGCGGCCGGGTCGTGGACGAGCGCACGCCCGATCAGGAGCCTCCGTGCCTCGCCGGAGGATAACTCCGTCATCGGCCGATCCCCGAGATGCTCGATCTCGAGGAATGCGAGGATCTCGTCCGCCTTTCGCTCCATCTCGCCGGTTACTTTATGGGTGAAGAGCCCAACGCTCGAGAAGAAACCAGAGAGGACGACTTCCCGACCCGACATGTCACGGGTAAAGGTATGCTGGAGGTCGTTTGAGACGACGCCGAGATGAGAGCGGAGATCGAAGACGTGCCACCGGTCACGCCCCCAGATTCTGAACGCTCCGTGCTCCCCTTGGAAGGAGGGGTAGTATTCGCGGGTGATCAGCCGGATGAACGACGACTTGCCCGCACCGTTCGGCCCGAGCAGGGCAATATGTTCCCCGGCACCGACCGTGAGCGAGAGCGAGTCGAGGAGCGTCCTTCCGTCTCTGACGACGGTGATATTCTTAAACTCAAGCAGGGGTGGGGTAGTATCTGTCATCGCCGTTTGCTCCGCCGGAAGGGCATGGCTATCGCCGTTCTGTACATGAGCTGCCGAGCGGAGACTTGAAGGTTCTGGTGCACCGCTGAACGCGACCGGCACCCGTGAAAAACGAAGGGATAGAAGTGGCGCCGGTAAGCGTCACTCCGTCGTCTTTCCGTCGAAGTGCTCCTCCCTGGCCATCGCCTCCTCGCGGGTCTTCCGCACGACCTTGTCCTGATGCTCGGGCGGCGAGTAGATCGTGTAGAGCTTGAGGTCTGCCGTCCTCGAAGTGTTCACCACGTTGTGGTTCGCACCGCTCGGCACAATCACGGCGCTGCCGTCCTTTACGGCATGCTCTACGCCGTCGATCACGACTTTTCCTTCACCTTCCTCGAACCGGAAGAACTGATCGACGTCGTCGTGCACCTCTTCGCCGATCTCCTCGCCGGGCTTGAGGTTCATCAGCACGAGCTGGCTGTACTTCCCGGTGTAGAGGACTCTGCGGAAGTCGGTATTCTCTACAGTCTCTTTCTCGATCTCAGCGACAAATCCTTTCTTCATGATACGGCCTCCCGGTGATCGGAGTTGCTTGTGACAGACTGCCAACGATCCGATCTGGAACACCCCGGTATTTTACCTTTGGGGTGAGATGCAGGAGAATAGCTTCCACTGAGTGCCGCACCGTCCGCGCGGCGATCAGAAGCTTATTCACTGTTGTTCCAGAAAAGGGTTCTATGGATGCAGCACTGCGCGATACCTTCGTACACCTCTGGGAGAAGTACTTTCCAGGAGCGGAGCTTCCGATCACGTTCGAGGTAGGGGGCGCTACCGAAGGACTTGAGAGAGCTCCTGCCCCGACGGGCTGGAGGTGCTTCGTCTGCGATCTCGCAAAGGTACGAAGAGGAACGAGCCTCGCTTTCGATGAGGACTCGCTGGGGTGCCGCGGGGGAAGGTTCTACCTCGGCTACGATGCCGAAAGGTTTCCCGATTTCCGCTACTTCCTCTCGTACGGAAAGCCCGGCGTTGTCGAGGGAGAACGCTACAAGCAGACGCCGGAGATCGTGGACGAGCTCGACCGGGGAACCGTCCGGGTACCCACGACGGGAAAGAGTATCGTTTTCAAACGCTGGGACACCCTGACGGATACGGATAACCCGGACGCCGTCGTCTTCTTCGCACGACCCGAAGTGCTCTCCGGCCTCTTCACGCTCGCGAACTTCGATTGGGCAGACCCAAACGGTGTGATCTGCCCGTTCGGTGCCGGATGCAGTTCGATCTTCACCTACCCATGGCTCGAGCAGCAGAACGAGAAACCAAAAGCCGTGCTCGGGCTGTTCGACCCCTCGGCGCGGCCGTGCGTCCCGCTGGACGTCCTGACGATGGCCTTCCCCATGAAGAAGTTTGAAAAAGTGATAGGGTTCATGGAGGAGAGTTTCCTGAACACGGGTGCCTGGGAGAAGGTGAAGAAGAAGATCGCCCGGAGTGATGCGCTCCATACGCATAAAAGCGCTTGAAGCACGCAGATAGGATCCAAAAAAGTGATAGTCCGGTGAATCACCCGAGCGTCCGGTTAAAGAACGTCACCATCTCCCCGTAGGCGTCCTCGGCGACGAAACTCGTCGAGAGCTCGCCGTCCTCTACCATGAACCCGTGCGGCTCGCCCTGGTAGACCTTGAGCTCGAAGTACTTCCCGGCCGCATCGAGATCGGTCGCATACCGGTAGATCTCGGCCACCGGGCTTGCCTGATCCGCCGTGCCGTGGATGATCAGCATCGGATCGGCAAGGTCGCCGATCAGGTCCGCCGGGGGCGTTCCGTTCGCCTGCCCGCCGGAGTAGGGGAACCCGTACCAGGCAACACCCGCGTCGAACTCTTCAATTTGGGGTAGGAAGAGCATTGTGTAGCGTCCGCCTGCGCAGAACCCGGTCAGGCCGAGGCTGCTCGCGTTGACGTCGGGGCGGGTT
This sequence comes from Methanoculleus taiwanensis, assembly GCF_004102725.1. Lineage (NCBI taxonomy): Archaea > Methanobacteriati > Methanobacteriota > Methanomicrobia > Methanomicrobiales > Methanomicrobiaceae > Methanoculleus > Methanoculleus taiwanensis. Next base: position 589,934 of record NZ_LHQS01000002.1, on the reverse strand, counting down.
CCGAGGTAGGCGACCGTATCCCGGATAAGCGCCTCCGTCACGTTGTCCTCCGGCGATTGTTCATATGTCTGCCACTCGGGAGCGACGACGACGAAGCCCTCCCCGGCAAAGCGGTCGACCATATCCCGGTAGCCGGGTTCAAGCCCGTTGAAGGAGTGGATCAACACCACCGCCGGGTACGTCCCGTTCTCTCCCGGCGCCGCAATGTAGGCCGGATACGTCTGACCGCCGCTCTCGATCTCCACCGTCGTCCCGTTCGCCGTCCCGCCGTTACTCCCTTCGCTCGGGGTGACACACCCGGCGAAGATGAGCAGGACGGCCACCGATGCAAACAATATGATACTCCCTCTCATGCAGACTCCCCCCGTCTGGGTGCACACCATCCGGGCACACCGCATATAGTATTTGTGCCCGGGCGGAGGGCATCCTCACAGCAGGGCGATCTTTTGGGATACTCGATAGATCCTGCCCCGCCTCTCTCAGCAGGAAGGTACATATACACCACCGGCTACCCTGAGCCGCCCGGCACCACACGGTGCCCGGCACCCGGAGGTATGACAGATGTTAACCGATGCAATGGTAATGCCCACGCTCCCCGTTGCCGATATGAGCCGGGCACGAAAGTTCTACGAGGAGAAACTCGGCCTCAAGCTCCGTGAAGAGCAGGAAGGCGAAGCAATCTACGACTGCGGAGGAGGGACGATGCTTTACCTCTACCAGCGAGCGCCGACGAAAGCCGACAACACGGCGGCTACCTTCATCGTCGACGACATCAAGACTGAAGTTGCCGGGATGAAGCAGAAGGGGATTACATTTGAGGAGTATGACATGCCGGGGCTAAAGACCGAAGGAAGCATCGCGACCAGCGGCCAGGAGAAAATAGCATGGTTTAAGGACACCGAGGGGAACATCCTCGCCGTGACCCAGTTTGCTGCACGTCCAGAGAGAGAACGGCGTGAAGCGGAAGCGCGGGCAGCCCCGCCGGCACGCTGAACAGGTTACCGGCAGCCATCCGGTCTCCGGCATACCTGACCCGGAGCCTTTCCGGAGCATGCCACCCGGAAGTGTCTCCACCGGGCCATCGCCCCGGCAGTGGCACTTCCCTCCTCGCCCCGAAGCGCGTTTCTTTTCGTGGACACGGAACCGATGAGAGCAGGCCGCCGGGTATATATGTCGCCATCCATTGTTTAATCCATATTCCCGCCCCTTTCAGCCAGCATAACATATCGGGGAGATCTGCACTGATTTCATGGAGAAAGAGGCTGCTTTACATACCCGTTTCAAAAATCTTAACCTGACCTGCGGGCAGATGTATGTATGCATCCATCGAACGGCGATCTCACTCAGCGGCACTATACGCTGATCCTGATCTCGATCTCCCTGGCAACGTTCATGACGGCGCTCGACGGGACGATCGTGAACATCGCCCTCCCGACGATATCGGAGATCTTCAATCTCCCCTCGACGACGGTCGCCTGGGTCGCTACGGCATACCTGCTCGTGCTGACCGGCTGCGTTCTCATCTTCGGCAAGATGGCGGACAGAATCGGTTTTAAGATCATATTCCTCGCCGGGTTCGGGGTTTTCACGGCAGGTTCGTTCTTCTGCGGCTTTTTCCCGGAGTTCTTCAATTCATTCGATACGCTGATCGCTTCAAGAGTCGTCCAGGCGATCGGCGGAGCGATGATCGGCGCCATCGCCCCGGCGCTGGTTGCTGCGTTCTTCCCGATGAAGATGAAAGGAAAGGCAATGGGGATGGTGACCATGTTTGCGGCGCTCGGAACCGCGGCAGGCCCGATCCTCGGCGGCGTCCTGACGCAGTACCTCTCCTGGAACTGGATCTTTTACATCAACGTCCCGGTGGGCATCGCCGCCATCCTGATCGGCTCGTATGCAATACCGGCAAGCCCGGCAGCACAGGCCACACCCTCCCCCTTCGACCGGCTCGGCGCCCTTCTGGTCTTTATCGGGCTCGGGTCGCTGATCTACGCGGTCAGCGAGGGATCGACGCTCGGCTGGACCGACCCGACGATCATGGCGGCGCTCGCGGCCGCGGTTATCACGCTCGGGTACCTCGTCCTCCACGAACTGAAGATGAGCGACCCGCTGCTCGATTTCCGGCTCTTCGCGAACAGGAACTTCCTGTACGTCAACCTCATGCTCATCCTCTCCTACTTCCTCTTCGGCGGCGTCAACTACCTCCTCCCGTTCTTCCTCGAACTGGTGAAGGGTCTTGATCCATCGACCTCCGGGTTCGTTCTTACCGCCCTCTCGGTCGCCATGATGGTGAGCGGCCTCCTCGCCGGCATGCTGATCAACAGCATCGGGAACCGGAAACTCTGCATCACCGGTGCAATCGCCGTTTCCGCCGGATACCTGATGTTCCAGTTCTTCTCGGCAGATAGCTCGATGCTCTACATCGTCGGCACACTCGCCGTGGTCGGATTCGGTGTCGGCCTCCTGGTCTCGCCCGGCACGAATATGGCGATGAGCATGGCCTCCCGGGATAAGCACGGCATGGTCTCAAGCCTCATCAACGTGGAGCGTTACGGCCCGATGACCCTCGGCATCTCCTTCATCAGCATGATCTTCATCCAGGCGATGCTGACGGTCGGGACGCACCGGCATGTTACCGAATCCTCCCCGGCGAACATAAGAATAGACGTCCTTGCCACCGGGTTCGATCTGGTCTTCGTCGCCGTCTTCATCATATCTCTGGCCGTCGTCGCCCTCGCCTTCCTGAGCAGGGACGAGGTGCACGCCGACAACCTCGACGAGGAGACCCTCGAGACTGCGGTCGTCGGGGTCTGATAGACCCCGTTTCTCTTTTCGGCAAAGAGGATTTCCGGATAACAACCTTTTATTCGCCCTTTCTCCAGAGCTCGCTCTGTTTCACTTCCTGCCTGCAGTGCGGGCAGAGATAGACCTCGTCACCCGTCTCCCGGGCAAGCACCTTTGAAAAGCCGGAGGCGAGAATACCGGCAGGGAGAGCGAAGATACCTATCCCGATCAGGGCAATGACGGAGCCGAGCAGTTTGCCCGCCGGTGTTATCGGGACCATGTCGCCGTAGCCGGTGGTGGTGAGCGTGATGATCCCCCACCACATCGCCGCCGGAATATCGGAGAAGGCCTCGGGCTGGGCGGGGTACTCGACCTGGTACATCAGGGTCGCGGCGGCGATCAGGACGATGAAGAGAACCACGTAGGTCGTCGCCAGGGTGTCCCTCTCGGCTCTGACCACCCGGATGATGAGGGATACGGAGTCTGAGTAACGGACAATCTTGAAGAGCCGGAAGACACGCAGGATGACAAGCCCTGTGAGATTGAACCCGAAGAAGAAGAGCAGGAAATAGGGGAGAATGACGACGAGATCGATTAACGCGTAGGGTGTCCGTGCCCACCGGAGCCTCCCCGCGACGGGCGTATGGTAGAGGGGGTCTTCGACGCACGACCAGAGCCTGAGGATATACTCAACGATGAAGATGATCAGCGTCAGACCCGCAAGCAGGCAGAGCACGATGGCAACCGCCGGATACTCACGCACCCCCCGGACGGAGAGGAGGATCATGGTCGCGATGTTCAGCACAATCACGAGCGTGATGAAGAGATCGAAGGCGTAACTTGCCCGGTCACCCTCGCGTGCGGGCTCAAGTATCTCATAGATCCGCCGCCTGACCGGCCGATCACCCTCACGTGCAGGCTCGAGTATCCCATAGATCCGCCGCCTGACCGCCTGGTAATCCATACAGATACATGATTCAGAATGGCATTTTAGCGTTTCCACCGGGTGCGGGCGCCCCATCACGGCAGAAACGGCCGAAAAATCGGCTACCCGGAGATCCAGAAAAAAAGGGAGGGTCAGATATATTCCTGGATCTCTCTGAACGTTGCGTTCTTCGGAACCCAGACGGTGCTCTCCGTATAGTTCAGCCCGCCGGTAGCCCGGAGTTCGTCGAGTTCGTAGACCCGCGGCCCGTACTGGTACCCGGTCTCATCGAGCCACCATGCCGGATACCCGGGTTCATCGACCGCCTCCGTCACCGGGTCGGTAACAAGGCCGTTTGCGTAGGTGACGATCAGCCTGCCGGTGAGATCGTGCCACGCGTCAACGATCGCATCGCCCCGGGAGACGGTGACGTTCGTGAGGAGACGCACCGCCCCTTCGGCGTCGCCGGCCTCGATGAGCAGGGCCGCCTGCCGGTCGGTATCCTGCACGAGTGCAGTCGACTCCGCTTCGAGTTCGCGCTGCTCTGCGACGATGGTATCGATCATTGCATCGTAACGGAGCATGGCCCAGTTCGTTACGAGGGCGAACGTCCAGTACGCGCTGCCGGGATCATATGTCAACCGGTCGCCGACCGTGTATGCGGCGGATACACCGGTAGCGCCCGCGTACATCGGCACGTAGACCGTCTCGTACGCGACCGCCGGACCGAACCAGAGGACGCCTCCGACCGGGTCGGGGAGAGAGGAGCGTGCCTCCGCGACGTAACTGTAGCTGCAGAAGACTGCCGATATCGGCCGCGGGTTTGCCCCGCCGCGGACTTGCTCGTACGACGCGTTCTGGAAGTCCGTATGGGCATCGTCAGGCCCGAGGTAGCGGTACGGGTTCCCGAACGGCCCTGCGGCAGCACCTCTGGAGAGGTCGAAATCGGTTCCCTCATAGTGGTCACGGAAGAGCGAAAATGCCCCGGTAAGGTTGACTTTTTCATCCGGGGTTATGCTGAACGGATACGCCTTTGTGTAGGAATTCTCGACGTACGGGCTCAGGTTGAGCGACGGCGCGAGCGTATCCTGGATACGCCAGATGCGCATCAGCGAGTAGTAGGGATGTGAATACTCACCATAGCTGACCGCCTCGAGCCAGTCGAGGGTGCCGGCCGCGGGAGACCACGGGCCTGCCGCTTCGAGCTTGCTGAAGAGGTCGCTCGAGTGGAGCTGATCGGGGTTTCCGGGAACGACCTCGCGGATCCTGAACTCGTTCGCCGCAACGAAGACTTCACCGTCGGGGATCTTCTCCGCAACCCAGAGGCCGCCACCGTCCTCCTCATCGAGGCTCGAGCAGATCTCGATGACCCACGCCTCTTCCGGGTCGGCGAAGATGAGCGTCTCGCCGGTACCGTAGTAGCCGTAGGTCTCGATCAGGCTGCCGACCAGTTCGACCGCCTCCCGTGCTTTCGTGCACCGTTCAAGCGCCACATCGGAGAGTTCCGAAGAGTAGAAGATCCGTTTCCCGGGCTCGGGGCCAAGCTCGACCTTTGCATAGTCGGTGCACTCGCCGGAGAGGAGCTGGTGCTCGTTCATCATGCCGTAGGATCCGGTGTAATACGCATAGGTGTGCGGCACCTGATCGATATACCCGAGAATCAGGCTTGAATTTCCGCCTCTCTTCCCCCCTGCCGCATCCGAACCGCTGTTTGGGTCGTACAGCACAGGCCTTTTCGTTCCGGGCGCATGATCGGCCGCGGGGACGTAGAGCAGGCTTATATCGTCGATTTCTCGCCAGTCTTTTCCGACGCCGTCGTTCGTATGCCCGACGTACATCGATCCGTCCTCGGATGCACCGGGCGTTATCGCAAAGGTCGTGCATGCCGCTGCATTCGCCGACAGGAGCATGAGGGCGACGAAGAGGCATAGACTACTGCTTAAAAAACCGTTTCTGCCGTTATGGCTGCACATACAGGAAAGATGCCGACGGTAATTAAAAAAGGTAGCGAATCCCAGCCCCGCCTTTCCGCCGGGATCCGGAAAAATTGCCTCATCAAATGGCTCCTAAGCCCATCCGGGCTTGCCAGAAACAGCATCTCCGCAGGTACAATTCGCGGCATTAAAATACGGTTACCGGAAAACACGTTACCGGTGCAATCCAGAATGGCAGGCGCTCCCGCTCTTCCCCGGTCTTTCAGTATCATATTCCTGCTTGCGGCAGTGGTATTCCTTATCATCGGCATCCAGGCGATCTCATACCTCGTTACCATCGTCGTTGTCGCGCTGATCCTCGCCATGCTCACCTATCCTGCGACGAAAGCGCTCCGCTCGAAGGGGCTGCCGGAGATCGCCGCCGTCGGAGCGGTCACCGTCGCCGCCTGCATTGCAGTCATGCTGATCTGCTACCTCATCTTCTTCTCGTTCGAACGACTCGTCTCCGATCTCCCCCTCTACCAGCAGGAGTTGACCACACGGCTCTCCGAGCTCCTCATCCTTCTCGAACGGTTCGGGATCAGTACGGTCCCGTTCTCTCCGTCCTCGATCGACCTGCAGCGGTTTGCCGGAATTCTCTCCTCCTCGGCTATGAGCGTTGCAGATCTTCTCCTCTACCTCTTCTTCATAGCGGTGACGACAATCTTCATGCTCCTTGAGGCGCCGAAGGTGCCTGACCGCATACGGAAGGTGACCGGAAACAGATCCGAGAGCGTCGCGGCGTTCTCCCACATGAGCAGGTTCATGATCGAGTTCGTCATCGTCAGGACCGAGGCGAACCTCGTCCACGGCTTCCTCTTCGGCGCGTTCCTCTGGGTGATGGGGGTGCACGCAGCTGTCCTCTGGGGAGTGCTGACGTTCCTGCTCGCATACATCCCTTACATCGGCCTGATCGTCGCCGCACTCCCGGCGATATTCTTCGCCTGGCTGCAGTTCGGGCTCTGGGGCGCGGTCGCGGTCGTTGCGGCCGTCGTTCTCCTGAATGCCCTCGTTGAGAATCCGATCTTCGCACACTTCGCATCGCGGCGCTTTGAGATCCCCGCCCTCGTGGTCATCCTCTCGGTCATCTTCTGGGGATGGACTCTCGGGGTCGCCGGGATGATCTTTGCCGTTCCGCTCACGCTTATCGTCCTGATGATCGCCGGGTTCAGCGACGACTGGGTGTGGGTGAACACGATCCTCGGTGTCGACCACCTCTTTACGGAAGAACGGAAGATCCCGGCAGAGAGCAGGGAGGCCGACACACCACCGGTCGGGTGAGAATGGTGCCCGTCCATCAGGCGTTGCCCACGCGGAGATACTGCAATTTCCTTATCTCCAACAGGTTTGTCCCGGAGCGCCAGGTGTCGCGGACGAAAGCTCTTCGGTATTCAATGCTGCCTGAAGAGGAGTTTACTTCCACTCCCACATTCTGTCCTGGACGGTTCCGTCAGGATCAATCTCGATCTCAAAGACCAGCGCTACATCGTTGAGCCGGCTCAGGGCAGGTGAAGACGTCTGCAGATACCGGACGCCACGCATGCTCCATCCGGGCTCTTTTCCGGGTACACGGATTCCTGACCCATGCAGGACGGCCTTCTCGCCGGTTTGGGTCATCATGATCCCGTTGCCTTTCGAGAACATGCCTCCCTGAGGCCTCTCCTTTGACCAGAACGTGGCAAGTAAGGTCACTTCAGTGCCGAGGATCCTGCCTTTTGACTCCATGGTCCGTTCGATCTTCAGTTCTCCCCCATAATGGCGGGTAAGGCGCTGCCCGACCACTTTGCCAGTCATTTCACCAACCATTTCTCCAATCATACAGATCGCCGGGCGCCCTAAACCACTCCAATGGACATAATGATATCCTCGCAGATCTCCCTCTGCCGGGGAGAACCAGTACGATCAGGAACACTACCGGAACGACACCATCCGCACCACGGTCGAGTTCCTCCGGCAGGGAAGTCTCGAGTCGACGACCGGGTGCAGGGCTATCCGGAGCAGGAGGGGCGGCATTCCATTCACGTTAAAGCGGGTGAATCGGAACCCCGGTTCCTCCTGATGAGACTGATCCCATGTCGGTAGGGAAAAAGTATTACTCCGGGTCGACGTATGCGACATACCCATTATGCGGAGATCTCAGCTGCACTCCCCGGATACTCCTGCCGAAGATGATCTTGAGGGGCTCCTCGCGACGGTACGAAAGGCTATCGGCCCCGAGGTTTCCTCCCGCCTTGCTGCGGCGTTTGATGACCTCATACAGCAGAACCGCGAGAGCAAAGAACGGGCAGCTATCGCCGACGCCGTTCTGGTCGGGACAGCGTGCGGGGTGATCGTTTTCGATGGAGGCGGCAGGGCAGTACGGATCAATGCGGGCACGGAGGCGATGGCAGGTTCCGATCTCGGCGGACGTGAGATCGGCGAGGTTCTCCGCCTCCTGAATCTGCGGCACCCGGACGGCCGACCGGTCGGGCAGCATGACTCCCCCGCAGGACGGGCACTCCGGGGCGAGATCGTGGAGGGATGCCGGCTTGATCTCACCGGGCGGTCAGGAGAGACCGTCCATGCTCTGGTATCGGCCTTCCCGGTAACTAAAAATGGTGTCCGTTCCGGTGCGGTCGTCATCATCCAGGATGTCACCGAAGAGGTGCAGGCAAAGACCCTCCTCGAAGGGATGTTCGACGCCCTCGGCGATATCGTCGGAATCATGACGCCCGACCATACCCTCATCCGGTATAACAGAGCCTGCTATGAGATGCTCGGCATGACGCCCGAAGAGGTGCGGGGAAAGAAGTGCTACCAGATCATCGGCCGCGAGTCGCCCTGCACCATCTGCGCCACCGAAACCGCCGTGCGGACGCGGGAACCGGCGATGATCGAGCGGTGGTTCCCCGAACTCGGGATGTACCTGGAATGCCGGAGCACCCCGGTCTTAAGCGAGAGCGGCGAGGTCGAGTTTATCATAGAGCACCTGCACGACGTCACCGAACAGAAATGCGCGGAAGAAGAGCTCCGGAAGAGCAAGGAACAGCTGGAGCTCCTTCTCCGCAGCGCCAGAGATCTCATCTACCGGATCGAGCTCGTGCCGACCCACAGGTTCTCCTACGTCAGTCCGTCGGCGACCCCCCTCACCGGATACACGCCGGAAGAGATGCTTGCCGACCCGGGTCTTGGCTATGCGATGGTCCACCCGGGTGACCGATCGCGACTCGATGCAGTCTGCCGCGGCGAGACCCCTATCGAGCAGCCGCTCATGCTCCGCCTGGTGAAAAAAGGCGGGACGATCATCTGGATTGAGCTCCTGAACACACCCGTCTATGATCCTGCCGGGAACCTGGTAGCGATCGAGGGGATCGCCCGGGACGTCACCGACCGGCAGCGGGCGAGAGAAGCGCTCGAGCGGAGCGAACAGCGGCTCGCCACCCTGCTCTCGAACCTTCAGGGCATGGCATACCGCTGCCGGAACGATCCCGACTGGACAATGGAATTCTTAAGCGAAGGCGCGCTCGACCTTACCGGCTATGCCCCCGGCGAGATCATCGAGAACAGGCGGGTGGCCTACGGCGACCTCATCCACCCTGACGATCGGGAGATGGTCTGGGAGGAGGTGCAGGCGGGTCTCTCGACGCACATGCCCTTCCAGGTCATCTACCGGATAATCACCGCAGACCGCGGGGAAAGATGGGTCTGGGAACAGGGACGCGGCATCTTCGATACAGAGAGCAGGGTCGTTGCGATAGAGGGCTACATCACCGATATTACAGACCGCATCCTGGCAGAACAGGCCCTGGCAGAGAGCGAGGAGCGCTACCGGAGCATCTTCACGACAAGCCACGCGGTTATGCTGATCCTCGATCCGGAGACGGGCGATATCGTGGATGCAAATCCGGCTGCAAGCGTTTATTACGGCTATCCGCACGACGTCCTGACCGAGATGACGATTACCGAGATCAATACGCTCGATAAGGACGCGGCGTATGCGGAGATGCAGAAGGCCAGAACCGGGGAAAAGCGCCATTTTGCCTTCAGGCACCGTCTGGCAGACGGTGAGATCCGGGACGTTGACGTCTACAGCGGGATTGTCGTCATCCATGGGAAGAGGTTCCTTCACTCCATCGTCCATGACGTCACCGACCGCAGAAGGGTTGAAGATGCTTTGCGGGAGAGCGAAGAGCGTTTCAGGAGTATCTTTACGGAGTCACCGATAGCCATCGAGTCCTACGACGCCGACGGCAAGCTGGTCGACATCAACCCGGCAGGCCTTCGGATGTTCGGCATTCTCGACAGGGATAAGATTGTGGGCTTCAACCTCTTTGCCGACCCGAATCTTCCGGAGGCCGAACGCGTCCGGCTCGAGCGTGGTGAGACGGTGCACTACACTGCCGAGTTCGACTTTGAAAAGGTCAAAGGGCAGAACCTCTACCGAACGCAAAAATCAGGCGTCCGGCACCTCGATGTCCTCATCACCAGAACCGACCACTCCGGCGGGAATGCTCCGCACGGATACCTGGCACTGGTTCAGGATATCACCGACCGGGTGCGGGCGATCAACCGGATTGAGCAGAACATGGAGCAGTTCGCCATCCTCGGCGACCATGTTCGCCAGCCCCTGCAGGTGATCCTCGGCGTCTCAAGCCTCGTCGATGACCCGCTCACCGGAAAGATCACGGCGGAGGTCGAACGGATCAACGGTTATATCAAACAGCTCGACCAGGGGTGGATCGAGTCGCGGAAAATCCGGGAGTTCCTGCGGCGCAATGAGATGATATGACACCTGCCCGCGGACGGCGGCGGAGATACACCACCCATACAAAACCTTATTCATCCATGCACAGATGATCTTTCACGGTACAATAGTTCCCCGGATCCAAACGACTATCGTCCTTCCACAGGAGTTACCATCTGATGAGCCCGCCGCCTCACCACTCCACACCCGAACCGCTGCCAGCGTCGATCTCTCTTGATGCACCCAACGAGGGAATACTCCCGATCGACTGCGATAACCGTCTTTCCGGGATCAACCGCCCGCTCGAACGCCTTCCCGGAACCTATCGAAGCATCCTCCACGGCAGCGGTGCAGACCGTTTCGTGCACCGGTACCTGCCATATATTACGGACAAAACGTCCGCAGAAGAGATCGCGGCATCGTTCCCCACGCAGCCCGACATCCCCATCCTCGCATACACCATCCGCTCCCCGGGCGATAGGGAGCCCCTTCCGGACGCCGGGAACAGGAACGCCGGAGCTCCGGATACACCGTCCGGGAACGCCGGCAGGGTGCGGGGCGAAGAACGGTGCCAGTCGGACACGGAAAAACTGAATCTCCTGCTGAGAAACGCCCGCGACATCGTCTATCGCATCGACCTCATCCCGGAACGCCGGTTCTCGTATGTCAGCCCGGCGGCAACGGCGATCACCGGCTACACCCCTGAAGAACACTATGCGGATCCCGATCTCGGCATCAAAATGGTGCACCCCGACGATCTGCTGCTTCTGGATGCGATTGCCACGGGAGAGATCCCGCAGGATAGGCCGCTCACCCTCCGGTGGCTCAGGAAAGACGGAACGGTTATCTGGACGGAACAGCAGAACGTTCCCATCTACAACGAGAACGGGATGCTCATCGCCATCGAAGGCATCGCCCGGGACGTCACGGAGCGCAAGCAGATGGAAGAGGCACTGCGGGAGAGCGAAGAGAGTTACCGCACGATTGTCGAGACTGCCAGCGAAGGAATCTGGGAGCAGGATAGTCAGCATATCACCCTGCGGGTCAATCCCACGATGGCAGCCATGCTCGGCTACCGTGTCGACGAGATGGTCGGGAGGCCCGTGCAGGAGTATCTCTTTGAGGAGGATATCGAGGAACTCCATACCGCCCTCCAGGCACAGAGGCGGGAAGGGCTTCGCGGCAAGTATGAGTGCCGCTTAAAACACAGGGACGGCACCGCCCGGTGGGTACTGGTATCGGCAACCCCGAAGAGGGACAAAAACGGCAACTTTGCCGGTTCTTTTGCCATGTTCACGGATATTACCGAGCGCAGGCGGGCAGAAAAAGCACTCAAAGAACATGCTGAGCGGTACCAGCAGTTCTTTAATAATCCGCTTGTCGGCTACGCTCTCTGCAGGATCATCACGGACGAGCACGGTAATCCTGTCGATTTTGTATACCTGGAGATTAATCAGGCATTTGAAGATCTAACCGGGTTGAAACGAGAGACTGTTCTGAACAAGCGGGTGACGGAGATCCTTGTCCCCGAAGAAGTGGTCGAGATTACGCAACGCTATGGGAAGGTAGCGTTGACGGGGGAATCGACGACATTTCACTATCCCATCCCCTCTCTTTCGAAATGGTTTGAGATAGCGGTCTTTTCTCCACAACATGGTCACTTCATTGCATTCTTTACGGACATCACCGACCGGAAACGCGTCGAAGAGGCACTCCGGCGCCGCACCGACGACCTCGTCCGGACGAGCAGGGAGGTGGAGGCCGCACGCGACGAGGCGAACCTGTACCTCGACATCATAACCCACGACATCCGGAACGCGAACACCGTCTCGAGCATGTACGCCGACCTTCTGGTCGAACTGGTAGACGAAGACCTGACGGCCTATGCAGAGAAGTTGCACGACAGCGTCGAGCGAAGCAGCGAGATCCTCACGAACGTCGCCACCATCCGGCGTGCCCGCCAGGAGACCGGCGACCTGGTGCCGGTGAGCCTGGATACGGTCATCAGGGATGAGATGAGGAACTTCCCCGGGGCATCGATTCAGTACGAAGACCCTCATGTCGAGGTGCTGGCGGATGCCCTCCTGCCGGTGATCTTTACAAACCTGATCGGGAACGCCGTCAAGTTCGGCGGAGCGGATGTCCGGGTCACCATCCGAGCCCTGGAGCGGGACGGCGAGGTGCTGGTCTCGGTCGAGGATACCGGCCCGGGCGTACCTGACGAGGTGAAAGGAAAACTCTTCACCCGGTTTGAACGGGGCATGGGCCGGGGGAGCGGCCAGGGACTCGGGCTCTTCATCGTCCGAACCCTCGTCGAGCGCTACGGTGGAAGGGTCTGGATTGAGGATCGGGTGGCAGGCCACCCGGAGCAGGGGGCGGCGTTCCGGTTCACCCTCCGGCAGGCGGATCACGGCACTGCATGAAGGGTGCCGCCCGGAGCAGAAAGGGTATGCATGACCGTGATGAAGATCGAGAGATGCACGGGGTATACCAATGCATAGTCCGGCGAGCACCTGCAGGCAGCCCCCCAGAGGCTGAGCCGGGCGAACCCTGCCGATCGCCACCTCGTCGAGAGCCTCCCTGACCGGATCGAGGCGTTCGAGGAGCGGCCCCTGAACGCCGGGCAGTTCCTCCATCAGGCTGAAACCGAGCGTGCCATGCTGCGGGCCGTGATCGACCAGATGCCGGCCGGCGTGATCGTCGCCGAAGCACCGACGGAAAGGCTCGCGGCTGGAGGTCGGGCACTCGCTACCGTTACCCGTTCCAGCAGTGGAGGTATCGCACCGGACAGCGCGTATACCAGGCTGGAACAGCCCCCCATCCGGGGAACATCTCCCCCACCTCAAAAGGGGACACACCCCACCGTTGGATCATCCCCGGAGGTGAGTGTCAACTTTTTCACTTGTCTATAACAAATGATCTCATCGCAGGATATTACGCTGCTACGATAACAGTTCCGCGGTTTCAGTTTCTGGGACACTGAGTGTAGCACAATACCTATTCCTGCTCTGTTGAAATCCTTCCCCCAACGCGCTCAGGGGAATTGCGAGGGTGACTACGGTTTCGATCTTTTGAGATGCCCGAATACCGTCATTCTCCACGGGGCGGGGGTCGACAGACCCCGGGCACCCGTGGCTCCATCACCATCCAATGCCCATCCGATCAGGTTATCAACAGAGCCAGAGTTTCCTTTTTTGTTATTGAGAAGGCAGGGATGCCATGAGGGCATAGAAAAATTCCGGTTTCCTTAACGTAAAGAGCCCGTACCATGCGTCGAGGGTTGCGGGATTCATGGCATCCAGTTTCCTGAATATGCTGCAGGCAAATTCAACCGGTGCAAGCCCGCTTGCCGTGATAAGGTTCCCGTCTGTCACTGTAGGCTCTGTCCGGTAAAATTGCTCTCCTTTGTATCCGGGGCAGAACATTTTGAGCGCTTCGGGATCATTGCTGGTGTGGGGCCGGTTGTCAAGCAGCCCGGCATTGGCCAGGCCGAGGGTAGCCCCACAGATTGCTGCAACAACCATCTCCTGCTCAAGGAGCGTGTCTACCATATTGATAATCGACGCATGGGCGGGATCAAGCCAGGTGTCTGCGCCGGGCAGGAGCAGGAGATCTCCTTTTTTGGCCCTGATATTCTCAATGGTGATACCCGGTGTCAACTTCAGTCCGCCCATCGTCGTTATCGTGTCCAGGGATTTTCCGCACAGGACGACATCGTACTTCAGCGACGGGTCTTTGAGGTACCTCCCGGAATGGAGTTCGCCAAGGGCATGGCCGGTTTCCCAGTCGGAAAGCGTATCAAGGATATAGAGATAGAGTGTCGGCATTTGGCATCACTACGCCATCAACACTTGGCGGGATGGGGTATCAATTTTACTTCCCGAAATTACCGGCAATTTAAAAAAAAGTGCTCTGTTGAAATCCGAAACTAAAAGGGGTAGACCGACGACCGAAAGATCTAAGGTACAGTGTCTCCTTCATTTGATGTGTGGTCAAATAGAAAGGAGACAATTAAAAGATCGGCGAGCCGGAATATCAGGTTTATCCAAGCCGCAATGTAGGTCATAAAGTCGACTCACCTCAAGCCCTATTCCTGCAAGTATTCGAAGAAGACTTACACCCAGTATCAGCTTCTTGTCCTCGTTCTTTTCAAAGACTTCAGGAACCAGCACTACCGGGAGTTTATTGAAGATGTTGGTGACATGGAACAAGTTCGGGATATCCTGAACCACTCAATCGTACCGCATTTCACCACACTCCAGAAATTCCTCTGCCGGATAAAATCTCTGTACCTTCGGCTGACATTCAAGAAAACCGTGAACCTGTTCTACTCCACTGACGATACACTTCCCATAACCGCAATCGACTCATCCGGGTTTACCAGCGGATACTGCAGTCATTATTTTTCTGAGCGAACCGGTAAAATCCGAAAACATTTCCTCAAAACGTCAATCTCGGTTGATACCGAACAACAGGTTATTACCGGATTCGTTGCCTCGAAAAGCCGGGTTCATGATACCCGGCATGCAGAGAAACTACTCAGGCAATGCCACAATCTCCGGAAATCCGATTGTTATGTCATGGATCGGGGATACGACTCTGAAGCCATTCACCGGCTGATCCGGGAAATCCTTCATGCCAATTCGGTTATCCCTCTCCGATCCTGGAATGCTGACTTCGTTGGTGGGACGTACCGACAGGAAATGGCCACTCGGTTCAATGACATCATCTACCCTCGACGACAACTCGTTGAAAACAAATTCTCTGTCTTGAAAAGAAAATTCTCCGGGGATCTCAGAGCAAGAAAATTTCTCATCCAGACAAAAGAAATCGCCGGAAAAATGATTGTCTGTAACCTCCACAGATTCTTACAATTTCTCATCGTGGAGGTTTTCTACAGTGCAGATATCTCGCAACATTAACAGCAGATATTCGGTTCTTCTTTGTTGAAGCGCGCCGCAAGGTTACAAGACAGAAATAGCAGAATTGCAGAGTGTCAAATATTTTAGCTAGCTATAACCCAAATATGCGAGGGGAGGGATTCGAACCCTCGGACCCCTGCGGGAATGGATCTTAAGTCTATCACATTCACTTGGCGCTGTATACCCTTATGCCAGCGTCAGGGGAGTGATAGAACAATGGATGATCTCGACAAGATGAAATTGCTCGACCCCGTCAACCGCAGGCACCTTGAGGGCTACATTCGATGGCTCCGCCTCAAGCAGCTTAGAGAGAAAACCATCAGAACAAAGCTCTGGCGCATCTATCCATTCCTCCAGTACACCAACTTCAGTGATGCGAAGGATGTCGCCCAAGAGCAGCTGGAAGACTACATCATTACGCGACGAAACGAATGCAGCCCCTTCACCGTCCAGGGTGACATTCTCGAACTGAAACTCTTCTTCCGCTGGCTCGTGCCGGAGAAAGAGATCGGGCTCTTCCAGAACATTAAGATCAAAAAGCCGCGGCGACACCTTCCGGTAGATCAGCTGATCACCCGCGACGATATCAACCGGCTTGTCGATGTCTGCGACAGGCCTCGCGATCGGGCGCTGATTATGCTCATGTGGGATTCCGGCGCCCGGATAGGCGAACTTCTCAGCCTGAACATTGGTCACGTCCAATTCGATCGCTACGGTGCCGTCGTGATCGTGACCGGCAAGACCGGGATGCGGCGGCTCCGGCTGATCAGCTCAGTCCCGGACATACAAACCTGGATCAACACCCACCCGCTCCGCACGGACAAGAACGCTCCGCTCTTCGTAACCACCCGGCGCTACGGACCTGAGCAGCGGCGGCTGAGTGCCCAGACCGTGGGGAACAAACTCAAGTACATCGCCCATAAACTCGGCATGACAAAACCGATCCATCCACACGCGATCCGGCACGCCCGGCTCACCGACCTGACAAAGAGCAACGGCAAGAAGCGGGGACTCTCGGAGATGGAGCTCCGGCTCGTGGCCGGATGGGAGAGGAACAGCGCGATGCCGGAGGTCTACGTCCACCTCTCGGGTGCAGACGTCGAGCGGAAGCTGCTGGAGAACGCCGGGTTCATCGACGACACCCCGGACCCTGCGGATACTGCTCTCGAGCCTCGGCAGTGCCCGCGGTGCAAGCACCTGAACGCCCACGACGCCCTCTACTGTGCGGCGTGCTCAATGGCACTCGTCGAGGAGGCGGCGAGGAAGGTTGATGAGTCGACGGAGGAGGCGAAAAAGAGTGAGGAGTATCTGCAGATGCTCCTGCAGATTCGGAAGGATTTGGGGTTAGCACGGTGACTCCAATTATCCAATCCAATTAATTTTGAAGGTCTCAATCTCGATAATTTCGCGATCTCTCTCGTGTGGTATTTTCGTTTAGAGGGCGCGACGATCTCGATAAGCATTGGATAGGGCATCTGAATCGGCCGGCAATTCACGCCGCTATATACAATGTGATATCATTACTACGCTATGTAGATCGTCGGAGAAAGTCTTCGATCTCCTTTTCATGCTCATTGTCAGGATCAAGTGCTTTTGCGTGATTACAGCAGGTTCTGATACCTTCAGCGATTTGTCGTCTTCTTGCCAGAGACGTTGTTCCTTCTCGCTGTTTTTCATATGCTTGGGCAAGGTGGATGAAAAAATTGGCATTGGGATATAGCGAAACGGCATCTTCAAGATCCTTTACGCCATCATAGATTTCTCCTTGTCGGACGTAAATTCGACCTTTGTGATTGAGCAGAGCGGCATTCAACTGTAATTTCTTAACATCGTCGTCAATCTTGTTGATGCACTTCATCCCCTTGTTAATGAGGCCGAGCGCTTCATCCTGACAAATGTAGTGATCGAGAGATGCACCTGCCTTCTGCAGATAGGTGTTGATCAACAGCTCATAGCCAGAGATTGTTTCGAAGAGCCTGTCATCATACTGCATTTGTAAGGGTACATCGCCCTTGCCATTTGATTCCAGATCCCAGATCACCTGGTCAAAACAGGTGTGAGCCATTATGCAATCATTCTGCATCAGGTATGCCTTTCCGAGGTAGTAAGAGATAAGCGAAGGAGAGTAATTTAGACTCCTCGCAACATTCAGATGGACAATAGCATTCGGAGGATCGTTCAACAGTAGTTTGGTTCTTCCCAACCAGTATGCTGCACGTGCTTTTTTGCCAAGGTTATCTTCGGCATTAAGATTTTTCTCTTCGGAATCGAGTCTCCCCTCGGAGAGAGCAATAGACTGACTGAAAGCCACTTCTGCTTTACGAAGCAGTGCCTCCCGATCACATTTCGGAGATTGCTCTACCATTCTCAAGTATGCAATACCCATTCTCTTTGGAGTATCGGGATCGGACGGGTCGCAGTACGCCGCTTTGTTCCACTCGCGTATGGCACCATCGAGGTCGCTCATCGAGAAATGCAGATCACCAAGGGTCTGGCAGGCGCACGGACAGGTCCGGTCGAGATCAAACGCTTTTCTCAGAGTTTCGTGGGCATCCCTATGTTTGTTCATGGCGATAAGGGCCTGGGCATGGCTTGCATGAAGTTTCAGTTCTCGTATTTCTCCGGGGTAATTCTTTTCAAATGCGCCTATTGCTCTGCTAAATAAACGTGCTGCACTCGCGTGTTTCCCCTCATTCATGCACCGTTCTGCGCATTTTTTAAAGGCCATACCCCGTTCCCACTCATCTTTAGGCATCCTAAATTCTATTTTCCACCAATCTTTAGGCATCTTAGATCCTAGTACCACAATCTCACGCCGGTCGAGAGCAGGGCAGATCTCCTTCAACCTTTCAGGTAAATACTGGAGCCATTCTCGCCTATCTTTCAGCCGATCACGCATTTGTTTGTTTTCCACCATCTCATAAGCCCTTAATACCACCTCGATACAAGTGTTCGATGCACTAGAAATGCAGCTTGTCGCTTTTTCACAGGCGGCGTTCGCCGCGTCATTCTGTTTCAACGATGCTCTAACTGCTGCAAGACTTGCCCAGTATCCCTGGTTTTCCTGTTCCATCTGCAGTGCTGCCTCAAACGATTGACAGGCGAGCCCATACCACATTTCACTATCAGAATGGCGCCTCAATCTTTCGTAACGTTGCCAGACTTCATGATATTGCAGACTACTCTCCGCAAGGTGTTCCCAAGTGGGAGTAGGAGCCAACTCTTGGTGGAAAATAGGGAGCAAGCTGGAGTATGAAGAACAATATCTCTCATTAATTCCATCTAGATCGCGATGCACGGCAGGCAATTCGTTTTTTGCATCTTTGTAACTATCTGCGCATGTTTTACATTCTTGGCGTATTTCGCCGAGTTTACTTCTGGAACTAAAGTAATTTTCCTTTTTATTCCCGAGAACCGCTTTGACAGTATCGAATCCTCTTCTCTGCGCATAGACTTCTTCAGACAAGTGGTTCTGCTCATTCTTTTTCTCCTCCATTTTGACTAGCTTTCGTTTAACCCCTGCCTCAATCTCATGTAGTTTCTTGCGCTTTTCCTCATAGTCTACCCTCCTCTTTTCATAATCCGCCCATTCATTTTTGTATGGGCTGTTTGGAATTTCCAAACTTTTTCCCACCTTCTGGATCTCTTCATGCAGTCGCGCTAGTTCAATGTTGAGAAGTTCTCGTTCTTCTCCTCGCCGATAGTAGATCAGTCCCCGCTGCAATAGGGGGCTAGAGTCATATCTATCCAGAGCAATCACTTGATGAAAGAGCTGATCTGCCAACAGGAAGGCCGCATAATGCCGGTGCTTCGCACCAACATCGAGCTGATCCATCGCATATAACATCGCATATAAGTACGTCGCTGCAAGATTTCTCATACAGTGACAGGCATTTGTTCGAGAATGTCTGTAAAGGTCAGGTCCCTTTTCCGATGTGTCATGCCCCTTACGTTCCTTTTCGCATAATTTATTCCACGATTGCTTAACGGCAATCTCCCTGTTTCTTATCGCCTCTTCATGTTCTCCAAGAAGGCGCTTGGCAAATCCCATGAGATCGTAAACTTCAGGGTAACAGCGCTGAAGGAAAATTGCTTGCTGACAGTACCGGACAGCTGACTCAAGCAGCGCATCTGGATTTTGCTTTTTTTCGCCATCCTCTTCCTTCACACTGTGATTTAATTTTGCTCTCTTAAAATGGTTGTAAGCCATAGCGTAACAGGCACCGGCGAGGCGCGGATTGTGGTGGAGTGCCCAGCCAAATGCGATCTCTGCCGCGTCAACCTTCCCTTCTTGAGTATATATAGTACCTAAGTTATAGTGGGCCAAGGCAAACTCAGGATCTTCAGCGGTTGCCTTGAGGAACGCATGTTCGGCTTTTTTGAGTCGGATCATATACTCCGTCGGCGATTGTACTGCTCTTTGATATTCCTCAAGTCCCGCATTGAATGCCTCTGTTGCCTCCCATTTTAGCGATCCGGAAGGCGTCAGGATCGTAAAAATTCTGCACGCCAGTTCTTTGATCATCCGATTGCGCTGGGAAGTATTGTCTTCATCGGATTCATCTAGCGTATCCGGTTCCTCTACTTTTATTATCCATGTGCGTCCACGTTCACTCAGCTGTACAACAAGGAGGAGTTTTTCTCCATCCATATCAAGAGTTCCCGTGATGAAATTCCTGAAGATCAGTTGACTAAACATGCGCAAGAGCAGATTTAGCGGGATTTCCAGCAGGCCTAATTTAACCGTTGAACTTTCACTCAGGGGTTCTTTCAAGGCATCGACAAAATCTTCCGATCTTATTTGTGGAGGGGTCAACCCGCTACCAGCAGAACGTGAGAAGACATCAAATGAACTAACAGGTCGCCTTCTCCCAGAAATAACGGTTTGCCGTTCGGTGATATTTTGATAAAGGCTTTCGATACGATCAAACTCCGCAAGGAGCAGATTGTTGAGATATCCGTTCATTGGAGCGGTTTCAGTATGATCGACAAAATTTCTCACGTAAATTCTGTTTTTAGATAACAGACGCGTGAACCCAACAAGTATCCCAAGGATAAAGTAAACCAGGATAATTTTCCCAAGCTCGTTTAGGGAGAATATGCTATCCAGGCTTGTTTTCAGTGTTGTAGCGTTCACCGTAATCCGTATTGGACTACCCGGATCCAGGGAACAGTATACAAATTCAGCAAGAACAACAAGCACCGTAATTGCTAACAACCACGTAATGGGCTTGTTAAGCCCTTGCCAGAGGCGCGACCCGATCTGTCCTATGCGTCTACTTATCTGGAAATTTATGTACCAGAAAGCGTGGCTGATCCAGTATCGTGCAAATTGGGGATGAGAAAGAAGAGCAAGAGCATCGGTGAGTTTTCTCCGGATAGTGTCCCTTACCCCCCTTTTATTCGAGGCGAGATCCAAAGCTGACATAAACTCCCCCCAGAGTGGGCGGGGGATAGGTGAGCCTCTATATATACCTTTCTTGATTCGAGCTGTTCTTCTACAGAAAATTGGCCACGGAAATACATGGGGGAAATGCTGGCTGCCTGAATGTGCAAATCCAGAAACATCCATCATAACATTGAGATGCGGGAGGGACCTACCAATTGTTTGGCCTCAAGCATCGCATACCATTAGCATAAAATGTACCTCACTTTCACTGAACGCAGTTCCCGCTTATAACCCCTCTCGTCCACCTTTTTTGTGTGCGGGAATCTGTTCGAGGCCTAAAGACCAAAACCCGACATCCCCGTCCTCTTCAGCACCGATCATCGTGATCCGCCGCACAGGAGCAGACCATGAGAGAGATTTCCCAGGAAGTGCTCGACCACATCCCGGACCCGATAGCAAAACTCGTCTGGGAGAAGTGGATCGCCGACGGCAAAGCCAGACTGATAACACCCCACAGCGAGGGAACGAAATGCAAAGCACAGACAGGATAGACGGCAGCCCACGGAATGAAGCGTGCGACAACATCGACTCATGCGGGACTGCCAGGAACTCTTCGGCATCGGAGGGGATAAGATCGACGGCGATCCGCACCCTCGACCCGGTGCCGCTCTACCTGATCCCGCAGACGATCTCGGCGGCGGTCCGCCGCCATGGAAGATCGATCCTCGAAATCCGGGCGAAGCTGAACGGTCACAATTTCTTCGTGATCACGATCACCCTCCAGGAGGTGGACTGCAATGAATGAGCCGGGGACGCTCTCCCAGGGTGCCGGCGGCGTGCTCCACATTCATGTGGAGGCCGAACGCTACCGGATCGAGCAGGAGGACGTGAAGAATCTGCTCTTCTACAGCCGGGTGGTGCCGATCACCCAGGACTGCACGAAGACCCGGGGCGGCAACTACCTGATCAGCGAGGTCGCCATCGAAGGCCACGCGACGGTCAACGGTACCGGCAAGGCCGTGATGCTCCACACCCGCGTCGGGTCGTTCATCATCCCGCTCGTCAGCTTCCAGCGGGTCGCCCGCGGCGAAGCGGTCAGCGCCCCGCTCTTCCCCCTCATCCAGGGGGTGACGGGGTGAGCGACGGTATTCTTGAGGCCGTGCAGGTCATTGCTCCGGAGGGTGTCGTGGAGGTGCGGGCGCTCGCCGAGAACGCCGTTCACTCCGGCTACTTCGACGACCGCACCGAGCTTGCCGCACGGGTGGAAGTGCTCGACGCCGATCCGACGGTCGGCGGGATCTACGTCACCCTCAACCCCGTCAACCCGGCGCTCCTCTCCCGGCGGGCGAACCGGATCAAGCTGCGGCTTTCCAAGAAGGACGCGACGACCGCCGACGCCGACATCCTCCGGCGCCGCTGGCTGCCGGTCGATATCGACCCGGTGCGGCCGAGCGGAGTGTCATCGACCGACGAGGAGCACGACCTCGCGCTCGCCACCGCCGAGAAGATCGCCGCCTGGCTCAGCGAGCAGGGCTTCCCGGCGCCGGTTGCGGCCGACTCCGGCAACGGCGCCCACCTCCTCTACCGGGTCGACCTTGGGAACGACGACGCAGCGACCGGGCTCGTGAAGGGCTGCCTCGCGACCCTTGACGCCCTCTTCTCAAACGAACAGGTCACCGTCGATACCGCGAATCACAACGCCGCCCGGATCTGGAAGCTCTACGGCACCGTCTCGCGGAAGGGCGACAACACGGCGGAGCGGCCGCACCGAAGGGCGAAGTTGCTCGCGGTTCCCGACGAGATTGCTGTGGTTCCGGTGGAGAGGCTCACGCACCTCGCCGGGCTGCTCCCCAAAGAAGAGCCGGCACCGAAGCGGGCGAACGGCACCGGTGCCGCGATCGACCTTGCGGCCTGGCTCCTCGACCACAAGATCGCCGTCCGGTCGACGCGGCCCTACCAGGGCGGCACCCTCTACACCCTCGAGGACTGCCCGTTCTCCTCCGCCCACAGGGACGGCGCGTTTGCCATCCAATTCCCGAGCGGCGCGATCTTCGCCGGCTGCCACCACCAGAGCTGCGGCGGCGGGCAGCAGCGGTGGCCGGAGCTCCGCGACCGCTGCCGGCCGAGGGAGAAGCGGGTGCAGAAGCAGGAGAAGAAGGAGCAGGAGGAGACTCCCGCACCCTCTCCAAAACCGGCACCGCAGCAGGACGAGCACCGGGAGAAGGCGCTCGCCATCCTGAAGAGCGGCGACCCGCTCGCATTCCTGCTCGCGACCTTCAACAAGAGCCACGTCGGCGACCGGATCGTGGCGGAGTGCCTGGCGATGTCGGTCGCCTCGCAGTCGGTGGCGAACACGAAAGGCCTGCACGTCGCGATCTCGGGCAACTCCGGCAAGGGGAAGAGCCACGCCTGCTCGACGATGCTCAACCTCATCCCGGACGCCTACAAGATGACCGGCACCGTCTCGAACAAAGCGCTCTACTACCACGACGACCTCCGGCCCGGGACGGTGATCCTCTTCGACGACACCACGCTCTCGGACGATCTGCAGGAGGTTTTGAAGTCGGCCACGTCGTCTTTCCACGAGCCGATCGAGCACCGCACGGTCACGGCCGACCGGCAGCTCCGGGTTTGCAGCATCCCCGAGCGGTGCGTCTGGTGGCTCGCGAAGGTCGAGAACCCGGGCGACGATCAGGTGATGAACCGGATGCTGACGGTCTGGATCGACGACTCGGCCGAGCAAGACCGAGCGGTGCTCGAGCACCTCAAGCGATCCGAGGCGGGCGAGCCGACCGACACAACCGATCCGGATGTGCTCGTTGCCCGGGCGCTCTGGTCGATCGTGAAGCAGCACCGGATCTTTGTTCGGATCCCCTTCGCCCGGCAGATCCAGTTCTCGAACCCGGCGAACCGCCGCAATCCCGCGATGCTCTTCGACCTGATCAAGTGCCACGCGGCGCTCCGGTTTCTGCAGCGTTCCCCAAAGGAGATCGGTGTCGTCCTCCAGATCGAGGCGACTCGGCAGGACTTCGACGCGGCTGCCCGGCTCTACGGCGCGATCAACCGGGAGGGCGGCGGGCAGGACTCGAAGATGACCCGGAACGAAGCGGCGGCGCTCCAGACGATCGCCCGGATGGGCTGGGAGACGTTCACCGTCCGGATGCTGCAGCAGGTGACCGGACTGTCGTACCACCAAGTCCGGCGGATCCTGCAGGGCTATACCGCGAAGGGCACGGTCTACTGCGGCCTCCTCGAGAAGTGTCCGGCGCTCGGGGTGGTGGATGCGACGGTGATCGACGAGAGCACCGGGACGACTGTCCGCCGGCACGAGCTCCACTTCCAGTTCGACCTCGAGTGCTACCGGGAGTGGGCGGCGCAGCTCGCGGTCTGGCTGGAGGATGAGGATGCGGACCCCGGGGAGGGGGACTCCCCGCCGCCTCCGGACGGGAGTTGTAACACCGGTTGCAAACAGGGTTGCAAAGGGGGTTGCAATAGTGGTTGCAAAGAGATCGAGGGTGAGGGTTCAGGGCAGTCTGGCGATAATTCTGGAAATCGAGGTGTTTCAAAAGAAATTGATCGCGGCGATCCAGGGTCGTTTGCAACAATTTCCGGATCACACAGTTCACCCTGTCTGACTCCACCGGAAGAGCAGCCTGATCGCGTGCCCGATCGGAGCGAACCGTGTGTTTCCGGAATGGTTGCAAACGAAAATATCGAAAATGGCAATTCATCAGGAAATGCTGTAACGCCCGGCGTAACGAAGAGTTTGCAGACCGAAAATGTTTGCAACCATGTTTGCAACCCCCTTTGCAACCCTATGTACAACCCTGTTGCAACCGGCGTCCGGCCGCTGCCCGGGCTGCTCGACCACCGGACGTTCAAGCGGGTGTCCGTTGACCTCGGGCGGTGCACAATCTGCGATACGGGGAGGGCGGCCTACCACTCACGCGAGGCACGGGCAAGTATCTGCCAGGGGTGTTACGCACGGCTCGTGCGGGAGGGGAACGCGAGGGAGGGGGTGCGGTGATCTCCGTCGATCCCCTGCAGGGACCGGCGGTAGTGCTCGGGATGGCCGGGGCGGTGCTGGTGACGGGGAAGTCGTCAGGTACCCGAGCAGCGGGATTCGGATGTTGGATTGTAGGAAATCTGCTGTGGATAGTGTACGCATCGCTTCAGGGAAACGTGTATACGATGAGCCTCTTCGGGTTTTACTGGTTAGCGGCAACATCGGGATTTGTGAGCACACGACGGAAAAGAAGGGAGGATATGAGACAAAACTCATCCGCCCCCGATCTCGGGTGAGCATTGGGTATGGATAGAGTTTCGATACTTTTAAGCGGTTTGTTTATGTCATTGTAAATTCGTGAGTTGTCTCACTGGTGTAATTCTTAATAAGATATTCTGATACTTTCTGAATAGTCTCTTGACCAACTGTTTTTTTGTTCCGTAAGATTTCTTCGTTTAACTCATATGGTTTTAGAATACTGACATTACGTGACTGCGACGTTTGGAATTCCATAAGCGGGTTTGTAAAGACGACGATTGCCTCTATCCATTCAGCAGTCGATAGTTTTCGTTGTAGTTCCTCACGTAGTCGGATGGCGTTTCCAAGAACTTGTGTTACTGGGTCTGTTTTATATGGAATTTTATTTTCCACATGGTTATTTACGCTATACCATACGCCAGATCTTTGCCGAATCTTTCGATATGACCAGTTTTTAGTCTCTATGACAAAAATGCCAGTCGGACCTATAACTACATGGTCAATATTCCCCTGATATTTTTCAATTACAATATCATCGATAACTATATACTCCTCGGGTAACCGCGATAAGTATTCTAAAACTGTTTCTTCGCCCTCTTTACCTTTCTCCGCTGCAGAGCTACCTTCTTTGAACTTCGGAGGTTCAACTTCAATTTCAGGCGTTTTAAGACCGAAAACTGACAGTATTAAAATACAGATATAAAGAACGAGTATTATACTTCCAAAATGACTCACAATCGGAATTGTGACGGCTTGCAAGAAAAGTATGGCAATAAACGAAGCTACGCAATGTAGTGCAATATTATCCTGTTTTGCCCTTAAATTCTCTACTTGCTTGATACCAGCAGCTTTTACCCTATCATCATATTCTTTTTGAATCAGCTTGTTTTCTTCGATTCGCTGTTGCTTTTCGGATTCAATTTTTTTATTGAGAAAATCTCTATTACTTCGATATAAACGTGCCATTCTCAATTTGGTTGGTTGACATCGGTTATAATTTCTTTTACTTGGCAATTGTGGCTGAGATTATATTTGGAGATTATTGAATTGGTTAATGGCTTTATTCCGGGCATTTAAGGGACTTTGGGTAATCGGTCATTGAAGGATGGGTGGCGTTGAGATTACCATCCATTCTAGTGAAGATGCCGAGCGGGCAAGGAATACTAATTCTGATAATTGCGGGTACATCTCTCCTAAACACCCGTAAAAAATGTGCTCTACTGTAGGAAAGATGGGTAACGCTCGCCTGTTCTCTCCATTCTCCATATTGATCACTGGAATAGATACCATTTAGATTCTCAGGGCTCTGAAGAAACCGAAACGATAATCCTGTCCCGCAAACAAAGGGAACTTCAGGAGACAGAGATCCGCCCTGCAGACGGATAGTGAACGTCCATAATTTACCATTCACCGGAAATGGGCGATGTTTCCGCCCCTCTCCCTATTGGATGTGCAGAAGATCGCAGAACGGAGACGTATCAGCCCATGCTACGACTGGAAGACATAAAAAAAGATGCGACCGTTAACGGTATCGAACCCGGCCAGATCGTGCGTATTGTATCAACCGATCCGGTGGGCGAGAACGCGCTGACGGTCTATTACAAGACAGCCGACGGGCAGGTGAAGGAGCAGATGCTCTTCCGCTCCAAAGAGCCCTCGCTCTCCCTCGCAAAGGCCGGGCGGCCGTGGGCGTTCGACGCACCCGGCGAGGAGTTCAAGCTCGCTGCGGAGGCCTACCGGATCGACCTTGCCTATCTCTTCGACCCGATGATGGCGGTGCATACCTCGAACGTCGAGCCGCTCCCCCACCAGATCACGGCGGTCTACGAGTCGATGCTGCCCCGGCAGCCGCTCCGGTTCGTCCTGGCGGATGATCCCGGCGCCGGCAAGACGATCATGGCCGGCCTGCTGATTCGGGAGCTTCTGATGCGGGCGGATGCCGAGCGTATTCTGATCGTCGCTCCGGGAAGCCTTGTGGAGCAGTGGCAGGATGAGATGTACGAGAAGTTCGGCCTTGCGTTCACCATTTTCTCCCGCGACCTTGCGGAACAATCGCCGAGCGGCAACCCGTTCGACGACCATCCCCTGCTGATCGCCCGGCTCGATCAGCTCTCTCGGAACGATGAGCTCCAGGAGAAACTCGGCCGGACACAGTGGGACCTCGTGGTCGTGGATGAGGCCCATAAGATGTCGGCGACGTACTACGGCTCGAAGGTGAACCGAACGCAGCGGTTCAGGCTTGGGGAACTGCTCGGCGCCCATACCCGAAACCTGCTCCTGATGACAGCGACGCCGCACAACGGGAAGGAGGAGGACTTCCAGCTCTTCCTCTCCCTGCTGGACGCGGATCGGTTCTATGGGAAGTTCAGGGACGGCGCCCATAAGGTGGACGTCTCGGATCTAATGCGCCGGATGGTGAAGGAGGACCTCCTGAAGTTCGACGGGACACCCCTGTTCCCCGAGCGGATCGCGGAGTCGGTCAATTATACCCTCTCCGATGCGGAGGGCGCCCTCTATCAGCAGGTCACGCAGTACGTGCGGGAGGAGATGAACAAGGCCGACCGGATAGAGAATAACCAGCGGAAAGGGGCGGTCGGGTTCGCCCTCACCGGACTGCAGCGGCGGCTGGCATCGAGCCCGGAGGCGATCTATCAGTCGCTGAAGCGCCGTCGCGAGCGGTTGAAGCGCCGTGTGGAGGAGATGAAGCTCGATTCACGCGGTCGGGCACTCGCCGAGACGCTCCTTGACGTCCGGACGAACGGTGATGTCTGGGACGCCGAAGAGGAGATGGCGGCCGGCGAGTACGAGGAGTACGAGGAGGAGGTCGTCGATCAGGCAACCGCCTCGCGGACGATCCATGAACTGGAGGCTGAGATCCGGATCCTCGAAGGGCTGGAGGAACAGGCCAGGCAGGTCGTTCGGTCAGGGCACGACCGGAAGTGGGACGAACTCTCGAGGCTCCTGCAGGAGACACCGCAGATGCACGAGGAGGGCGGTCGGCAGCGGAAGCTGATCATCTTCACCGAGTACAAGGACACCCTCCGCTACCTGGCGACGAGGATCCGCGGGCTGCTCGGGTCCGAGGAGGCGGTCGCCACTATCGACGGCAGCGACCGGCGTGAGGAGCGGCGGAAGAAGCAGGAGATGTTCAGGAGCGATCCGGCAGTCAGGATCCTCGTCGCCACCGATGCGGCTGGCGAAGGTGTGAACCTGCAGAACGCCCACCTGATGGTGAACTATGACCTGCCGTGGAATCCCAACCGGCTGGAGCAGCGGTTCGGTCGGATCCACCGTATCGGGCAGACCGAGGTCTGTCGTCTCTGGAACCTAGTGGCGGCCGAGACGCGGGAAGGCGATGTTTTCCAGCGGCTGCTTCTGAAGCTGGAGACCGAGCGACAGGCGCTCGGGGGCCGGGTCTTCGACATTCTCGGCGATGTCTTCGACGATCGGAGCCTGCGTGATCTTTTGATCGAGGCGATCCGGTACGGCGACGATCCCGAGGTGCGGGCGAAGCTCCTGCAGCGGGTGGAGGGTGCCCTCGATACCGAGCACCTGCGGGAGATTATGCGGCAGAACGCCCTCTGCGAGGTAGTGATGGACGAGGGGCGGCTGTTTGCGATCAAGGCCGAGATGGAGAAGGCGGAGGCGAGGAAACTGCAGCCCTACTTCATCAGGGCGTTTTTTACCCGGGCATATGAGTTACTTGGGGGTGAACTGCGCCCCCGGGAGCCCGGGCGGTGGGAGATCACCCATGTGCCGGCGGCGATCCGCGATCGTGACCGGCAGCTCTCCGGGCGTGACCGGCGGTATCTGCAGCCGGTGATGAAACGCTACGAGCGGATCTGTTTTGAGAAGCAGTACGTCCGGCTGCTCGACCGCGTGGGGGCACCGATGGCGGCGCTGATCCACCCAGGCCATCCGCTGATGCAGGCGGTGACCGATCTCGTGCTGGAGGCGCACCGGCCGAAGTTGCGGCAGGGAGCGGTGCTGGTCGATCCAAACGATCCCGGCGTGACGCCGCGGGTGCTCTTCATCATCGATCACCGGGTGCGGGACGGGAACGACGAGAACCGCACGGTCTCGCGGCGAATGCAGTTCGTGGCGATCGATGCCGAAGGACGGGCGGAGAATGCCGGCTGGGCACCCCACCTCGACCTGCAGCCGATCAGCGACGAGGAGCGGGAGCTGGTTGCCGACGTCCTGGCCTCGCCGTGGGTCAGCAGCGACCTCGAACGGATGGCTCTCGGGTATGCCACCGAGCGGCTCGTGCCGGCACACTTTGAAGAGGTGAAGGCACGGCGGGAACGGATGGCTGACCGGACGCTCGCAGCGGTGCAGGCGCGGCTGGTGAAGGAGATCAATTTCTGGCAGGACCGGTACCTCAAACTGCAGGACGACCACCGGGCCGGGAAGGAGGTTCGGATGAACCTCGAGAACGCCCGCCGGACGGTGGACGACCTCACGACGCGGCTGGAGCGGAGGAAGCGCGATCTGGCGGCAATGCGGCATGTCATCTCGGCGACACCGGTGATCGCCGGCGGCGCGCTGGTGATCCCGGCCGGGCTGCTGGCGGCATGCCGGGGCGAGGTGACCACCATTGATGCCGCCGCCCGGAAGCATGTCGAGATGGTGGCAATGCGGGCGGTGATGGAGGCCGAGCGTGCCCTCGGCCACGAGGTGATCGACGTCTCGGCCGAGAAGTGTGGCTGGGACATCACCGTCCTCCTGCCGGAGACCGACGGAACACCACCGATGACACGCCATATCGAGGTGAAAGGCCGGGCGAAGGGTCAGACTACTATAACAGTATTGCGTAACGAGATCATCTACGGCCTCAACCAGGCTGATAAGTTCGTGCTCGCCATTGTACTGGTGGACGGCGAGGACTACGAAGGACCGTTTTACATCAGAGAGCCGTTCGACCGTGAACCGGGCTGGGCGGTGACGAGCGAGAACTTCGATCTCGCTAAACTCCTCAATAGGGCGGAACGGCCACAATAATGCAGGGACTGCTATGGATACTGTCAAAATACCGAAGAAACTGATTGAGGTCGCGCTGCCACTGGACGAGATTAATGTCGCCTCGGTGCGGGAGAAGTCAATCCGCCACGGTCACCCCTCTACTCTCCATCTCTGGTGGGCACGGCGACCACTGGCAGCCGCCCGTGCGGTGCTGTTTGCACAGCTCGTCAACGATCCCGGCTATGAGCGGGAGCTTGGCCGGGGTGTGAATAAGGAAAAGGCCGAAGCTGAGAGGAAGCGCCTCTTCGAGATCATGAAGAAGCTCGTCCTCTGGGAGAACACCACGAACGAGGCGGTGCTTGCAGAGGCGAGGGCGGAGATCCTGAAGAGCTGGCGGGAAACCTGCACCCTGAACAGAAACCATCCGCAGGCGAAGGAACTCTTCAACCCCGACAAGTTGCCCGCGTTTCATGACCCGTTCACTGGCGGCGGGGCGATTCCCCTCGAGGCGCAGCGGCTCGGCCTTGAGGCCTGGGCATCCGACCTGAATCCGGTGGCGGTGCTGATCAACAAAGCGATGATCGAGATCCCGCCGAAGTTTGCCGGACGGCCACCGGTGAACCCGGAGAGCCGAAAGCAGAAGCGGGTCGGTACCGAGTGGAAGGGTGCTGCTGGGCTCGCCGAGGATGTCCGGTATTACGGCCAGTGGATGCGCGACGAGGCCGAGAAACGGATCGGCCACCTCTACCCGGAGGTCCGGATAACAGCGGAGATGGCAGAGGAGCGACCAGATCTGAAGGAGTATGTCGGCGAGGAGTTGACGGTGATCGCCTGGCTCTGGGCAAGGACGGTACGAAGCCCAAACCCAGCATATCGAGATATTGAGGTGCCGCTCGTCTCAACATTCTGGCTATCAACCAAACAAGGGAAGGAAGTCTATATTGAGCCAGTAATTGAAGGAAACACCTATCGGTTTTCTGTAAAGGTGGGAAGGCCAAAAAATCCCGATCAGGTTAAAACAGGGACTAAATTATCCAGAGGAAGCTTTAGATGTCTCTTGTCTAATACCCCAATGAGTTATTCCTACATCGACGATGAAGCAAATGCTGGGAGAATGGGAGCCCGGTTGATAGCTATCGTCGCAGAAGGGAGAAGAGGTCGAGTCTGTCTCTCTCCCTTCGCTGATATGGAGAAAGTCGCCGTATCAGCAGTAACATCATGGAAACCAGAGACACCATGCAGAGGGACATTCGCAAGCAATGCACAGGGGCGACGTTACGGCTTCCACACCTTCGGAGACTATTTCACTCCCCGCCAGCTCGTCGCCCTCACTACCATCTCCGACCTTGTGAGCGAGGCTCGGGAGTGGGTGCATAACGACGCCCTCGCCGCCGGCATGCCTGACGACGACCGGAGGCTGGAGGCTGGCGGCGACGGGGCGGCGGCGTATGCGGATGCGGTGGCGGTGTATCTTGGATTGGGATTGAGCCGTCTCAGCGATATCTGTAATGCTCTTTGCCGGTGGGAAGTGTCAAAAACTCAAGTCCGGAACCTTTTTGGTCGACAAGCTATTCCCATGGTTTGGGATTTTGCTGAGCCAAACATATTTGCTAATGCTGCAGGAGATTATGGCGTCAGCTTAAACACATTGTCAAAGGTGATCGATCGCCTCCCTTGCAATGATCATGGTTTTTGCCTTCAATCTGATGCCTCGAATCAAATAATATCCAAAAACAATGTCGTCTCAACCGATCCTCCCTACTACGACAACATCGGCTACTCAGACCTTTCCGACTTCTTCTATGTCTGGCTTCGCCACTCTTTAAAACCGGTCCTCCCCTCGCTCTTTGCCACGATGGCTGTCCCAAAGGCCGAAGAACTGGTGGCGACACCCTATCGCCACGGCTCAAAGGAGAAGGCCGAATTATTCTTCATGCAAGGGATGACTGAAGCGATGCGCCGTCTTGCCGAGCAAGCACACCCCGCTTTCCCGGTGACAATCTACTATGCTTTCAAACAGTCGGAAACGAAGGGGGGTGATACTGCCTCCAATGGCTGGGAATCTTTCCTTGAAGCAGTAATAAAGGCGGGATTCGCCGTCACTGGTACATGGCCAATGCGTACTGAGTTAGGTAATAGACCTGTAGGTATGGATACTAATGCCCTTGCCTCCTCGGTCGTCCTCGTCTGCCGCAGGCGCGACCCCGACACTCCTGCCGTCTCTCGCAAAGAGTTCCTCCGCGAGCTAAAGCGGGCACTCCCCGAGGCACTCGACGAGATGACCGCCTCCTCGATCGCCCCCGTCGATCTTGCACAGGCGGCGATAGGCCCGGGGATGGGAGTCTTCTCACAGTACTCCGCTGTCCTTGAGGCGGACGGCTCCCGGATGCCGGTGCACGACGCCCTCGTGCTCATCAACCGCGAACTGGATACCTACTTCTCGGACGATAGCGGCGACCTCGACGCTGACACCCGCTTCTGTCTCGGCTGGTTCGAGGAGAACGGCTGGAAAGAGGGGAAGTTCGGCGAAGCCGATGTCCTCGCCCGCGCCCGGGGCACCACCGTCGACGGCGTTCGGGAGGCAGGCGTCGTCGAGGCCGGCGCTGGAAAGGTGCGGCTCATGAAGTGGTCGGCGTACCCGAAAGACTGGTCGCCGGAGACCGACAGCCGGACACCGGTTTGGGAGGCGCTCCACCACCTAATCCGCGTCCACCAGTGCGGCGGCGGGGAACCCGAGGCAGCCGCCCTCCTCGCCCGCATGCCCGGCCGGGCATCGGCGATCCGGCAGCTCGCGTACCGGCTCTACACCCTCTGCGAGCGGAAAGGCTGGGCCGAAGACGCCCGCCCGTACAACGAACTGATCGCCTCATGGGGAGCCGTCGAGGCACAGACGGCCGTCGTGATCGAGAAAACACCGCAAAAGACACTTTCCTCCTACGGGGGCTGATGACGTATGAAAAACCAAAAAGAGACCATCCGAAAGATGGTCAGTTACCTCAATAATGAGGAGAGAGACGGAGGCTTCTGGCTGCCGAACATTCAGCGGCCGTTCGTCTGGAGAGAAGACCAGATAGAGCGCCTCTTCGACTCCATCATGCGGGAGTACCCTATCAGCACCCTCCTCGTATGGCGCACCAAGTCCCGCATCCGCCGCCGGAAATTCATCGACAACTACAGAAGCACCCTCCGTCTCACCGACTTTTACGTTCCCGAAGATGACAAAACCAAACTTCTCGTCCTCGACGGCCAGCAGAGACTGCAAAGCCTCTTCATCGGTCTCCGGGGAAGCTATGAGAAGCGTGAGATGTATTTTGATGTACTCAGTGGCGATCTCGTTGCACCGGAGGACATCCGCTATAAATTCCAGTTTTTAGATGCCGAAAAGGCTGTATTCCCCTGGATCAAATTCAAGGATCTGGTCTTCAGCAATGAACTCTCAAGCAGGATCGCCAAATCAACTATCAAAAATGCCGGGCGAGATCTGACCGAAGCAGAAGAGGAGCGCATCGAAGACAATGTGGCCCGCATCGCAAAACAGTTCATCAACGAAGAACTGGTGGTCTACCAGGAGCTCGATAGCGTTGATAACGCGGACGCCTACAGGGAAGATGATGTCGTCGAGATCTTCATCCGCGCCAACTCGGGAGGAACACGCCTCGGCAAATCCGATCTGCTCTTCTCTCTCCTGACATCATCGTGGGAGGCTGCGGATGAGCAGATGGAAGAACTGCTCGACGATCTCAACCGCGTCGGCTATGACTTTACCCGTGACTTTGTCCTGAAAACCTGCCTGACACTCCTCAACAAAGGGGCATCATACGAAGTCAAAAAGTTCCGTGATGAAGGTACCAGGCAGGAACTCATTGACAAATGGGAGGGCATCTCTTCAGCCATCCGCGACGTGAGGGATTACCTCTACGGCAAGACCTTCATACGGACGGACAAGGCAATGCCGTCTTATCTCGTCCTCATCCCCCTCATATACTTCCGCTACCACTTCCCCGAAAAATGGGGTACGGTACGGAACCTCGACGAATACCTCCTCCGGACACTCCTCAGCGGAGCGTTTAGCGGAACGCCCGACAATCTAATCGACCGTTGTGCGAAGGCTATCAGCTCCACTGGAGAGTTTGATGTGAATGAGATCTTCGGCATCATCCGCGAAGACGGACGCAGCCTGGAACTGACGGAGAACACCATTTTCGGGCAGTACTACGGATCAAAAAATATCCACCTCATCTTCAACCTCTGGTATAGGCATTTCAACTACACGCCAGCGTATGAGGACAACCTCCCCCAGGTTGATCATATCTTCCCGCAGTCTCTCCTCAGAACAGTAAAGAAAGTCAATCCGGAAAACGGGAAACGGAATCTTCTCAGATATTACCAGGAAGATCGCGACCAGCTTGCCAATCTCATGCTCCTCACCGCGGATGAGAACGGATTTTCGGGAAAACGGGACATACCTCCGAACGAATGGTTTGCTGACAAGGATGATGCCTACCTTGACATGCACCTGATCCCGAGGAAACCCGAACTCTGGAAACTTGACAATTATGAGAAATTTATCGAGGAGAGAGAGAAGCTCATCCTTGAGAAATTCGGATACATGATTCAGGGGTATAAATCAGAATGACCATGACACTCAGACCCTGGCGGGAGATCGCCGCACCCCACGAAGATGTCCTGAAGGGGACCTTCCAGCAGGCGGAGTTTGCGGCCGACCTCTCCCGCGTCCACACCGGCACCGCAAGCCCCGAGTACGGCGACCCAGTGCTCTTCTTCAGGCGCACCTACATCACCGAGGGGATACGCCTTCTCCTCGATTCGGTAGTGAAACGGATCACCGGCACTGGCGGCGACCCGGTCATCCAGCTCCAGACGGCCTTCGGCGGTGGCAAGACGCACACCATGCTCGCCGTCTACCACCTCGCCCGCGGCACTGTGCCAGCGGCTGACCTGCAGGGTGTCCCCCCGATCCTCGACGCCGCCGGCGTCATCGACCTCCCAAAGGCACGGGTCGTCGTTATCGACGGCACCAAACTCTCCCCGAACATGCCGGACGAGCGGGGAAGCATTAAAGTGAACACCATGTGGGGCGACCTCGCCTGGCAGCTCGGCGGCGAAGAGGCCTACGAGCAGATCCGGGATGCCGACGAGTCCGGCACCTCCCCGGGCAAGGAAACGCTCGCCCGCCTCCTCGCCAGATACGCCCCCTGTGTCATTCTGATGGACGAACTCGTCGCCTACATCAGGCAGTTCGACGAGAAGACGAAGCTCGCCGGCGGGACTTACGACACCAACATATCCTTCATGCAGGCCCTCACCGAGGCGGTGAAGGCAGTGCCGAACGCCGTTCTGCTCGCCTCCCTCCCCGAATCGGATCAGGAGGCCGGGAGCCGGCAGGGTGTCGCCACACTCCGCACCCTTGAGCACTACTTCGGCCGCGTGCAGGCGCTCTGGAAACCGGTCGCCGCCGAGGAGGCTTTCGAGATCGTCAGGCGACGGCTCTTCTCCGGGATCACGGACACCGCCGCCGCAGAGGCGGTCTGCCGTTCGTTCGCTGATCTCTACATCGACTCGGGACCTGAGTTCCCGCGGGAGACGCAGGAGAGCCGCTACTATCAGCGGCTCGTCAATGCCTACCCGATCCACCCCGAGGTCTTCGACCGGCTCTATGATGACTGGTCGTCCCTCGATAACTTCCAGCGCACCCGCGGCGTCCTGAAACTGATGGCGAAGGTGATCCACCGCCTCTGGAAGGACGGCAACAACGATCTCCTGATCATGCCCGGCAGTCTGCCTCTCTACGACGGCAGCACCCGCAACGAAATGATCTACTACCTCCCACAGGGCTGGGATCCGGTGCTCGAGCGCGACATCGACGGCGACCGTGCGGAGACGACCGCGATCGAGAGCCGCGACACCCGGTTCGGAAGCCTGCAGGCCTGCCGCCGGGTGGCGAGGACGGTCTTCCTCGGCAGCGCCCCGGGGACGCCGAACCGCATGGTGCAGGGGATCGAGGAGGAGCGGGTCCTCCTCGGCAGCGTCCAGCCCGGACAGCAGACGAGCGCCTTCCGGGACGCCCTCCGCCGGCTTTCCGACCGCCTCTACTACCTGAACAGCGCAGAAGGCCGTTACTGGTTCGACATCCGCCCCAATCTCCGGCGCGAGATGGAGGAGCGGAAGAAACGCTTCGACGAAAAGGAAGAGATCATCCCGGCCATGCAGGAGGGGGTGAAGAAGGCCATCGCAAAGGGGGTCTTCGACGGTGTACACATCTTCACCAACAGTGGTGACATCCCCGACGATTCGGCCCTCCGGCTGATCGCTCTCCCCCCCCACGCTTACTACGGGAAGAGCGATGTTCAGATGGCGAAGACCTGCGCCACCGAGTACCTCAGAAAGCGGGGCGACCAGCCGCGGCACCGGCAGAATCGCCTCGTCTTCCTCGCCGCCGACGCCGATAACGTGCGCCTGCTCACCGACCACATCCGCTCGATGCTGGCATGGGCCTCGATCGTCTCCGACTACCGGGAGAACCGGATCGTGCTCGACAACCTGATGGCGAAGAGCGCGGAGAGCAACCTTGAGATGGCTCGCCGGACGGTGACAAGGGGGATCCGGGAAACCTACCGCTGGCTGCTCGTGCCGGTGCAGGAGATCACGGGCGGTAAGACCTCATCCGACATTGAGTTGGAGCCTTACTCTATCAATCCCGGTGCCGAAAGGCCGGTCGAGGAGATCGAGCGAGTCCTGAAGGATAACGAGGCTCTGATCACCGAGTGGGCGCCCATTCACCTCTCCAGCCTGCTCAAGAGGTGGTTCTGGAACGACGCCGACACGGAGATGAAGGCCGGCGAATTCTGGGAGAACACCTGCCGTTACCTCTACCTTCCCCGCCTTCTGAACAAGGACGTCCTGAAGCGGACAATCGAGACAGGGACGGATACAAAAGATTACTTCGGCCTCGCGGCGGGAAAAGATGGGGAGAAGTACATCGGCTTCACCTTCGGGAAAGGCAGAAGATCGATCGTCGTCGACGATGCCCTCCTCCTGATCGAGCCCTCCGCCGCGGCGGTCTATGAGGAGAGCATCAAGCCGCCCGAGCCGCCTGAGCCAGTCAAGCCACCGATTCCCGATGGTGATAATGAGAGAGGCGGTGGAACACCTCCCCTACCACCTCCCCCACTG
Source organism: Methanoculleus taiwanensis (assembly GCF_004102725.1). Lineage (NCBI taxonomy): Archaea > Methanobacteriati > Methanobacteriota > Methanomicrobia > Methanomicrobiales > Methanomicrobiaceae > Methanoculleus > Methanoculleus taiwanensis. The sequence goes on along the minus strand of NZ_LHQS01000002.1, from coordinate 552,801 downwards.
CCGCCCGTATCCCGGGTAAAGAATCGGTTTTACGGGTGCGTAGAGATCGATCCGATCACAGCGAAGATAGCGTTCAGCCAGATCGTGGACGAAGTGATCACGCAGTTTACCTCGCGGCCGAGTGCGAGCGTCACAATCAAAATCGAGATCGAAGCGAAGGACGATAAAGGATTTGACGAAAACCTGCAACGGGCAATACGGGAAAACTGCAATGTCCTCAGAATAGATCCCGCAGAATTTGAAGGAGAGTAAGAGAGGCAGGTTTCACCCACACACCTCCACCACCTTCTCCGCCTCATACCGCAGCATGATCTCGCTCGACCGCCCGCCTGACTGCACCCGGATCAGGGTGACCAGCCGCAGCGAGTCGAGTTTGCACAACCGCTTGAAGAACGCCGTATAGCCGATCTTCAGCGTGCCCTTCACCTCCGCGTAGACCGCACCGGAGGTGAGCGGCTCGGTCTGCTCCCGTGAGAGCTCCGCGATCCGCCGGAGCAGCCGCCGCTCGCCCGCCGAGAGCGACCGGATGGTAAAGGCGAGATGGACGTGCTTCGCCTGCTCGTAAGCGGCCATGACGTCCTCCTTGAGAACCGCCGTGCGCCCGGCCGCCTCGGCATACATGACCGACCGCTTCACGAGATCGATCCCCACCCGCACGTCGCCCGTCTCCATCGTCTGCTCGACGATGCGGTTGAGCATCTCCGGCGAGACGACATTCGGGTAGAGGCCGACGCGGACCCTTTCGCGGAGGATGCCCCGGATCTCGTCGGCATCATAGATCGGAAAGTAGATCATCGTCGGCCGGAAGACCGAGACCACCCAGGCATCGAGCTCCCGGCCGAGGTCGAGATCCATATCGCTGACGATCGCGAAGACTCCAGCCCGCACCCCCGGGTAGTCCTGGTGCAGCCGGAGCAGGGAGTTCAAGACATCATTGAGTGTGCTGTTGTACTGCAGGAGGTTCGCATCATCCAGGCAGACCAGCAGGCTGATCTCCCGCTTCTGCAGGGCGTCCCCGATCGCGTCCATCACCGACCGGATCGAGAGCCCGGTCCGCGGCGGAGCGTGGCCGAAGATCTTCGCGTAGATCCGGGAGTAGACCATATACTTCGTCCGGTCGTTCTGGCAGTTCACATAGACCGGCAGCACCTTCTTCGTGGCCTGCTCGAGCTCAGTGAAGATCCGGAGCACACTCGTCGTCTTCCCGGTGCCGGGCAGCCCACGGCAGACGGCGTTCAGCGACCGGCCGCCCCGGAGTGCCGGTCGGATCTGAAAGGCGAGTTCATCGAGCTGTTTCTCGCGGTAGTCAAAGAGGTCTGGAACATGGTCGATCTCAAAGACGTCGACGTCCCGAAAGAGCGTCTGGTCGGCGTGAAGGAACCGCTTCTGCATACAAGGATCGTGGGGCCGTCCCTATTTAGGAGGGAGCCCCGCGCTCAGTGAAAGTGAACGATGAGAGGAGCCCGCCGCGCTGAGCCTCCGTGTGATCAATCGGAGAGACTCACAGGCGGTAACCAGCACCGGAAATGGAGCGGTTTTGGGAGGGCGTACAGGGGCAGGGTTAAATGCCAGCGCCTCAAAATTGAAAACGAGGCTCGGGAGCATGGAATTAACTCTTCAGGAAATCGTCCACATACGGAACTTCTGGCCGGCGGTCGTCGCCTTCACGAGTTTCTTCGGGGCGCATGGTGTTTATGCTATAGCAGTGGAGTACCCCTCCCTGATCCCCGTGCTGACACCGGTATTTTATGGAATGGTCTATGCCGTTCCCGCGTTCGTCGGGGTTCAGTTCATTGTAGCAGCATGGGTGTGCCTGAAGTGGCACCGCGAAGCGAAAGCACTTGACGAAGCAGCATGACGCGCCTCTCCCGCAGCGCCGCCCTCCTCATCCTCGCAGGATGCGTGATCACCGCAACTCTCGTCATCTCGTCCGGGTTCCTGCTGACCGTGGAGACGGTGAACCTGACGATCACCTTTGGTCAGGGAGAGGAGTACTATCATCTAGGTCCGGATAATATTGGCGTCCTCCCCACTCGGGTATACACCCGGAACTTCACCGTAACAAACGAGGATGTCGTCCCGGCCGAGAATGTCGAGGTGGTGTACGAGTTCACCGATCCGGCGAGCGGCTTGATCACCGGCTCGGGCTCTTATCGGATAGGGGATCTTGCGCCGGGAGAGGCCAGAACATTCATTGCGGAGTATCGGAACCCCCGGGAAAAAGCGTATGATCTGACCGTGAAGTGCCGGTGGCTCCGGACGATTGTATAGGCGGAGTATCGGCGTCTACCACCCGCCGCCGAGCGCCCGCACCATGACCGCCACGACCCCACCGACCAGCCCGCCGGCACCGGCGCTGATCTTCGAGAGCCGCTGCTCCTCGCCGATCTTCGTCTGCCGCCAGCCCTCGATCGCTCGCAAGCGATTCTCGTGGTCGCCGGCCTGCTCCTTCATCTCCGCAAGCGTCTTGCAGATCCACTTCACGTCCCGGCTGACCTCGTAGACGAGCTCCCGGGTAGTCTTCTCCTCCGACATTGTCGCATTCCTCCATTGGAGAGAGTATAGGGAGTCAAGGCAGATTAATATTACTTGAGGTAATATTTTATGATTGTCTGTCATCCCGGGACTCGACAGGCAGGAGCAAACAGCCTATGGCAGACTTTGTCGAGAAGAGCAACACCAAGACGGCGGTCCGGGAACTTTCCCTGCCGATCGCCGATGTCAGCACCTTCGACGCTATCGTCGGAAGCGTGCTCGCAGACAACCCCTTCGGGTGCGTGGACTACATCGAGAGCGGCGTCACGTATGACGGTGTGACCCGGAACCGCGAGTCCTACACTGCGAAGGTGAACTACGAGGACAACGACGGCAAGCGTGTGGGGGCGGTCTCCGCACGGGCGCCGAGCGTTGCGGCGTTCGGCAGCGTCGCTACCGAGATCATGGGCGACGCGGCCCTCGCGGCCGCAATGGGCGGCGATGCCGTCCGCGACGCCGAGCACGACTCTTACTCGTGCCAGCTCAAGTGCCACGACCCGTCCGGCGAGATCTACTACGTCACGCTTTCCCGGAATGCAGTCCGGATCACGAGCTACCAGGACGACGCGATCCGCACCACGGTCGAGACCTGGGCGGACGGCGTGCCGGCGCTCGGGTGAGGGGGAACACCCCCTCTCTTCCATCCTGGAAGGGGGCTATTTTACGGGTATTTTCCGGTTTTGAGGCCAGTTTCAGAGGCCGGATTTGGGTGAAATTGTTCATTGAAGCAGATCGGCCTGATTCTAGAAATACGGCAGAATCATCGAGTTATAATGGCCATATGAGGGGCAGTAATTTTCGAAGGATGGATACTATGCCTCGCCTCAAGATCGGTCGTCTGTGGGCGTCTGTGAGGGTGGTTTTCTCGGCGGATGTAGCCCGGATTACGGGTATGTAAGGATTGCTTTACCGAGCAGCAGCCGCGAGCATGCCTGGCGAAGCCGGTGATGCGAGCGGCGGGCAGGAGCAGCCGTCACGCTGCGAGGCCTCGCCGAGCGATTGAGGGCGTCTGATGACCCGGACACCGGAAAAGAGCAGGGCGACGTTCTGCAGAAGAGCAGGGCGACGTTCTGCAGCGACCACCGGGAGCAAAGAATCTCACCCAGTGAAATGTAACGCATTTATTCTTAGTAACTTACGAGATAAGCTTATTATGTACAATTCGCACCGTTTGATTGGTTATTGCACCATCCTTTTGGAAAAGAGGTGCTAAACGGTGAATAAATCTTCTAAGTTTCAACGACTCCATGATCAGACGGTAATGTCCAGTTACCAGAATCAGATTTTTTAATCGCAATTGACCCGTTTTAAATGAGAATATTAATATTCCCTTCGCCGAGACTGATTCACATACAATCGTGACGAAGTGATAGAATCATGTCCAAACTCATCAAAGTCAAAGTGAACGGTACAGAACTTTGGATCGAAGCGGACGAAAAAGCGCATGCGGAGTCTGGACCCCGGAAAGTATCTAAAACCACAGACGGGATTGTGATTGGTTTTAGTGAGTTCTCTGAACCAATTAAAACTCTATGCGGTGCCATCATTCAAACATTCAACGATATGCCCGAATATAAAAAGCCAAATAAGCTCATAACTGAATTCGGTTTAAAGATTAGTGGTGAAGGGAACGTCTATTTAGTAAAGACTGGAGCTGAGGCAAGTCTAGTAATTACTGCCGAATGGCAAGTATGATGAGAATTGATCTTGACAACTTGGGGCAGTATGCCGTTGTCATCCTAGAGCCAAACTCAGATTGCCTACTAGGTACAGGCACCGGATTTTTCTGCCATCCGGATGGATACATACTCACGTGCTATCACGTCATTGAGGATCATTTAGAACACAATACTGAATCTGTAAGTGTCCTCTGTCCTGGAGAAAACGAGCCAAGAATAGCAAGAATTACAGAATATTGCATTCAGGAAGCCGATATTGCAGTTCTCCAGCTAGTTGGGTGTACTAGACCGAGTGAATACTTGCCCCTTGATGTATACGGTCGATGGAAACGCGGGGATATATGTCACAGTTTTGGTCATCCAGAGGGCTATTACCAAGAATCAGGTCGTCACGTTGAAGGGAGAATAGTCGGTCCGACTTTTGAGGGGAATACCCCCACCGTGGAGATCAGTGGACTTAGCATTTCCGCCGTGCAAAGTGGTTATAGTGGCAGTCCAGTAATAAACACGCGAACCACTAAAGTAGTTGGGCTAATCACTTCGAGAGAGATCATTGACAATAATAAAGCAGCCTTTGTACCTATCACGCCCCTTTTAAAAAAATGGCCGTGTCTTAAGGAATTTCATGATGTGTATAAAAAAATTCGATTTTCTATATCTGAACGGGCAGAAGAAGAACTGAAAATTCAAAAACTACAAAATAATGAATTTATTCCTCTTTCCCTCGAATGCGGAAAAAAACCAAGAGAAAAAGAAAAAAGGGAATTGCTGGCTGTTGGGATAGAAGAATGGGAACATGGAAGATCTTGGGAATACTTCGATTTAAATGACCTAAAACCTCCTGCCGTATCGTACATTCTTTCTTCGTCTGTTGGCACTGGCAAGAGCACATTGCTGCTCTGGCTGAGCGCACGCCTCAATAGCGAACACGATGTTGTTGCCTCATTCATCCAGTGCGCTGATTTCGAAAAGTGGAGACCAAATTCGTGGGAATCATTAAAACAAAAACTTGTAGAGCGATATAGAGAGCAGCTGTTATTAGCAAATCGAATGGATTACTATGTCACCAAGGCAGACATCGAAGATCTGTTCTCTGATTTTTTTGAGAAGGGGCAAATTGTATTTCTTCTGGATGGACTCGATCAGATCTCAGATCAAACATCTCCAAGTGTGATTGCGGAAGAAATTGCTCAAATCGTTGGTCAGAATAATTTCGTCATCAGTTCACGACCCTCTGCAGTTATTGGCCTCGAGAAAGACTTCAGAAGACCATTTTTAAGGTTAAAACTCTACTCCCCGGAGGATGAGAAACGATACTTTGGTGAGTACTATGATATTTCCCGATCGGTCTGTTCTTTTGCTCCCCACTTAACAAAAATCCCTATGCTTGCTTTTATGGTTAAAAACCTGCTGGAAACCGGAAATATTGGGGACGTACAGAACCGCACCGATCTATATAAACAGTTTATAAACCACATCATCACAGAGCATGGGAGACTCGGCAGGGAAAAGGCTAGTCGTACAACGGGTGTTAGGAAAGATCTGAAAAAAATTTCATACTGCTCACTTGGCGAAGATAATCCCGTAATCCAGAAGTTGCCAGCCTCATTTGTAGAAGAAATTATCGGCGAGGACCGCATGGATCGACTCCCTCATCTTGGACCAATTAACCTGATCCTTGAAAAGGGAGAACACTATTTCTATTACACACATCAATCCTTCCAAGAATATCTCGCGGCGGAATTAATAACAGAACGAAAAGGCGAATCTTACTATAAGCGTGTCTTCTCTGAACGATGGAATCCGAAGTGGAGAGAAGTGATTAAATTCGCTGCAGGAATAAAAGGGAACGAATGTATCAAGGATCTGCTGCAGCAGGAAGACAATATCATCTGTTCAAACCTCTTTTTGATCTCGGAATGCGTACCAGAAGTGCGGGATATTGACATTAAAATCTGGCAGGAAATCCTCCAAAATCTTATGGACATCGAGGATGCTGCACTAAAACCAAGAGCAATAGAATCTATGATCCAACTCGCGCGGGCTCCTAGAATCCCCGAGGATGAAACAAACAAGGCAATTTTCAGGATTATACAGTGCTTAAAAGATCCAGATCCCAGTGTGCGGCATGCGGCAATCGATGTCCTCGGAAAATTCCCTGAGATAGTAAACCAGGAGGGTATCAGGAACATTGCAAAACTACTGAAATCTGAAGACCCTGATGTGCGATCCGCAGCAGTCGATGCCTTTGGAAAACTTTCTGAGAGGGTTGATCAGGATGCCATCCGCGACATCGCAAAGCTGCTAAAAGATCCGGATTTCCTTGTGCAGTCTACAACAGGCCGTACCCTCGGTAAATTTTCGGGTGTGGTGAAGCATGAGACGGTCAAGGACATCGCAAAGTTGCTGGAAGATCCCGATCGCGACGTGCGGTATGCGGTAGTCGAAATCTTAGGGAAATTTCACGAGGCAGTGGATCCAGAAATCGCCAGAAGTATTGCAAAATTACTGGAGGATACAGATCCTAATGTAAGGAATGTAGCAGTTGATGTCTTGGGGAAACTTGCTAAGACAGGCAACTCGGAGACCATTAGAGACATCACCAGTCTACTGGAGCATACGGACCCCGCTGTGCGGCATGCAGCAGTCGAAGCCCTCAGGGAATATCCTAATATGGGGGATCAGGAGATCATCAAAGACATTGCAAAACTGCTGAAGGACGGGCATTTTTCAGCACAATATGTAATAATGGATGCTCTCGAGAAACTCGTCGAGAAGGTGGGCCTAGAGACAGTTCAGGATATTACAAAACTGCTGGAGGATGTAGATCCCGATGTGCGATCTAGAGCAGTATATGCCCTCGGAAAACTTGCCAAGAAAGTAGATTCAGAAACCGCCAAAGACGTTGCAAAACTGCTGGGAGATACAGATCCCGATGTGAGATACAAGGCAGTTTATGCCCTCGGAAGACTCGCCAAGCAAGTGGATCCGACAACTGTCAAAGCCATTACAAAACTGCTGGAAGATCCTGACCCTGGTGTCCGGTCTGCGGCAGGGCACGCCCTCGAGACCCTTATCGACAAAGTAGGCCCGGAAACCATCAGAGACATTGCAAAACTGCTAAGGAATACAGATCCCGATCTGCGGCATACGGCAATATATACCCTCGGAAGGCTCGCGACGAAGGTGGATCCAAAGACAGTCAGGAATGTTGCAAAACTGCTGAAGGATCCGGTCTCCTATGTGCAGAATGCGGTAGTCAAAATCTTCGGGAAATTCCGTGAGACAGTGGATCCGGAAACCGTCAGGAACATTGCAAAACTGTTGAAGGATACAAATTACGGTGTGCAGCGTGCAGCGGCAAGTGTCCTAGGGAGTCTTCCGGAAGCATTAAACCCGGAGACCGTTAGAGAGATTGCAAAGCTTTTGGAGCATCACAGCTCCGCTGTGCGGCATGCGGCAGTCGAAGCCCTCGGGGAATGCCCAGATATCGGGGATCGGGAGATCATCAAAGACATTGCAAAAAGGCTGAAGGATACAGATCCAGATGTGCGGCATGCGGCAGTTAGTACCCTCGAGAAACACGTTGAGAAGGTAACCCCAGAGGCCGTTCAGGGCATTGCAAAATTGCTGAAAGATCCAAACCGCGGTGTACGATCTAAAGCGGTATATGCCCTTGGAAAGCTCGCCGAGAAGGTGGATCCAGAGACAGTTAGAGACATTGCAAAGCTGCTGAAGGATCCAGATCCCACTGTGCGGTATGCGGCGATAAGTGCCCTCGGAAATCTTCCAGGGGCATTGAACCCAGAGACCACTAAAGACATTGCAAAACTACTGAAGGATCCGGATCGTTTTGTGCAATCTAATGCAGTTTACTTTCTCAAGACACTCGCCAGGAAGGTAGACCAGGAAACCATCAAGGACGTTGCAAAACTGCTGAAGGATACAGATCCAGATGTGCGGCATGCGATCGTCGATATCTTCGGAAAATTTTTCGAAAAGGTGGATCGGGAGGCCGTCAAGGAAATTGCAAAATTGCTAAAGGACCCAGACCGTGGCGTAAGGTCTGCGACAGCTGATGCTATCAGGAAACTCGCCGCGATGGTAGATCAGGAGACCGTCAAGGACATCGCAAATCTACTGGAGCATTCGGACCCCAGTGTCCGACATATGGCAGTAGATGTCCTTGGGAATCTGCCAGAAGCAATAAACCAGAAAGTTGTCAGGGACATCGCAAAGTTGCTGACGGATCCAGACAGGGGCGTAAGGTCTGCGGCAGTGTATGCCCTAGGAAAACTTACCGAGAAGGTAGATCCGACGACTGTCAAATTTATCCTAAAGTTGCTGGAACACAAGAGATCGGATGTGCGGCGGACAGCAGTCGATGCCCTCGAAACACTGTATGAAATGGGGATCTCACTCCCTGTATCTGTGCAATAAAACCTACTCAATGTGCAGGAACAGCCGTCACGCTGCGAGGCCGTGCCGAGCGAGTGAGGGCGCCCGCTATCCCGGACACCGGGAAGAACCAGGGCGATGTTCTGCCGCGACCGCAGGGAGCAAAGAAGCTCGCCCTGCCACACCGCCCGAGAGGTATCAGGCACTTCTCTACAGGTACCGAACTCGGTCGCGATCTGCGATCCCGTTTACTGCCATCCGACTCCACCACCCGGAGAGCCCACCTCCGCCCGCTCCCTCCGGTCGCTCCGCCCTCCTCCCCGGGGAGGAGGGCAGTCCGGTGCGATACCCCGTGTCCCGGGCCAACCTCCACTGCCAGGACGGGTAACGGTAGCGAGTGCCCAACCTCCAGCCGCGAGCATGCCCGGCGGAGCCGGAGATGCGAGCGGCGGTCAGAGAACAGCCGTCACGAAGCGAGGCCTCGCCGAGCGAGTGAGGGCGCCCGCGATCCCGGACACCGCGAAGAACCAGGGCGATGTTCTGCAGCGACCACCGGGAGCAAAGAATCTCGCCCGGCCGCTCCCGCCCTCGAAAAAGAAGAGGCCTCCCCACCGCCCCCGGTGAGGAAGTCCGCCGCCCGTTGCGCATCCGCCGCGGCCCGGATCACGTCGGCCGCCGAGCCGTCGCGGATGTGCCGGAGCCACCCGGCGATGTAGGCCGCCTGGTTCGCGAGCACCGGCAGATCGGTGCCGGTCATCGCGCAGAGGAACGCGGCGCCCATCTCCGCGGTCAGCTCCTCGCGGCTGTACTCCTCGCTGCCGAACCGGATCGGCCCCGTGATCCCCGGCCGGTCGAGCCGGGAGGCGTGCCCGGTCCAGTGGGCGAGCTCGTGGAAGAAGGCCGCGTAGTAGGCCTCCGCCGAGGTGAACCGGTCCGGCGCCGGCATCGCGATCCGGTCGCTCTTCGGGAGGTAGGCCGGCTCACCCGGGATCACCCGGGGAGCGTTCCGGGCGATCACGTCCTCGCAGGAGGCGATCGGCTGCACCTCGCCGACCTCCTCCACGGCGATTCCCTCGCACTGGGAGAGGTTGAAGACCTTGTAGTAGCGCACCAGCGGCCGCTCCCGCTGCATGACCACCGCGACCTCGTCGCCGTTCTCGCTCACCGTCCGCCTCGTCTCGTCGAACGACCAGAAGACCACGATCCCGGATGCCTTCTCGCCCTTCCGGACGTAGCCGCCGAGCTGCTTGATCTGGTTGTAGGTGCCCCACCAGGGATGGCCGGCGAGCAGGATCCGGTTGATCCCCCGGTAGGGCCGGCCGGTGGCGAGGTTCATCGGGGACATGCTCTGCCAGGTCTGCCGCCAGGGTACCGTGCCGGCTGCAAGGGACGAGATGATCCGGTCCCGGACCACCTCGTAGACGGAGACCATCCGTCATACCTCCCTGTGCCCGCACTCCGGGCAGACGTAGCCGGTGATCACCGTGTAGGAACACGGCGCACCCCAGAACTCTTCCCGCTCGCGGCTGATCCGGCAGCAGTCGTCCGGCACCTCGGCGCCGCACTCGTCGCAGGTCGCCGGCATCAGAGTCCCCTCCGTGCGTCGGCCTCGGCCGCCCACTGTACGCAGGCCTCGAGGCCGTGCTCTGCGACGAGGTCGCGGTACTGCTGCAGGATCTCCTCGGCCTGCTTGAAGAGGTGGGCAGCGACCCGCTGCGAGAGCGGGTTCTTCTCGCCGCCGATCTCCATCGCCCGCTCCTCGAGCGCGGCCATCCGGCAGAGGTCGCGGTACGGGATCGCGTCGGTGAAAGAGAGGGGGCGCCCGGAAGGGTTAAGGGGCTGCCCGCCGATCTTCTCTGTGCAGGGGTTCGGGATGGCCGTTGGCGTCTGGCAGGACATTTACGCCACCTCGAACACTGCTGCTTTTCCGATATTCCCGCTGACGACCTGCAGGAGCTGCGACTTGATCACGGTGCAGAGCGCTCCGCCCGTCAGGTGCAGGTTCATCGCTTTTCCCGTCGTGCTCGGCATCGCGTAGCCGTGCCGCCGTCCGTCCTCGCCGACCAGGCAGTGATCGTCAAAGGTGAACGATCCGACCGTGTCGATCTCGACCCGGAGCCGGCCGTCGTGCAGGGCCAGCCTTCCGATTTTCTTGAATGTCATCTGTCTATTCCTCCAGTGAGCACCTCTCCGCTCACTATTATAGTATAGGACGGCTGAGTATTTAAACTTTTATACATTGTATATACAATGTATAATTAAGGTTAGATTTTAATGATACAAAGATTACATAATGAGTATGGATAAAGTGGAACTCACTATCAGCGGATACGAAGTGCGGGAGAAGACCGTTACCAAAACCGGGAACAGCGGTCATGTTATGGTGCCGGTCTCGTGGGTCGGTAAAAGAGTGAAGATCATCCTGCTCGATCCGGTCGAGGAAGAGTAACATTTTCGGGCGCCACCCGACGGGCGAGATTCCTCGCTCGCGGGGCTCGCTTCGGAACGTCGCCCTGCTCTTTTCGTGGTGTCCGGTGCCTCAGGCGCCCTCACTCGCTCGGCACGACCTCGCTTCGTGACGGCTGCTCCGGCCCGCCGCTCGCATCACCGGCTCCGCCGGGCATGCTTGCGGCTGATGGATCGTACCTCTGCTCCCGTCCACGGTGTATCGACTGCAACGCCCGGGATACGGGCTATCGCAAATGACTGCCCTCCTCCCGGGAGGAGGGCGGAGCGACCGGAGGGAGCGGGCGGAGGTGGGCCAGGGGGTGAAATGAAATGGTCGGTGTAGTTGTCAAGTTAAGATGACTTTGTGTGGAATGTGATTACAAAGTGGTATGGCGCGGTTGAGGCAGGTCCTGTTATCAAGTGCACAAGGCGATGCTTTGCTACAGCAGAGAAGCGGCGCCTGTATATCCTACAGGCATAAATCAAAAATTAGTCTGTTGATGACAGTTCTCCCCAACAATGGAAAGGAAACCCTATTGGGTACCGGAGTCGCTTCACTAGAACCAGCCTGCTTGCAACAACCGTCTGACCGTATATTGCCAATCGATATCTGACTGAAGGTTCGCGAAGGTATGATGGATATCATGCCCACCAACGACTCTCTTTTCAATCTGCCCTCTGAGAAAAGGTTGCACTAGAACGCTGGATGTTCCGATTGCTTTTGGGATAGGATCATCGGAAAAATTACCCACAAGAGATGCGACACCAATTCCAATATCTACCCACTCCGGAATGCGATATTTGTTCAACTCCTTTATTTTACATATTTTTGAGTTAAAATTGTTAGATAGTTTATTAATTATGCTCTCTAACTGCTCTTTGTCCCCAATATCCTTGAGTTGCTCTTTTTGTACGGTTTCAACAATATATTCTCGAAATGTTTCACGAATATCAGCATAATCACTTCGTAGTTCAACATACTGCTCAACGGTTAAATCGGTAATATTGGCAGGAACAGATGTTTGAACAATTGAAGCTGCTAGCATCGCTTCTGGGCGCGAGATTGCATGATAATCCAGGGTATTTGAGGTTAAAAGTGAGAAAGGCATAATTTTATCGGTAATGGTATCCCATCCGTGATTTCTCCCAACATTGTCCGCGAGATTACACATTATGAGATCCGAGGCTCTATGATCAATGACAAGCAATTCCCCGCTGGAAGCATCAACATCTACTAAATTACATTCAAAGATTAACCTCCGAATATTTTCACATATCTTCGAATCTGCAATACATGCAAATCCGTTATGGTCGAAAATACCATTCTGATTGATTGTAACTGATACTCTATTAACACCCATTTCTGGAGGATTTTGCCGAAGAGACTCAAACGCTTTACGTAGCGACTTGAGACGAACATCCTTAATTTCTTTCTCTGAGTTTTTAAGGGGCGTCGGACGGAAGGAGTTTGGTATCAAATCATCAATCTCTGTAATCCCAAACGTCGGTTCAAAGTCAATGTTTTTAGGTACTATTGTCCTTACACTATCGTATAATAACAGATATTTCCGAAACCAATCCTCAGAAGGTTGAAAGTTAGGATAATACAAGACTTCAAGGTTCTGCATAGATAAACTCCAATCAATTATGGGTGATCAGCAAATACGATTTTGTCATGAGAGACATAAATTGATTCTTTTGCAAAACAGCAATTTTCACCGCCCTCTTAATCCGTTCCAGACACACCCTGCTGCCGCCATGTACTTTCATCCGCTCTTAAGCGAGAATAAGCAATTTAATGCACTCTAACTCCTTACAAGGACTTATGAACTACTGGTGGGTCAACCAAAATCAAACGTATAAACATGAGTTACTGGGTGGGTACCTGTGGTCACCGAAAGTCAACGCAGATGGGAGAAGGAACGTTTCCTATGACAATATGACGCAGGTGAGCCCCGGAGATCTTGTATTCTCTTACTCCAGCACATTCATCAAAGCAGTAGGAGTAGCAACAGACCCTGCAGACACAAATGAAAAGCCAGAGGAACTAAAACCCGCCGGTGATTATTGGAGGAAAGAGGGTTGGCTCGTGAAAGTGCTTTACTATGAATTAAAGCAGCCAATCAAGCCGAAAGATTTTTTCGATGAGATTAAACCAACCTTACCCGAAAAGTATTCACCGCTGATAGAGGAAGGGAAAAAGGCAGGGGATGGGGTTCAGACATTCTACTTAGTTCAACTGCCGAACGAAATGGCAAATCTCCTACTTTCTAAAATTGCTGCGGAAGATAGACAAGATCTCACCGGGTTACGCAGAGATTTTCAAAGAGAATCTCACGAGAAAGAAGAAGAAGCTAGGATCAATGCAAACCCAAAGATACCACCCACCGAAAAAGAACAATTAGTGCTCTCCCGGCGAGGACAAGGACGATTTAGAACTGAACTTGAGAGACTGGAAAAGAAATGCCGCGTGACAGGCGTCACACAATCAAAGCACCTAATTGCAAGTCACGTAAAGCCGTGGCGTGATGCAACAGATAAAGAAAGGCTTGATGGCAATAATGGTCTGTTGCTAGCTCCACACATCGACCACCTTTTCGATAAAGGATACATCAGCTTTGAGGACAACGGAGCACTATTAGTATCCCGCAGTCTGAATGAAGCGATCTTGAAAGTGTGGTGTATTGATCCAAACACTAACGCGGGCCTATTCCGACCTGAGCAGATCCCTTACTTACGGTATCACAGAGAAAACATCTTTGAGAAGGATTTGGCGAGTCCAGAAACATGAAAAAATGCAGTTCGTTGAAACCAGCCAGAAAGAACTCATGGAAGAGATGGATTGCTACGGATTGAATAGCAGGGGACATGCGGATAGTATGGGTGTTACGTCATTTCTTGAAACAGACTGGTGCGATCTGGACTGGTCACCCTGGGTGCCCCTCGACACACCGCCGCACGAGCTCGCAATGACACTCTCCGAGCCAGGCGTCTACCGGATCAAACCACTGGATAAAGAGTGCCTCGTCTATATCGGCCAGACCGGCCGGGCACTGCGGCAACGGCTGCGAGAACTCCGGGAGTATCGGAAATCAACGGAGTTGATGCCCTATAACGACCCGCACACCGCTGCCCCGTCCCTCTGGGCGTGGAGGGATGCCACTGGGATGGACTTCGCATGCTCGGCGGCTCCGGTTTCACCCGACTCAGGAAAAGACCCGGCTCTCGTCAAACGAGAGCGAGAAGGGCTTGAGTGCTACCTGTTGTGGCAGTACCGATTGGAGTTCAGAGCATCGACCCTCTGCAACTTCGGGCGGTTCCATCCAAACTATTTGAAGTCGCGGGACAAGAATAGCAAGAAACGCGGTGGCCGGCTCCCGGACGGCGCCATCAACCCCGCCGGAGGAGCAAGCTTTCCACCTCTCCGGTTGCACGGGAATCCTACGGATCGTGACTGGATGACACTCTCCTGGACAGACCCGCGGGTGTTCGATGACCAGAAGACGGCAAACGTTCCCGCCAAGCCCGGGGTCTATAAGATCCTCGATGCCGCAACCGGCGAGCTCTGCTACATCGGGCAGACAAAAACAATGAGGAGCAGATTAGCGACCCATGGACAGAAGTCCTGGGAGGGGAGAGAGGTCGCCTTTGCGTACTGTCTGCAGCCGGGGACAGTCCTGCCTCATCAGCTGAAAGAGTTAGAAAATGATCTTATTGCGGCGTTTTACGCTGCCACGAAAACAGTTCCGCGATTCCAGTTTCTGGGACACTAACAAAAGAAAAATCCTCTAATGAGGGGCTCAGCAGATCACGACATCATCCGACGCCAACATTCTGTTGACGTGCTCATTCTCTGACGAGTGCAAGATAATTAACACATCCTCCGCCCGCGTGAGCGCAACATAGAACCGGCTGTTCTCAAGCGGCAGATCGCCCGCTCTGACCGGTACGAACGCATCCGGCCACAGCAGGATCACCACCCGGTACTGCAGCCCTTTTGCAGAATCAACCGTCTGGATCTTGATGCCCTCGTCCAGCACTCTCGCCCGTGATGAAGCATCTTCATTGATCCAGACAACAGGGGCATATTGGCGGATCTCCTCGATAAGCCCGCCAAGTAGTTCTTTGTCCGGTGCCGAAGCCCTACGGTAGAGTATCCCGATCTCTTCGTGGTGGAGATCCTCGATAGCGTTGCCGTCCGGGAGCCTGCCGGCGAGAAGCCCTTTCACAATCTCCAGTGTTTTCTGGCATTCGTCGTGGTGATCCGCACACTGCACGAGAAACGGCTTCGAACCTGTTCGCTGCGCCTGGTAGGGGTCGACCGGGATGATCCCGAACGAGTCCTCATTAAACTGAGTATCCTGCGAGGCGAAGTGTGAGGCGAGCTTCAGGATCTCGCGGGTGTTCCGGTAGTTCCGATCGAGATCCAGGGCGCGGTGAATCGTTCTACCCTGCGCCTTGATGCCGACAGATTTCCAGCTGACCGTCCCGACCGGCCGGATCCCCTGGTTGCCGTCGCACACGATCAGCAGGTCGCCATCGTAGGGGTCTTTCATCGCAAGAAGGATGCACGAGAACCAGATCGGATGGAAGTCCTGGGCTTCGTCGACCAGAACGGCATCATACGCACGAAAATCTCCGACACGGCTCGACAGTTGCTCCTTTAAGCGATGACCAAGATGTTCGTCATCCTCGACCAGGCCGGTAACCGGGTCGCACCTATTCCGGATAACGCCGTTCTGCTTTGCCCAGCCATCGAAGTGAGTGACGGTTATCCGTGGATAGCCGACGAGTATGTTTTTCAAATATGCTCCAAGGGAGACGTTATAGCAGAGCAGCAGAATCTTTGCCTCGGGATCGCGGTCGTGGAGCCAGCGTGCCCGTGCGACCAGAATGACCGTCTTTCCAGACCCGGCCACACCGCAGGCGATCCGGTGCCCATCACCGATCTTCCTGGCGGTATTCTCCTGCCGTCTGTCCAGGACCTTCAGTGATCTCACCTTTGGTTCACACACTCCTTGCGCATAGGAGAAGACGTACTCATCCTCTGGTTCTTGGACAGTGTCATTCTCGGCGGGGGCTGATTGCACCGGGTCTTGAGCAGGCATTACGCATGAGGGGACGTAACTTAAGATAATCTCCGGATGGATGATAGCGCGGAGCACATCGATCTGCTCCTGGGAAAGGGGCGTGATGCGCCAGAACGGGTCAAAGTACGATCTCAGTTTAGCGGCAATCTCCTGCGGGGATGCATTCTCAAGGCTCACGAGCACGTCCCGCGTCATGGTATTCTGAGGCCGGAAGACAGCCGAGAGATCATGCCCTCTATAATTCTGGAGATGTTCCTGGGAAATATTCGAGAGTATGACAAAATGGCCGAACGGGAAGGTGAATCTGTTCTTGTGTGGGCCGTCTTTGTGAAGCAGGTGCGAGAACCTCGGGTTCTTCTCGCATGCTTTTACAAGCCTCCACTGGTAGTTCCGCGCCTGTGTAAGAGGGTGTACTTCGGCCTTCGGGCGCCCGTCATACAAGGTAACAACTTCACTGTCGCTTACTCTTTCGATGTCATCGAGGTACCACCCCTTCACTTCGATGACGATAACACCCAGATCCGGTGCGATCACGATGAAGTCAGGCCGTCGGTTGTCGATGTTGGGTTCATAGTAAACGAGGTAGTCGTCAGGCAACTTCTTCAGAATACTGAATGTACGCTCCTCCCCTCTACTCGCTCTCCCTGGGAGGCGATCAGGGATAAATTCGGCCATATTTTTGAGTTTTAGTGTATAATTAAAAAAGGCTTTTGATTTTACAGGGATAAACGAGGCTCATTGGAAAAAGGAATCTGATGAAGCACTATTTCCTGCTTTTCACTGTGTACCCTGGATTCCCGATCACACATAACGATGTAAAAGTAAGGGGGACACAATAGGGATTTAATCGCGATTTAGTTGCCAAATATCGGATATTTGAAACAAGATCTTCATCGTTACGTGTTGGAGCGACACATAACGAGGCCGTTTTTATCAACCAGATAAATAAGGCTCTTTCAAAATTTCAACTGAAATTCAGCCATTTTAATTTCATCTCATTATGTATTCACGGGAATGCAGGGTGTACCGTATGGACTGAGACCACCTACAGAGAGGGAAACCAGAGATAAGAACCGCCACCCACACGCTGCATTGGCAGAGAGGTAGGCGGGAAAAAGAGTGTCACAGCGACCACAGCCATGAAGAGGGCGGAGCATACATTCTGGCTATTTCTGAGCAATTACCTCGTTACGGACTTGAGAATTAAATTCTCGTCAAACCCGCCGCGCTCATATTTCTTGATCTTTCTCAACTCTTCGATCTCCTCAAGTGAGGCACCCTTTAACTCGATTATCCGATAGATTACTTCGAGCAAATCAGCGATCTCTTCGAGAGAGCCGGAGGCGATAAATTCGTTTGACTCTTCAACCAATTTCAATTCAAGATACTTGAGAAAAATCTCATCAGATACCTTCTCGATACTGCACTGACTTCCGTCTGCGGCGATTATTTCAGGAATTCTGTCCCGTATTGCCTTGTCATACTTTTGGAGCATAGTATCTCAACCAGTAGATGAACTCTTTGTCTTTTCCAGGGTCGTAGTGTGGGTTTCCGTTCCAAAAACGTCTTTTGAAGTGGTAAGCATCGTTATATTGCCGATATATTTCTTTTTCCCGCGCATCGCGGGTTTTACCCGTCTTTCGGATAATTTCATCTTTGAGTGGGTGTGAGCTGGAGATGTAATACTCATTCCTTGTGATTAATTTCTCGATAAACGCTTTGGACGGGAGGGTATCAGACTTCTGTTCGTTGCACTCTCCGTGAGCAAGCACAAGATTCCAGACATCATTGTGATGGATTGCAGAGTATGGAATGACATGATCGACATGTATGTCGTAGAGCGGCTCTCCACAGTAGAAACACCGTCCCTGCTGGTATCCTTCAAGCATTGGGATGAGTGGGGTGAGATTTTTTCTCTCCTCGGCATTGATTAGATACTCCAGCCGCTCGTCTATTGAAATGGGGACGGCATGCGTTCTCTCATAGGAATGCTCAAGGAGATCCCATCGTCCCAAGATTTCTTTTTCAAAGATGCCCTTCTCCGTCTTTGAATCAACTAGCCGAAGCAAGTTTGAGTTTAACACAATTTCATTGTCTCCCGGAATAAAGGAGTAGAACGGCTGGGGAATTTGCCTACCAAATAGGTTGTTGAATTTCACCAGAACCATTCCAGCAAGTGCTTGTGTCCTGACAACTTCAAGTGCGGAATCAAACGATTTATTCCCGCAGCGTATCAGATCAATCTGGTGTTCCGTGACGGTCTTTTTCCCGGTAAGTCCCATTTGTGGCTTGTTATTTTCTGTTCGCTCAATGTACAGGGATAAAAAATCATTTGCCAGATCGTCCAGAGACACTTTATCTTGCCCGTTGTAGGCGTAATCGAGGAGTAGCCTTCCGAGCGCCATTTTGTATGTTGCAGAATTCTTTCCGAATAGAATTACACCCCGCCAACAGTTCTCTGGTTCTGGCGCATGCATAGCATGAGCTTTATTCTGCAATTAATTAAGATTGCCCGATACCAAAAATCGATAACTATATTATAAAAAATCCAAATCGAACAGTTATTATTGACCGGAACACTGCGTATTCTATGGGAAAATAGTAGATAGTACATCAGAGGTCGGCCCACATTTATAAATCACTTTAGATAATATTCAGGATCATGGCCTTCCATGAAATCGACGACGAACTCTGGGAGATCATTCGGAAATATCTCCCCCCCGACGAAACCGCACATGTCCAGCCTACGATTCCCGGGAGATCCACCAATACAATCGGAAACGAGGGATCAAGGGCAATATCCCGGTCAACCGGAGATCCCGAACACACCCGAAGCGAGGAAGGCCATGCTGGTTCGATCCGGAACTCTACAAGAAGCGCAGCGCCATTGAACGATTCTTCAGCTGGATAGAGGCGTTCAAGAAGATTACTCCCCGGTTTGAACGCTATGAGCACCCATTTCTTGGGTTGATCCACTTGGCATGTGCTATGATGGTCTGAAGGTTTTGGGATGAGCTCTGCAACACATTACCTATTCCAGCAATCCGCTCAGACACGCCATATACTTGCCAGACTCCGTAAGTGTAACAAAGACGTTCCGCCCCCGCTTTTCCCGCGTAATCAGTTTGTCCCGTGCCAGTTTGGTAAGAATTGTTTTGTCGAGCTTCATCAGTTGCCTGCTCTGGACACCGCGTTTCTTTTTCTCCTCAACTTCATAGAATAACACGTCGAACCCTTGTACGTCCTGGTCCCGAAGAACCTCAAAGATATCGATGGTTCTCATGGGTTTGCCTTTCCTGTAGAGGAAAGCGAGGATCTGCTTACCAACTTCATCGGGCTGGACAAAAGCAAAATTTACAATTCTCTTTACGTCCAGCGTCGGGCAGATACTGAGCCCGTGAAGGTTGATCTCTTCTTCGGTCTTGGCATAATCCTGTGCCATGACATAGTAGAGGTTAACGTCATGCCCCATTGCGGCCACCATTGCACCTACCGACGTTAGCCGGCCGCACGCAGACATATTCACCGAAACGCGGTTTCCCTGCTCCTTCTCTTTCCTGATGATGCCGGAGAGGGTCTTGATCACGTCCTGGAGCTCGAACATATTGGTATTGATCGTGATCACTTCGGTAGTTTTGTCCAGCCGGGCCTTCACTTGTTCGACAAAATACTGCTGTCGTGCTATCATGTTTTGGTCGAGATCAGGATTCTTAGTCACGGTGAGGAGGTAGACCCGGTAAGGAGTTTGCTCCTGAAACGGGACTACAGCACGATCAATCTCATGGCCGAGCGGAATGATATGAACGATCTTTTCCAATCCGGTATTCTGCCCCATGATGCTAAGATTGCTAACGATGCTATATAAAAACTACTTATCGTTTTTCCTGAAAGATAGATGATCAGCCCGGGGGTGGGCACAATGAGGACAGAACTGCAACCGTTGGAAGGGCAAAAGTCGCGGTTTGTCGCGACCTTCGAGAGGTACGGGATCTATCGATCCAGGGGAATTGTCGGCCGGAGCATCCTGCTGCGGAACCTGAAAACCGTAAAGGGAAGGGCGCTTGCCGATCACATCTGGATCAACTACACGGCCGGATTCGACGCAATCGGGGAATTTGCCCGGGGCGACGTTGTTCAGTTCACGGCCGGGGTGCGGTCATACTTCAAGGGCTATTTCGGCCAGCGGATCGAAGATCGGCTCGCACGAAAATCCAGCCTCGATTACCGGCTCACGTTTCCGAGGAATGTCGTGAAAATTTCCGGGCAGTCTGGATACAAAACCATGCATTTGGTGGGAGGAAAAATGAATCACAAATCGATTATGCTAAGCGTCCCGCAATCGTATTCCTGGTTCGGTGAGGTCTTCGATACGGAGGAATCGCATGGCCAGTAAGATCTGTGAACAGGCTATTCAGCCAAATTGTTACACCACACAGCCATTGAGTGGGAGAGGCCAGACAATAACGATCCATCTGGATCCGCCGTTCCGGCTGGTCCTGTGGGGTGATCTCAAGTTTGAACTGTCGAATGAGATGATCCGGACAATCCTTGATACATTCTTCATCGAGCGAGGCTGCTGGTACCTGCTCGGTGCCAGTATGACCGACCCGGACCCTGCCGGCCTTGGTTCATTTATCCGGGAAACATTTCCATCGTTCAGCCCCCGCCACGCATCGGCGATCGCTGCGGTCCTGGTCTATGAGGGCTTTGTAATGTTCAGGGGTAGGAAACCAATCGAGCTGAAGAAGATTGCAGGGCGTGAAGAGATGGAAAAGTTGATCGCGGAGGAAGAGGATGCATAACGAGCGGTGTTCCGTGTGCAAGGATACAGTAGAGAGATTGCTCCGAGAGATATACGGGGAAGTTCGCCGCAACTACCGGATCAAGATCGGCACGTTGCCAGAGGATTATCATGGGCAACGAATTTATGGTCAGTTGTCAACGATTTACTCCGCTCTTCAGAATTGCCGGGGCTCCACGGAGTTTGTCAGGGCCCGGAATATTGAAGCGGATTATTTCGTGCCGGAGCCCGGTTTTATCGTCGAATTTGACGAGTCCCAGCATTTCACCGAACCACGGAAGATTGCCCTTTCCTACTATCCTTCCGATCTTAAAACCGGGTTTTCGCGGGAAGCCTGGGTGAAGCATTGCGATGAAATCCATGCGCATGACGATGAACCGCCATTCCGCGATGAGCAACGGGCCTGGTATGACACACTTCGGGATTTCCTTCCGGAGATCAAGGGGTTCTTGCCGACGGTGAGGTTATACGCGAAAGAAAGGGAGTGGTGCCGAATGGATCCGAGCAAAGATGAGGACAGGGAGAAAATGAAAAATATTATCTCAGAGCGTCAAAGGAACACAGATATTGAGGCTATTGCTGATCCAAATCCGAAGTTCGGAAGAGTCATCATTGCTGGCCCTTGGGAAGGAAATATTACCCGCGCAAAGGCTCTCATGGAAGACATCATACAGCAGTGGCCTACTCAAGATCGCGTTGCGTTTTTCGTAACACCAGGAGCATTTCTTCGGTTTCCTTGGCCGGAACACTTTCCCGCACCCAGCGATAACCTGCATCCTCCTGAAGAAACCCTTACCCTGCTCCGTAATACTGCCCAAGAGTACTGTGACCGGCTCCTCGATGAAAAGCTGCGGTCAGACCTTGCACGTCATGCGGATTATCTCACTATCGGAATTGACTCTGCGGATGAAACGAAAAGTAACGGATACCAAGTTGAATTTGTAGCTGTGGTTGATCTGAAAACCAATCAGTATTTCTGGACGGGAAAATCCTATCCGGATTCCCCACAACAGAACCGGCTGATTCGAGTATCAGATCTTTCTTCTCACTTCATTCAAATCCCAATTGGGAAGGTAATGGTTCTTGGGTGCCATGATCTAAAAATGTTCAGCAACCGCGGGAGAGCGGCTGCTAATACTGTGCCGGGAAGTACCTGGCGAAAAACTGTACACCAAGAGATCGATCAACTCATCACACAAGAAAAACCGGTAATTATTCTCCAGCATCCCCATACCACGGACAGGTACCGCTCATGGTATACTGAATGGAATGAACTTGCTTCCCGATGTCCACCAGAAGTCACGTACATCAGTTCTGGCTTGTACTACTATTATGGGGAGAAATGTCGTTCGTCATTAGCAGATGTGCGGAAATATACCCGACGCGGCCCCAGCATCGATTTTGTTGTACACGTAGAGGGTACACACCAAAGTACTGCCACAATAGCGGAAAACCTGCCGGGAAAAACCAAACCTGAGGAACCTGAAAAAAGGATCCCTGCTAAAGCCCAAAAGCAGTATCACCCCGAATTCGAGAACCTCATTGAAACATACAGGGAAATGGCAGGACCTTTGTTCCGAAAAGGTGGTACGAGCAGCAAAGAAAATTATGTCGTGAAAATCAAGGAGATGCCCCCCGGTGTAATGTATTATTTCTGCCATTTCCCTCAAGAGAAGAAGTTCAGCGTTGAGCTTGCTGTCAATAAAGCACGGGCTCCACAATTTGAAACAATGATCAGGGATTTGAAACAAAAACCATTTGAACGATTGCCAGATTCAACCTTTTGGGAACAAAAGACTAAAGACGGTACATGGTTAAGGCTGCAGTTCTTCTATCCGGATGATGCACCGGCCTTTACTGTTGTCCAAGGCATGTTTGATTTGATAGATCAAAGTTATCCTGAGATCGCGCAGTATTAACAGCAGACATTCGGTTTTTCTTTTTGAAGCGCGCCGCAAGGTTACAAGACAGAAATCGCAGAATTGCAGAGTGTCAAATTTTTTAGCTCGCTATAACCCAAATACGCGATGCGAGGGGTGGGATTCGAACCCACGGACTCCTGCGAGAACGGATCTTAAGTCCGCCGGTTTTGGCCGGGCTTACCTACCCTCGCTCAAAAGATCCTATATCTATTATCAATTGGATGTATTAAGTCCGACGCTCGGTAACGGCTTCGGTAGAAAGGCGAGATCCAGTAACCTTTTTTAGTATTAATTCTTAAGTCCACCGCCTTTGGCCGGGCTTGGCTACCCTCGCTCGAAAAGATCCTATATCTATTGTCGATTGGATGTATTAAGTCCGACGCCCGGGTAGGTCGGCGGCGAAGACTGAATCAGGAAGCCTGAACCATACGATATTCAGTGAGGCTTTGGATACGTGCATGGGATTTCGCGTTGCAGTACCGATGAGCAACGCATAACAGAGATGCCGATTCTACTCATTACTTATACCTGCGGGAGCCCAGGGAGATTTGCGCGGTGCGAGAGCACGGCGACAACACCGCAACAGATAGGTGAACGGCATGAAATCCGACGGAACATTCCCGGAAAGATCGTCCGACCGGATGCGAACGCCATTTGATTATGATCCCAGGACTTCTCTCGATCTCGAAGAGACCCTCATAGAGCGGAAAGACAGAATCACCATCCACGACGTGCGCTACACCGTCACCCCGGAAAGAAAAGTCACTGCATATCTGGTGGCGCCGCCGGAGCAGGCCCTTTCGCAGGCATCATGTACGTCCACCCCGGGCCAGGAAGCAGGGATACCTTTCTCGACGAGACGGTGATGCTCGCCCGGCAGGGAGCGGTCTCCCTTCTCATCGATGCCCCCTGGACGGAGAAAGCGGTGGAAGCATGGGGAAGGTCGCTTGCAGATCCGGAGCATGCCGTGCGGGAGCATATCCTGACCGTTGTCGGGCTCCGCCGCGGGATTGATCTCCTTACGGCGCGACCGGACATAGACCCGGAGAGGATCGGATACGTTGGTCACAGCTTCGGGGCTCTTATCGGCGGGGTACTCTCCGGGGTGGAGAGTCGGGTGAAAGCCTACGTCCTGATGGCGGGCACGGGGAGCTTTACGGACGTCGCCGTTCTGAATATGCCGCCTCTCACAGGAGAGGCGCTCGAGAGATATCGTCGGACGCTGGCGCCCATCGACCCGGAGGGCGCCGTCGGACACGCAGCGCCGTCAGCGCTCTTCTTTCAGTTCGGTCTTCGAGACGACTTTTTTACGCGGGAAATGTCACTGGAGTTCTTTGAAAACGCGAGTGAACCGAGAACGATCCAGTGGTACGATGCAGGCCACTACTTAAGCGACGAAGCCCGGGACGATCGTCTGGCGTGGTTGAGTACGCGGCTGTCCCTGTCCACGGAAGAGTGATCGTCCCGCCCCTCCCCACGAGGGCAGGCACGCCCTGAAAGAGCGGATCCTTGAAGGTCCTGCCACCTACAAAAGCCCGCGGATCACCCGGGCAAGCCGGTGCATCCCTTCGGTAATCTGCTCCTCATCCGCGGTCGAGAAGTTCAGCCGTATGGCATCCTCACCGCCGCCGCCCACGCAGAACGGGACGGCGGGGAGCACCGCAACGCCCTGCCGGACGCCTTCGCGGAAGACCTCCATCGACGAGACGCCATCCGGCAGGAAGGCCATCAGAAACATCCCGCCCTCGGGGGTCGTATGGCTCATCGAGGCCGGGAAGAGGTCGTCGAGGAGGTCGCACATCAGCCGTGCGTTCCTGCCGTACCGCTCAGCGACCACGCGGATATGGGCGTCGAGGTCGTGGGTCGCAAGGTAGCGGTAGAGAATCTTCTGGCAGAGGAAGTTTGAGTGGAGATCCGCCGCCTGCTTGGCAATGTTGAACGCTTTGAGGATCGGCTCCGGAGCGTGCAGCCACCCTATCCGCATCCCGGGCGCGACGATCTTCGAGAACGAGCCCGAGATGATCGTCTGCTCGGGGAGGTACCGTTTCACCGGCAGGTGGGGTTTTCCGTCGAAGAAGAGATCACCGAACGCGTCGTCCTCGTAAAAGACCGTATCCGTGCCGTCGAGAATCCCGGCGACGGCACGCCGCTTCTCCTGCGAGTACGTCCTTCCCGAGGGATTCTGGGAGTTCGGGATGCCGTAGAAGAACTTCGGGCGGTGCTGCCGCACGAGCGCGGCGAAGGCCTCGAGATCGGGCCCGTCGTCCTCGAGGGGGACGGCATGGACGACCGGCTCATAGAATGAGAAGGCCTCTATCGCGCCGAGGTACCCGGGACGCTCCATTCCGACAGAGTCGCCGGGGGAGAGGAAGATCTTGGCCACGAGATCGAGGCACTGCTGGGAACCGTTGACGATCTGGATCTCCTCGGCCTTCGCCGGAAGACCGAGCCTCCGGCGATAGCGCTCCGCGATATACTCCCGGAGCGGGAGGTAGCCGTCGGTCGTCGTATACTGCAGGGCAATCCGCCCTTCCTCCTCCAGCACGGCGCGGGCGGCATCCGCAATCCCCGCGACGTCGATCGTGGCGGACGACGGCAGGCCGCCCGCGAACGAGATGACCCCGGGAACTGCCGAGACCGAGAAGAGCTCTTCAAGAAACGATTCCGGCACGCGAGCCATCCGATCTGCAAACCGATACTGCACCACAGTTCTTCCCATACCACTGTTGCGGTGAGCACCCATAAAGGACGCGTTGAGGTTATCCGGTGCGGGGAGATAGGGGCGGGAAAAACCCGCCTACTGGAGCATGACGTATGCGACGATCGAGAGGACGAACGCCAGAATGAGGATGATCAGACTGACCGGCCCGACGACCGCAAGCATGGTGTTGACGGTGCTCGCCAGCTGCGAGACGCTCTGCGATCCGAAGACCACGATCCGCTCGCAGCAGGCCGTGCTCGCACCGGCTCTGGCAGGGGAGAGATCGTCTATCGCTTCGGTAACCGCCCGGGTCACGAACGGCAGGAACTCCGGAACCGGCACGGCGTACCCCACCGGATTCTTTCCGGTGATCGTGTTCACCGTATGGGTGTCGGTGGTCATCACCTCGGCATCGTCCACCAGTGCAAGGATGGGGCGGAGGAGTTCTTCCCGCACGCCCGTAGCGATATTGTTCCCGTCGATCAGGACGTATGCCGTCCTCTGCCCGGCGACCTCGGTGACGAGCGCCTGAACACCGAGCGAACCGAACCCCTGTTCGCGGGTGAACGGAACACGGACGTGGGCAACACCGATCCGGAGCGTCTCGAGGGGTTCGAGCCGGCACGCTTCGATGCCTTTCCGGGCCGCAATGTGGTACTCGGTCGCCGTCCGGGTCGCCGGGAGGACGGGGGCACCCATCTGCGCCATGCAGTTATGGGCGTCCACAAAGGCGGTATGGGAGAAGTAGCGCCGCCCCTCGGCCATGATGATCATCCCGATGGAGAAGTCGACGTCCTCGGTCTTCTCGGGAGAACGTGTACTGACCATCAGGAGCGAATCCCCGAACCGCTGGCAGAGGAGATGAACCGAGCCTGCGGAGACCCGGATTGAGCGGCCTGCCATTCCGGTATACCGAACACCCTCCCGGGAGCCCTGTACTGCCCGGACGATCTTCTCGATCTCGGTGTCCGAGACCAGGTTGAAGTCGTGGGTGGCGCAGCCGTGCGCGACGAGCACCTCCTCATCGAAGGCGTCGTGCAGCATCCGGGGCAGGTTCCCGCCGCCGATCTCACCCATAGGACCCGGGTGGACGTTCGGGACGGTGAGGATAACGTCCCTCGCAGCAGATCGCTTGAAGAAGAACGAGACCTCCGGCACGTAGACTTCGTCCCCGATCTCACGGAAGA
The DNA here is from genome assembly GCF_004102725.1 of Methanoculleus taiwanensis. NCBI lineage: Archaea > Methanobacteriati > Methanobacteriota > Methanomicrobia > Methanomicrobiales > Methanomicrobiaceae > Methanoculleus > Methanoculleus taiwanensis. The sequence continues at coordinate 526,040 of NZ_LHQS01000002.1, read as the reverse complement.
AGTCCTCCATGCTCTTCGAACCGTCCGTCAGGTGGGCGATGAACGTATTGAGGAAATTAAGTCCGCTGATCTGGAATGCACGCTTGAGCGGCCGCTCGATGATCCAGATCAGGAGGATGAATCCGAGGCCGAAGAGCGCCTGGAGCACGAGCGCATAGGGAACGAAGGTAAGGCCGAAGAAGTGCGCTCCCATGACGACGCCGGCAAAACTCTGGGGGGCGGCGGGGAGGAGCATCCGGCTGATCCGGTAATCCGCGACCGCTACCAGCACGAGCAGCCGGAGGCCGAAGATGAGTCCGAGCGCGAGAGCATAGAGAATGGGAAGGAGATCCCTATCGATGAAGAGGATCGGCGAGAGGCTGATGATAACCCCGAAGACCGTGCACGAGAGCGCAAGAAGTGCCGAGCGGTTCCGGTACATGAACCGGCCCGAGAGCTCGACGAGCGGCCCGGTGACGAGAAGCGCAACGAGCGCGGGGACGGTAAAACCCAGGGTGCCGAAGAAGAGGAGTTCCGAACCCGTCCGGAGCCCCGCCCCGTCGATGAGGAGGCCTAGAGCGAGGATGATGCCGACCGACTTCGACCACGACGGAGCGCTGAAGAGATACCGGCTCAGCCGCTCCATCCTGACATCGGGACTCGACTCCATCAGACGCCACCCGGACCTGCAGAACCGCACCCGGAATGAGCAGCCGGATGGAGATGTTCCGGAGACGGGATATAACCCGCCACCGCTGCCAGGTCTGCGCCGCACGTATCCGTGGCGCAGGAGAAGGGAACCACCCGAATCATAACCTTACTTATCCGTTCGCTCGATATCGCCAAATGCGTTCCGGTATCGTGCCAGCATCCGCTCCCAGTCGGGAAGATTCGTCTGTGTGCCCATCCGTTCGACGACAAATGACGATACCACCGCCCCGACACGGCAGCAGTCGACGGGGTCATAGCCCCGGCGGTAGGCGGTCAGGAACCCGGCCCGGTAGCCGTCCCCGGCACCCGTCGGGTCCACGGCATCAACAGCAACGACCGGAATTGAGTGCTCTTCGCCGTCCGTATACAGAATGCTGCCTTCCGACCCTTTCGTCATGATGACGAAGGGGATACCTTCAATCAGCTCGTCCTGCTCCGTCTCGAGCATCCGGCACATGCCTGCCATCTCATGGTTGTTGGCAAAGAGGATGTCGACGTTTCCCATGATCGACCGGAGCTGCTCACTGCTGTACCGCAGGAGATCCTGTCCGGGGTCGAACGAGGCGAATTTCGCCTTCGCCGCAACCCGCACGTTGAAGTCGGGATCGGCGGTCGCCATATGGACGAAATCAAGGGCAGGCGCCTCGGTCGTGTTCCGGACGCCGGAGGCTCCCCACTCAAAGTAGGTCGTCTGATCCCGCGCCTCGTCGGTGAAGACGTACGCGGTCGGCGTAAAGGCGTCCTCGACGACCAGGAAATCCTCGACGACGCCGAGGCTTCGCAGCCATCGATCGTAGTCGCTTCCCGGAAAATCGCCGCCGACGGCGCTGATAAGCCGGCACGATTCACCGAGCGTGGCGATACCCGCCGCGATATTGGCCGCACCGCCGCCGTAGTAGATCTTGTGATCGGTGATGTAGGTTGAGTTGTGCCTTCCCGGGAGGGAAGGGACGCGGAAGAGGTGATCGATCGCAGTATGTCCTACGACCGATATCACAGCTCCGCCACCTCCTGCACCTTCAGCGGAACCTCGCGAAGTGCCTTTCCGACGACCGACTTTGCGATCCTGACGGCGTGCTCCTTCGACTCGGCGCGGAAGACCTTGATCTGCAGCACGAGCCCGACGAGCGCCGTGTTGGCGACGACAAGGGCACTGTTCAGTTCTCCTTCACAGAAGGGGCAGGCAATCATGCCGGCCTCGATCTCGACAAACTTTGCTGCCGGATTGAGTCTCTTACCGGCCTCGCTGATGGCAATGCTCACTGCATCGTCCAGGGATTTGACATCCTTAATAATCCACGCTGATTCAAGTGTTACCGTATAGTCGGGCATTGTTGTCCCCCTGGCTTGATTCCTACCAGATCTCTCTATGTACGTGTTCTTCGAGTGCTATCCTTCCCGTCCGCTCCTGCGGGGGCTGCCCCTTCCCGACGGTGAGAAGCGCGATCGGACGGACGTGCTGCGGGAGCTCCAGAAGCTCGCGCACCTCCTCTTCCCGGAACGCCCCGGTCCAGCAGGAGCGAAGGCCCGTTGCATGTGCCGCGAGCATCATGTAGGTGGCGGCGATGGTTGCATCCTGCACTGCATACAGGATACCCCGCTCGCCGTACTGGGACATCGACCGGATGTAGTTCGCACAGACGACAAATACGGCGGGCGCATCGCGGACGTGAGGCTGCTCAAGCGCGGCAAGCGAGAGTTCGAGGCGCATGTCCTCGTCCGTGACGACGACGACGTCCCAGGCTTCGCGATTTCCGGCGCTCGGTGCAGTCCGGGCGCATGAAAGGATGTACTCGATCTCCTCCCCGTCGAGAGGCTCTGCCCGGTACTCGCGGACGGACGAGCGGCCTTTCAGAAAGCGGAGGAATTCAGATGAGTTCATGCTCTTTGAGCACCTGCCAGGCCTCCTGTGCAGATGTCGTCACCGCACTGACCGCCTGACTGATCGTGTTCGAAGCAGCACCGAGATCCATACTCTCGACCATACCGATCGCCTGGCTGATATGGTCTATCGCCCGCTTGAAGTCCATCTGACCGGTCGACCCGTAGGCAAACTCAAGCTCGGAGCGGATCGACTCGAGCACCATGACGAGCATCCTTTTGCCGCCGGGCTTCTCGCTCCCCTTGAAGTCCATGAGGGCGAGCGTCAGCTGTGAACCAACAATCAGTTCCGATTTAGCCCGTTCGGCAAACTGGTAGCTCTTAACGGCTGTTTTTGGATCCATATCAGATACTTGAAGTTATACTATAAAAGATGTTGAGAGGGGAGAGCCCCTTATCTCGACTTCTGCTTGGTGCCCAGCACCGAGACCTTCGACCGCTGCATGTTCCGGCGAACGCGCACGTCCACCGTCGGGGCACCGCCGCGACCGCCGCGAGCGTCCTGGCTCTGCTGGCGGCTGAGCTTCGTGATGCACGACTGCGCTTTGTAGCGCTGGTTCGGGCCCGGCTTTTTCACTTCGCCTTCACTTGCGGGGACGAGCCGGATCTGTCCCTTGACGCCTTTTACCTGCGCCCATATTGTGGTTCCTGTCTTTCCCATGAATACAAACTCCTTACCATATATGAGCAAACGGTGAGATAAAGGTAGCGGGAACGGGGTACGGTCAGGAAAGCCGCCGCTCAATCTCCCGTTTCAGCGCCCGACTCACGAGCTGTCCGTCGACGCTGCCGCGAACCTCCTTCATCACCACGCCCATGAGGGGGCCGAGAGCCCCCATACCCCGCTGCCTGACAAACTCCTCGCGCTCTTCGACGACCCGTCCGACGATCGCGTCCAGATCGCCTGCCGTGACTGTGGGGGCGACCGACTCGATGGCTGCGGCGATCCGCTCCTCCGGACTCTTTCGCGGCTGTTCTCCCGCCGTGCGGGCAAGCTCGGAGAGCAGGTCGGGGATCGCCTCTTTTGCCGTGCGGCCGGATTCTACCGCCTGCAGAAGGAGGACGACCTCGTCGTCCGGGAGATGCCCGACCGGAACGCCGTCGCGGGCGAGCTCGCGGAGCGTCCCGAGCAGGGTACGGGCGGCCAGCGTCGGGCGAACCCCTTCGGCAACAGTGCGCTCGAAGAGCGGCAGCCTCTCCGAGAAAGCCATCTGCCGTGCCAGCGCATCGTCGAGGCCAAGGTCACGGGAGAAGCGCTCCGCCCGGGAGGTAAGGAGCTCCGGAAGCTCGATTCCTTCCCAGAGGTCACTGCCGATAGTGACCGGGAAGACATCGGTCTCGGGGTACATCCTGGCTGCGCCGGGAAGCGGCCGCATGTAAGCGGTGCTCCCGCCTTCGAGCATCTTCCTCGTCTCCTCGGGGATTCCGTCGAGCGCAATCCGGGCGCGGATCATGACCTGCTCCGCGGCACAGCCTGCCTGCTTCCGGCTCGCCGCTACGAGGACGACGGCATCCTGTTCGGCCGCACGGAGGTGCTCGCGGAGACGGGCGACCTCTTCGGCCGTCACCCCGTAGGCAGGAAGCTCGTCGGTGTGGAAGATCCCGCCGACGCCGCACTTCTTTGCGTAGTCGGCCATCTCGCTCCCGAGTCTCCGGCCGGGCTGGATCTCACGCCCCACGAGGCCGGCAAAGCCCGGGAGGCGGACGGCGAGGATCGCCTTTGCCTTCTTCAGGATGGCGGACTTCGTCTCCGCGAAGAGACCGGTCACGTCGGTGACCGTCGTATCGACCGAGGCTCCGCGAGCCCGGAGTTCGTCCCTGATCGCGAGGAGTTCCACCTGCCGCCCGACCTCGCGCCTGACAACCTCGGCGATGAGGTCGAGTTCCTGCACGCCTTTGATCTCCACCCGGGCACCGTCGCGGATGGAGACGTTGACATCCTGCCGGATGGTGCCAAGACCCCGTTTCACCTTCCCGGTCGAACGGAGCACCATACCAATATGCCGGGCGACCGTCCGGACGTCCTCGGGGGTATGCATGCAGGGCGCCGTGGTTATCTCGACGAGCGGGATCCCGAGCCGGTCGAGCGAGAAGGCGTCCCCTTCAACCCGCTGGCAGGCCTCCTCCTCAAGGCAGATCGTCTCGATCCGGCAGCCGCCGGGGAGGGTGCCGTTTAAGGCCACGAGCGCCGTCCGCTGGAATCCGCTCGTGTTGGAACCGTCGATGACGAGTTTTCGCATCGTGTGCACCTGGTCGATCGGCGTCATCCCGAGCATCTTTGCTATGGTAAGCGCTACCCCGAGCGCCTCCCTGTTCAGCGGCGCCGGCGGCTCCTCGTCGTGCTCGACGAGGCAGACCGTATCGTAGGTATAGTAGCAGAACTTCCGGACAAGCTTCATCTCCTCCTTTGCGGCCCGGTCGATCTCACCGAGCTCGCTCTCCGTCGCCCGCAGGTAGCGGAAGAACTCCCCCGTATGTTCAGCGGTCTCGCGGAGGAGGGTCGGGCACCGGCAGAAGAGTTTCTCGGCCGTATTGAGCTGCTGGTGAATCTCGATCCCGGCTTTCAGGCCGAGAGCGGCGTAGTCGTACTCCATTATCGCGACCCCCTGCAGATCTCGCCGCGAAGGCTCGTCTGCATCAGGTCTCGTATCCGTGCGGGGTCGTCCTCGCGGGCGAGCACCCACATCAACTTCACAAGCGCCGCTTCGGGGAGCATATCCTCGCCCTCGATGACGCCGATCGCGAGGAGATCGCGGCCGGTGTCGTAGACCCGGTCGCAGACCCTGCCGTGGAGGCACTGGGAGGTCATCACGACGGTCGTTCCGCCGGCGATGAGGTCAGAGAGACGGGGTATCCACTCGGTCCTGACGTGGCCGAGACCCGTCCCCGAGAGGACGAGGCCGGCATACCCCTCATAGGCGTCGAGGATCGCGGGCGGCATGCCGGGAACGAAGTGGAGAAGCCCGCAGCGCTCCTCGAGCTCATCGGCAAGCTCGAGCTCATGCGTCCCCCGCCGGACGGCCTCCGGCGAGAGCGTCACCTCGAGCGACGGGTAGTCGACGTAACCGACGGGAGCCGTCCCGAGGCTTGCAAAGGCGTCGCGTCGGGAGGTGTGCATCTTCCGGACTTTCGTCGCCCGGTGCACGGCGCAGCGGTCGTCGCTCGTGGACGCATGCATCACCACGGCCACCTCGCCGAGGTCGCCAGTCGCCACCGCGGCGCTGCAGAGAGCGTTCATCGCGTTATCGCTGCTCGGCCGGTCGGCGGACCGCTGCGACCCGACAAAGACGATCGGCACCGGGCTTCGGACCATAAAGCTCACCGCCGCCGCCGAGTAGGCCATCGTATCGGTGCCGTGGGTGACGATGACGCCGTCGACCCCGCTCTCGATCTCGGCGTGGATGCTCCTCGCGAGCTCCTGCCAGATCGAGGGGCGCATATTCTCGGAGAGGATACTTGCAAGCTGCCGTGAGCGATAGATGGCGAGGTCGCCGAGTTCCGGGATCGCCCGGAGGATATCGGATGCCGAGAACTGGCTCGTCACCGCACCTGTCCGGTAGTCGACCCTGCTTGCGATCGTCCCGCCGGTCGAGATGATGGAGAGCTCCGGAAGATCCGGGTTCTGGATAACGACCGGCGTCGCTGCCGCCCGGGGCGCCGGCCGCTCGACGAACTGCACCTCCGCGGGGGAGATGCCGATGTTGTAACCGGTATCGAGTTTGACGACGGCCATCCCGTCGCGATCCGTGATGTATGTCCCGGTCATCGATACACCCCCGTGGGTGCACCTGACCCGATCTCCGCTCGTGATATCTTCGGTTATGCTATCAGCCTCCGTGCTTCGTGTACCAGATTTTCTTTTGCGCTCGCTATGGCGGTCTCAGCAGCCAGAGCCCAGGCGGCATCCGCGCCGTAGGTCAGCTTCCGCTCAAGAACGGCCGCAGCCGTCGCTTCGGGAGAGGGGCCGCCCGGCGCGTTTCGGACGCCGACGCCGTGCCGTGCGTCGAGGATCGCGCCGACCCGCTCTTCTGTCAGGCCCCGCTCGACGAGCGAGAGCCCGGCGGCCTCCACCGCCGCCGCCTCAAGGGTTGCAAGGTCGAGCGAACCGTGCCTGACCGCCCGCCCAACGATGCGGTGCGCCGTCCGGAAGGGGAGATCGAACTCCCGAACCAGGGTATCTGCAAGCTCGGTCGCGGTCGAAAAGCCCCCTCCGGCCTCATCATACATCCGTTCGACGTTGAAGGCCGCAGATTCGATCATCCCTGCAAGGAGCGGCAGGCTCTGCCGGGTCGCCTCCACGGCCCGCCAGAGGTGCGGGGTCAGCTCCTGCAGGTCGCGGTTGTAGCTCATCGGGAGCCCCTTGACGATCGTCAGGGCGGCGACGAGCTCCCCCGCCACCGAACCGGCTTTCGCCCGCATGATCTCGGCCGTGTCCGGGTTCTTCTTCTGCGGCATGATGGAGCTTGACGAGCAGTAAGGGTCGTCGAGCTGAATGAACCGTGCAAATGCCGTGCTCCAGACAATCAGCTCCTCGCAGAGCCTGCTCGCCGTCGTCATGCAGATGGACGCGTCGCTCATCGCCTCGAGCGCAAAGTCCCGGGCAGAGACCGCGTCCATGGTGTTCGTCGCGAGCTTCGGGAACCCGAGCAGGCACGCCGTGTACTCCCGGTCGATCGGAAACCCGGTCGAGGCGAATGCGGCCGAACCGAGCGGGGAAGCGTCAACCCGCTCAAAGGCGCCCCGGAGCCGGTCGAAATCCCGGGAGAACGCCTGCTCGTAGGCGAGGAGGTGGTGCGCCAGCGTCGTCGGCTGGGCGTACTGGAGGTGCGTGAACCCGGGCATGATCGTCTCCGTATGCCGGGCCGCAACCTCGAGGAGCACCAGCCGGAGGTGCAGAATATCCTGCATCGTGCCGAGCAGTTCGTCCCGCAGCCGAATCCGGATGCAGGTCGCCACCTCGTCGTTCCGCGAGCGTCCCATATGGAGACGCCCGCCGTACTCCTCTCCCACGCGCTCAATGAGATAGGCCTCCTTCCCGGCGTGGACGTCCTCGAACCGCTCGTCGAAGGCGGCCTCGGGGAGACCCTGCTCGTAGAGGTCGAGGAGCGCCGCCATCAGCGCCCGTGCAGGCGCATCACCGATGATCTCCCGGCGGCGGAGCATCAGGAGATGCGCCATGTCCACGAGGAGATCCGCTTCAGCGATCCAGCGGTCAGCCTCCATGGAAGCAAGAAAGTGCAGTATCGCACCCGAGCGGTCACCGGCGAGTCTGCCCTGCCGAATCTGATCTTTCTGCATGCTATCAACAACCCTTCGTTCATTACGGTTCGTTCCGAAGACAGATTAAGGCCACGCCCCTCCCGCCGGGGGAGCGCCGGGCGCCTTCCGGACGGGCGGACGGGGCATTCGTTACCCGGAGGGAGAATACTGACCGTAAAGAATACATAGAGTACAATTAATTATACTATAGTATAACATTGTTCCAGATTTTCGGCATTATTTTATAGTGACGGTGCACACATTTATCAGATACAAAGGTATCGGAGAGAGGCACTTCATATGAGAAAGATAGTTTCCATTCTTATGGCCGCCGCAGTCCTCGTAGCCCTGATCCTCGTCAGCGGATGCACCGGCACCGGCGGAGAGCAGCAGCAGCTTACCACCCTTCGCATCGGCTATCAGCCGAGCACCCACCAGATCGCCGAGATGACGGCGATGGAGAAGGGATGGTGGCAGGAAGATCTGGCTCCCTACGGCGTCACCACCGCAACCGACACCGAGTTCCCCACCGGTGCACCCGAGATGCAGGCGATGATCGCCGACCAGATTGATATTGCCTACGTCGGCGCCGCACCGGCTATCGTCGCCATGGCCAACAGCGGCCTTGATGCAAAGATCGTCGCGGCCGTGCAGACCCAGGGCTCGGACCTCGTCCTGCGTCCCGAGGTCGCATACACGAGCCCCGCAGACCTCAAAGGCATGAAGATAGCGACCTTCCCGCCCGGCACCATCCAGGACACCCTCTTCCGCGACTGGCTGCTTGCAAACAACCTCACTCCGGATGAGGACGTCACCATCGTGGCCATGGGACCCGGTGACGCGATGACCGCGATCGCCGCCGATCAGGTCGACGGCGTCTTCCTCCCGCACCCGGCGCCCGCGATCATCGCAAGCAACGGGAACGGCCGTTCGGTCGTCGCCTCCGGCGAGATACAGCCGAACCACGCCTGCTGCGTCCTCGTCGTCAGCGGCAAGCTGATCCGCGAGCAGCCCGAGCTCGTCGAGCAGATCGTAAAGACCCATATCAGAGCGACCGAGTACAACCTCGCGAACGAAGATGAGGCTGCCGTAATCTATGCGAACAAGACCGGACAGGACATCAACGTCGTGAAGCAGTCCTTCGAGGAGTGGGACGGCACCTGGGTCTCGGATCCGAACCTGATCACCGATTCGGTCGTCAGCTACACAGAGATTCAGCACGACCTCGGCTACGTCAACAAGCCGCTCACCAGGGACGAGATCTTCGACCTCTCATTCTACGAGAAAGCCACGGCCTAAAGCCGGATCTCACCCCCTTTTTCAAAACATTCTTTTACGTATGTATCGACGGAATAGAGTAAATCCACTGCAGTCGAACAAGCGTAAAGCGGACCCATTCATCCATCAACCGGAACATGTCATGAAGATCAGATTGCATTCAAGAGCCCGACGGGGAGTCCTGACAGCCGCATCCATCGCAGGCGCCATCATACTCTGGCAGGTCGTGGCGGAGTTCGTCGTCGACAACCGGATCATCCTCCCGAGTTTTACCGATGTCCTCTTTGCATTCCTCTCGCCGTCGGTGCTGGGGTCGCTCCCAAACGACCTTGCAACGAGCCTGCTCCACTTCGGCGTCGGTCTCGGAGCGGCGCTCCTGATCGGCATCCCGCTCGGGGTCGGCATGGGATGGTTCCGCACAATGGATGCCCTCGCGGATCCGATCATCGAGGTCCTGCGCCCCATACCGCCGCTCGCCTGGATACCGTTCGCCATCATCTGGTTCGGCCTCACAACCCAGGCGGCGGGCTTCGTCATCTTCGTCGGCGCATTCTTCCCGATCCTGATCGGCGCCTACACGGGTCTGCGGGGCGTCCCGAAGACCTTCGTGGAGGCGGGAAAGGTGCTCGGGTGCGACACAGACCTCGAGCTGATCCGCCACATCGCCCTCCCGGCAGCCCTGCCTTCGATCGTATCCGGGATCCGGGTTGCCATGGGCGTCGGGTGGATGTGCCTCGTCGCCGCCGAGATCTTCGGGGTCAGCAGGTTCGGCATCGGCCACAAACTCTGGGTCTCCTATTCGCTCCAGAATATGCCGAACGTCGTCGTCTACATGCTCATCCTCGGTTTCCTCGGCATCGTCATCGACCGACTCTTCCGGGCATACACGGATCGCCGGCTGCTCCGGTGGCGGACCGGAGAGGTGGTGTAACCATGGGACGGCTCGTCATCAGCAATCTCTCCAAGGCATTTGCCAAAGAGCACGAATCCATCACCGCGCTCCGCGAGGTCAACCTCGAGATCCGCGACGACGAACTCGTCTGCTTCGTCGGCCCCTCGGGCTGCGGCAAGACGACGCTGCTTCGTATCATCGCGGGCCTCGAAACCGCGACGACAGGGAGTGTCACCCTGGACGGGCAGGAGATCACCGGCCCCGACCCGAAGCGCGGGATGGTCTTTCAGGAGTACTCGCTCTTCCCCTGGCGAACGGTGATCGACAACATCGCGTTCGGCCTCGAGATGCAGGGCGTCCCGAAGGCGGAACGGCGCCGGATCGCCGGGGAGTATCTCACCCTCGTCGGCCTCGACCGGTTCCGCGACCACTATCCCTTCGAGCTCTCGGGGGGGATGCGGCAGCGGGTGGCGATAGCCCGGGCGCTCGCGAACGACCCGGACGTCCTCCTCATGGACGAACCGTTCGGTGCGCTCGATGCCCAGACCCGGAACAGGATGCAGAAAGAACTTCTCTCCATCTGGCAGCAGACGAAAAAGACGATCATCTTCGTCACCCACAGCGTCGATGAGGCGGTCTACCTCTCCGACCGGATTGTCGTCCTCTCCGGCCGCCCCGGGACGGTCAGAGAGATTATCGATCTCCCCTGGCCGCGGCCGAGGGATCGGACGAGCACCGAGTTCGCGGAGATCCGGCGCCACGTGCTCGAGCTAATAAACGAGAGTGAAGAATTCCAGTAAGATTTATTAGAAAACATCTCCATTTTATAAAGCACTCAACCATAGGCAGGAGTTCTTATCGATGGTACGTAAACCGGCAAAAATGTACAGGAATCTCGCAAAGAAGGCATATACGCGAAGAGAATATATGGGCGGGGTACCGGGCAGCAAGATCGTGCAGTTTGACATGGGCAATCTTCGGGAAGAGTTTCCGATAGAACTCTCCATCGAGGTCATGGAAACCTGCCAGATCCGCCACACTGCCCTTGAGGCAGCCCGTATCAGCATTAACCGTAAGCTCACCAAGGATGTCGGCAGGATGAACTTCCACATGAAGCTTCGGACCTACCCCCACCACGTGCTCCGCGAGAACAAACAGGCGACCGGCGCCGGTGCTGACCGTGTCTCTGAAGGCATGCGGCTCGCGTTCGGCAAGGCCGTCGGTACCGCAGCACGCGTGGAGAGGAACCAGAAGATCTTCTCGGTCTGGACGACCCAGCAGTACGTGGAGAAGGCAAAGGCCGCCATCAGAAACGGCACGTACAAGCTCCCCTCACCTGCACGCATCGTCATCGAAGAGCGCCCCGTCGCCCAATAAATCTTCACCCCCCATTTTTTACTCTGCGCCAGGCAAAAAGGCAGGCAGGAGCTCCCCGCGGGAGCAATGCAGATATCCGCACGGCATATCCGGGAATCTCATGCTCACGGGCAAACGGGCGGGAATATAGATTTTTATAGTGTCTTCTCTCCATTATAAATAATGAACAATCCGGCGGACTCCTCACTTCTGGACGCACTCACCCGTGCAACATGCCGGGCTCTCAGACAGGCGGAGATCGAGCTTCCTCCCGATGTTCTCGAGACGCTGGAGCGAGCAGCGGCAGCCGAAGAGAATGCCGTCGCCGCCCGGGAACTTTCGACCATCCTCGAGAATATCGCCATCGCCCGCGAGAGGAATGTCCCGATCTGTCAGGATACCGGGGTACCGGTGATCTATCTTACCCTCCCGCCCGACGTGCCGCTGACACCGGCCCTCTACGAAGCGGTGCGGGAAGGCGTTCGCCGTGCCACGAGCGTGGTCCCGCTCCGCCCGAACGTCGTCGACCCGCTGACGCGGTCGAACACGGGAGACAATACGGGAGCGGGGATGCCCGCGATCCATATCAGCCCGGGAGACCGTTTCGAGGTCACCGTCCTTCCGAAGGGTGCGGGCTCCGAGAACGCCTCCCGGATCGGGATGCTCCTTCCCTCGCAGGCGGCCGATATCCCGCGGTTCGTGGTTGAGAGCGTGCTCATCGCCGGCGGAAAACCCTGCCCGCCGATCGTCGTCGGTGTCGGGATAGGCGGGACGTTCGATATGGCGGCGGCACTCGCGAAAGAGGCGCTGCTCGAGCCTATCAACGTCATGGACGATTACGAGACCGGGATCTGCGAAACCATCAACCGGCTCGGGATAGGCCCGATGGGGCTCGGCGGTGCGACCACGGCGCTTGCGGTCAAGGTGAAGCGTGCCGACTGCCACACCGCCTCGCTGCCGGTCGCCGTAAATATCCAGTGCTGGGCGTGCCGGAGAGCGACCGTCCCGGTGGAGGTAGACCGATGAACCTCTCAACGCCGCTCGGCGACGAGGTTCTCTCGCTCCGGGCAGGCGACCGGGTGACGCTCTCGGGGACGATCTACACCGCCCGCGACGAGGCGCACCTCCGAATGCTGGAGGAGGGGATCCCCTTCGATCCGAAAGGGGCCGTGATCTACCACTGCGGCCCCGTCGTCCAGGATAACCGGATTGTCGTCGCCGGCCCGACCACCTCCGCCCGGATGAACGCGCTCACCGGGTTTGTCCTCGACGCCGGTGTCCGCGCCCTCATCGGGAAGGGAGGGATGAGCGGGGAGGTCGCCCAGGAGCTCCGCGGCCGCGCCGTCTACCTCGCGTTCACCGGAGGATGCGCAGCGCTCGCCGCCGCCCGTATGCGCCTTGCCGGCGTCTACTTTGAAGATCTCGGCATGGCGGAGGCGGTCTGGGTCATCGAAGTCGACGAGCTGCCCCTGACCGTCGGGATAGACGCTCACGGCGGAGATCTCTTTGAAGCAGTGAGAACCAAAGCGAAAACACAATTTAACCGCGAATTCAATAACGAATCAGGATATGTCCCATGAAGCTCGTCATCGATGAAAGCCGCTGCAAAGGCTGCAATCTCTGCGTTCTGGTCTGTCCGTACTCCATATTCCAGGAGGGGAAAACGCCGAACCGCCGGGGGATCGTCGTCCCCACCCTCGATCGCCCGGAGCGGTGTACGAACTGCCGGCTCCAGCATCTCTACGGCCGGATGCTCTGCGGAGTCTGCAGCATGATCTGCCCGGATCAGGCGATACACTGGGAAGAAGAGAAACCGTTCGAGCCGCACCGAGTGGAGGTCGAGTTTTGAGCAAAGTTGAGTTCATGCAGGGCAATACGGCCTGCGCCGAAGGGGCGCTCGCCGCAGGATGCCGGTACTTCGGGGGCTACCCCATCACGCCGTCGACGGAGGTCGCGGAGCATATGGCAAGGAAGCTCCCGAAAGTCGGCGGGACGTTCATCTCCATGGAGGACGAGATCGGGAGCATCGCCTCGGTCATCGGAGCCGCCTGGACGGGAGCGAGAGCGATGACCGCCACGAGCGGTCCGGGCTTTTCGCTGATGATGGAGAATATCGGCTACGCCGTCATGACCGAGACGCCGCTTGTCGTCGTCAATATCCAGCGCGGCGGCCCGAGCACCGGCCAGCCGACCAGGGCGGCGCAGGGCGATATGATGCAGTGCCGGTTCGGGTCGCACGGCGACTACAGCACGATCGCAATCACCCCGAATAGCGTCCAGGAGATGTTCGACCTGACGGCGAAGGCCTTCAACCTCGCCGACCGGTACCGGGTGCCGGTCTTTCTGATGTCGGACGAGATCATCGGCCACATGCGCGAGAAGATCGTCATCCCGGACTCGGTCGAGACCGTCTCCCGCCGCCCGCTCGGCGATGGGAGACTGCCGTTTGCGGCCGACCCCGATGGCATCCCCGGATTCGCCCCGTTCGGGACGGGGCGGCACGTCCACGTGACGGGCCTCACGCACAACGAACGCGGCTACCCGGATACGACGGACGCCGAGGCGCACGACGTCCTGGTGCGGCGCCTGATGCGCAAAGTCGAGTCGGCACGCCGCGAGATGGCGGACTACGAGGTGACGAACCCGGACGCGGAGTTCGTCTTCGTCACCTACGGTCCGCCGTCACGGACGGTGCAGCAGCTCATGCACGATCTGCCGGACGAGAATATCGGGCACCTCCGCCTGAAAGTGGTCTGGCCGTTCCCCGAGTTCGCCCTCAAAGAGTTTGCAGACGCGAAGGTCTTCCTGATGCCGGAACTGAATATGGGACAGATTGCCCGGGAAGTCGAGCGGCACGTCGACCAGAAGGTCGTCATGCTCCCGAAGATCGGCGGCGAGCTCCACACCCCTGCCGAACTCGCGGCAGCCCTGGAGGCGGTGCGATGAACGTCGAAGACTGGTTCAGAACCGATCGGCTCCCCCACATCTACTGCACGGGGTGCGGGAACGGCACGGTTATCAACTGCACCCTCGCCGCCGTCACCGGGATGGGATGGAAGCAGGACGACACCGTCTTCGTCTCCGGGATCGGCTGCTCCTCCCGGGCACCGGGCTACATCGAGACCGATTCGCTCCACACCACGCACGGCCGGGCGCTCGCGTTCGCCACCGGCGTGAAGATGGCAAAACCCGACCTGAACGTGGTCGTCTTCACCGGCGACGGCGACCTTGCCGCCATCGGCGGCAACCACTTCATCCACGCCTGCCGGAGGAACGTCGATATGACGGTCGTCTGCATGAACAACCAGATCTACGGGATGACCGGCGGGCAGGGAAGCCCCACCACCCCGATGGGAGCGCAGTCGACGACGACCCCCTACGGCTCCGCCGAACCGACCTTCGACCTTGCCGAACTCGCCGTCGCCGCCGGCGCAAACTACGTCGCCCGGTGGACGGCATATCACGTCAAGGAACTCACGCGGGCGATCACCGCCGGTCTGCAGACGCCGGGCCTCTCGTTCATCGAGGTGGTGACGCAGTGCCCGACGAACTACGGGCGGCGGAACAAGCAGAGGAAGGTCTCGGAGATGGTCGAGCATATGCGGTCGCACGCGCTCCTCGTCGAGAAGAAGAGAAGGCTCGAAGCAGAGGGGCGAGCTATCCCCGAGGGTATGTTCACGGTCGGCGAACTCGTCCGGCGCAGCAGGCCCGCGATGGGGGTGCGGCGATGAGACGCGAGATCCGGTTCTCCGGTTTCGGCGGGCAGGGGATCATCCTCTCGGTCGTCATCCTCGGGCGGGCGGCGGCGCTCTACGACGAGAAATACGCCGTCCAGACGCAGGTCTACGGCCCTGAAGCCCGTGGCGGCGCGTCGATGGGGCAGGTCGTCATCGACGACGACCCGATCCTCTTCCCCGAGGTGACGGAGCCCGACATATTCGTCATCATGTCGCAGCAGGGGTTCGAGAAGTACGGTGTCCATGCCCGTAAGGATGCCGTCATGCTCGTCGATTCCGGCCTCGTCCACTCGCGCCCGGGATGCCGGAGCTGTGAGATACCGGCGACCGCAGAGGCAAAATCGACATTCAAACGCGAGATCGTCGCGAACATCATCATGATCGGCGCTCTCGTGGCGGGCACCGGCGTCGTGAGCAGGGAAGCTATCGAGAAAGCGGTGCTCGACAGCGTGCCGAAGGGCACGGAAGAACTCAATCTAAAAGCTCTCAAACGAGGATTCGAACTCGGCGAGGAGGCGTGTAAACTATGAAACTGCTGGAGTACGAGGCAAAAGCGGTATTCTCGGAGTACGGGATACCGGTTCCGAAGAGTGTGCTGATCAGGACGCCGGACGAGGTGCTCCCCCACCTTGCGGCGCTCGGAGATATCGTGGTGCTGAAAGCCCAGGTAGACGTCGGAGGACGCGGAAAAGCCGGCGGGATCCTGAAGGTGAACGATGCAGAAGCAGCCGATACGGCTCGCGACCTCTTCGCCCGGACGATTAAGGGACTCCCGGTTCGCGAGATCCTCGTTGAAGAACGCCTCCCCATCACCCACGAGTACTACCTCTCGATCGCCATCGACCGGTCCACAAAGGGGCCGGTGATCCTCTTCGCCGATGCCGGCGGGGTTGAGATCGAGAACGCCGCACGGGAAGACGAGAGCGCTGTCCGGAAGGTCACCCTGCCGCCGCTCCTCCGCGAGGTCCCGCCCTTCCTGATGCGGGAGCTCCTGGGCGGTGCGCCGAAGGAACTCGCACCGGTGATCAACCGGCTTTACCGCGTGTTTATGGAGAAGGATGCGATGCTCGCCGAGATCAATCCGCTCGTCACCACCGAAAAGGGCGTCTATGCGGCGGACGCGAAGCTGATCATCGACGACAATGCCCTCGCACGCCAGGGTATCACCGTCAACCGCGACCTCTCCGCACGGGAGCAGGAGGCGGAGCGGCACGGGTTCTCGTACGTGGAGCTCGAGGGGAGTATCGGAGTCATCGGCAACGGGGCGGGCCTCACGATGTCCACGCTCGACCTCATCGAGTACTACCAGGGCAGTGCCGCCAACTTCCTCGACGTCGGCGGCGGGGCGGACCAGGAACGGGTGCGCCACGCAGTGCAGCTCGTCGCCGGTATGCCGTCCGTCAAGGTGATCGTCGTCAATCTCCTCGGCGGGATCACCCGCTGCGACGAGGTGGCGAAGGGGATCATCGCCGCCGGGGTCGCCCCGACGGTGATCGTCCGGATGGCCGGGACGAACGAGGAGGAAGGAAAGCACCTCCTCGCGGAGCACGGCTACCGCATGCTCGAGAGCATGGACGCCGCCGTCAAGGCGGCCGTGGAGGTGTCGTCATGATCTACGGCGATAAAGATCTCGGCGTCATCGTCCAGAACGCCACCGGCAAACAGGGTGCGTTCCATACCGACCTGATGAACGCCTACGCACGCTCGGTCGGCGGGCGCGGGGTCGTCGCCGGGGTCGCTCCGGGCAAGGGCGGGCGCGAGGTTCACGGCGTCCCGGTCTACAATACGGTCAGGGAGGCTCTCCGCGAGCACGACGCGACCGCGAGTGTCGTCTTCGTCCCGGGCGGTGCCGCCGGCGACTCCATCATGGAGGCCGCCCATGCAGGTCTCGAACTCGTCGTCGCAATCACCGAGCATATCCCGGTGCACGATGCGATGAAGGCCATCTCCTACGCAAAACTCCATGACTGCGCGGTGATCGGGCCAAACTGCCCCGGCCTCCTCTCGCCCGGCGAGTGCAAGCTCGGGATTATGCCCGCCCACCTCGCCACACGCGGCTCTGTCGGCGTCGTCTCCCGGAGCGGGACGCTCACCTACGAGGTCGTCGACGAGCTGACCCGTGCAGGGATCGGGCAGAGCACGATCGTCGGGATCGGCGGCGATCCGGTCATCGGGCAGACGTTCGTGGACGTACTCGAACGCTTCGCCGACGACCCGGAGACAGAGGCCGTCGTCGTCATCGGCGAGGTCGGCGGCAACCTCGAGGAAGAGGGCGTCCGGTCGGCCGAACTTCCCGTCGTCACCTACATCGCCGGGGTGAGCGCTCCCCCCGAGAAGCGGATGGGGCATGCCGGCGCCATCATCGAAGGAGGCGAGGGCGACGCCCGGTCGAAGGTGCAGCGGCTCTGCGCGCTCGGCGTCCCGGTAGCATCCCGCCCATCGGAGATCCCGGGACTGATCCGTGACCTCCTATGAACGATGAGACGATGCTCGAGGCTGCCCGGCAGGTGGCGGCATCGGTGAACGCCAAGGCGATCGTCTCGTTCACCGAACCGAGGGAGTTCGCATCGGAGGTTCCCGTCATCTGGGTGCAGGAGCTCCAGCTCGACGTCCTCAAAGACCTCACCATGCACGATATCCTCGAGGTGAGCGAGCGGCACATGCTCGACGCCACCGTCCAGATCTACCTCTCGCGACGGTTCGAGAGCGGACTCGTCGTGGGGGTCTTCCCCTACGCCATCATCCTCTACGACATCGAGGAGGGGAAGAACTTCATCAACCTCAGGGACTTCTCCGATATCGTCCCAAGAGACGTCCTGCATGCCGTCCTGACCCTCGCCATGGAGATCGCCATCGAGGGGCGTGAAGGGCGTGCCATCGGCACGGCGTTCATCATCGGGGACCCCGAGGAGATCTTCAAGCACTCGCACCAGGCCATCCTGAATCCGTACCAGGGTCAGCCCCCCTCTCTCCGGGACGTCAAAGACCGGGATAACTGGGAGAGCGTCAAGGAGTTCGCCCAGCTCGACGGGGTCTTCGTCATCGATACGACCGGAGATATCCGGGCGGCGGGCCGGTACCTCGACGTCACGGGGAGGACGGTGACGCTCCCGGGAGGGCTCGGCGGGAGGCACCGGGCGACTGCATTCGTCACCAGCGAGATACCCGTCGTCGGCATAACGATCTCGGAGAGCGGCGGTATGGTGCGGGTATTTCGGAACGGCATCTGCAAGATAGCTATCCGCTCGGATCTCCGGATTAAAAGTTAGAAACGGTTATATGAATTGTAGTCATCTGGTATAGTATAGTTTAGAACTACGGTGGATTCGATGAAGAGGAATATCAGTGTAGAGGGACTCGAGCAGACCCCGATCGAACAGCAGCGGATTGAGCTTGTGGAGCGCAAATGTCTCGGCCACCCGGACAGCCTTGCCGACGGTATCGCCGAGTCGATCAGCCGCGCTCTCAGCGCAGCCTACTTCGAGGAATGTGGCACCGTCCTGCACCACAACACCGACCAGGGTGAGATCGTCGCGGGAGAATCGCTCCCGAGGTTCGGCGGCGGTGTAATCACAAAACCGATCTACGTTCTGCTGAACGGGAGGGCGACGAAGACCTTCGACGGTGCGAACATCCCCGCAGACACCATCGCCATCAATGCCGCCCGAAACTACATCCGGACGATCCTGCCGACCCTCGATATGGAGCGCGATATCACCGTCGACTCCCGCATGGGCATGGGCTCGACCGACCTCCGGGACGTCTTCCGGACCTGCGTCACCATCCCGCGGGCGAACGACACCTCGTTCGGCGTCGGGCATGCACCCTTCTCCGAGGCGGAGAGCGTCGTTCGGGGCGTCGCCGCCTTCATCGACGAGCAGCTCCGTCCCCGGTATCCGGTCATCGGCCAGGACTGCAAGATCATGTGCCTCCGCGACGGTGATGCGATCACCATCACCCTCGCCATCGCGTTCGTCGACCGCTACTGTGCAAGCCTGAACGACTACCTCGATATGAAACAGCTCATCAAGGAGCAGGTCGAGTCCGTCGCGCAGGGATTCACGAAACGGACCGTCCGCGTCGACGTGAACACCGCAGACGACATCGCAAACGAGAGCATCTTCCTCACCGTCTCCGGTTCCTCCGCCGAGATGGGCGACGACGGATCGGTCGGCCGGGGCAACCGGTGCAACGGCCTGATCACCCCGAACCGCCCGATGAGCATGGAGGCGACGAGCGGGAAGAACCCCATCAACCACATCGGCAAGATCTATAACCTCCTCGCGACCCAGATAGCGCAGGACTGCGTGACCAAGGTCGACGGTATCGAAGAGATGTACGTCCGCCTGCTCTCGCAGATCGGCCACCCCATCGATCAACCGCATGTTGCAAGCGCCCAGGTGATCACAAAACCGGGAACGAGCATGCAGGCCGTCGCCCCCGAGGTCGAGGCTATCATCGACGGGTGGCTCGCGAACGTCACCACCATCACCGAGAAGGTCATCAGGGGAGAACTCAAGACCTTCTAACGGCTACTATTCTTTCGGAATAGCCTATGACCCCGACGACATACACGAAAGAAGGGCGGGATGAGTATA
The DNA here is from genome assembly GCF_004102725.1 of Methanoculleus taiwanensis. NCBI lineage: Archaea > Methanobacteriati > Methanobacteriota > Methanomicrobia > Methanomicrobiales > Methanomicrobiaceae > Methanoculleus > Methanoculleus taiwanensis. Next base: position 506,349 of record NZ_LHQS01000002.1, on the reverse strand, counting down.
CCATCCGCCTCGCCATGCCGAATAAAGGCAGGATTGCCCAGCCAATCAACGAGCTGATCGAGAAGAGCGGCCTGCATATGCTGGATGGGGGCGAACGAAGGCTCATCACCAGAACACACGATCCCCACGTGGAGATCCTCTTCGCCCGCCCGATCGATATCCCCGAGTATGTCGCAAACGGCGTCGCCGACATCGGGATCACCGGGAAGGATATGGTGATGGAGCGGAATGCCGACGTCGCCGAACTGCTCGACCTCCAAATGGGGCGGGCGACGCTCGTCGTCGCGGTGCCGGAGGAGTCGGCGGTGGGAAGCGTCGGCGATCTCGCCGGTGCCAGAGTCGCGACGGAGTTTCCCGGGATTACGAAGAGCTTTTTTGAGCAGCACGGCATCAAAGTCTCCATCGTCACCGTCGGCGGGGCATGCGAGGCGACGCCGCACCTCGGTATCGCCGACGCCATCGTCGACCTCTCGAGCTCGGGCACGACGCTTAAGACAAACCATCTTCGCGTCATCGACGAGATCCTCGCGAGCAGCACGATTCTCATCGCGAACAAGAACTCAATGCAGGAGAAGCGCGAGAAGATCGACGAGCTGGTTCTCGCCCTCGAGAGCGTGATCCGGGCGAAGGGGCAGTGCTACCTGATGATGAACGTTCACCGGAGCGCCGTCGAGGATGTCAAGAACGTCCTCCCGGGCCTCGGCGGCCCGACCGTGATGGACGTCGCATCGAGCGACAATGTCGTCGCCGTTCACGCCGTCGTCCGTGAAGAGCGGGTCTATCAGCTCATCAACCAGTTAAAACGGGCGGGCGCAAAAGACATATTAGTTATGCCGATAGACCGGATGATACGCTGATACCTATGGAGATCTATCCGGCAGTCGATATCCTGGACGGGCGGTGCGTCCAGCTCGTGCAGGGGAAGCGGGAGCAGGCGACGGTCTACGGCGATCCTGCCGCCTGGGCGCAGAAGTGGCTCGATGAGGGCGCCGATGCTCTTCACGTCATCAACCTCGACGGGGCATTCGGAACGGCGACCAGAAACGCCGACCTGATCCGGGAGCTCATCCGGGAGACGGAGGTCACCGTCGAGCTCGGCGGGGGTATCCGGAGCGTCGAGGATGCCGCCGGGTGGCTCGCGATCGGCGTTGCACGGGTGATCCTCGGAACGCTTGCCGTCAGGAGTCCGGGAGCTGTCCGCACTATCGCCGACGAGTTCGGCAGCGACCGTGTGATGGCCGGGGTCGACGCCCGGGGAGGGCAGGTGGTCATCGAAGGCTGGGAAGAAGCCGCCGGCGACTACCTCACCTGGGCAAAGACCTTCGAGACGCTCGGTGCCGGGTCGCTCCTCTTCACCAACGTCGATGTCGAGGGGCTGCAGCAGGGGATCGCTCTCGAACCGGTGAAGAGACTTATTGAGGCAACAGACCTCCCCGTTGTGGCCTCGGGAGGCGTCTCGTCCGCTGCCGACGTCCGGGCGCTCCGGGACGCCGGAGTCTCCGGTGCCGTCCTCGGATCCGCTCTCTATGCAGGTAAGATCACGCTCCCGGATGCACTGGAGGCAGCACATGCGCCGTAGTGAGATCCACCGCAGAACACGCGAGACGGATATCGCCGTCTCGATCGATCTCGACGGCAGCGGAGCCTGCACCGTCGATACCGGGATCGCATTCCTCGATCATATGCTCGGAGCCCTCGGGAAACACGGCAGGCTTGACCTCGAGATCAAAGCCGTCGGCGACCTCGCCGTCGATGCTCACCACACCATGGAGGATATCGGCATCGTTCTTGGGAGTGCGCTCGCAGAAGCCGTCGGCGACGGGCGGGGGATCACGAGATTCGCGGATGCCGCCGTTCCGATGGACGAGGCGCTCGCCCGGGTGGCGATCGATATCGGGGGACGGGGCTACCTCGTCTTTACAGGCACATTCTCTCCCGCAGGCCCGGGGAACATTCCGGGAGACCTCGTCGAGCACTTCTTCTACAGCCTCTGCACCAACGCCGGTATCACCGCTCACGTGTCGTTTTACGGGCGAAACGACCATCACATGTGCGAAGCTGTCTTCAAGGCGTTCGGAAGGGCTCTACGAGCCGCTGTGGCCATCGACCCGGCAAGCACCGAGATTCCAAGTACGAAAGGGACGCTTTGAGCGTGTCGTGAATCGGCGTCTCCCCATGTTGCAGCTCCGATGAGGCAGCAGACAGCGCAGCACCATATCACCTCTTTTTACGGTTGTTGCACCGCCAGCGTCACCGGGGAGCGGAACAGAAGAGCCGGAAGACTGCGAGATCTGCAATGAACAGAGCCGGGCCGAAAAGCCATCGGGCAGGATACCCGCTCGAGGCCGTGCGAACAATACAAAAATCAGGGTAATAAGAGAGATGATGCCGGACTTACGCAGACTTAACTGCGAGGTCGACATCTTCTGCCTTGATCGTCTTGCGTCCCGCGTGCTGAGCGAGCCTGTTGGCTTCCTTGGTCAGCTCGGCGATGTATGCCTCTGCCTTCGTAACGAGTGCAGCAGCGGCATCGCTGCCGACTCTCTCAGCGCCATTCTTCTTTGCGATACGTACAACCGCAGCAATGGGTAGATCTGCCATAATCAATTCCACCTCTAAAAGAAGTATATCAGTTAATATTTAAATATTTCGGGATTATTTCGATTTTTTGCGCTCCTCTTCGGCATCGGCGAGACATTTGACGACCGCATTCAAACCCGGGTCACAGAATTATTGCGATTCCAAATCCCAAGAATTATGAGCAGTTTCCAAATGCTTGGCCAAATTAAGCCCGATTTTTATTTTGCCAGCGATTCTGCGAGTAGAATTGCTTTCGTATAATTTGGTGAGGCGCGCGAGGTATCGACGAATATTTTATCGGTATTTACCACCGGTGCTCCATGGCCGATGCCTGCTCCGAGAAACGTCAGGGTACGGAAGATCAGGTTCCCGGAGATGCCGTCGGGTGCTACTATAACGCCGAAGCGGCGAACGGCATCCTCGATCAGGATCTCGGTATGCTCGGCACCGGCGAGGCGGGCGACGAGCTCGGCGTCGGCAAGGCTCCGGTCGACGGCGGGGTGACGGCCGATATCGCCGTACCTGCCGCCGGAGAGCACCGCCACAGAGTCCGGAAGGCCGAACCTCCGGGCAAGATTTCGCCCACGCTCGACGAGGTCGATCTTCTGGGCGACCGTCCACCCCTCGTCGACCCCGACCGGTGCGAGAAAGAAGAGACGGCCGTCGGCGGTCTCGAGGAGTGCTATCCGAACGAGGCTGTCCACCCCGCAGGCTTTCTTCAGGGCTCCGAGGGTTGACGATGCAGGAAGCGTGCCGCGGACTGCCGCATCGATCTCTCCTGCTGCCAGCGCCGACACGAGAGCACTGCCCGGATCGGCGCTCTCTATCACCGTGCAGACATCCCCGAGCACTGCCTGCAGACCCGGCGGGCCGAAGCAGACCATCCGAACCCCGGCAGGGGCTCCCCGTATACTCTCACGAACCTTCGCCGGATCTGTCAGAGCCCCGATACCGACCGTTACCGGCATACATCCTCATCGGCGAAGATGCGCATGATACCGTCGCGGTCGAGATCGAAGACCTCCGTCTTCTCGCCGTGGTAGGTGACGGTGAGGTTCCGGCTGGCGTCGACCCGGCCGATCGATGCGGCCGCCATACCAACGGAGGAAAAACGCCGGCAGACCTCGGCGACATGCTCGTCCCGGACGGTGAGGATGAACCCCATGCCCGGATACATCCGCACCCACTGCTCGAAGGGGATCCCGAGAGCCGCAAGATCGGGCCTTGGGATCGCCTCGAGATCGACGACCGCACCCTTGCCGCTCACCTCGAGCAGCATGCCGAGCGTGCCGATGATGCCGGGATTGCTGATGTCCTTGCCGGCGGTCACCAGCCGTTCGGCACCGAGGTGCTGCATCAGCTCGATCTGCGCCCGAACCTCCGCGGATGACTTCATCGTCACCGAGTCCCAGTTCAGGCAGCAGGACGGGTGAATCCGTCCGTCGAGATCGATGGCAGCGATGACCGCATCCCCCTCCTCCGCCGTGTGGGAGAAGATGAGCTGATCCATCCGGGCGGTGCCGAGGATGGCCACGTCGACGACGCTGTACGGGGTGTCGGGGTGCAGGTGCCCGCCGACGATCGGCACGCCGAACTGAGCGGATGCGGTCACCATGCCCCGCGTCACCTCGGTGCGGATCCGTTCGCTCGTAACGGAGAGGATATCCACCATGGCAACGGGTTTCGCACCCATTGCCGCGATATCGTGAACGTTCACCAGCACCGCACAATACCCGGCCCAGAACGGGTCGGCTTCCATGAGCCGGCTCCAGATTCCATCAGCTGCAAGCAGCAGCGCATCATCGGTGTTGTGCCTGATAACGGCTGCATCTTCGCCGAAGGAAGCGATAACGTCGGGAGCTTCAATCCGGAGTGCCTTGATCATTCCCCCGATATCGTGCTTTCTTGTTACGCCTTCATATTCCCTGACGGCTTTGGCTACCGTATCAGTGGAGCAATCCCTTACCACGAGAACACCAACACTCCAATCTTCTTTATGGTATTCTGCCTCATCAGAGATAATGTATTTGATTATCATATGAACGGCGCCGACAGATAGGCAAATCCGTTCCGAAACGAGGGATTACCACCATGGCTCCGCCGCAGGAACTCCGCGGATCCGGCACCTCCGCCGCTCCCCGGATCGAGCATATTCAGGCGGTGGCAATTGTTTTTTCGTCTGGGCGGTGGATATGTGTACATGGATTGGGCGGAGAAGTACAGGCCCCGACACCTGCAGGATATCGTGGGAAACACCTCCGCAGTCCGGCAGATGTACGAATGGGCAAAAGCCTGGACACCGCAGAGCAAACCCCTCGTCCTGTACGGCAGACCCGGGATCGGGAAGACCTCGAGCGCATATGCTCTTGCGAACGATATGAACTGGGAGGTCGTCGAACTGAACGCCTCCGATCAGCGTACAAAGCCGATCATCGAGAAGATCGCGGGCAGCAGCAGCACGACGATGAGCCTTACGGGCGCTGAGCGGAAGGTCATCATCCTCGACGAGGCGGACAATCTCCACGCCCACGCCGACCGCGGCGGCGCACGGGCGATCGTCGATATCATCGCCCGCTCCCGTCAGCCGATCATCCTGATCGCAAACGACTACTACGGTCTTGCAAAAGAGCTCAAGGCGGTCACCGAACCGGTGCAGTTCCGGTCGCTTCAGGCACGCTCAATCGTCCCCCGGCTCCGGCAGATCTGCAGCGGGGAGGGGCTCTCCTGCGGAGAGGAGGCGCTCGCCGAGATCGCCGGACGTGCCGGCGGGGATATGCGGGCGGCAGTGAACATGCTCTTTGCTGCCGGGATCGGCCAGAGCGAAGTCTCCGTTGCCGACATTCACACCGCGCAGAAGGACGAGCGCTCCACCATCTTCGATCTCGTCGCCGCCGTCTTCAAGGGCAGAAGCGACGAGGCGCTCATGAAGGTATCCTACGAGGTGGAGGATACCCCCGACGCCGCCCTGCAGTGGATCGAAGGCAACCTCCAGCATATGCCCGACTTCGCGTCCCGGGCACGCGGCTACGACGCTATCGCACGTGCCGACGAGTATGTCGGACTGACGTACCGACGCCAGTACTATACGCTCTGGCGGTACGCGACCGCCATGATGCTGATCGGGGTGGCCGATGCGGCCGGAGGGCACGGGATCCACGGAAAGATCTCCCCGCCTGAACGCTGGGGCAAGATGAGCAGGTCGCGGCGGCAGAAGGCTATCCGGGCAGGCCTGATCCGAAAACTCGCAGCCGAAGCGCATATCCCGGAGAGCACGCTTGCCGACGAGTTCTTCACGCCGATCACCCTGCTCGTCGAGCAGGATCCTGCCCGCTACGTCCGGGAACTCCAGCTCGACGCCGACGAACTGAACCTCTTCCTCCAGGACAAGACCGCTGCCGCACGGATCATACGCGAGGTCGCAAAAGAGGCAAAAGCAGCCGAAAAAGAGGCTGAAAAGGCATCAAAACGGAAGAAGACAGAGAAGAAGGCTGATCCCGACCCGCCGGAGAACCCTGACGCCGAAAAGCGTTCGGAGCGGGCGGCAGGTCAGTCGACACTTTTCTGATCGCTCCGGCGGTGGTAGCGCCGGAGGACGGTTCCGGGGTCGACGATCTCCCCCCCGTTTTCGTATATCTCAAAGCCGAGGTGGTACACCAGGAGATCGGCATCGACACGCCGGGCGAGCGCTATCATGGACGGTATCATCTCGATGCCGGGTCTGATGGCGTAGAGCAGATCCGCCCCCGCATAGAGCGCGAGATCAGGTTCGAAGATGTCGTCGACGGTAACGGAGAGTCCTTCGTGCGAGATCCCATGGCGGATGTCGGTGCAGCGCCGGAGGGCTCCTCCGGCAGCGACCACCCGTGCGGCACCCGGGTTGTTGCCGATCCCTATCTCGACGGCATCGCGGTACCGGGCAGCGATAAACTCTCCGATACTCTGCTCAATACGTTTATGCCCACTCATTACCCAGAGATTAGGCAATGGGCATCAAAATTCTTTGGGATCAGCAGGCACCTCCGGGTCTCGAGGTTCCCGTCTCCCGCCTCATCTCGATGCTTCTCTGCCGGGAGGTCGAGATCATCGAGTACCCGCTCCTGGCGGACGGATATGACCGGAACCGCGATCAGTACGATGCTGCGAAGATCCTGGATCGCCTCCAGAATACGTTTATCCGGCGATACGGCATAGCGGACCCTCTGCTCCTCGTTACGAGCCGCGATCTCTTCGTGCAGAACTGCGACTTCGTCTTCGGCCTCGCACGGAAAGCAGCGGGTGCCGCCGTCGTCTCCACCGCACGCCTCGATAATACCTACTATAACCGCGCAGCAAACGACGACGACCTCATCGACCGGACGGCAAAAGAAGGAGCTCACGAGATCGGGCATCTCCTCGGGCTCGACCACTGCACCGACCGGGAGTGCATTATGTTCCGGCCGGCGACCCTCGACGAGCTTGACCGGAAGAAGAAGCAGTTCTGCACCGCCTGCCGCCAGGCGCTCGGGGTCCGGCCGGAGTGACAGCTCTGCCGAGAAACCCTTCCGAAGGGTTGAAATCCGGAAAGGCGGAAAAATTTTCAGGTACGGAGGAGACCAAAATATTAACTCCCACCATTCAGATACTCTAGGAGAGCATTACAATGGGATATTACTCATCCTTAATTCAACGAAAGTTCAAGGATATCGTCGGGAAGCGCTACGAGACCGTCCTGAAGGAGTACGGCGAGTTCCTGCTGACCGAGGAGGATATGGTCGTCCCCGAGGTGCATGCCATCCTGCTGCCCCTCGACGTCTTCACCGGAGAACTCCCGGACGATCTCATCGAAGTTCTCTCCGCCTACGACGCCAGGGTTTCGCTTGCATATATAACGGACGTCCGGGTCTACTCGATCCTGGAGCAGACGCTCGATCATGAGACGGTCGAGGACTTTCGGAAGAAGAAAGAGGCGCACGGCGAAGAGACCCTTGCAAAGGTATCCCGCCAGCTCGAGAAGCATGGGATCGCGACGCAGACCCGGCTCTTCATCGGCCAGAAAGGCGACGACGTGATACGGATGGCGACCGACTTTGATATGCTCGCGATCTCGAAGCATTACGGGGACGGGGAATCGCCGACCGCATCCTTAAGCCCGCTCGCCCTCAGGATCTGCCAGCGGGTCAAGAATCCCGCGATCATCTACTAGGTGGAGTCATGGACGGCGTCGCGCTGCTGGCAATAGTCGTATTTCTGCTCACCTACGTCCTGATCGTGGACGAGCGGATCCACCGGGCGGTCGCGGCCATGGCCGGAGCGGCCGTTGTCGTCTTCCTCGGGATCGTCCCGTGGGACTCGCTTCTCGAACACCTCGATCTCGGCACCATCTTCCTCCTTCTGGGGATGATGATCATCGTGAACACCGCACGGAACAGCGGGTTATTCGAGTATATCGCGATCCGGACGACGAAACTCGCACGGGGAAGTCCGATCCTGATCCTCGTCCTCTTCATGGCGGTAACGGCAGTAGTGAGCGCGTTCCTCGATAACGTCACGACCGTGCTGCTCCTCACCCCGATGCTCCTCTACGTCGCGAACCTGATGAAACTCAACCCGATCCCGTTCCTGGTCGCCGAGATATTCGCCTCGAACATCGGCGGGGCGGCGACGCTCATCGGCGACCCGCCGAATATCATGATCGCATCCTCGGCGGGACTCTCCTTCAACGAGTTCCTCTTCAATATGGGCCCTATCGCCCTCGTCGACATGGTCATACTCATCGGGATGATGTACCTCCTCTACGGCAGGGGTATGAAAGTCACGCCGGAGGAGCGGGATACCCTTGTGCGGACACTGGGCAGCCTCGACGAGCGGGCGGCAATCCGGGATAAGGCACTCTTTAACAAATCGGTGATCGTCATCCTCTTCGTGGTCTTCCTCTTCTTCGTCCACAACGACATCGGCAGTATCCTGCACACGTTCCTGCCGTTCGTCGATCCCGCGATGACGCTCGAGCCTGCCGAGGTCGCCCTCATCGGAGCTGCGCTCATCCTCTTCTGGAGCCGTGAGGCTCCGGAGATGATCTTCGAGAAGGTCGAGTGGCCGGCGCTCTTCTTCTTCGGCGGGCTCTTTATCATCGTCGGGGCACTCGTGGAGACGGGCGTGATCGCCGAGATAGCGGCGTTCATGATCAGCAACGTCCACTCGACCGGCGAAGCGATGATCATTATCACCTGGTTCGCTGCGTTTGCATCGGCCGTGGTGGACAATATCCCCCTGACGGCAGCGATGATACCGCTCATTCACGATATGAGCGGAACGATGGATGTCTACCCGCTCTGGTGGGCGCTCTCCCTCGGCGCCTGTCTCGGCGGCAACGGCTCGGCGATCGCAGCCTCCGCAAATGTGGTCGTGCTCGGTATCGCCGAGCGCGAAGGAGTCGCCATCACCTTTATCGACTTCCTGAAACTCGGGATGCTCGTACTCGTGGTCACGGTGGCGGTGGGTCTTGGAATACTCTGGATGATGTACGTGGTGTAACATATGAAGTATCTCGTTCTCCTCGACGGCTCCAAATGGAGCCAGAAAGCAGCGTTGCACGCAATCACGATTGCGAAGCGAAAAGGAGCGGAAGTGGTCTTCTTCTCGGTACTCGATATCAGGGAGGCCAAAGCGATGGCCTTTAACTTCTGTGCGCAGAGCGGCATCTGCGACCGGGTGAAGGACTACGAAGTCCAGATCTGGCGGGACATGAAGAAGAATATCCAGGACGAACTCGCAGCGATCCTGTATCACTACAACAGGGAACGGATCAGGTGCTCGTCGAAGATCGTCGAGGGCATTACCCGCGACGAGGTGATCCAGGAGGCAAACTCCGGCGAGTACTCGCTGGTCGTCATGGGTGCGTACGGCCGGAGCGGGAAGCACCGGATCAGTACCCTCTTCGAAGAGGTTGCCGGAGAGATGAAACCCCCGGTTCTCATCGTCCGCTAACCTTACCGCTCTACTTTTTTGAGGGCTTCCTGCTGATCGAGGGTGAGGTCCGCCCCGGCGAAATCCTCTCCGGAGGGAAGCTCGAGAAAGAACGCCGCGGTGCTATCGACCGCGGCCGTCCCTTCTTCGATACGAAGATCGAGGATGTGGCCGCCTGCCGTGCGATCGTCGGTGATGAAGTGAAGGTGGTAGCCCGGAACGTTCACCCCGGCGGTAAACGCAGGCGAACGGAAGCCGACGGCAGTGCCGCTGACGTTCTCGAGGATGAAGATAACCGGCTCCTCTGCCACCACTTCGGTAAGCGGCGGGTAGGGCTTCTCCTGCCGTGGAACGCTCCTCACCGTCACGGAGGCGAAGGTGCCGTCTACCCGAACCGCAGAGAAGTAGTTCTTTGAAGGGATGGCCGCATCGACCGCCGCCTCAAGTCCGGTCAGGTTCATGCCACTCCGCAGGGGAACGATCATGTCCGGATCGAAGAAGGTCACGGCGGCGAACGGAACCGTCGCATCCGGTGGAGGTACACGGACGCGGCCGTCGACGGGCAGCTGGTAGTAGACGCCGTCGAGGGCGAGCATCTCCCCGTCGAGCGCATCGAAGCAGCCGAGGCCGAAGTCGCCGTGCCGGGCGAGGGTCTCGATCGACGCCGTCCCGTCGTACACGCCCTGCAGCAGAGCGTCGATCGTCGAGACCTGATAGAGTACGTCGCGCCCGTCCACCGGCGCGGAGCCGGCCGGGAGGCTCCCGAGCAGGTAACCCATCGTAAAGACCGTAAAGATCAGAGCGATCGCGAGAATGCCGGAGCGAAAGAGCGTGGAAGAGGTCAAGAGCAGCATCTCCTGATAGGTGTATATCACCTGTGGTCGCTTCGCAGTGATAAGCAGATCAGATTCGTCCCGTGCAGCAGGCGATCCACCCGTCAGCCTCTCCGGGAAAGTAGCGGTTTTCTCCCGTCCGCAACAGTTCCATGCAGTTCATGCGGTAGTGGACGTCGACCGCCCCGCCGGAGGCTTCAACAATCCGGTCGACCTCGTCCGGGGCATAGACCCGGATGGCGGCAAGTCCGGCGCTCTCTCTGATGATCCGGAATATCTCCCGGGGAATGCTCCGCCGCTCCGGCCTGACGGCATCGCACGGCAGCAGATACTCAAGGATAAATCGGTTGCTCAGATCGGCCGACCGGAATGCCGAGAGGATCTCCGCAAGGTTCTGATCCGGGAGGTAGTAACTGATACCCTCAAGGAGGACGATCGACGGGGCGGGCTCGTGCCCGAGCAGTTCGCGCGGGCCGGGTGCGGTGATATCGCCGGTCAGGCACCGGATCCGCCGGGAGGAGACCGGATCTATCGCCCTGTAGAGGGCTGCCTTCTCCTCCATCCCGGCAATGTCGACCTCGACTATCGAAACAGCAGGGAGACTGCCGTCGGCTGCAAGTTCGAGTCCGAGCGGGGATCTGCCTGCCGCGAGGATGGCGATCCGGGCATCCTCCCCCATCGCCGCGAGCTGCCGGCGGATCAGCGAGCCGATGCAGTGTTTCCGGTTCAGGATCACCTCGCCGTACCAGTCGCAGACCGCGCTGCAACGGTCATAAAGGTCTCTTCCAGCCGCAAGATCGAGCGATTCGACGAAACGTCTGGCAATCCCGGCCCGATAGAGCGGCATGGCCCACCGCATCACAAGGGCGGCAGTCGGCTCAAGCCGGATCGTGCCCACACCCGGATCAGGCAACTACTCTTCCCCGATATCCTCGTACCAGATCTCCGGATGCTCGGTGATGAACGTCCGCATCATCTCTTTGCAGACCGCAAGGTCGAGGTCGATAACCTCGACGCCGTGCTGCTCCAGAAACGCACGTGCTCCACCGAAGTTCTCCGATTCACCGGCAACAACTTTCCCGATACCGAACTGGACGGCCGCACCGGCGCAGAGGTAGCACGGCATCAGGGTCGAGTAGAGCGCCGTGCCCCGGTAGCTCCTGATTCTGCCTGCATTCCTGATACAGTCAATCTCGGCGTGGAGAACCGGATCATTCTGCTGCACCCGCCTGTTGCGCCCTTTACCGATTATTCTGCCCTCTCTGACGAGAACCGAGCCGATAGGGACACCTCCCTCGTTGCGGCCGCATTCCGCCTCTTCAATGGCGCATTTCATGAAGAGATCCATAGGTACTTCTGTGATTGCTATCTTATCCGATATAAAGAGCGCGATAGCGCATACCATTTTTTACATGGCTTTTTCAAAAAAAGAGAGCCCCCTAAAAGCCCTGAGGCTCAAAAGCCACCCGCCTGAGATTACTCAGGCCAGGGGGATCTCCCGTTCGGTCGGGATCTCGCCGAGCGCCCGGACGACGGCTACGCGTACCCCGGCGTCGGGATCGTTCTCGAGTCGGAGGAGCGGATCACGGGCGCGTGTGTTCCCGATCCTGCCGAGCGCCCTCGCAGCGGCTATCCGCACCCTCGGTTTATCGTCCCGGAGCAGGGCGATGAGCGGTTCGACCGCACGCGGATCGCCGATCTCCCCAAGCGCCTGCGCCGCTCCCGTCCGGACCCACGGATCCTCGTCGCCCAGGGTGCGGATCAACGGCTCCACGGCGACCCGGCCGTCGACAACCCCGAGCGACAGGGCCGCTTTCCAGCGGACTTCGGCGTAATCGTCTCGGAGCGCCCGAATGAGCGGCTGAACGGCACGGGCATCACCAATCTCCCCGAGCGCTTCTGCAGCCCTCCAACGGTCGGTGAGGTTTCGGGACTCGAGCATAGAGAGATACATTCTGATCACCGATTCCGGGTTCCTCTCATCGACATCCCTGTCTGGTTCCGGGCGACCGGGCTCGTCCATCTACTGACCCTCTCACCCCACTTCTGGGGCGGCAGAACTATAAGCGTTTGCACCCCCCGCTCTCCACAGCCTTCCATAGGGAGATGCCCCGGGCAGCTGCAGGAGAGGTGGATAACAAAAGACCATGCCGGGGATGGAAGAGAAGGACGGTACCGGAGGGCTTTTGCCCCTCCGCAGCCGCCGTGCTGCACGGGTCTTCTGCGAAGAGCAGAACCGGGAGACAAGACAGATCATTTTTGTAGTACGTCTGCCATTGTGATCTAGTATGGCTGAGCCAACCGGTACGCAGGAGAGCGCATCGTTCCCCCCGGAACTCGAGAGGATGGGGGTCACCTCCGGAGCAGAGATCGATATCAGGGATCTTGATACGATCCGTGAGGAGCAGCAGATCGATATCTACCTCTACTTCGAGGAGGATCTGGCACGCGAATCGACCCTTGAGAAAGATATTGAAGAGTACTCTGATGTCCCGGACTTCGAGCGGCCGTTCATCAGACTGGATAGGTTCCTGCAATTCGCAAACGAGTCCGACCCCCAGTTTGCCCACCGTCTAAGCGACATCCCGCTCGTTATCGAGATCCTCGCCTATGGGGAGCTCTTCCAGGAGGGACAGGCCGGCACCACACCCTACGTCAAAGGCCTCATGCCGTTCCTCGACGAACTCGAGCTGGAGGACGTCCCCGTCACTCCCTGATACCCGAACGGTGATCGGACAGAGTCGCCGGCGCTCCTGTGAGCCGTCCGGAATAAGAGACCTCTTTTTTGGGTAGAGCAGATACGCCGGCGATACGTACTGCAGAGGAACGTGTGCAGGGTGACGGGCAGGCATCGCCGGAGAAGAGCGCTGCCCGGATCATCCCCCGAGGCCCGGATCGTTTTTGAGGCGGCTTACCGTAGCAGGACGCCATTCAGGGCCTCCGGATGCAGGAGCCGGCACCGCCCCCGGGTACCGGCGGCAGACCACGGTTCGCAGGGTCTCCCAGAGCACTTTCACCGGATTGGAGACGCGGAGATTTATATGCGAGCATAGGAAATCTTTTTATTAAATAAAACGTGAGGTATAATACAGTTAGTATTCCTTACACCCCCACGGGTCTCCCTGTTTGGGAAAAAAGGCGATTAGGCCGGGCGGCCGGCCTTCCCGAACCCGGAGAAGGACCTGGCAGGATGGGCGTTATGACGAAAGACAGAATCAGCACCCCGGAGAACGATGCCTTCGTAACCGTTCCCTGGGGAACGCAGATCGGCATGCTCTACCGGAACCGGCAGGAACTTGCCGAGCTCGCCGTCCCGTTCGTGAGGGCGGCCGTCGAGAGAAACGCTGCCTGCATCTGTCTGACGTCGGCACCCTTCGGCATCGGCGATGCACAGAAGGCTCTTCGCAGAGTAATTCCCGGTCTCGATGAGCAGATCTCATCCGGCCGGATCACGTTGCGGGACTGCGACGAGGTATTCTCAGCAGACGGCCGCGTCGATCCCGAGTCGGTCGTGAACAGGTGGATCGCCGATGAGGAGCAGGCGCTGGAACAGGGGTATACGGGAGTATTCCTGCTTGGGACTATGCCTTCGCCCGAGACGGAGAACGCGAAAGCATTCTGCCGTGCCGGAGCCACCCTCCACAGGATCATCGACAGCCGCAGGATAGTCGCCCTCTGCACATACTCCCTTCGCCGGTGCGGCATCTCCGGGATCGTCGACGTCGCGGCCGGCCACGATTTTATGCTGATAAAACAGAACGGCCGCTGGCGAGGAGTCGAGCAGATGCCGCGACGCCGGCCTTCCGGCAGACCCTGCACCGGTGAAGAGCGAATCCGGCATATCGCTCATACGAGTGCCGATGTCGTCTTCATCTGCGATGGAGAAGGCACGATCACCTTCATCTCGCACGCGGTGGAGAAGGTCTTCGGATATGCTGCCGGTGAGGTGATCGGGAGGAATCTTCGCGAGTTTCTCCTTCCACCCTTCGACCGGGAGCTCGAACGGTTCTGGACGACACTCGCGGGCGAACCGGAGGGCGGATGGCTGCAGGCGGAACTCGTACGCGCCGACGGCAGCAGATCCGTCGTCGAGATCTATGCATCCCCGATAACCGGGCACGATCTCGTGATCGGGTATGAAGGGGTCTGCCGCGACGTTACGGATCAGGTCGTCGTCAAGAAGCACGCCTACGATCAGATCGAGAAGAACATCGAGCAGTTTGCGATCCTCGGCGACCACCTCCGCCATCCGCTGCAGGTGATCCTCGGGTGGGCGGATCTGATGGAAGACGAGCAGTCCGAACAGATCCGCCAGCAGGTCCGAAAGATAAACGAGACGGTCCGGCAGCTTGACGAAGGCTGGCTTGAGTCACGAAAAGTCCGGGAGTTTCTGTTAAAGAATGAACCTCCCGCCCTGCATGCCCCGGAGGGAGAGAAGAAGGCTGCCCGGAGGAGAAAGAAAATCCGGCGCACCCGGAAGGAGCAGCGGCTGGCGGAGGCCGGAGCGCGGCAGCAGACACTGAGCAGGTATATGACCCCGGAGCGGGCAGGACCTGTCAGGTAGACCGCTACTCAAGGCGGAACGACTGCACGCCCTTCAGAATCGTAAGGCTCACATCGAAGTTCTCGACCGAATGGGTGAGAGCGCCCATACTGACGGCATCGGCACCCGTGCCCGCATACGCCGCCAAGGTCGCCCCGGTGACCCCGCCCGAGACCTCGACGATGATCTGCTGCCGAAGACCCACCTCTTCAAGGGCCAGGATCGCACCGCGCACCTCTGCCGGCGACATATTGTCGAGCAGCACGATATCCGCACCCGCCTCTGCGGCAAGGACGGCATCTCCCGGAGACTCGACCTCCACCTCGATCGTCCGGTAGAGGCTCCCCGCACGGGCTTTTCGAATCGCCTCTGGAAGCGGAACGACGGCAAGGTGGTTGTCTTTTATCAGAACCATATCGCTGAGCGTGAAACGGTGCGGGTCGCCGCCCCCGAGCTCGACCGCTTTTTTGTCGAGAACCCGTAGTCCCGGGCAGGTCTTTCTCGTTGCAGCAACGCGGACGTGGGGAGAGACCGTCCGCACCGTCTCGACACAGGATCGGGTCTTCGTCGCTATCCCGCTCATTCGCCCGATGATATTGAGCGCCGTCCGCTCCACGAGCAGAATCGCCTTTGCCGACCCCTCGAGCTCGAGAAGCGCCTCGCCCGGCGAGACCGACTTTCCGTCGGCGATCCGCTGCCGCACGGCCACGCCGTAATGCTCAAAGAGCGCACGTGCCTCCGCAAGGCCGGCGATCGTCCCCGCTGCCTTTGCATGCACCTCCGCCCTACAGACGACGTCGGGGATGACGGCGTCGCTCGTCACGTCTCCCCAGGGGGCATCCTCCTCGATGAACCCGAGGAGATGATCGATCGGGATCATCAGGCTCACTCCGGCACTGCCAGCATCCGCTCGATCGCGCGGCGGGCAGGATGCATGACCTCATCCGGAACCGTAACCTCGTGCTCTTCCCGCTCAAGCGAGCGGAGGAGTCCGGCCAGCGTGATCTTCTTCATATCATCGCAGACGGCGTCCGCTTTCTCACAGAACGTCCCATCCGGGTACAGGGAACGGAGGCGCAATACCATATCCCGCTCCGTAAAGACCGACCAGCAGCCTGCGGTGGCGCCTCCGCGGACCATGCCCCCGGTCGAGGCGATGATATCGGCACGTTCCTGGATCTCGGGGCGGCACTCGGGGTGGCAGACTATGGTGCAGCCCCGGGCTCTCGCAGCCTCGACGTCGGCGAGGGTAAAACCGGTATGGACGTAGCAGTGCCCGCCGGGAGGGGTGGGAATTATTCTTTTCTCCGGCACCTGCCGCTGCACGTAGGCGGCAAGGTTTGCGTCGGGGCCGAAGATCACCTCCTCCTCTGCAAGCGACCGGACGACCCGGACGGCGTTTGCGGATGTGCAGGTGATATCGGCGAGCGCTTTGCACCCGGCGGTGCTGTTGACGTAGACGGCGACGGCGGCATCCGGGTGTTCTTCCCGTGCCTTTTCGATCATCCCGGGAGTGAGGTGATCCGCGAGCGGGCAGCCCGCATCCCGTGCCGGGAGAAGCACCTTCCGCTCGGGGTTCACGAGCTTTGCCGTCTCGGCCATGAAGAGGACGCCGCAGACGACGATGCAATCGGCCGTCACGTCGCGCGCGAGGAGGGCGAGTTCGAGGCTGTCGCCCACGGCGTCGGCGACCGCCCTGACTGCCGCCGGCTGATAATTATGTGCCAGAATAACGGCATTTTTCTCAGATTTAAGTGCCAGAAGCTCCTTTTCCATTGCTATGTCCCCACCACCAGAGGATTGTCAAGGTTCTTGAGCAGCGTCAGGATCGAGAGGGCGGCCATGTAACTTGTCGCGGGGTTCTCGGGGCTCGGGACGTTCCGCACCCGGATGTAAATGTCCCCGAACTCCCCTTCTGCAAATATCTCATGGACGTTCCGCTCCACATCGGGATCGACATAAAGCTCGACGTCAGCCTCCCTCCCGGCAGCAAGGCCCAGCGCTACCGCGACGTTGATATTCTTCGGGTATTGCTTTATACACTCGTGTGCCATCCCCTTAAAGATCTCCATTCGCGCAGGGGTCGAGATCCCAAGCGATCCGGGAGACTTCGTCGTCCGGAGGAGGAGTGTCTGCAGGGGGGAGATCTGCCCGATCTTTAAGTTGTCGAGGCCTGTAACGGCACCGCTCGGCACGCGGATCTTCCGCCCGGCGCTCCGTGCTGCCTCGATAAGCCGGGTGCGGAACTCGTCGTCCGCAAGGGCGCCGCCGCTCAAAACGACGAGGTCTTTTCCTGCCCCGAGGATAGCCTCGCCGTACCGCCTGACGGCGGCGACCGACGCCGCCTCGACGATGATATCGGTATCCTGGCGGAGGAACTCATCAAAATCGGCATAGGGCTCCGCGTGACTGAGCGCCGCAAGCTCCTGCGCCCGGTCCGGGATTATGTCAAAGACAGCAACGATCCGGAAGTTCTCCGCATGTCGTGCAAGAATATGGCCGACGTTGCCGCATCCGAGCAACCCTACGTTAATCATCGAATAAAGAGATAGTAATATCAGCGGTTAAGCATTGTGCTCCACGAACTGCCGCCCCATCCCCGGCGCGTCGTATCCGCCCCGAACAGGCAGGGGAAGGCAAAATAACCGCCCGGATCCTTCCGGCGGATAGGGAAGTGCAAATTGCTGGAGGACGGACAAAATCAGAGATTTTCGGGACGAACCATGGAGCGCCTGATAGGGAAGAAGGTCTATATCGAGTCGTACGGCTGCACCTACAACCACGCGGACACGCAGAAACTGATCGCGATCCTGGAGGGGCAGGGGTGCACCCGTGTCGGCGCGGATGAGGCCGAGGCCGTCGTCATCAACACCTGCATCGTCATCGGCGCGACGGAGCGGCATATGATCCGCCGGATGCGGGTCTTTGCCGATAAGGAACTCTACCTCACCGGATGCATGCCGCTCGCCCGGATGGATGCGATAGAGTCGGCCTGCAGTCCCCGGATCATCCTCCCGGAGAGCATACGGGAACGGTACGGCAGTGCCGGGACGCCGGCAGACGGAGCGGTCGGCATCGTCCAGATAGCCACGGGCTGCGTCGGGAGCTGCAGCTACTGTATCACGCGCCGTGCACGCGGGGCGATCGCAAGCGAGTCCGTCGATGCAGTCCTCGATGCCGTCAGGACCCTCGCAGCAGGCGGAGCGAAGGAGATCCAGCTCACCGGCCAGGACGTCTCCGCCTGGGGGATCGACCGCGGGGAGCGCCTCCCGGATCTCCTCCGGGAGATCGTGACGGTTCCGGGACGCTTCCGCCTCCGCCTCGGGATGATGAACCCGGCGACCGTCCTTCCGATCCTCGACGATCTTGCCCGGGCCTACGATAGCGAGAAGATCTTCCGGTTTCTCCACCTGCCCGTCCAGTCCGGCTCGGACGCCGTTCTTGGACGGATGCAGCGTGGATACCGTGCCGCCGACGTCCTCGCCGTCGTCCGGGCGTTCCGGGAGCGGTATCCGGAGATGATCATCTCATCCGATTTCATCGCCGGGTTCCCGGGCGAGAGCGACGCCGAGTTTGCAGAGTCGATCGCGCTCCTCCGCGAGGCGGCGTTTGCGAAGGTGAATATCACCCGCTACTCGCGCCGGCCGGGGACGCCTGCAGCCCGGGAGAAGGATCTCACCGATTACGTCAGGAAACAGCGGTCGCGCCGGCTCCTCGCCGAGGCCGACCGGATCTATGACGACTACCACTCCCGCCGTATCGGGACGGAGACGCCGATCGTGGTGACCGAGAGGAAGGCCGCCGGTTCGGTCGTCGCGAGGAGTCCGGAGTACATGAACATCGTCATCAGAGAGGATCTCCCGCTCGGATTCGAAGGAAGGGCGGTCGTCACCGAGAAGAGGCGGCACTACGTCATCGGGCGGCGTATCCGCGATCGGGGAGAGCACATTTAGAGAGACCGCAAACTTTACCTGCATGACCGCGAGACTACCTCGCATGCAGGAGATCAGCGGCCACGAACTCTCCGCAAAGAAGGCGGAGTATCTCAAATACATCCATATCCGCGGCGAGACCGCCCGAACCAGCGAGGTTGCCGCACACTTCGCGGTCGCCCCGTCGACCGCTACGAGAACGCTCGAAGAGATCGCGCGGGCCGGGTACCTCGAGCACTCGCCCTACCACGGTTTTGCGCTGACAGATGAGGGGGAGCGGTATGCACGGTTTCTCGTCCGCCGTCACCGGATCGTCGCGCTCATGCTCAGCAGGTTCGGCCTTTCTGCGGATGAGGCCTGCAGGGAGGCGCAGAAACTCGAAGGATGCGTCTCGAGAGCGGTGGTCGACAGGATATGCTCGTCGCTCGGCCACCCGATGATGAGCGTCTGCGGCCGGATCGAGCACGATATCTGCTGCTGCTCTTCCGGAGAGGCGGGGAAGAGCGGGCGCCGAATTTAGCTTACCTGCAAAATCGGAGGACGCAGCATGATCTCGTCAGGGATTATACGAACACCGGTATCGAGCGCATACCTCCCGTCTGCCGTACTTGCCGCCCTCTTTCTGCTCGCTATCGCGGCCGGATGCACCGGCGTGGAGCAGCCGGACACTCCGGGCGATACGATCACCGTCGCCGTGACGATCCCCCCGCAGGCAGAGTTCGTCGAGCGGGTCGGGGGAGACCGGGTTCGGGTCGTGGTCATGGTGCCCCCGGGAGCAAGCCCGCACACCTACGAACCGACACCGGGAGACCTGACGGCCGTGAGCCGGGCGGCGATGTACGCGAAGGTGGGGTCGGGCATCGAATTCGAACGCGCGTGGATGGATAAGATCACCGGGTTAAACCCCGCTATGCTCGTCGTGGACTGCTCAAAGGGTGTCGACCTCATCGAGGCCGACCCGCACATCTGGACGTCGCCACGGAACGCGGGGATCATGGTCGAGGAGATCTATGCAGGGCTTGCAGCCGTCGATCCGGAGCACCAGGAGTACTACCGGCAGAATGCGGACGCGTACCTGCAGGAGCTCGAGAGCCTCGACCGGGATATCCGGCAGGCGGTTGAAGAGAGCGGGACGCAGAAGATCATGGTGTACCATCCGGCCTGGACGTATTTCGCCGAGGAGTACGGCCTCACCCAGGTGCCAATCGAGGAGGAGGGGAAAGAGCCGTCGCCCCAGACCCTAAGCCGCCTTATCGAAGAGGCGAAGGCAGAGCATATCACCGTCATCTTCGCAGAGCCCGAGTTCTCGACCCGGAGCGCGGAGGTCATCGCTGCCGAGGTCGACGGCAGGGTCGTGCTCGTCTCCCCGCTCGCACGGAACTACACCGCGAATATGCAGACGGTGGCAGAGGCGTTTACCGCGACCGAAGAGGCATGATGGATCCTCTTATCGCGCTTGAGAATGTCTCGGTCAGGCTCGGGGGGAGACCCGTACTTGAAGGCGTGAACCTTACCATCAACCCGCAGGACTTTTACGCCATCATCGGCCCGAACGGGAGCGGCAAGACCACGCTCCTCAAGGTGATCCTCGGGCTCGTCCATCCCTCGGAGGGCAGCGTGCGCATCTTCGGCGGTTCGCCCCGCGAGAAACGGCAGCTGCTCGGGTACGTCCCCCAGTTCCGGACGTTCGACTTCTCCTACCCCGTCACCGTGATGGAGATGGTGCTCTCCGGCAGGCTCGGCCACATCCCCGGCCCCATCCGGCGTTACCGCGAGATAGACAACGACCATGCAGCAAGAGCGCTCGATATGATGGAGATCGCCGATCTCGCCGACCGGGAGCTTCGGGCGCTCTCCGGCGGTCAGCAGCAGCGTGCGATCATCGCCCGGGCGCTTGCAGGAGAGCCGGAGGTGCTCCTCCTCGACGAGCCGACGATCTACGTCGATACCCCAACGGAGATGCGGTTCTACGAGACCCTGGAGCGGCTCCGGGCAGAGATGACGATCGTTCTCGTGACACACGATATCGGGGTCATCTCGTCGCACGTAACGAAGGTCGCCTGCCTCAACCGGCGGCTCTACACGCACGACTCGGCCGAGATCACCGAAGACATGCTCTCCGCCACGTACCACTGCCCTGTCGACCTCATCGCTCACGGCCTCCCTCACCGGATCTTCCGCGAGCACGACGAGGAGGAGTAGCCCGTGCTCGAGGTGCTGGAGTTTGCCTTCTTTCAGAACGCCCTTCTCGCAGGAATGCTTGCCAGCATCGCCTGCGGTATCATCGGAACCTACGTCGTCGTCAAACGGATGGTCTTCATCGCGGGCGGGATCTCGCATGCGTCGTTCGGCGGGATTGGCCTTGGCTACTACTTCGGGATCGATCCGATCCTCGGAGCCTTCGGATTCACCCTGGCCGCCGCACTCGGGATGGGCGCCGTGCGCCTCTCTGCAAAGCAGCGGATGGACACGCTCATCGGCACGGTCTGGGCCGCCGGAATGGCAGTAGGCATCCTCTTCGTCTATCTCACCCCGGGGTTTGCTCCCGACCTCTTCAGCTACCTCTTCGGCAACATTCTCCTCGTCCCGGCAGGAGACCTCTGGCTGATGGGTGGTCTCGTCGTCGTGACGGTGGGGCTCGTTATGCTCTTCTACAATGAGTTCCTCGCGGTGACCTTCGACGAGGAGTACGCGACGATCATGAACCTCCCGGTACGGGCGTTCTACCTCCTCCTCCTCGCTCTCGTCGCATGCACGGTGGTGATGCTCATCCGCGTTGTCGGGATCATCCTCGTGATCGCGCTTCTCACCCTCCCTCCGGCGACCAGTGCGGAGTTTACAGCACGCCTGCGACCGATGATGCTCCTCTCCGTCGTGCTCGGCATCCTCTATACGACCGGTGGAATCTGGCTCTCGTACCTCCTCGACGTCCCCTCGGGAGCGACGATCATCCTGATAGGCACCGCCGGGTACGCGGGCGCGGTCGCCGTACGGGTGTGGAACGGACGCTGATCCGGCATCTTTATCCGGGGCGCGGCAAGAGAATACGTTCACGAAGAAAGAACGGAGACGACCTATGGACGAGATTATTGAAGAGGGCTATGCCCGACTGATCGAGAGCCTCAAAGAACTCGCCGGTGTCGAGGAAGAGCGTGCAGCGGAGATCAAAAAGCAGGAGGGCGCCCTCCTTGCCCGCATGGCCGAAGAAACCGCACCGCTCGTCTCCCGGATCGGCCTTTCCATGCTTAACCGGGCACGGAAGGATGCGAATGGGGAACTCTACGATCCCGAGTTCTACCCTGAGAAGATGATCCTCCTCGGCAAGACCGAACCGCTCGCGTATCGGCCGGACGATCTGAACAAGGCGGTCGACACCCAGATCTGCGTCCTCTCCGAAGACGGCTCCTTTTACGAACTGATGTACAGTTCAACCGAGATCCGGACTGATTCGTACAAAAACCCGCTCGATCCGGCTACCGCGCTCGACCTCTACGGCTACGAGATCATGTTTATGCTCTACCGGGCGATGCGGGAATACCTGCAGAAAGAGAGAGAGCTTGTCGACGCCCTCGGCAAGACGCTCGAGTATCTATCCTCATAACCCTTATTTCCACCCGAATATCGGGAATACCGGTTTTAATAGGTCTTCGTCGCCTCCAAGCGCCGAGAGCGCGTATGACTGACTGTACTTCTGGCCGCGATCGTTTTCATAGGTGACAACCGCTTTTGCCTGCTCGATCATCACCGGCAGCGCGTACTCCGACGTTTCATCCACCTTCAGAGACGGGACGTCGAACTCGATGTTGAGCGGAACGACGGCGACGTGAATCCTGAACGCCTCGGCGTTCCCCCGGTTCCTCACGGTCACTCCCTTCGCGTCCTCGTTCAGTACCGCGACGATCTCGGGGTTATCGACGGCATCGCTCATGATCCGCAGGCTCATCAGGAGAACGAGCACGATGACGAGTGCGATGAGCGCGAGATAGATATTGATGAAGAGCAGTCCCAGAACCGCAAGAAGTCCGACGACCAGGACAGCTTTCTGGTTTTTATCCATACAGAGAATAGGCATGCAGGGGATATTAATCCTTCAAGAGGGGAGATGCGGCACTGCACCGTAGCATCCCCGGGTCACGCGGTCCTGCTTCAACCATCTGCTCGTCGGTTCGGAGACGGGGGTCGGCATAACCGGCTCCCCGCCGCGTACCCCGGCGCGCATCGCGGAATCGACGAACGCCCCGGCTATGAAAGGGAAAACGTATTTTAAAGAGGCAGAAACAAAAGCAGAAAACGCAGAAGACAGGCGCCGGAGAAGGGATTCGGAAAGCCGGTTTTATCCGATTAGAAATGCAAAGAAGGGAAAATGGGCCCGATGCGATTCGAACGCATGACCTCCCGGTTATCAGCCGGGTGCACCACCAGCTATGCTACGGGCCCCCTTATGGAACTACCCTACTACTTCTCTCGTCGTAGGTATTAAGGGTTTTGAATCGAGTTTCGGATCAGTATCTTAAAAACCGATGATTGAGGTACATTTAGAGTGGATATGGCAACACGATACCTACTCGGGAACGAGGCCATCGCACACGGATGCCTTGAGGCAAATATCGATTTTGCAAGCGGTTATCCGGGAACGCCTTCTTCTGAAGTGATAGACATTCTCCGATCGCAGGGGGAACGATCGTTCTACGTGGAGTGGTCGACGAACGAGAAGGTCGCCTATGAGAACGCACTCGCGGCTGCGTGGTGCACCGCCCGCGCACTCTTCACGACCAAGCACGTCGGCCTGAACGTCGCGGCGGATCCCCTGATGACGAGCGCGTACACCGGCGTTACGGGAGGACTCGTCGTGCTTTCCGCCGACGATCCCTTCGCACACAGCTCCCAGAACGAGCAGGACACCCGGTGTTACGCTCATTTCGCCCGGGTACCCTGTCTCGACCCCGCGACCGTCCAGGAGGCGCACGATATGATCCGGGATGCATTCGCTCTCTCCGAAGAGTTCAACCTTCCCGTCATCTTCCGGCCGACGACGCGTATCTGCCACTCGAAGAGCGACGTGACGCTCGGCGAGGTCGGGCAGGAGCACCGCAAAGGCATGTTCCGCCGCGACCCGAAGCAGTACGTGGTCATCCCGGCGCACACCCGCGTGCTTCACGTGAAACTGAACGAGAAGCAGCAGGGGATCAAAAAACGGCTCGTCGAGCTCGGCTATAACCACGCCGAGATCCGGGGAACGACCGGGATCATAGCAAGCGGCGTTGCCGCCTCCTACGTCCAGGAGGTTATCCCTGACGACATTTCCTTCGCGAAGGTAGGAGCATACCCGATCGACGAGGACTGGCTCCGCGGGTTCGTAGAGCGGCATACGCGCGTTCTCGTCGTCGAGGAGCTTGCACCGGTCGTCGAGGAGGCGGTGCGGAGGGTTGCAACCGCGGCCGAGGTCTATGGAAAGCTCTCAGGCACCGTTCCCTTCGAGGGCGAACTCTCCCCCGCCGGAGTGGCACTCGCCATGGAGAAGGCCGGCTTTGCCCCGACGAAATCCTTCCCGCCCGCATCGCCGGTCGAAGGAATACCGCCGCGCCCGCCGATCCTCTGCGCGGGCTGCATGCACCGTTCCGCCTTCTACGCAATGCGGAAGGTCTTCAAAGACGGCATATTCCCAAGCGACATCGGGTGCTACACCCTCGGCCTCCAGCTCGGCGGCGTCGATACGACGATCTGCATGGGCGCCTCGATCACGGTCGGCAGCGGAATGAAACAGTCCGGTGAGGAGCGGGATGTCGTCTGCACCATAGGGGATTCGACCTTCCTCCATACCGGGATACCGGGCCTCTTAAACGCCGTCTACAACGGCGCGGATATGACGGTAGTGATCCTCGACAACCGGATTACCGCCATGACCGGCCACCAGCCGAATCCGAACACCGGTGTGACGGCGATGGGCGAGGAGAGTACTCCAATATCGCTCGACGCCATCTGCCGCGCCTGCGGCGTTGCGTTCGTCGAGACGGTCGACCCCTACGATCTTCCGATGCTCCTTTCCACCTTCCGCCAGGCGAAGGAAAAAAGCGGCGTCAAAGTGATCATCGCAAAGCAGCCCTGCGTCATCTCGGCACGCCGCGCCGGGATGAAGCGAAAGCCCTATGCCGTGGATACCGACCGCTGCACCGGGTGCGGCGTCTGCCGCTCGTTCGGCTGCCCGGCGATCGCGTTCGTGGACGAGAAAGCGTTCGTGACCGAACTCTGTGCCGGGTGCGGGGTCTGCGCCGACATCTGTCCTGCAGGCGCCATTCGAAAGGAGGGGAGACGATGAAAGACTCGTTCGATATTCTGATAGTCGGGATCGGCGGGCAGGGCACGGTGCTCGCCTCAAACGTCCTCGGGGAGGCATGCATCGCCGAAGGAAAGCCCGTCCGCAGTGCGGAGACGCACGGCATGGCCCAGCGGGGTGGATCGGTCGAGAGCCACGTCCGCATCGGTGCCGAGCACGGTTCGCTGATCGCGCCGGGAACGGCCGATCTCCTGATCGCCTTCGATCTCCTCGAAGCGCTCCGCTACCGCCACTACCTGCCGGAGGGTGGCAGAGTCGTGACGAACAGCCGGTTCGTTCCGCCGACCTCGGTATACATGCAGAACCTCCAGATCCCGGACGAGAGCGAGATTCTCACCGGCCTTGCGGGGCTCTCCGTCACCTGCGTCGATGCGGCGGCACTCGCCGCAGAGGCGGGCAGCACGCTCGCGCAGAACATCGTCATGCTCGGTGCCGCCTCGGTCGATATCCCGCTCTCCCCGGAGGCGCTTCTCGAAGCGGTCAGAAAATGCGTCCCGAAAAAGACGATCGAGATCAATGAGAAGGCATTCCGTATCGGCCGGAGTACCGACCGCGGATGCTGATCGGATGGCTGCTCGCTCCACAACTCCTATTAACCCAGCAGGAGAGGAGATAAGACCATGAGCGAGCAGGAGGTCATTGCAACCCTGAAGCATCTGGCGGCGAGATCGGCCAGTTTCCGCCTCTCCGAAGTCAGGCAGTGCCTGGCGGACGAGCGGTCGCTGCCGGATCTCGCGGCAGCGATAGAGCCCGCCCTCCAGGGCCTCGACCTTACGATCCGCCCCCGGGGCGAGGATTACGAGCTCGCGCGGATGCCGCCGCCGGGGCCGCTTACCCCCACGGGCGGCGGACGAAAGCGGCAGGAGGCGTTCTTCCGGTCTCCCGCCGTCCCCGAGAGCACCCAGCAGCTCATCGAGGCCTACATCGAGAAGAAGACCGGAAAAGCGTGGGATGACCCGACGGTGCTCGAACGGATGAGGAGCACCATCCTCGCACAGAAGAGCCGCTACTGGAGAGAGCAGGCGGGCAGATACCAGAAAGGCTACCAGGTGCTCGGCTATCTCGGCTACCACGCCCCGGTTTACCTGGTGCAGTTCGAGCACATCCTCTGGCAGCTCATCGAAGACGGGCTCGTCAAGGAACGGATGCGGATCCTCGACGTCGGGTCAGGCCCCGGTGTCGTGCCGCTCGCGATCATCGATCTCCTCGACCGACTCGGGCAGGGGAGTGCCCGCATCTTTGCCATCGACCGTTCCGAAGAAAACCTCGAGGCCTATAACGCCCTCGTGCCTCCGGCGGCCGCACCCGGCGGGAGAGTGACCGTTGAAAAGCCGCTCCTCGCCGACCTGCAGGCGCTGCCGAAGGGCGCCGTCCCGGGCAAGATCGATCTTATGGTCTTCTCGAACGTGCTGAACGAACTCCGCCAGATCTCCGTCAAAGAACGTGCCGAGCTCGTCCTCTCCCTCGCGGATCGCCTCGCCGACGACGGGACGATCGTCATCGTCGAGCCCGCGGATCTCGCCAACGCGACCACGATGCGCGAGACCGTCCTCGAGCTGGCGAAGAGCGACCTTGCCATCTACCGGCCGTGCTCGTTCATCTGGGGCACGCACTGCAACCCTTCCCGGTGCTGGACGTTCGAGCAGAAGATCGACATCCGCCCGACACGGCTGATGAAGGGGCTTGCCGAAGGTTCCGAGGGCTACCGGTTCGTCAATACCGATATCAAATACTCCTCGGCAACGATCAGAAAAGACCGGCAGGCGCGCTGCGACTACCGGGTGCCCGCCGGGGCGAAGGCCGCCCGCTTCTCGCAGCTCCAGCGCCACCGGAACAGGCGGATCAACGTCGTCGCCGCGGTCATGTCCGGCAACCTCGGGGATGCCGACTCGAAGGTCTATAAACTCTGCGACGGGACGCCCGCAAACCCTGTCTACGCGATCGTTCCCCGCTACCTGAAGGGCGAGAACCGGTATATCCTGCAGAACACACCCTACGGCGATATCGTCCGGATCTCCGGCGTCGTCGTCCGCTACAACCGGGAACACGACGCCTACAACCTCGTTATCCAGCCGGATACCACAATCGAACGGGTCTCGCCCGGCACGAGCCCCGCCGACAGTTAGACGCCGTCACCGTCGAACCGGTGCATGAAGAAACTCCACCCGGTGCCGGAACAGTCGTGGCAGGGAACGCTGCCGTAGACCGGGTCACGGATGCCGTGCACGCCTGTCCCCCCGCACCCCGGGCATGCCGATGCCGGCAGATAGACGAGGACGGTGCCGGCTCCGGCACAGGCACGGCAGGTGCCCGGAGCATACCTCCGGTGGAGTTCGTTGCTTCTGCCGGTGCCGCCGCACCATCGGCAGGGTTGTGCGGCCATATTCAGGTCGTGCGGTTCCATACCCTTCTTCTCTCTCGGACACCGGAAAAAGGTATTCCGCCTCACGCCGCCCCCGAGTACACCCGCCACGCGTCCCGCAGGGCATAGAGGAACGCGCCGTACCCGAGACTGACCGCCCCTACCTGGACGAGCCAGCCAAGCACCGGAATGAGGTAGGAGATCTGCAACAGGACGAAACCGAGCACAAAGATTGCGGTAACCCCCGTCTTCCACCGGAGGCGCGAGACGACGACGTCCCCGAGGGCGAAGGCAACAAAGAGGCTCGAGAGCAGGACCGCAACGAGAAAGAACATCCCGAGAACAGCGGCGATGGGCAGACCTATGACGGTGATCGCGATCACGAGGAGGATGAGGGTCGATATGATGACGCCGAAGAATCCGACGATCGTCTTGATGATCGGATTGGTTACGACCTCGCGTACGACGTGGGCAAACTCCTCGGGAAAGATCTGGATCAGGATAACCCCGAGGAAGAGGAAGCCGACGGTGACGAGGAGTGAGAGCAGGCCGAATCCACCCGGCATATCCGGCCCGCCCTGCTGCTCGTAGGTGATGGCTCCGGCGGTACCGGGGTTTTCGAAGGTGCCGGCGGAGACGCTCAGGTTCCGCACCACGGTTCCTGCATTGGTAACGCTCCCGGCGCTGATCACCGCGTCCCGGAGCACCGTTGCGGACGACCCGAGAACCACCGTCCCCCCGGTGAGAAAGACGTTCTCCACGGTTCCGTTGATCCCGATGCTTCCCCCTGCCGCAAGCACCTTGCCGTCGACATCGGCACCGACGATAATGGTCCCGCCGGCGGCGATCACGTCCCCTGCAACCGGGGCGTTGACGATGATCGAGCCCCCGGTGGCGATCAGACTCCGTACCGGAGCGTTCACCAGGATCGTCCCGCCGGATGCAATTACATCATCGTCGATCGGTGTCGCTATCACCGCCTGATCATCCGAGATGAAGACGAATGCGTCCGATACTGCAGGCAGAAGACAGAGTGCGATCAGTACGAACACAATCAGGTGTTTCATGCACGTCAGGATGGCGGCTGAGCTCAAAAAGGTTCGGCAGGTGGCTCTCCTGTCACCTGCGGAGAGCGGCGAGCAGGATCGGGATGATGAGATACCCAAACCCGTTTAACCCGGGAGCGATGATGACCGATATGGCAAGCGCCGCAGTGGCGGCCAGAGGGAGGACGAGAAGCCTCCTTTTCGCCTGCACAATGCGATGCCCGTCGACACTCGCGTGCAGGAACCGCTCCGGGTTGCCCGAGACGTACAGCCACTGCACCAGATAGATGATCCCGATGATCAGGAAGTTCACGTCGAAGATGACGGCAGAGAGCAGGATGGGATGGTAATCTCCGGAGAGCGACGTCGTAAACGGGACGAGGGCAACAAAGAGCAGCGCGAGGATGTTTAGCCAGAGCAGAGGCCCGGTTACATGCCGGATCGAGTGGAACTGTTTATGGTGGACGGTCCAGAACCCGGCGAGCACGAAGAACGCGACCGCATAATTGGTGAACTGCGGCCAGTTCGAGAGGAGGAAGGCCGGAACGGCGCTTGCGGCCGTCTCCAGAGGAACATCCGGAACATCGAGGTTCAGCACGAGAAGCGTCATCGCGATGGCGAAGATCCCGTCGGTCAGCGCTTCGAGCCGGTGGGTGCTCATCCCCTCGGCGTCGGTGCCGCCCAGAGCCCCGTCGACAGGTGTACTCATACTGTATTCGTCGCCCGGGAGCCTGATGAACGCTTCCGTCCTGCACAGGCCGGATACAAAAAGAGAGTGGCGCAGGATCAGTGCACGAGTTCCTGGAGGCGGCTTTTGAGCTCGCTCACCACCGCTTCCGCATCCGGCATGCCGGTGGACTGCACGTTCCGGATAGTCTCCTCAAGAGCGGTCGTGATCCAGTCCTCCGGCACCCCTGTCTGCGGGAAGAGGTCGTTCCACTCCTCGGAGCGGAAGGGAACGACTCTGGCGACCTTGCCGAGGAGGTTCCAGGGGACGACCGTGTAGGCTTCGCCGCTTCTGATATCCTCCACCTCGACCGAACCGTCCTCCTGCAGGGATGAAACCTTTCCGTGAACGACGAAGACCCGCATCTCGTCCTTGTCGGTGAAGATCACCTGGACGACATCGCCTTCGCTCAGGTTCTCGGGAAGCACGTAGAAGGCGATGTCACCCGGATACAGCATTCCGGGAACGTACCGGTCGGCGATCCCGATGTAGCCCGTGTCGGCGACGTAGAGTTTGAGATACTCCTGGGAGAACTTCCGCGTGATCCAGTATACCGCACCGGGGTGCGTCTCCGCCAGTTTGAGCAGGATGTTATGGATCGCGCTCGGAACGCTCTCCGGCCGTCCCAGAATATCCCGTGCAATCGTGTCGTACGCCTCGACGATATCGCTGTGAGCCACCTTCGCCTGTTCCATACGGATTACCTCACGCGAACGTAATGCCCAAGGTATGCTAAATATATTTCCCTGCTCCGCCGATCCCCTGTCGATCCTCCCCGAACAGGAGAGGGAAACGCTGCATCAACAAACTATAACTAGTGAACTACCCCGGCCTGAAGGGCGTGGCTTCCTGCTTCATGGCCAATACTTGCATCACAGAGACGTGATGGAGAGGTATCGACTCCACAGGCTCGAAGGGCTGTTCCATCCCCGTGCGGTGAATATTCACCGCAGCATTGTAATCCCTATCGGCAACAAACCCGCAATACGGACAGTTGTGGACTCTCTCGGAGAGCGCCTTTTTCACGATACTCCCACAGTTTGAGCATATCTGTGATGTATTTCGGGGATCGACTTTGATGAGGTTCGTACCAGCACTTTCAGCCTTGTACGAGAGGTAAGAATAGAATCGTCCCCACGAAGCATCATGAATGCTCCTGTGCAGTCCTGTAAAGTTGCCTTTTTCCTTCAGACCTCTGATATCCAGGTCTTCGACACAGATCGTAGCGTGCGTGTCAACATAGTGTCGAGAGAGTTTGTGCAGGAAATCTTTCTTCTGGTTCGTGATATGATCATAGACCTTCTCCAACTTGCGCTTTGCCTTCTTCCAGTTCTGCGAGAAGCGTTGCTTCCGGGTAACACTCTGCTGCAACTTCCTGATCTTGGCCAATGAGTGCTCATAGAAGCGAGGATTCTCGATCACCATACCGTCACTATCGACTGCAAACGAATTCAGCCCGACGTCGATGCCGACAGACCGACCCTCGCGCTTTGGCTCGGAGACTTCTATCTCTGCCTGAATGATCACGTACCACCGCTCTCCAGAACGGGTGATCAGGACACCCTTCACCATTCCAGCGTATGGCCGGTGCAGCGTGAACGGAACGGTTCCGATCTTCGAGAAGGTGATCGTGCTGTGTTCCCTGTCGATCTTGAACCCGGATTGGTTGTAGTTGAGCGTCCGGTACCGAGATGCACTCTTGAACCTGAGTTTGCCGATCTTTCGCCCCTTCTTCTTTGACTCTGAGAGAGCAGCGATGTTGCTCCAGAGAGTAGCGTTCACCATCTGGAGCACTTTGGAGTAGACTTCTTTCAGGGCAGGATTCTCGTCCTTCAGCGTAACGATCCGGGCCTGTGTTTCCCGCATTGTTGGAGTGATTCCGTTCTCCCGCGCAGCGGTGCATTCTTCGAGAAGGTTGTTGTAGAGCCACCTACAGGTATCGAGGGCGACGTTCAGCCGTGTCTCGACAGTTGCATCTGGATACGCCCGATACTTGTAGGAAATGAACATAGGCAACAGGACAGTTTGTCAGGGACAAGAGTATACTCGATCCGTGCAGGGTGAAAGTGAAGATGGGCGGCGGAGCGGCCGTCCCCGCACCTGTTGACCGGGGACTTCCTGCTCCGCCATTCACTCCCGGCAAGGTTAAATTATTCGGCACCAATAGAGTAAAAGAGAGGTATACTTAATGGGCTTTACACGAGATGCTACGTACCTTGATGTGATGAAGGCGCTGAGCAAACAGTACGCTCCCCGAGAGGGCTGGGAGTTTGAGTGGAGACCCGACTACGGCGCAGTTCAGCCCGAGTGCGTAATTACCCGCCGCGAGAAGGGGCAGACCAAGCGCGTCCTCGTCGGCGTCAAGATGGAGAAGGCGATCCCGGCAAGCGCGCTGGAGCAGCTCGCAAGCCAGACCCGCAGCCTCGCAGGCCAGAAGAAGCCCGTAGACCGGGCGGTTCTCGTCGTCCCGACCGGTGCCGAGGTTCCGGCAACCGCAGAGGGTATCGATATCGTCCGCCTCGACTCCTACAAGGTTCTTGGAAACCGGATCGCCTGGACCAAGAACCTCGAGCGGAGCGAGGCCGTCGAGGCTGAGCGGCAGCAGAAAGGGCTCGCATAACCGAACCTTCCCATCCACACTTTTTTCTTACCGTTACGAAAGCGCGAGCCCCGGGTATGAGGAGACGGAGCCGCGGCGATCACCCCCCGGAGAACGGGCAGGAGGGGTACGTATCCGGAAGTCCGAGCGGCGAAGGCCGAAGAGTCGCCGGCGGGCGTAACTCCCCGTTCCATCGGGGTCATCTAAAAAGGTCTCTGCCGGAAGAGGGCAAAACCGGCAGAGCAAGAAAGTCCGCTCGCCCGTCGCTACCCGAAATCAAAGAGCGTCGTCCTCGACGGGTCGACGTCGTGCCATCCCCACCCGAGCGGCTCGATGATCCGGGAGATGGGTCCTTTCAGTGTCTTATCGAGCATCGTCTCCCAGTCCACGACAAACTCCGGAGGTACCTGATCGGGATACTCGAAGCAGACGACGTCCGTCCGCGGATACTTCGCCGTCACATTCCGGATGTACACGCGCTTTGGTTTGCTGCCGCGCTTGAAGTCGGTGCCGAGATACTCGTTCGAGTACTTCGCGCCCCGGATCTGCGCATCGTCGTTCTCGTAAGCATCGAGGGTCTTCCCTATCCCGCCCGGGATGCCGACCACGTCGAGGGGGTACTCGCCCCGCCGGTACTTCCGAATGACGTCCCGCAGGTACGCCCGCACGTCCTCGTAGCCGTCGCCCTTGAGGATCATCTCGATCACGGTCCGCTGGACCTCACGCGTGATCTGCGGCGAGTCGCTCCGGCGGATCTCGAAACCCACGACGTCGACCTCGTCGACGTCTTTTCCCTCCTTCCAGACGAGATGACCGGCGTAACGTTTCTTCTTCCCGGCCTGGAAGAACCGCCGGTAGACCTTCTCGAACTTGATGGAGAAGTAGTGGGTATCCGCGCCGAGGACGTCGTGGGCAAACTCGGCGTAACTCGCGTTCAGCGTCTCCTCCATCGTGCGGGATGCCCGGATGATAGCATCAAGGTCGCCGGGCGGCACCTGTATCATGCAGGAGTCGGTGTCGCCGTAGAGGACGGTATACCCCATGCCGGTGATCACGTCGCGCGTATGCTGGATGATCGCCCGTCCCACCGAGGTGACCGCGGAGCCGATCTCCCGGTCGTAGAGACGGAACCGGGCGTACCCCGAGACACCGTAGTAGGTGTTCATGATCACCTTCAGGACGTTCTGCTGCAGATCGAGGAGGACGTACTCGGGCGATCCGAACGGATAGGTGTTCCGGAGCTGCTTTCGCCGGTCGCGCTCCTCGAGGAGCTCGGCGATGATGCTCCGCGTCAGGCCGTCGGGCTCTTTCTTAAAGCGGATCCCGTTCGGCGCCCGGAGATCTCCCGCAGGGTCTTTCGTCTCGGGCGAGGCGTTGATCGTCATCATCGCCATCGGGTAGAGACTCTTTAAGTCGAGGACCACCACGTTCTCGCGGAGGCCCGACGCCGGTTCGAAGACGATGGCGCCCTCGAACTCGTCCCCGGCCGCAAAGCCCTTCGAGGGCAGGATAAACTGCCCGGAGGATTTCCGGAGGATGTAGATATCGATGACGTTCGAACTGTTCAGCGTCCGGTCGAGCGGGCAACCGACGTACCGGGCGATCTCGCGGTAGAACTCGATGATATTGTTCTTCTTATTAATCCCGACGCAGAGCTCGACGTCCCGACAGTTGTACTCCACAAGTTTTGCCGGGTCGTCCCGCCAGAGATCGGAGAGCGTTCCGGCGTACCTGACCTTCCTGATACCGAGTTCCTCCTCGCCGATCGCGTCGAGCCGGTACGACTCCTTCTGCGACTGGTGCATCTTCTTGTAGGCGGCGAGGAGATCGAAGATCGCCCTTCCGCGGATGGCGTTACGCTCGGTCTGACCGGGGAGGCGGGAGAGATCCACGGTGCGAAGCCCGAGAACCTCCATCCGCCGCAGAAGGTACGGAACGTCGAACTCGGTGAAGTTCCAGCCGCTCAGAATATCCGGGTCGCGGGCGCAGACGTAGGCGATGAGTGCCTTGAGCATCGAGACCTCGTCCGGAAACCGGAAGACGGAGTGCGCATCGCCCGTGGAGAACTCGGGCTCGAAGGTGCAGGGCTCGTCCGTCGACATGCCCGGGAGCCAGATAAGCGTCACGTACTCGTCGTCGAACGAGTCCCAGCAGGTGACGCTGATGATGGCATCGCGCTCAGGCTCGGGGAATCCCCGCTCGTCCTCGCACTCGATATCCATGATGCAGTGGCGGGCGGGAGCGAGGACGTCGTCAGGCGTGAGAGCACGGTAGTCGGCGGTCGGGCCTGCCGGCGCCTCCACACCGGCGGTGAGCCCGCAGTCGATCATGAAGCGGGTCGCAAACGGAATATCGGCCTCGTAGTGCTCATAACCCTCTCGGACATCCCGGACATCGCTCGGGCGCCGGGTATAGAGGCGGCGGAGCGGTTTTCCCCGTATCGAGCGGTACACCGTGCCCGCTTCGACATCAACCTGCGCAGGGTGGCTGCGGGCGTCCACCTGCTCGACGGGTGCGTAGAAGTAGGGGCGAAAACCCGTCACGTCGAGCCGGACGGCGGCACCCGCGGAGTCGCGGCCGAAGAGGTGGATGATCGATCCTTCGCCCCCGACGCTGTACTCCACCTGGTGGATCCCGAACCGCACTCTGTCGCAGTCTGCAGACGTGTCCCCGGCCTGCGTCGAACAGCCGTCGTCCCGGAGCACTCCCTCAGTCATCAAATCTCCGTGCGAGGTCTCTTATATACGCTCCGGCGGCATGCATCCGCTCCGCCTCCCAGGGGTCGAGATCCCACTCCTCGATCGCGAGAACACCCTCCCGGCCGATACGGGCGGGAACGCCGATGGAGCAGCCGGAGAGTCCGTACTCCCCGTCGACGATGCACGAGCAGGGCAGCACCTCCCGGCGGTCACGGACGATCGCTTCGATGAGCCGGGCGATGTGACAGGCAGGCCCGAAGACGGTGCCGCCTTTGCCTGCAATCACTTCCATGCTCGCACCTCTGAGCCGGGTGAGGATCGACTCCCGGAGCTCGGGGGCGACCACCTGACCGGTCCGGGAGAAGATCGGTACCTGGTGCTCGCCGTGCTCGCCGAGCACGACGGCCGGGCCGCGGAGGTTCTCGCTTCCGAGGATGCAGCCGAACCGTGCACTGTCGAGCTGACCGCCGAATCCGATACAGCGGCGCCGATCCACCTCCATGAGCTTGGAGAGGGCGTAGTTGTTCGCGTCCATGGGGTTCGTGATCGTGATGACGACCCCTTCAAAGCCCTTCAGGTGCCTGCCGCAGGATCTGGCAACAGGGAGGTTCGCCTCGAGCAGATCCGCCCGGGTCCTGATGCCCGGGTTTCGCGGCGTGCCCGCAGCGAAGACGAAGATATCCGCATCCCGCATCGCTTCCGTGTCGGTACTGACGGCAACATCGAGCCCGGTATGGCATAGATCGAGAACCTGGGCACGAAGGAGGGGTTCGTAGACATCGTGCATGATGATCTCGTCGACAAGGCCGAGCACCGCGGCGAGGTACGCGGTCTCTCCGCCCACCCGTCCTACTCCCATTACTGCAAGGCTGGTCATGCTATCAACAACTCTATTGGGGTATGAGAGATTAAAAACCGGATACCACTCGCTTGGGGGTATCCCATATCCGCGGGAGGGCACTATGCCACACTGGATCGCCCGCTTCCGCAGAGACGCCGTCACGGAAAAGCCCGCTGGCGGGGCATTTTTCCGGCATTTCTATTCTAGTATTGGCTCGACACTATAATAATACGTAACGCCAAAGCTCTTCTCAGAATGGTTACGCTCAAACCAGGCCCCATCAACGTCGGAGGTCTCCGACTGAATAATCACCTCCTGCTGGCGGCAGGTATCCTCGGAACAACCGGAGCCTCACTCGCCCGTATCCTTGCAAGCGGAGCGGGAGGTGTGGTCACCAAGTCCATCGGCCCCGAGCCGAAAGCCGGGCATCACGGCCCATGCGTCGTGACGGTCGACGGAGGAGTCCTCAATGCCATGGGACTCCCGAACCCCTCGTCAGGGTTCACCCGCGAACTCGAAGCAATCCGCGGCCAGCCCGTGGTCGTCAGTATCTTCGGGGGAAACCCTGAAGAGTTTGCCACCGTCGCCGGCTGGTTTGCCGGCAATGCTGCAGGTTTTGAACTGAACGTAAGCTGCCCGCACGCCGCGGGCTACGGTGCGGCACTCGGAAGCGATCCTGCCATAGTGGAGGCGTGCACCCGTGCCGTCAGCCGCCTCGGCCTCCCCACGTGGGTAAAACTCACCCCGAACGTGACGGATATCGCCGAATGCGGCCGGGCGGCGCAGCGCGGCGGTGCGACTGCGATCGTCGCGATAAACACGCTAAAAGCGATGCGGATCTCGACGGCGCTCCGGCGGCCGGTTCTCGGCAACACGTTCGGCGGCCTCTCCGGGCCGGCCGTCTTCCCGGTAGCCGTCAGGTCGGTTTATGACTTATACGAAGCCTGCTCGATACCGATCGTCGGATGCGGCGGCATTACGACCGCCGACAACGTGGTGGAGATGATGATGGCGGGAGCGAGCGCCGTCGAGATAGGAAGCGCCGTTATGGACGATATCGGGATATTCGCGACGATTGCAGGCGACCTCTATGCGCCGGACGGGGAAGACCCTGCCGGAATCGTGGGGTGCGCCCATGCGTGAACAGATGCCGATCGGGGTTACCATCACCCGGATCACGGAGGAGAGCCCCTCGATACGGACGTTCACCTTCGATCAAGAGATACCGTTCAACCCCGGCCAGTTCGTGATGGTCTGGGTGCCGGGCGTCGATGAGATTCCGATGGCACTCTCCGCGACCGACGCCATCACCGTCCAGAAGGTCGGGGACGCCACCGCAGCGCTCTTCTCACTCGGCGTCGGGGATCAGATCGGGATCCGGGGGCCCTTCGGGAACGGGTTTGCCGTAACCGGCAGGACGCTTGCCGTCGGTGGCGGGATTGGCGTATCCCCGCTCCACCCCCTCGCGACCGCGGGACTGGTCGACGTCTTCCTGCTCGGTGCACGTTCGGCTGAAGATCTGATCTTTGCTGACCGGCTCGCGGAGACGACGACCCTCTTTACGGCCACCGACGACGGATCGGCAGGGCATCACGGGTTCGTCACCGATCTCCTCGGCCGGATCGATCCGATCGACTTCGATCATATCTGCGTCTGCGGCCCCGAGGTGATGATGCGCGCCGTCCTTGGCATCCTCGAGCGGCACGGATGCACCGACCGCGGGCAGTTCTCGCTCCACCGCTATATGAAGTGCGGCATCGGCATCTGCGGCTCCTGCTGCACCGACCCGGGCGGCCTCCGGGTCTGCCGCGACGGCCCGGTCTTCACCGGCGATCGGTTGATCGCAAGCGAGTTCGGGCACTATACACGGGATGCGAGCGGGCAGCGAAAAAACCTCTGAACTCCTCCGGCGGGGACGGGACCCCGCCCCTAAAACTCCCCGGGAGCACGGTTGAAGAGGATGGCGAGGAGATTATCGATCCAGGCAAGCATACTGCCGGCAGCTCCCGTGGTGCCGGAAGCATTCGCCGATACCGACACGTTCTCGTCACCGGTATCAGAGGTGCTGTTCACCGGAACAACGTCTTCCAATGCACCTTCGCCCTCCTGATCTCCGGTTGTATTTTCGCCAAGGAGAGCCCGGTCGTTCGTGAAGAGGTAGAGGCTGTTTCCTCCCATGCCGGTTCCGACGGCTACAACCGCTCCGTCTGCCGAGATCTCGAGGTCCTCAATACTGCTCCCCACCCGGTACTTCCAGGCCAGCTCGCCGTCATTCTTGAAGAGGTAGACGGTATCACCCGACCCGGCGGCAACGCCGCCCTGGTTCGATGCGACGGCAACCCCATGGATCGGCTTGGTGGCCGGGTACTTCCAGAGATGGTCGCCCCCGCGGGTGGAGAGGTAGACGCACCGGTCGAGAGAACCGGCCACGATGTAGCCCCCGGTCGGCGACATCCCGATGCTGGCCACCGCCTTTCCTGTGCCGTAGCTCCAGAGCGTCCCTTCACCGTTCAGGAGGAGGTAGACACCCTGATCGCCGCACCCTGCTGCGATGAACCTCCCGTCGTTCGAGATGGCGATCCCGTAACAGTCGGCGCCGAGGCTTGCGTCCCAGAGCACCTCCTGCTCGGAGTCAAAGACGTAGATCGTACCGTCGTCACATGCACCGGCGATATTCGACGCGTTCGAAGAGAGGGCGACGTCATGATAGGGGAAGTTATTGGTCTTCTCCGTCCAGAGCAGGTTGCCTTCGCGATCGAAGAGGTAGAGTTTATCGGCGGCGACACCGATGTGCGAACCTTCGGGAGAGAGCCCGACGCCCTGAATCTGACCGCCGATAGGCTCCGACCAGAGTTCATGTCCGTTTTTATCGAAGAGATAGAGTGTGCTCCCCGCACCGACCGCTATCGTCGAGCCGTCGAGTGAGATGCCCATCCCGGATACCGGAGCGGTCATTTCGGCCTTCCAGAGGAGGCCGTAAGCCTCTTCCTCTGCCGAAGCGGTGCCGCAGAGCAGCACGGCAAGAACGAGCAGGCCGCATGCGATCAGTCCGGGGCGACTTCGCCGGATCATCGATCTCTTCTGCACGGGAGGGTGAGCCTCTCTACTGCCGCCGGCAGGGTTACGGTTCACCGGCGCGCTTTCCCCCACAATCATGGAACCGTCACTGATCAGGAATATATATATATGTTCCTGTCAGCGAGATTGGATCACCATTGCAATTGAATAAACACAGTTAAATTAATAGAGAGGATATCGGGAATCGTTCTTTCCACCTAAAGGCTTCTATCCGGTAAAACCAGCGGGAAGAAGGGCATCCAACTCATGCACGCCGGAAAGCCGTGTTAATCCATAGAAAGAGCCCCGGAACATTCCGGGAAAAGAGCGGAGAACATTTATCCCGGGCACCCGGTTGGCCGGAGCATCCCTGCCCGCAAACTGCGGCACCCTGCAGCTCCAGGGCTACGGATCCCGATCTGCAGCAAGGCCGTCGATCTCCCCGAGCTCCTCGAGCTTATTGATATTGACGAAGGTGCGGAGTTCCGGGTCGATCTGACGGATACGGTCCATAGCTACGTACCGGGTGTTGAGGTTCCGAACCATCGTCCGGAGCGAGAGCGACTCGTGCTCGCTCAGGTACTCGAGGAGTGCCGACCTCCGGTAG
This sequence comes from Methanoculleus taiwanensis, assembly GCF_004102725.1. Lineage (NCBI taxonomy): Archaea > Methanobacteriati > Methanobacteriota > Methanomicrobia > Methanomicrobiales > Methanomicrobiaceae > Methanoculleus > Methanoculleus taiwanensis. The sequence continues at coordinate 467,244 of NZ_LHQS01000002.1, read as the reverse complement.
ACGGCGTGGAGCGGTTCGAGCATCTCCCGATTCCAGCAGGGGATAGCCGCATCACAGTCACCGATGCTCTCGAAGAGCATCTCTATGACATCGCGGCTGATGCAGGGCATATCGCAGGCCGCAACGAAGATAAGCTCCCCATGCACCGCCTGCGACCCCGCATGCAGACCGCCGATAGGCCCGATTCCCTGCCGGAGATCGTGGATGCACCGGATGCTTTCGATCTCGGCGAACCGCTCGCACTGCCCGGGATTACGGGCCACCACCACGACCTCGTCCACGACCGCATGCAGCGTATCGAGGAGCCGGTCGATGAAGGTCTTCCCGTGGTAGGTGAAGAAGTACTTCTCCCGGCCGCCGGCACGGCGTGCCTCTCCACCAACAAGGACGACGGCAGACCGCACGAGACCTACCGTCCTTCCCGTCCGAGTTCCTCGCGGAACCGGATCTGTTCGGTGATGCAGGCGTTGTAGGCCACCGGGATGCCGTGCAGGCGCCCCCGGGATACCACCGCGCCGTTCAGGAAATCGATCTCGGTCCTCCGCCCGCTTTTAAGGTCCTGGAGCATCGAGGAGTGGTGCGCCGCAGTCGCCGGGAGCTGGGTGTCCCGGAGGAACGCAAGGTACTCGGCCGGGGTCTTCCAGGGAAGCCGGATGCCTTCCGCCTCTGCAACCTGGCAGACCTCCCGGACGAGCTCGGTGACGATCCGCCAGGCGTGCGGGTCGGCAAGTTTCCCGTACGGGACGTCGGCGAGGGCGCCGAGCGGGTTTAAGGCACAGTTGTAGAGCGTCTTCGACCAGATGTCGCTCCTGATCGCATCGCCGGGAAGGACATTCATCCCGGCGCTTTCGATGAGGCGTACGAGCCGCATGACCGCATCATCGATCCCTTCCGGGAACCGTCCGAGTTTCATCGGCGACGCCTCCACAGAGACGTGCACCGCCGCATCGCCGCGCCACTCAAACCCCGTGATGATCATGCCGCCGATGACGCGATCGGTATACCGGGCGATGATCTCCTCGTTGCCGATGCCATTCTGGAGACTGACCACCTCGTGCCCGCGGAGTGCATCGGCATACTCCCTGCAGATCGCTTCCGTGCCGGTGGACTTGGAGGTGATGATGAAGTAGTCCGGATCGCTCCCTTCGGGAAGAGCCTCGGAGCAACTGAACCGGTACGTGCCCTCACCCCAGATACCGGTCAGGAGGAATCCCCGCTCCCTGATGCGGTCGGCATGACGTTTCCGGCAGACCGCGTGAACCTCACAGACAGCCGAGAGCTTCGCGGCGACGGTGAGACCGACCGCCCCCGCACCAAGAATTACAACCTTCATAGATTACTCGTATCACTTTGTCAAAGATCGGGGTTAAACTCTCCGTTTTTTCGGGCAGCCCTCCGTTCCAGAGAGAGGAGATGCTCCTTAATCCCAACCTCGGGCGAGAATCCTCCGATACCGCCTTTCGCGACGATACGGTGGCAGGGGATGACGAGCGGCGTCGGATTCCGTGCCATGGCCATCCCCACGACACGCGGCGCCGTCCCGACCTTCGCGGCAATCGCCCCGTAGGTCGCGGTCTCTCCGTAGGGAACACGCCGCACCTCGCGGTAGATCCGCGCCATAACCGAGTCCCCTTCGGTCGCGGTGCTCGTAAGGGCGAGGAGGTCTTCCCGCTGCCCGGCACAGTAGCGGCGGATCGGAGCGGGCACGCTGCTCTCCACCCCCTGCCGGGAGAACCGAACACGGAGGACGAGGTCGCCCTGCCAGGAGACGTGCACGAACCAGAGACCGAGCCTGCAGGCACCGGTCGTTATCTCCATCCCGAGACCGCCGCTTTGAATCCTTCTACCTCGCACGCCACCATCTCCGTCTGCATCCAGGGGGGGAGGCCGCCCTTCACCCGGGGTTCGAGGAACCGCTTCTCCCCGAGCACCAGCACGCCCCGATCCTCCGGCGTCCGGAGCACCCGCCCGAGCGCCTGCAGGGCACGGTTGATCGCGGGCAGGGTGTAGCTGATGAACTCACCCTCTTCTCCGAACTTCATCCGGAAGTACTCGATCACCATCTTCCGTACCTGGTTGAAGGGCGCGAGGGGGAGGCCGATGACAAGCGCTCCTGCAAGGAGGTCGCCCCGGTAGTCGAGCCCTTCGCTCCACTTCCCGCCGCTGACCGCAAAGAGGATCCCGGACTTACGCTGGCCCGGGAGCGCCATGAACTCCTTTAGCGCCGCACTCGCATCTGCCGCCCCTTTCGGTTCGATGAAGACCTGCTTGCCCCGAATACTCCGCGAGCACCGTTCCGCGAAGGTGTTGAGGAGATCGTACGAGGGGAAGTAGATAGCGAGGTTTCCGGGGAGGGTCGCGAAGGTGCGGATGTACTCGTCGAGCCGTGCGAGGTTCTGCGGGTCGCGGCGCATCGAGTACGCGGTGGTGATATCGGTCGCCGCGAGGATGAGCCGGTTCTCCTTCGGAAAGGCGTTCGGGAGCGAGAGCGTCCGGACAGGAAGGTCGCCGAAGTAGTAGCGGCGGTAGCTCTCGATCGGCGAGAGCGTCCCCGAGATGAGGATGCAGCAGGCGTGCGCCTGGGCGATATCCTGCAGCTTCGTGCTCGGGTCGATGTTGCGCACCTCGAGCGCGACGTTCCCGTCGTCGTCCCGCCGGTAGACGGTGAGGAATGCAGGATCGGCCGCCGAACGGAAGATCCGGTAGAAGAACTCGCAGAGCCGCTCGATGGCGCTCTCGCGGAACTCTCCGGCTTTTAAGTTCCGCTCGCGGAGACCCTCGCTGATCTTGAGGAGATCGTCGACGATCGCCTCCATACTCGGGTAGAGCGAGCCTTTCATAATCATCTTCTGGAAGATGGCAGGCTCGAACCAGTCTTCGGTCTCCCGCGACGCCTTCAGCGCCTCCATGAACTGGCGGACCGGCGGGAGGAGGTGCTGGATCGCATCCGCTTCCTTGCTTGTCTTGCGCTGGTGGGCAAGCTCGTTTGCCGCCTGTTCGAGATCGCGCTCCTCCAGCACCACGCTCTCGATGCTCTGGACGACCTCCCCGCAGTTGTGCGCCTCGTCGATCAGGAGAAGAGCATCGCCGCCGTCGATATCGAGCGACTGGTAGAGCTGCTCGCGGATAGCGTCGTTGAAGAGGTGGTGGAAGTTCACGAGGATGACGTCCGCTTCCCGTGCGGCATGCAGCATCGTCTCGTACGGGCAGATCTCGCCGCAGAACTTGACGAGCTGGTCGGGCAGGATCAGCTCGTTACGCACCCGCTCGGCACGGACGCGGAGCGCCGCCGAGGGGATCATCTTCAGCCCCGCGTCCTCAGGCTCGACATACGACTTCGCGTGGACGTAGTAGGGGCAGATGAGCGGGTGATCGAGATCCATCTTCCGGATCTGCTGGCGGATCTGCCGGTCGTTCGCCGGTATGAGCGACCCCTTCTGCGCCCGCTCCCGCATGAGAGCCGTCGAGAAGGCTTTCACGCCCTCGCACCGCCGGTAGATATCCCCCTCTCCGCGAAGAGGGCACATGCTCCCCTTCCCGATGAGATACGCGAATTTGAGAGAGCCACGCTTTTTGCGGATCATCGCAAGCTCCCGCATGAACGTGTTGAGCTGACTGATGGTGCGCACCCCGATGATCACTTTTCTCCCCCGACTCTCGGCAAGCAGCGCCGAGACGACGCTCGACTTACCGCTGCCGGTGGGGGCGTCGACCATCGCGATGCCGCCATCTCTCGCCGAGGATGCTGCAAGCTCGAGCATCTCCCGCTGGTGGGGGCGGTAACTGCTGTACGGGAACCAGTCGTCGAGGGTATCCATCATCTATACTTCGACGTCGGAGGGCTTGTTAGTTATGGGTATACCGGGCGCCCCGAAAGTGAAGCAAACCTTTAAGAGAGGAGCGCCGTATCGCTCACCCGGAGGTGTCAGGTTTGGCACTGCAGACAGAAATTATCGATAAGATGTCCGATCTCATCACCGTGGCCTTCGGGCTGGTTGCCGCACTTGCCTGGAACGGGGCGATTCAGGCGATCTTCACAGAGATTTTCGGGGAGCAGAGCGACATTCCGGCACTGCTCGGGTACGCGATTCTCGTCACGATCATCGCCGTCATCGCCACCATCATGATCGGGCGGGCAGCCGCCCGGGCACGGGAAGCGCAGATGGCCAAGGAAAGGAAGGTATAAGCACCGGGATCCCGCCGGAGGCTATCCATACTACCCGCCACTTTTCCCTGAGAGATGGAGCCGCACTCCAAAGCCCGAACCGGGACGTTTTATGCGGGGGTTGACCCTATTCACAGTCAGGGCTGCCTGTAGCACGAGATGGAGGGTATATCCCGTGAAGGTGCCCGCAGCCCGAGGGAGATGTCCAGGATATCCTCGCCGTCTCCGCGATCCCAATCTCTTCTCACCGGCAGACCTGTACACCGAGCATCCGCCGCAGTGGGCGCGTTCAGGGCTATAAGTATATGATGCCGGAGTGCCTATCCGAATAGCAGAGAGTCTCCGATGCTGCCCACCACGGACGTTATCGATAAAATGGCCGCGCTCATCACCGCCGCCTTCGGGCTGGTTGCCGCACTCGCATGGAACTCGGCTATCCAGGCGCTGTTCAGGGAGTACTTCGGGCCGCAGACCACCATCCCGGCAATGTTCGTCTACGCGATTGTCGTGACGGTCATCGCCGTCATCGCAACACTCTGGATAGGGCGCATCGCCGCCCGGGCGAAAGAGATTGTGTGACGGAGAGGCATGAGAGATGGACGACGATGCCAGGAAGCAACGTAACGAGTTTTTCCGGGATACCGTCCGGGTGCTGATCAGCCTCGCGCTCCTCGCGGGCATCACGGTATCGTTCTGGCTCGCGGATCAGATCTTCCCCGACATCTCCCTTGAGAAGCTCTACCTCACGTTCCTCGCCGTGACGATCATCTACCTCATCTTTACCGTCATCCGGTGGATAGCGCTCCGGCAAATCCGGGAAAAGAAGACACGCTACTCGTTCAAACGCACCGTCTCGGTGCTCTACTATATCATCATCATCGCCGTCACCGTCCGGATCTGGATCGACACAAACTACATCTTCGTCGCCTACGGCATCATCGGCGCCGGCATCGCCATCGCCCTCCAGGACCTCTTCAAGAATTTCGTCGGCGGCATCCTTATCTTCGTCTCCCGGATCTACACCGTCGGCGACCGGATCGAGCTTGAGGAGACGATGGGAGACGTTATCGATATCGGGATCCTGAATACCACGCTTCTTGAGATCCACGAACGGGGAGTACAGGGCGACCAGCCGACGGGCCGTATCACGACGGTGCCGAACGGCGCCATCCTCAGCTCCAAGAGCTTCAACTTCACCAAAGACCACTCCTTCATCTGGGACGAGATCTCGATCCCCATCACCTACGACACGGACTGGCGACGGGCAACCGAACTCTTCCTTGCGATCGTCACGAAGGAGACTGAAGAGATCACCCTCCAGGCGGAACGGGAGATCGCCCGGATCGGCGAGAAGTACTACTTCCCGAAGAAGGTCGTCGAACCTTCGATCTACCTGACGCTCACCGACAACTGGATCACCTTCGATATCAGGTACGTGACCGAGGTGCGGACGCGGAGGATCCTGAAGGACGAGCTCTCCCGGAAACTCCTGGAGGCGGTCGAAGAGTCCGGCTACATCGCGATCGCCACCGAGAATATCATCGTCTACGAGGGAGGACCTTTCGAGGGAGCATCGTGACGCCCGATCCGTCCCGGAGCTCACTGAAGCAGGGGCTCCCGCCGGGAACGCTCGTCCATATCGGCGAGCGGCGGGATGAACCCGTCACGATATCGGTGATCACCTACGACGAGCAGCACTACGACGAGCGATGCGCCGTCGCCCCTGAGAGCCTCCCTGACCTGCCGGACGGCCGGTATACGACCTGGATCAACGTGAACGGCCTCCACGAGACTGGGCTTGTCAAGGCGGTCGGGGATCGGGCCGGCCTGCACCCGCTGACCGAGGAGGATATCGTCAACACGCGGCAGCGGCCGAAGCTCGAGGAGTATGACGACTACCTCTACATCGTCACGAGGATGCTCCGCTATGAAGAGGGTGCCGTCCGGAGCGAGCAGGTCAGCCTGATCCTCGGGCCTTCGTTCGTCATCTCATTCCAGGAGCGGGCAGGAGACGTCTTCGATCCGATCCGGGAGCGGCTCAGGCTCGGCAAAGGCCGTATCCGGAAAGAGGGGGCGGACTACCTCACCTACACGCTGCTCGACGCCGTGGTCGACGGCTACTTCCTGGTGCTCGAGGAGTTCGGGGATGCTATCGAGGGGATCGAAGAGGAGGTGCTCGCATCCGCAGACGCAGAAACCCTTCAGGCGATCTATGCCGCAAAGCGGGAGCTGATCGAACTCCGGCGCTCGGTCTGGCCGCTCCGGGAGGTGGTGGGCGCCCTTGAGCGCGGGGAGTCGCCCCTGATCCAAAAAGCGATGCGGGTGTACCTCCGGGACGTCTACGACCACACCTTCCAGGTGGCGGAGACGGTCGAGACCTACCGGGATACGGTGGCAGGCGTCCTCGACCTCTACCTCTCCGAGCAGAGCAGGCGGATGAGCGAGGTGATGAAGGTCCTGACCGTCATCGCGACGATCTTCATCCCGCTCACCTTCATCGCCGGGGTCTACGGGATGAACTTCCGGCATATGCCGGAGCTCGACCACCCGTGGGCGTACCCGGCAGCGCTCGTCGGGATGGCGACCGTCGCAATCGCGATGCTGATCTGGTTCTGGCGAAAACGATGGATATGAGAAGCTCGGGGTAGTGAGATTTTTCATCCCCCCCGGCGTACCCAGAAGATCAGGCGCATGCACAACAGCAGACACGCTGCGGATTCAGAACGCCTGCATATCGAGGGAGTCTGCGCCCTACTTGCATCCGCACGGACAAAGGCCGAGCTCGGCACCTTGCTCGCCCGCGAGGCGGAACGCTACACGCTCGCCGATCTCCAGGTGATCGGCGGACGGCTCTACCGGGAGGTCGCGAGCCTTCCTTCACCCTACCGCGAGGCGGTGCGCCCGTACTTCACCGAGCAGATCCTCGGCGCGTACCACCGTCTCATCTCGATGCACCGGAGCGGGCGCTTCACTGCTATGGCGGAGCCGATCGCCGACCGGGAGGCTGCCGCCGCCTACTTCGCCATGGTGCCGGAAGGGTGCTTTTGCTGGGACGATACCGGGGCGGACAACTACGGCCCCCGCCACCGCTTCTTCTACTACCTCGTCGCCGCATTCGAGATGTTCGTCCTCAACCGCCCCGGCCACCCGGTCGGGATGCCGTTTCCCGGCGGGTTTGCCGTGGAAGAGAGGAGCGGCAGATTCCTCTGCCCCGTGCGCGACCGGGAGAAAGACGTGCCTCACTCGCTCTGCAACTTCTGCCCTGCGGAGCAGAGCGAGATGCCGTAGGAGTCCTCGCGAGGCCGGATTTTCCTCATCGTCAACCGCCCTGGAGGCGGTGCCGCGGCAGAACCGATCCGACCGGTGACGTGCGAGCGACTATTTATACCCTTGCGCTCCGATCTCACCATACAGAAGGTACCGATATGAACAGTATCGATGCGGCGGTGCAGCACGGAAATGCCAGCCTCGATGGGGCCATGCAACGGCTGGAAGGGCAGTTCTCATACGAAGGGACCGCATACGCCCTCCCCGTCACGTATGCCGTCACCGGCATAGCCGTGCAGACCGCAGATGATGCCCGGGATGCATACGAGCGGTCGGGAATGAATCCGCTCGTCGCATCCGAGTGCCTGATGGCGGCACGGAGCGCCTCGGAAGGCGGCAAGAAGGAGCCATACACGGGATTTATCGGCGATGCCATACTGCGGAAGCTCGGCTACTCGCTGGTCGACGGGAGTGTCGTCGGCATCGGTCTGCTCGTGGGGACGCCTGAGAGCGGTGAAGCGGCGGCCGCCATCTGCAGGGAGCTGCAGGAGAAGTACATGCTCACGTTCCTCGCGGGCGGGGTCGTATCGGCCCTGGGTGAGGCCGGCGTCCACGTGGGGCTCGATTACCGCCTGGTGCCGCTCGGCCCCGACGGGGCGGATGGGATCCACTTTGCCGATATCATCGCCCGTGTCGCGATGATGTTCGGCGGAGTCCAACCCGGCGATCTCGACCGCCTGCTGGTCTACGCTGCGGAACGGGCAAAGGCATTCGTCGTTGCCTTCCCCGGTCTCACGGAGGAGGAGATCGCATTCGTCGAGGCACTGCAGGTTCTCGGGATTCCGATCCTCACGACGGGCGGCTACGAAGGAGGGACCTGGATCCGCACCGCTCCCGCCGATACGGTCAGGACGGGAATGGAGATGCGAGGGATCAGGGTCGCCGTCACTGCGATACCTATCCCCATGGCCTGTTCTCCCGCCTTTGAGGGGAAGAGCATCCGCAAGGAAGAGATGTACGTGGAGTTCGGCGGGGGACGGACACCGGCATTCGAACTCCTCCGGATGCGCCCGCAAGAAGAGTTCCGTGACGGTGCGGTCAGCGTCGTCGGCCCGGACGTGGACTCGGTCGCCCCGGGCACCGCTCTCCCCCTTGCCGTCCTCGTGGATGTCGCAGGGCAGAGGATGAAGAAGGACTTTGAACCGGTACTGGAGCGGAGAATCCACACGTTCATCAACTACGGCGAGGGGTCCTGGCATGTCGCGCAGCGGGACATGATCTGGGTCCGTATCTCGAAGGATGCGGTCGCCAAAGGGGTGACGATCGGCGATCTCGGAACGCTGCTCGCCCACAAGTTCAGGATGGAGTTTCCCGACCATATCGATGCAGTGCAGGTGACGCTGGTCACCGACGGCCAAAAGGTCAGGGAGATGCTCCCGGAGGCGCGTACACTCTATGCCGAACGGGATGAGCGTATCGCCGGCATGAAGGACGAAGACACGGAGACCTTCTACTCCTGCACACTCTGCCAGACGTTCGCCCCAAACCACGTCTGCATCATCACTCCCGAGCGCCCCGCACTCTGCGGCGCCATCACCTGGCTTGATGCCCGCATCGCATACGAGATCACCCCGGCCGGGGCAAACCAGCCCGTCCGGAAAGGCGATGTGATCGATCCGGTGCTCGGAGAGTTTGCAGGCGTGAACCGGTTCGTGAAGAAGGCATCCCACGGCGAGACTGACCGGGTTTCCCTGTACAGCATGCTGGAGAACCCGATGACCGCCTGCGGATGCTTTGAGTGCATCGCCGCCATCGTCCCGGAGGTGAGCGGCATCCTGATCGTCAACCGTGACTTCGGTGGTGAGACCCCGCTCGGGATGACCTTCTCCACCCTTGCCGGCACCATCGGGGGCGGGGCGCAGACCCCGGGATTCGTCGGAGTATCCAGGAACTATATCGTCAGCGACCGGTTCCTCCAGGCAGAGAACGGCATCGAACGGGTCGTCTGGATGCCGTCGACCCTCAAGGAGGAACTCCGGGATCGGCTACGTGCGAGACTGGAGAGCCTGGACATGCCGAACATCTCGGAAAAGATCGCCGACGAGACGACCGCACCGACGCTTGACGACCTGATTGCGTTCCTTGAACGCGTCGACCATCCGGTGCTGAAGATGAAACCCCTTATTTGAGGACGGAGATGCAGTTGACAGAGAAAGAAGATGCAGTACTCGAAGTGCAGCTCGGTGCCACCCGGAGCGAGGGGGGGACGCGGGAGGTCTCCTACAGGATCGGCGGAGAAACGAAACTCCCCTTCACGGAGGCAGAGCCCGACCGGCTGCTCGTTGCGCTTGAGATCTGCGACGAAACCCAGTTCTGGCCGCCGGTTATCCGCGAATACGTGGGGGATCTCGCGGATCAACCCGACGAATGGGCGAAGACGGCGGAGCGCACCTGGGGTGCGGATCTGGTGCGGCTGAACTTCACCAGCACAAAGCAGCGCGGTTTCGACGATTTTCCCGGGATCACCAAAACGATGGAACAGGTGCTTGCGGCAACATCCCGTCCCCTCATCGTAGAGGGGAGCAGCGAACCGGAGCTCGACAGCGAGGTCTTCAGGCGGTGCGGCGAGGCCGGAGAGGGAGAACGGCTTCTGCTCGGGACCGCGGAAGCCGACCGCTACCGGAGCGTCGCCGCCGCGGCGCTCGCCTACGGCCACGCGGTGATCGCCCAGTCCCCTATCGACATCAACCTGGCAAAGCAGCTGAACATCCTTCTGCAGGAGACCGGTGTAGCGCGAGATCGGATCGTAATCGATCCCTACACGGGAGCGCTCGGGTACGGGTTCGAGTACTCGTACTCGGTGATGGAGCGGATCCGGACGGCCGGGCTCGCCGGAGATGCCGATCTCGCCATGCCGATGATCAGCGCCGCCACCGATGCGCTTGCGGTCAGGGAGGTGAGAGAGGCGGCGGCCGGCGACAGAGACGCGATGGCGGTTGCCTGGGAGTTCTACACCGCCTTTTCCGCCCTGGCGGCAGGCGCCTCGATCGTCTGCGTCCGGCACCCGATGACCGTGGCACGCCTCAAGAACGCCCTTGCGGCGATGCAACCGGCCTCCGGCCAAAAGGAGGTGTGACCGTGGCGATGAAGGCGCTGGAGATCTACAAACTCCTCCCAAAGACGAACTGCAAGAAATGCGGCTATCCCACCTGTCTTGCCTTTGCCATGAAGCTTGCAGCCGGCAAGGCGGATGTGGAGCTGTGTCCTGACCTCGATCCCGAAACCAAAACGCTCCTCGGCGGTGCGACCCGTCCCCCAATCCGGCTCGTGAAGGTCGGCGTCGGTGAGCGCTCGGTCACCGTCGGAGAGGAGTTCGTCCTTTTCCGGCATGAAAAGACCTTCTACCACCCGCCGGGGATCATGGTGCATATCTCCGATACCTGGCCAGAAGAGCAGGTGCGGACCGTCGCGGAGGATGTCCGTGACAGCGTTGTCCACCGGGTCGGGACGGACCTGATGCTCGACGGTATTGCCATCCGCAACGAGAGCGGGTCTCCGACGCAGTTTGCAGAGACCGTGGCGCTGGTCGAGGCCTGCGGCGACCTGCCCGAGGTTCTGATCGCCGCCGATCCGGCAGCCCACGAGGCGGCACTGGCGGAGTGCGGGAACTTCCTGCCGCTCATCCATGCCGCAACCGACAGAAACTGGCGCGAATGTGCGGCGCTTGCGAAGCGCTACGGCTGCCCGCTGGCGGTACGGGCCGGCGACGTAAAGACGCTCACCAGTCTTGTCAGGAACTGCGTCGGTGCCGGCGTCCCTGACCTCATGCTGGATATCGCACCGGGATCGCTCCGCGAGTTCATCGCCGCCGCGACCCGGATCAGAAAGGCCGCGATCGAGCGGACCGACCCCGATCTCGGCTACCCGATCGTCTTCGACACCGTACCGCTCGGCATCACCGACGCCGCCCTTGCAGCAGGCGTCCTGAAGTACGCCGGGATCATCGTCACCGAACCGCTTTCGCCCGCCTCCATGGAGGCGGCACTCACCCTGCGGCAGAACATCTACACCGACCCGCAGAAACCCATCCAGATGACGCCGGGCATCTACCCGGTCAACGAACCAGGGCGCGATGCTCCCGTGCTCCTCTCAGTGAACTTCTCGCTCACCTACTTCACCCTGCTCGGCTACCTGGAGGCGTCCCGCATCCCCTGCCACCTCTTTGTGGTGGACACCGAAGGGCTCTCGGTGCTCACCGCAGTCGCCGGCGGGAAACTGACCGAATCCCTGGTTGCTGCGTCCATCAAGCAGTTCAGCCTCAATGAAAAGGTAGACCACCGGCAGCTGATCATCCCGGGCTATGCCGCCCCCCTCTCCGGAAAGATCGAGGACGAAACCGGCTGGAAGGTGCTGGTAGGCCCACGGGACGCGGCTGAGCTCGCCGGGTACCTGGAGAAGGAGTGGAGAACCTAGATGCCCACCGTCACGTTCCTGCCCGGTTACCGGAAGGCGACCGTGCACCAGGGAGACTCGCTCCTCGAGGCGGCTATAGCGGCCGGCCTTCATATGAACGTCGTATGCGGCGGCCAGGGGAAATGCGGGAAATGCATTGTCTTCCTAAAAAGCGGGACCGCCTCCTTCGACCTGGAGAAGTACCGCCGGTTCTTTGCGGACGAGGAGATCGCACGGGGGGCCTGCCTTGCATGCCAGACGTTCGTCGTCAACGACCTACGGGTGGAGGTTCCCGAACAGTCGCTCGTGCAGCAGCAGAAGATCCTGGTGGAGTTTCCCGGGACGGAAATTCCGCCCGATCCCGCAGTCCGGAAGTACGTCCTCCGCCTCTCCCCGCCATCCCTGGACGATACCACCCCGGACGTCAACCGGCTGCTCGAAGGGATCGAGCGGCAGGGAGGCCCGCGCCCGAACCGGATCTACGTGCCGCTGGACGTCCTCCAGTACCTCCCCAGGGCGCTCCGCCAGGGGAACTGGAATATGACCGCGACCGTCGCGCTGGTTCCCGGCGGATACCGGCTGCTTCACGTGGACGAAGGGGACAGCAGCAACCGGCTCTACGGGGCTGCCGTGGATCTCGGAACCACCACGATCGTGGTCTACATCTGGAGTCTGGCAGACGGCCGGATTGCGGCCACGGCATCGAACTACAACAGGCAGATCAGCTGCGGTGAAGACATCCTCTCCCGGGTGACCTTTGCACGGAAAGGCGGCCTTGCCCGGCTGCAGCAGCTGGCGGCCGAGAGCATTAACGATGCATTGTGCGCCGCCGCCGATGCCGCCGGTATCGACCTCGAAGACATCTTCGAAGTGATGATCGCGGGCAACACGGTGATGACCCATCTCCTGCTCGGGATCGACCCCGCCTACATGATCGCAGAGCCGTATACGCCTGCGGTGCGCCGGATGCTCTCGACCGCCGCCGGCCGGATCGGGATTGCGACCCACCGGAATGCCGGTGTCTATACCTTCCCGGCGGTCTCCAACTTCATCGGCGGCGACATCATCGCCGACATTCTGGCCAGCGGCATGGCAGAGCGCGAGGAGGTTTCGCTCCTGGTGGACATCGGCACGAACTTCGAGGCGGTCCTCGGCAACAGCGACTGGATGCTCTCCTGTGCAGGCGCGGCCGGGCCTGCCCTCGAGGGCGGGGAGGTGCTCTTCGGGATGCGTGCGAACCCGGGCGCGATCGAGCGTGTCCGGATCAACGGCGACACGCTCACCCCGACCTTCACGACGATCAACGGTGCCGGACCGCAGGGCATCTGCGGATCGGGGCTCATCGATCTGCTCGCCGAGCTGATCCGCGCATGCGTCATCGACCGGAACGGCAATATCAACATGGAGATCGAAAATCCCCGGGTCAGGAGAGGGCGCTACTGTCCGGAGTTTGTGGTGGCATGGAAGGAGGAGACAGCGGTCGCCAAGGATATCGTCATCACCGAGAACGATATCAAGAACCTGATCATGAGCAAAGCTGCAATCCTTGGCGCATGCATGACGCTCCTTGACGCGGCAGGCCTCGATCACGGGGAGATCGCCACGGTCTACTTCTCCGGGGCGTTCGGGAACTACATCAATAAGGAGAACGCCATCACCATCGGGCTGATCCCCGAAGTGGGGCTGGATCAGGTGAAGAACATCGGGAACGGCGCGATCACCGGCGCGAACATCGCCCTGATCAACCGGCAGTCCCGCAAGCTGCTGGATGCCCTCGCACAGAGGATCACCTACATCGAGCTGAACGCGGAGCCGTCGTTCATGGACCGGTATACATCAAGCTGCTTCCTGCCGCATACCGATCTTACCCTCTTCCCGAAGGTGCAGCAGACGCTCGAGGCGTGCAGGATGAGGCGGGGGTGATCGGATGGCGACGATGCTCCCGCAGATGGACCTGCACGCGACCGGTATCGGGGCGCTTCCCCACCTCGACCCGGACGCGGCATGCCGGTCGGTTCTGGCAGCCTTTCCCCGGGTGCCGTACGCACCGACACTCCCGAACAGGGGGCTCCTCGAACGGATCGTCTTCTGCGACTCGGAACACCTCCCAGGCAGGGTGCTCGCGGATGAGCGGCTGACGGTCGACACATCGGGCAGCCATGCGCCGGCGATGGAGCAGATCCTGCTCGACTACCTGGAAGGGAACGCCGCCCCATACGCAGTCGGAGAGGCGTACGGTTCGGCGTTCCACCGGATGCTCTCTTTCGATCTCTCCGATGTGCTCGTCTTCAAATTCCAGCTCACAGGATCGGTCACCTTCGGGATGCAGGTGGTGGATGAGCGCAAAAGGCCGATCCACTACGACCCCGAGTACGCCGACGTGCTGAACAAGATGATCGCGCTCCGGGCAAAGTGGTGCGAGACGGTCATGCGTGAGCGAACGGGTGCCAAACGGACGCTGATCGTCCTGGACGAGCCGTACCTGGCGGCACTGGGGTCTTCGGTCGTTCCGGTCGACGAGGAGGTCGTACGCTCGAGCGTCTCCGATGCCGCCGGTCTCCTCGAGGGGAGTCTTGGGATTCACTGCTGCTCCAACACCGACTGGGGCTTCCTTATGTCGCTTGAGCCCGCCGTGATCTCGTTCGACGCGTACCAGCACGCCCGGGAGTTCCTCCTCTACGCTGACGACCTGGCCGCCTACCTGGAGGCGGGCGGGGTGATCGCCTGGGGCATCGTCCCCTCCGAACCGCACCTCTATGCTGCCGAGAGCCTCGATGCGCTCTTTGACCGATTCATGCAGATCCGCAGCAAAGTCACCGATCTCGTGGGAGACCGCCTCTTTAATGAGCGCTCACTGATCACCCCCACCTGCGGCATCAGGCTTGCCGACGTGCCGGACGCGGAGGCGATCATGCAGACCGCCGCCGAACTCTCCCGCCGTGCCCGGGAGGAGGCGGCATGAACCTACCCTGCACCATCGTCGTATCCGGGAAAGGAGGGACAGGCAAGACGACGATTACCGCGCTGCTGATCGATGCCCTGATTGCGGCAGGTGAGCGGCCGGTCCTGGCCGTCGACGCCGATCCCAACACGAACCTCAACGAAGCGCTCGGAATTGCGCTCGAGGAGACGCTGGGGAACGTGCGCGAGAAGGCCTTCACGGAGAGCATCCCGCCGGGCATGGACCGCACCGGCTATATCAAATTCCGGTTCCACCGGGTGCTGGCAGAAGCGGAAGGCTTTGACCTTCTCGCCATGGGGCGCCCGGAAGGGTCGGGGTGCTACTGCTTCCCGAACGCCCTCCTTTCGGAGTGCATCGGCACGCTGGAACGCGACTACCGGTTCGTCGTCGTCGACTCCGAGGCAGGCATGGAGCATATCGCGCGGGGGACCGTGAAGAACCCCGACGTTCTGCTCATCGTGAGCGATCCCGGTGCCCGGGGGATCCGGACCGCCCGGAGGATACGGGAGATCGCCGGAACGCTCGGTCTGGCGCAGGACCGGATGTTCCTCTGCGTCAACCGCGTTCGGGACGGCATCAACAGAGAAGAGACGGAGCTTGGCACCGTACTCCCCCTGATAGCCACCGTTCCCGAAGACCCGGCCGTGGAGCAGGCGGATCTTGCCGGCGAGCCGATCGTCGGTATTCCGGACAGCAGCCCTGCCAGGACGGCGGTGCGGGAGCTTGCAGAGCGGCTGCTCGATGCGTGTGAACGGCGGAGGCGATGACCTGATCGCGGCCGTCTCGCCGTACCCCAACCGACCACCCATATACGACAAAGAACACACACCAGTACGCCATCCGAAGAGAGGTGCGCCTATGGCGGAAGGCAGAAGAGCGTACATCCACGGCGATTCCGAGCGCGAATCGGATCGCCTCCACGATCCAGCAGAGACGCTGACGGAACTGCTGCATAGTGACACCCGCTATCCTGCGGGGAGCCTCGTGCTCGAGGCGGGGTGCGGGGTCGGTGCACAGACGGTGATCCTTGCAGAAAACAGCCCGGGGGCGGCGATCGTCTCCGTGGACATCGCCGCATCCTCCGTACTGCAGGCACGCCGGAGGGATCCCGGCGTCCGGTTCGGGCAGGCGGATATCATGCACCTCCCCTTCAGGGACGGGACGTTCTGCTACACGTTCTTCAGGGGAACGGGCGTGAAGTGAGAGAAGGGGTGCACTGCGCCACAGCTCGTTAGCAGGAGGGTGCTCGCCCCCCAATTGCGATACCGGTACTGGCCGTGCCCACGATCTCTTCACTTCCGGGCAGTTTTAGGGTGTGCTTGATGAAAAGGGGGAAGAACCTCCCCATACCCCGGCCTCGATAGTCTCACCGGGTGCCGGAAGGCCCTGCGACGCCATCCCTTTTTTCATCCGGGAAGGCCAACGTTTCTCTACTATGGCAATTCACCCCATCGACTACCGGTACGGCACGCCGGAGATGCGCAGCGTCTGGAGCGAGGAGAACCGCTTCCGGGCGGTCGTCGCCGCCGAGGTCGCTCTCGCCCGGGCGGAGGCGGCATACGGCATGATCCCGGACGAGGACGCCCGGACGATAGCGGCATGCGCCGAGAACGCAAGCCTTGCACGGGCAAAGGAGATCGAGGAAGAGATCAACCACGATATGATGGCGATCGTTCGGTCCGTCACCGAGGTCTGCGGGGATGCGGGCAGGTGGATCCACTACGGGGCGACCTCGAACGATATCCTCGACACCGCAACCGGACTGCAGCTTCGGGACGCACTCGCGCTGATCGAGCAGAAACTGGCGAACCTCCTGCGC
Organism: Methanoculleus taiwanensis; assembly: GCF_004102725.1. Lineage (NCBI taxonomy): Archaea > Methanobacteriati > Methanobacteriota > Methanomicrobia > Methanomicrobiales > Methanomicrobiaceae > Methanoculleus > Methanoculleus taiwanensis. Next base: position 450,579 of record NZ_LHQS01000002.1, on the reverse strand, counting down.
GTCCTTCTCTGGCGGGCGGGCGAGAACAAAACCCTCGTCTGCGCCGGCCGGACGCACGGCCAGATCGGCGTCCCGACGACCTACGGGCTCCGGTTTGCCATCTGGGCGAGCGAAGTGGCACGCCATATCGAGCGGCTCCGCGAGATGCGGCCGCGCCTCCTCGTCGGACAGCTGACCGGTGCCGTCGGCACCCAGGCAGCGCTCGGCGAGAAGGCGCCGGAGATCCAGCGGGCGATGATGGAGTTCCTCGGCCTTTCAGCCGTCGACGTCTCAAACCAGATCATCTCCCGCGACCGCTACGCAGAGTACTTCATGTTCCTCGCGAACGTGGCGACGACGCTCGACAAGATTGGCCTTGAGATCCGGCTCATGCAGCGCTCCGAGATCGGCGAACTCGAGGAGGCCTTCGGCAGCAAGCAGGTCGGGTCGAGCACCATGCCGCACAAGAGGAACCCGATCAAGAGCGAGCAGGTCTGCGGGCTTGCCCGGATCGTCCGCTCGGCCGTAGAACCGGCTCTGCAGAACAACGTCCTCTGGGACGAGCGGGATCTCACGAACTCCTCGACCGAACGGGTGCTCTTCCCCGAGGCCTCGATCCTCCTCGATCATATCCTCGTGGTGATGACGCGGGTGCTTGAAGGCCTCCGGATAAACCAGGAGAATATCCGCCGGAACCTGATGCTGCTGCGCGGGATCAACCTCGCCGAATCGGTGATGATCGAACTGACAAAAAGGGGAATGGAGCGGCAGGAGGCGCACGAACTGATGCGGGAAGCGAGCATGCAGGCGCTCGCCGAGGGGCGGAACCTCGCCGATGTCCTCGCCGAGCGGCCGGCGGTTGCCGCCTACTGCTCGCACCGGGAGCTCCTCGAGCTCTTAGACCCCGACGCATACATCGGCACGGCCGTGCGGCAGGTGGAGATGCTCCGCGAGAAACTTGCCCCGCTCGCCGGCGACGAGACGGTGCGGTGAGCTTCCCCCCACCTCTTTTTCTGCAGCAAGCTGCCCGGCAGCGCTTTTCCCCGGATGTTCATCCCGTAAAAAATGGAAAGCCCCGCTCTCGCGAACCGTTCGATATTCAATCATATTTATAATTCATCGGTTCAAAACCAGAGATAGTTCAACCTCCGGCGTATGGGCCGCCCGCGAGCGGCGATGCCGGAAGAGGACGGGAGCAACGGTTTTGGACGTGCAGTATACAGGCTGGATGGAGCGGAACGGAGAGCGCCTCACCCGTACGGAGATCGAGCGGATGCTCAGCCAGGAACCGGCGCTCCTCTCGCAGTGCGGGGGCGAGTTCGCCCTCGCGTGGGATGCCTGCAGGGCACGCGACCACTTCGGGATCATCCCGGCATCCGTCCCGGCGGGCGCAATCGTCTGCGGCGGCCGAACAGTCGGCAGAATCGAGCCCTCGCCGCCGCCGTGCGATCTCGAAGAGGCCATCCTCACCGCCATCCGCCTCCGGAGCGACGAGGGTGTGGTCGCCCTCTCGGGCGGGGTGGACTCGTCGCTCGTCGCCGGGATCGCCGGTCTTGAGTGCGTCGTCGTCGGGTTTGAAGAGTCACACGACGCAGTGCAGGCTGCGCGGGCCGCGCGGGAGCTCGGTCTTACCCTCCACACCGTCACCCCGACGGAGGCGCTGATCGAGGAGGCGCTCACCCATGTCGTTTCGGTGATCCCGGATCCGACGAACCCGGTCGACGCCTCGATCGCGACCACCCTGTACTTCGTCGCCGAGTGGGCAGGCGAACAGGGCTACTCCCGGATCCTCGCCGGCCAGGGTGCCGACGAACTCTTCGGCGGGTACGCCCGCTACCTCGGGTCCGATGACCTCGCGGCCGAGCTCGAGCACGACTTCCACGGCCTTGCCGATCAGGCGCTCCGGGACCAGCGCATCGCCGCACTCCACGGGGCATACTTCTCGCTCCCCTATATGGATGTCCGTGTCGTGCGCGCTATCCGGGGCGTCCCGGCGCACGAGCGGGTGCGCGACGGGGTGCGCAAGCACCTCCTCCGAACGATCGCAGAACGCCACATTCCAGCGGAGATCGCCTGGCATGAGAAGAAAGCAATGCAGTACGGCAGCGGAATATGGCGGGTCATCCAGCGGCTCGCACGTAAAAACGGTTATAAAAAGTCGGTACAAGGGTACTTAAATCAGATCAGTAGGGCAGAATATGGTATCGGAGATTGATATAGAGAATATTGCACGACTTGCGGATATCGGCCTCTCCCGTGAGGAGGTTGCCGGGTTCACCCGTGAGTTCAACGCTATCCTGGAGTACTTCGACGTCCTCGACCAGGTTCCCGGGAAAGAGACGGTGGCGGCGGAACTCGTCAACGTCTGGCGGGACGACGAGCCCGGCTGCTGCCTCTCGCAGGAGGACGTCCTCGCAAACGCCGGATCGACGGAAGACGGATTTATCAAAGCACCGCGGGTGATGTGAATGGCGGGAACCCTCACCTTCGAGCCCGCGGATCGCTATAACGCCTTCATCACCACCTGCAACGCCGCCCCCTATACCGACGGGAGACTCGCCGGCACGGCCGTCGCCGTCAAGGACAACATCTCCACCTGCGGCATCCAGACGACCTGCGGATCGCGGATCCTCGCTGGATACGTGCCGCCCTTCGATGCACACGTCGTCGCGCTCCTCCGGAGCGAGGGCGCCGCGATCGTCGGCAAGACCAACATGGACGAGTTCGGGATGGGCACTACGACCGAGACGAGCGGTTATGGGCCCACCTTAAACCCGGTCGACCAGACCCGCGTCCCCGGCGGCTCCTCCGGAGGAAGTGCAGCAGCCGTCGCCGCCGGGCTCGTCCCGATGGCGCTCGGCACCGATACCGGCGGTTCGATCCGCTGCCCTGCCGCCTTCTGCGGGATCGTCGGCCTGAAACCCACCTACGGCCGGGTTTCGCGCTACGGCCTCGTCGCCTACGCAAACTCCCTCGAGCAGATCGGCCCGATGGCGCGGAGCGTCGAAGAGGTCTCCCTCCTTATGGAGGTCATCTCCGGATACGACCGGCGCGACTCGACGATGGTCGACCGCCCCTATGCCCACACACCCTCCGCCGATATCGCCGGCCTTCGGATCGGCCTCCCTGCCGAGTACTTCGGCGAAGGCGTCGACCCCCGGGTCGCAGAGACCGTCAGAAACGCTATCGGCCGGCTCGAGGACCTCGGCGCCGAGACGGTGCCCTGTACCATCCCGAGCATGTCCTACGCGCTTGCCGCCTACTACGTCATCTGCACGAGCGAAGCGAGTTCGAACCTCGCCCGGTTCGACGGCGTCCGCTACGGCCCCGCGGCGCCGACGCAGAAGCAGTGGCACGAGGCCTACCAGGAGGTGCGCGGGGAGCACTTCGGCAGGGAAGTCCGCCGCCGGATCATGCTCGGCACCTTCGCCCTCTCCGCCGGCTACTACGGCAAGTACTACGGCAAAGCCCAGATCGCCCGCCGGAACGTCCGGCAGGACTTCGAGCGGGTGCTCGGAGAGGTCGATATCATCGCCGGCCCGACGATGCCGACCGTGGCGTTCCGGCTCGGCGAGAAGAGCGATCCGCTCTCGATGTACCTCTCCGATATCCTGACCGTACCGGCAAACCTCGCAGGCGTCCCGGCGATCTCCGTCCCCTGCGGGACGGTGGACGGCCTTCCCGTCGGCCTGCAGTTGATCGGGCGGCATTTCGAGGACGAGCGCGTCGTCGACGCTGCCTATGCCTACGAGCAGGGAGGCCGATCATGAACGTTATCATCGGCCTTGAGATCCACGTCCAGCTCAATACCGCGACGAAGCTCTTCTGCAGATGCTCGACCGACTACCGGGACGACCCGCCGAACACCCACTGCTGCCCGGTCTGCCTGGGCCTCCCGGGCGCGCTCCCCCGCGTGAACAGAAAAGCAGTGGAGTACGGCCTCCGGGTCGCTAAGGCGCTCGAGATGGAAGTTCCCGAGGAGTCCGAGTTCGCCCGGAAGAACTACTTCTACCCGGATCTCCCGAAAGCCTTCCAGATAACCCAGTATGACAAACCCCTCGCAGTCTGGGGAAATCTCGAGATCGAGGACGACGAGGGGCACGAAAAGACGGTGCGGATCACGCGAGCGCACCTCGAGGAGGACCCCGGCCGGCTCGTCCACAAGGGCGGCGGCGACCGTGTCCGCTACTCGCTCGTCGACTACAACCGGAGTGGCATCCCGCTCCTCGAGATCGTGACGGAGCCCGACCTCCGCTCGCCGCAGGAGGCACGCCGGTTCTTAAACCGCCTCCGCTCGACGCTCGAATACCTCGGCGTCTTCGACGGCGATAAGGAAGGCTCGCTCCGGGTCGACGCGAACATCTCGATCGAGGGCTACGAGCGGGTGGAGGTCAAGAACATCTCCTCCTACAAGGGCGTCGAAAAAGCGCTCACCTTCGAGGTCACCCGGCAGAGGAACCTCGTCCGGCGCGGCCAGCCGGTCACGGTCAGAGAGACCCGCCACTTCCAGGAAGGAAGGGGCGTCACGACCGCGGCCCGGAGCAAAGAGGAGGAGCACGACTACCGCTACTTCCCGGAGCCCGATCTCCGGCCGCTCGCCGTTTCCGGGTGGGTCGAGGAGATCGTCCTCCCCGAGCTCCCCGTCGCCCGGAAGAACCGGTTCGTGGAGCAGTACGGGATCTCCCTCAACCACGCCCGGACGCTGACCGGCGACCTTGAGGTCGCCGAGTTCTACGAGCGGATCGCCGCCGTCGATCCGGTGCTCGCCGCCACCTGGGTCGCGGACACGCTCCTCGGCGAGCTCAACTACCGGAGCATGCGGATCGCGGCGGTGCCGCCCGGCCACTTCGCCGAGCTCCTCACACTCCTCAAGGAGGATACCATCACCGACAAGGCAGGCGTCGAGGTGCTCAGAGAAATGCTCGACTCCTGCGCCGCCGGTGAGGCGTGCGAGCAGCCCGCCGCCATCGTCGAGCGCGAAGGGCTCGCGAAGGCGACCGGCGGGGAGTTCGACGCAATCGTCCGCTCGGTGATCGAGGCGCACCCACAGGCAGTCGACGACTACCGCACCGGGAAGAAGGGTGCGCTCAACTTCCTCGTCGGCCAGGTGATGAAAGAGACGCGGGGACGCGCCGACCCGCGCGAACTCGGCCGGATCGTGGCCGGGTGCATCGACACGACCGGGGTGTAAGCACGTGCATCTGATCATCGCAGAGAAGAATATATCGGCAAACCGTATCGCCGGCATCCTTGCCGGCGACGAGAAGGTGCGGGCGGTCAAGGACGGAAGCGTCTCCACCTACAGTTTCGACACCAAGACCGTCGTCGGCCTGAAAGGCCACGTGGTCGAGGTGGACTTCGAGCCCGGCTACACGAACTGGCGGAGCACCGTCCACACGCCCCGGAGCCTGATCGACGCCGGGACGGTGAAGAAACCGACCGAGAAGAAGATCGTCGGCCTGATCCAGAAACTCGCCAAGAAAGCCGACCTCGTGACGATCGCGACCGATTACGATACCGAGGGAGAACTCATCGGGAAAGAGGCCTACGAGCTCGTCCGCGCCGTGAACAAGGACGTCCCGGTCAACCGCGCCCGGTTCTCGGCGATCACCCCGCAGGAGATCCGGCAGGCTTTCGCGAACCTCACCGAGATCGACTTCGCGCTCGCCGCCGCCGGCGAGGCCCGCCAGACGATCGACCTGATGTGGGGCGCCTCGCTCACCCGGTTCATCAGTATCGCCGCAAAGCGGGGCGGCACCAACATCCTCTCCGTCGGCCGGGTGCAGAGCCCGACGCTCGCGATGATCGTCGAACGGGAGAAGGAGATCGAGTCCTTCGTCCCCGAGACCTACTGGATGCTCTCCCTTGCGACCGAGAAGGACGGAACGGCCGTCGAGGCGCGGCACACCCACGGGAAGTTCGACGACCACGCCGAAGCGCTCGCCGCTGAAGAGCGGACGCGCGAGCCCCTGACCGTCACCGCGATCAAGGAGGGGCAGAAGACCGACCGGGCGCCGACCCCGCTCGATACCACGTCGTTCATCGTCGCCGCGAGCCGGCTCGGGTTCTCGGCGGCGAACGCGATGCGGATCGCCGAAGATCTCTACATGAACGGGTACATCTCCTACCCGAGAACCGACAATACGGTCTACCCGAAGTCCCTGAATTTAAACGGCATCCTCCAGACGCTCCGCGGGACGGACTTCGACAAAGACGTCGCATGGGTCGAGAAGAACCGCCGGCCGGTGCCGACCCGCGGCAAGAAGGAGACGACCGACCACCCGCCGATCCACCCCGCAGGGGCGGCGACCCGGCAGGCGCTGGCGGGCGACCGCTGGAAGATCTACGAACTCGTCGTCCGCCGGTTCCTCGCAACCCTCTCGCCCGACGCGACGTGGGCGACGATCAAGTGCACCTTCGACGCCGGCGGCGAGCCCTACACCGCGACGGGCGGGCGGCTGATCGATCCCGGGTGGCGCCGGGTCTACCCGTACAGCGAGGCGAAGGAGAATATCCTGCCGACCTTCACAGTCGGGGAGCGGCTCCCCATCCACGGGATACAGCTCGAGGAGAAGCAGACCCAGCCCCCGCCCCGCTACTCGCAGAGCAAGCTGATCCAGGTGATGGAGGAACTCGGCCTCGGAACGAAGAGCACCCGGCACGAGGTTATCGGAAAACTCGTCTCCCGCCGCTACGTGCAGGGTAACCCCCTCCGCCCGACGCTCGTCGGCCGTGCGGTCACCGACGCCCTCGACAACCATGCCGACACCATCACCGAACCCGAGATGACCCGGACGCTCGAAGAACATATGCAGCTCATCAAAGAGCAGCAGCGAACGCGGGAGGACGTGATCACCGAGTCCCGCGAGATGCTCCACCGGGTCTTCGACGAGCTCGAGGCACACGAACAGGAGATCGGCGGCGAGATCATGGAGCAGACGGCCGAAGAGCATACCCTCGGCCCCTGCCCGGTCTGCGGTGAGGATCTCCGGATCCGCCACACCGGCGCGTCGCAGTTCATCGGCTGCACGGGATACCCGGACTGCCGGTTCAACATCAGCCTCCCGGGCTCGATGTGGGGGCGGGCGATCCGGGTCGAGGAGGTCTGCTCCGAGCATACCCTCGCCCACGTCCGCCTCATCAGGAAGGGAGCGCCGCCCTGGAACATCGGCTGCCCGCTCTGCAGCCACATCAAGTCGAACGTCGAGGCGCTCGGCATGATGCCGGGGATGACCGACGATATCAGAGAGCGCCTCCGCGCCCGGCACATCTACGCGGTCTACGATATCGCGGGGATGAAACCGGAGGCTCTCGCCGAAGCCGCAGGCGTCACCGAGACCGAAGCGGAGATGCTGATCGCCGAGGCAGGGGAGGTCTTAAACGTCCTCCGGCGCCGCTCGGAACTTCGGAAGTTCCTCCGGAAGATCGTGCCGCCCCGCCGCGGCCGGAGCCACGCGAAGATCTTCGCAAAACTCCTCGACGAAGGGATCGGGGATATCCGCTCGCTCAGCGGGGCACGCGCCTCGACGCTCAAGAAGGCCGGGATCAGCGAAGCGGAGGCGGAGGAACTCCTCACCACCTCCCGCGAGATCTGCCACGAGCGGACGCTCAAAGAGGCCGGCGTTCCGGCCGTCTCCTTAAAGAAGTACCGCGAAGCGGGGATCACGAGCCCCGACGCCTTCTGTCTCCTCCCGATCCCCTACCTCGCCAGCAGAACCGGCCTGAATCCGGAGACCGTTTATAAACATGTGGAGAAGGTCTGCGAGCACCTCGACCGCCCGGTTCCTCTGAAGATCACGAAGGGGAGCTACGAACGCGGCCGCGAGGACCTGCTCGCCGTCCCGGGTATCGGCGAGACGACGCTCGAAAAGCTCCTCCTCGCCGGTATCTACGATAAAGCGACGCTTCGAAACGCCGACCCCGACCAGACCGCGGCCATCACCGGTATTCCGGCAGCCACGATACGCACCCTTATCGCCAACCTGACGTGACGTCCATGCAGCAGAACTGGAAAGAATGGGTTCATGTAACCAAACTCGACCCCGACAAGACGATCTCCCCGCAAGCGGTGGAGGATGTGGTAACGAGCGGGACGGACGCTCTGATGCTCTCGGGCACCCTGAACGTAACGCCCGAGAATATGCGCGACCTCCTCGATATGGTCGCCGCACACGGTCTCCCCCTCGTGGTGGAGCCCGCGGGGCCCGAGTGCGCGATCTTCGACGGGATCGACCTCCTCTTCGTCCCGAGCGTGATGAACACCGACGACGCCCGCTGGATCGTCGGGAAGCACCAGGCGTGGCTGCGGAGGAGCAACGGGAGCATTCACTGGGAGAAGGTCGTGCCCGAGGCCTACATCGTCCTGAACCCCGCTTCGGCCGTCGGCCGGGTGACAGGGGCGCACTGCGAAATCAGCGCCTCCGACGTCGCCGCCTACGCGAGCGTCGCCGACCGCTACTTCCGCTTCCCGATCGTCTACATCGAGTACTCCGGCACCTACGGCGACCCTGCGGTCGTGCGTGCCGCAGCCGAAGCGGTCGAAAACGCCGTCCTCTACTACGGCGGCGGGATCAACTCCGCCGAACGCGCCGCGGAGATGGGCAGGTACGCGGATACGATCGTCGTCGGGAACGCGGTCTACGATAACGGCACCGACGTACTGCGGGCGACCGTCCGGGCAGTGCAGTAAGATCCCCATGCCGGAGATTGCATTCGTCCTCGTCGAACCCCTCTACGAGGGGAATGTCGGGTTTACCGCCCGCGTCATGAAGAACTTCGGGTTCGACCGGCTCGTGCTCGTCGACCCCTGCCCGCTCGGCGGCGACGCCCGCGCCCGGGCGTCGCATGCCCGCGACGTCCTCGAGAATGCCCGGCGCTGCAGCCTCGAGGATGTCTACCGCGAGCACGACTTCGTGGTGGCCACCACCGGCGAGGTGAGCAAGTCGATCTGCACGCCGACCCGGATGCCCTACTACGGGCCCGCCGAGGTGCGGGAGATCGTCGCCGACATCGACGGCACCGTCGCGATCCTCTTCGGCCGGGAGAACTGGGGCCTCAATAACAGCGAACTCCTGCGGAGCAATCTCATCTGCACCATCCCGACGAGCGCGACCTACCCGATCTTAAACCTCTCCCACGCCGTCGGGATCCTCTGCTACGAGCTCGCAAACCTCCCCCGGGGAACCTACCACCTGGCGTCGTCCGTCGAGATGGAGGCGCTCTACGCCCACATCGATCAGTTCCTCAGCCGGATCGACCACCCCGACTGCAAACGGACGACGACGATGACCCTGATCCGGCGCGTTCTCGGCCGGACGAAGCTCACCGCACGGGAGGCGAGCACGTTCCACGGCCTGATGCGGCGGGCCGAGTGGCACATGGAGAACAAAGAAGAAACCATAAACGGGTTTCCGGAAGATACTACTATCAATGATTCTTGTTGACTGGCAGATTGAGGACCACATCAAACGAGGGTTTATCCGGGTCGATCCCTTCGACCCGTCCCTGATACAGCCGAACTCGCTCGATATCCGGCTCGGGAGCCACTTCGTCTGGTACGTCCCGGGTGATGAGGTGATCGACCCCTACCAGCGCGAGAGCGTCTGCGCGGGGATCGAGGAGACGACGACGGACGCGATCGTCCTCAAGCCCGGCCAGTTCGTCCTCGCCGAGACGTACGAGGCGATCGAGCTCCCCGACAAGGTCGTCGCGAGCATCGAGGGCAAAAGCAGCATCGCCCGTCTCGGGATCGAACTCCACCAGACGGGAGGGTGGATCGACGCGGGGTTCCGCGGGACGATCACGCTCGAGATGTGCAACGTCAACTCCCGGCCGGTCAGGGTCTACGCCGGGATGCCGATCGGCCAGCTGGTCTTCTACGCGACGGAGCGCGCCGAGCGCCCGTACAATCTCAAAGGGGATGCGAAATACATGGATCAGCGGCAGGCGACGCTCTCCCGCTACCATGAGAACCGGCGCGGCGCCTGACGCCGATCCCGCCCGTTATTTTTCCAGATACGCCTGATAACCTGCAGACATCACGCCGCACTCTATATAGAGATGGAAAACAGATAGCTAACGAATGTTCCCGGGGTTAATGACATGCGACTTCTCCTGATACACTCAGACCATATCGAATACGAAGCACGGAAGAAGACGAAGCTTGCCGAAGAAGCAGCCGTCATGCAGGACATGCTCGACGAGGCGCTCACCGTCTTCTGCGCCGTCGAATCGGCCGACGAAGAGAACATGGACGACGCCGTCCGCCAGGCGGTCGCCGAGATCCGGTCGACCGCCGGCCAGCTCAATGTAGCGAACATCATGATCTACCCCTACGCCCACCTCTCGAGCGATCTCGCATCGCCCGAGGCGGCGGTCGGCGCCCTGAAAGGGATCGAGGAGGCACTCGCCGCGGACGAGGGTCTGACGGTGAAGCGGGCGCCCTTCGGCTGGTACAAGGCGTTCACCCTCTCCTGCAAGGGCCACCCGCTCTCCGAGCTCTCCCGGACGATCGTCCCCGGCGCTGCCGAGACGGCGGCGAAGAAGGAGATCGAGCACGAGTTCTTCGTGCTGACCCCCGCCGGCGAGCGGAAGGACGCGACCGAGTACGCCGACAACTCGGCCTTCGGCGCGCTCGTGAAGAAGGAGATCGGCCTTCCCGGCGCTGAGGGCGGCGAGCCGCTCCACGTCGAGCTGATGCGCGCAAAAGAGCTCGTCGACTACGAGGCGCTCTCCGACGTCGGCCACCACCGCTGGATGCCCCGCGGCAAGCTCGTCCGCGACCTCCTCGCCGACTACGTCCTCGGCCTCGTCCTCGACTACGGCGGCATGCCGGTCGAGACGCCGGTGATGTACGACCTCGGCGATACCGCGATCAACGAGCACGCCGGGAAGTTCGGCGAGCGGCAGTACCGGTTCAAGAGCGGCAACCGCGATATGATGCTCCGGTTCGCGGCGTGCTTCGGGATGTTCTCGATCATGCACGATATGCACATCTCGCCGAACACCCTCCCGATGAAGATGTACGAGCTCTCCACCTACTCGTTCCGCCACGAGCAGAAGGGCGAGGTGATCGGCCTCAAGCGTCTTCGCGCCTTCACGATGCCCGATATGCACACCCTCTGCCGCGACGAGGCCGGCACCCTGCAGGCGTTTGAAGAGCAGCTCCGGATGGGCTGGCAGACCGGGAGAGACCTCGAGACGCCGCTCGTCGGCGTCTTCCGCTGCACCCGCGACTTCTACGCCGCAAACGAGGCCTGGATCAAGAAGATCGTCGCCGACTCCGGCGTCCCCATGCTGATCGAGGTGCTCTCGGAGCGCTTCCACTACTGGATCGCAAAAGTCGACCTCGCCGCGATCGACGGCCAGGGCCGGCCGATCGAGAACCCGACGGTGCAGATCGACGTCGAGAGCTCCCGCCGGTTCGGGATCAAGTACTACACCCCCGAGGGCGAGGAGGTCTATCCGCCGATCCTCCACTGCTCGCCGACGGGCAGCATCGAGCGGGTCATCTGCGCGCTCCTCGAGAATACCGCGACCCAGAAGGTGCCCTCGCTGCCGACCTGGCTTGCCCCGACCCAGGTACGGCTCGTGCCGGTCGCCGAACGGCACCACCCCTTCGCCGAGGAGATCACCGGACGCCTGAACGCTGCCGGGATCCGTGCCGACTTCGACGACCGCGAGGAGAGCGTGAACAAGAAGATCCGCGAGGCCGGCGTCGACTGGGTTCCGTTTGTCGCGGTCATCGGCGACCAGGAGGCCGAGACCGGGCGGCTCACCGTGACGGTGCGGAAGCTCTCCGAGCCGAAGAAGCCCTGCAAGGTGCAGATGACGGAGGACGAACTCATCGCCGCCGTCAGGACCGAGACCGCCGGGAAGCCCTGCCGCCCGCTCTACACGCCGCGGAAACTCTCGAAGAAACCCCGGTTCATCTAAATTCCTTTTTTTACCGATCTTTCAAAAAACGGTGCAGGAGGGGCATTCGCTCCAGAGAGAAGATTCCGCCTCCCGATACGTCCGTTCGCTACCGTCATCTCTGATACCGGCGCTGTCGCGAACTCTTTTGCAGGAGGGGGCGAGCCTCCTCCCGCACCTCCCCCGCGATGCGATAGCCGGAAGACCTGCCCGTGCTCGAATACAGGCCGCCGCCCGTTTCAGGTCTCCCTTCGGGGGAGGGCTGCCTTAAGAGAGCCCGCACGCTTCGGAAGGCTTTTTGCGCGCAAACGGGTACTTCCCTCCCATGGATCCGATCGTCGCGATCATCGTCATCCTGGTCGTCGCCAAGGTCTTCGGCGAGGGCCTGGAGCGGCTCGGATATCCGCCGATGATAGGCGAGATCGCTGCCGGGATCCTCCTCGGACCCGCCGTCCTCGGGCTCGTCGAACTCGACGCGACGCTCGAGGTCTTCGCGACGATCGGGATCATCGCCCTCCTCTTCATCTCGGGGGTCGAGATGAACCCGAAGGCCTTCGCCGCAGCGCGAAACGCCGCCACCCTCACCGCCGTGGCCGGGGTTGCCGTGCCCTTCGTCCTCGGGCTCGTCGGCGGCGCACTCCTCGGCTTTTCCTTCGCCGAACAGTTCTTTCTCGCCGTGATCCTCTCGATCACCTCGATCGGCGTCTCCGTCCGGACGCTGATCGATCTCCGGCGTCTCGACAGCCTGGTCGGGAACACGATCGTCGGCGCCGCGATCGTCGACGATATCATCGGGATCGTCCTCCTCGGCGTCCTCTCCTCGGTCGCGCTCTCCGGGCATCTCGACCTCCTGCCGCTCGCGGGAGCGCTCGTCCTCGCCGTTCTCTTCATCGCGTTTGCCTTCACCGTCGGCCGGCGACTCGCGATCTGGCTCTTCCGGGCATCACGGTCGATGCTGACCCACGAGATGCCCTATGTGGCGGCGATCGCGATCGCTCTTGCAACGGCGGCTGCAGCGCATGCGCTTGGCCTGCACTACGCCATAGGGGCGTTCATCGCCGGGATCATCCTCGGGCGGCAGGTCAGGAACGACCGGAGCATCTTTGACGGCATCATCGACTTCGGGTTCGGGTTCTTCGTCACTTTCTTCTTCGCCTCGATCGGGCTGCTCTTCCACCCCGACCCGGCGGTCTTCGGGACGCTGCTCGTCCCGGCGCTTATCCTCCTCGCTATCGCCGGCAAGACCCTCGGCGGCTACCTCGGCTCGCGCTACTTCTTCGAAAGCCCTCTCGCGGCGCTCACCGTGGGATTCGGGCTTTCGGCCCGCGGCGAGATCGCGCTCGTCGTCGCCCAGGTCTCGCTCGCGGCCGGGATCATCGGCGCCGGGCTCTACTCGGCCGTGACGGTGATGGTGATCGCGACGGTCTTCGCAGCCCCGCTCCTGATGCGGTGGGGGTTTGCCCTCGAGGATCGGCGGGAGAAGAGGATTACAGGTGGCCGTCCTTCCGGAGAAACGCGATGATGTCGGAGATCTCGATACAGCCTTCGGCCGCCCCGGCCGCGTCCACGACGACGAGGTAGGGGTGCCGGTCGCGGGCCATGTGGCCGAGGGCGTCGGCGACGGTCGCGTGATCCGGGATCGCGATATGCGACCGGGTGGCGAGGTCCCCGGCACGCTGGTCGCCGCCCCGCATCATGCAGAGGAGGTCGGACGGGAGCGCTGCGGATCGCTTCTTCGCCCTGATGCCGAGCCGGGGGACGACGCAGCCGAGGATATCGGTCAGCAGGATCACCCCGACGAAGCCGCCGTTCTCGTCGAGGACGATCAGGTCGTGCCGCCCACGTTCCGAGAACTTCTCGAGGACGACGGCGACGGGCGTATCCGGAGTGACGTGTTCAAACTCCCGGTGCATGAGCTGCCGGATGGGTATCTCGCCGGGCTCCATAGCGGGATCTGGGTGGTGCGGGTATAAAAAGGCGATTGTATCCAGCGGGTTCAGATCAATGGCTCGGATCCGGCGCTCACGTCTGAGAGACTGCTCACGAGCAGGCGGGCGATACCAGAGCGGAACACCTCCAAACCTCATGCCGACTTCGCTCGCCCCATTCCTGCCCTCGAGCGCTTTAGGGTTCGGCAGCCGCCCTGGCCGGTACCGGTTCGAACGCTCTGCTTCGGAGCCGACAGATACTATTTAAGCACATACCCTCCAAACACTCATCAGGAAAACCGAGATTCTTCCATCATATGACACGCACAATACGGCCGGTTGTCCATATCTTCGCGGCAAAGGCACGAGAGGCATGCGGGGATGCCATCGAGGAGATCCTGCTCTTCGGGTCGGTTGCACGAGGAGACGACCGGCCGGACTCAGATATCGATATTCTGGTAATCACCCGCAACGAAGACTTTCGCCTCCGCGAGCTGCTCACGGGTCTTGCCTTCGACCTGATGGTCGAGACCGGAGAGTACCTCTCGGTCAAGGTGCTATCACGAGCCGATGTTACGGCATGCCGGAACTATTCGTTTATCAGAAATGTTGCAACCGATGGGGTGGCGGTTTGATAACATGATCAGGCGGTCGGATAAGGAAATCTGTGATCTCCTGGTTAAATCACGCCAGCGGCTCAGTGCTGCGCATCTGCTCTGCAAAGAAGGCCTCTACGAAGACGCGGTGAACCGTGCGTATTATGCAATGTATCTTTCCGCTCTTGCTCTGCTGCGCCGAAAAGGCATACAGGTAAAAACTCACGCAGGGCTCATTGCAGCGATCGGTTCCGCATACGTGCAAACAGGCGAGCTGGCTCCGGAACACGGACGGGCGCTGAACCTTGCTGAAGAACTGCGGGAAGAGGTGGAGTACACCATCTGCCGCACCATCAGCAGAGAAGAGGCAGCCTCCGTGATTGTAAAGGCTCATGACTTTGCCTTGGCGGCAGAGCATATCATCGCCGGTACCGCTCACTGACCTTTGCCGTCACGGTTGCGTATCGGGATGAATGCATGAGGCTGAAATGCAGGCAGATACTTCGTTCACGAGTGGTCTAGGCCGACCACAGGAATTATCGCCAGGGCAATAGGATCGGTTTACCCACCATTGAAACCAAAACCGGAACTCCTGAAGGGAAGGACTGCCGCCCGGTTTCACCGCTCGCGCCGCCGCCGCTCGATCTCGCCCCGGAGCTCGCGGCGGATCTCGTCCAGGCGCTCGTTGACGAGCCGGAGCAGCGGATCGCTCTCCGGCCCTTCGCGGATATCGTAGGCCACCGGCTCGCACCGCCGCTCTTCAAGCGCCTTCGCCTTTGTCAGCTCCCCGATGACGGACTGGGCCATATTGGAGTATTCGCCGCCGTCCACCTTCGCCTTCAGCCACCGGTAGAGGTGGCCCGGGAGCCGCACCCCGACCTGCTTGCCTGTTACGTTCTCGGCGGGTTCCATCACTCTTCTTCAGGTACTCCGCACGGATCGATATAGTATCTTGTTTTTTATGGCAGATCGAAGATACCTTCTGGTATCAATTGGTATCATTTATACGCTGAGAGTTCCATGGACAAGTACATGGAAGAACGCCAGCGGATCGACCTCCTGCTGCCGAACACGCTGTACCGGTGGCTGATGAATAAGGTACGGACGGACGACCACGACGGCCTCTACCCCGATGCGAACCGGGCGGTGGTCGCCCTCCTCACGAGACAGAAGAGACGGGAGGAGGCAACGCCGCTCTGCCCGCGCTGCGGGAGTCCGGGCGAATTGCTCGGGTTTGTCGACGTTCCTGACCGCACGATCGCATACTCCCAGTACCGGTGCATCCGGTGCGGTAACGGGTTCATGCAAAAATGCCGCTTTCTCGCCGATTTCTCCCGCGAGCGGGCAGGCGGTGCCTGCGGTGCTCCGGAAGAGCCGGGTGCCCGCCCCCGGTAGAGGCGGGTCGGTTCGCGGTTCAGGACTCTGCCGAGCGCTCGGCGGGCGCCTGCAGGATATCGAGCTCCTCGAGGATCGCCCCGAGCCGGGGCACCCGCCCGAACCGGATATCCCGAAGCCCCTTTCGGATCGCCCGGAGGGCATCGCGGCCGAGCGGCACCTCGGCATACCCGGCCTTCAGCATGCCGGGTCGCCGTGCCGGGCGGTGCCCCCGGTGCCGCCAGAGTCCCATCCTCCTCTGCATCCATTCCGGTGTGCCGACCATGACCGAGAATGGCGCCGCTATGAGAAATACCTTTGGTTCGCGTGGGGTGGCTTACGGTTCTCCCGCGGATAGCGCTTCTCGCTCAGGGTAGCCCGCCGATCACAGAGCGTTCTGCCGGAAAAGAGATGGTATATGCAGCAATCGAAAAGGCGTCACTCCGCCTCTTCCGGCGCCGGTCTTTCCAGAGCACCTTGAGTAGAAATAGAAAACACTGTAACCATTTTTTGATAAAAGACCGCTCACTCCAGATTTTGTGCAGAGATTATCTGCAAGACAGACACCATCTACGTTAACGTATGTTTTCTTACAGAGGCAGGTTCTTCTCTCAGGTACGTCTGCTTAGCTTAAAGAGACACATTCTCGCGATATAAATCAAGGTCACCGTATGTGGGTGAAGGGGCAAAGCCGCCCCTCACGCCCAATTTGTCCATCCAATCATCGAAAATCGCTGAAATCTTCCTAAAAATCCTATGCCAAGAGGGGCTAGCCACCCCCAATTACCCACAATGCGATAGTCCGACGAAAGCCAAGCTCCCGATCCGTGGTTTGGATCTCGTTGCCGACTGCACGGTGCCGAGAGTCAGCTCTCTACATCCCTCACCACTTAATGGAACATCTTCCTGCTGAAAACAGGATAACAGGGGTCCCCTTAAACGTAGAATAACTCAGGAGGTACTGAACGTACCGTTATTATACCCCCGGGCGGATTCGAACCGCCGTCGCCGGATCCAAAGTCCTGCATGATTGACCACTACACTACGGGGGTGCCTAAAGTATGATACCTGCCGGATCTCTGCAGCCAAATTATTTGGTTGTGCGATACCATTAAGGATTCTCCCCGGAGAGGATGAGTACACCCGGGGTGCTTCTTCGTCCGGCGATGCGGCTCCCCCGGCATCACCAGTTCTGGAACGACGGCCTTTGCCGGACCGACCCGAAGAGCTCTCGTACCGATCGCCGGTGACGGAACGGAACGTCTCCCCTCATCTCCCCGGACGTCGGCACTTCCGGCACCTGCCGGCCTTGTGAACCTCCGGCGATTCCGTCGAACGTAATCGACAGTTTTGTGGAAAATCGTTGACCAAAGCCTACACTTTCCCACTGATGCCGGAATGACGGATTCCTCGTATGTCAGTACTTTCGGTATACACTGCTCCGACGCCCGACGTCGACTACGTGGATGATCACCAGATCATCGACGATGGAGAGGATTACCCGGTAGTCGCCGACCCGGAGTGAGTAAAACGGCGGATTCTGCGACCCCTGCAGCTTCTTGACGAATTTTTTCGGATCGGGCTTCCCGGCAAGCGATGCAAGTTCTTCTCCGATCGTGAACGCGACAGGCCGCGGAATACGTTTCAACGCGTGCCGTGCGGTCGCCGTGAATACGACACGCCAGGTCATTCTTCGCGGAGCTCCGCCATGACTTCGTCCAGCGTGAAGATGCGGCCCGCTTTGAGGTCCTCAAGAGATGCTTCGAGAGCCCGGATCGTCTCGTCGCTCAGCGGTTCGTCGTCGACGCTGTTCTCCACCAGGCGGCCGATCACCTCGCTGTAGGTCTCACGCGGATGGACCTTCAGTGCATTGAGCCGATCGCGGAGATCGCTTGCGATCTTGATCGTCGTTGTAGAGGACATACCAAGGTATACTGCAGTTTACCCCATAAGGATTTGCATCGGATCTGCGGGGGAGTGGTATCGGGCGGACTGCCGGGCACCTCATGAGAGATTGTTGCCGGCTTTGCGCTCTCCCGTCTTCATCGTATCCATTACAGGCCACTGCAACGCTCTCCAAACGCGAGGGACGCGAGGGAAAGGTATATATTAATTCGTGTATACACGCATTGGTGCATGAAGACCATCACCATCCGCGAATCGACCTATGAGAATCTCCGCCGGTTAAAAGAACCGGATATGAGCTTCTCCGATGCCATCGACCTTCTGCTGCGGTCACGCTCCGCCGGATTTGAGCGGCGGTTCGGGGCACTCGCGGGGAGCACCGCTCTCGATGAGATCGAAGCCTTCGCCGAAGCAACCCGTCATGCCGCACGGTTCCGCGTATGATCGTCCTCGATACCTCCTTCCTCATAGACTTCTTCCGCGGTGTTCCCGAGACGCGCTCGTGCCTCGGGGATGAGGTCTACGCAACAACGGCGATCACCTGCCACGAGATACTGGCCGGCGTCAAGCGGACGCATGCACGAAAGGAAGAGGAGTTCTTCAGAGACTTCTTCGCGCAGACCCCGGTGCTCGAGTACACGATCGGTGCTGCCGAAGAATCAAGCTCCATCGCGGCACGCCTTGCAGCCCGGGGTACGCCGGTCAACGCCCTCGACACCCTCATCGCCGGGATTGCACGAGCGCACGGTGCCGGTGCGATCGCCACCCGCGATGCCGACTTTCTGGTCATCGGAGAGGTTGCGGATATCGAGATCTGCGCCTATGAGCGCACGGGAAGGTAGGTCTGCCACGATCAGTCTCCTCGTTTCATCGCACAGTGGCCGAAACGCGAAGCCGCCGGAGATTACCGATAGAAGCGGCGATTACACACACGAGCGCGAAGCCCGGCTCGAGCAGGACGTCGATACGGTCGTTGCAGGGATCAGGGAGCACCGGAAGAAAAAGCCGTGCCCGAGCAGCCTGATCGCTGATCCGGACGGCCACATGGTGCTCCACGCGGCAAGGGATCTGCCGACCGCCCGAAAAGATCCGCATGCGCCGGACAGGCAGAGCGTATCGCCGCCGGGAGCGTTAGGTGACGTACTCAAGCCGGCACCGGATTTTCCAGGGCTCCCTGCCGGCAGATCCCCTGCCTGCCGGCGTCCGTCTCCGACACGCCCTTTTCCGCCTTCTCCGGCCGGGAAGCTATCCCGGTGAGACGCCCCCTCCCCCGTCCAAAAATAAGGCCGAATAAAGGCTATTTTTCGATTTTAACGCCGCTCACGGATCCCGGCATCGGCCGCCCGGAGAAACCGGACAGATGGAGCCCGATCGCCGAAAAGCGGCAGGATCCCGAGGCCACATCGGCGATATGAGCACGAGTAATTTCCGGAGGATGCGGAGCATGCCTCGCCCCGAGATCGGCCGTCTACGGGCTTCTGTGCGGGTCGAGATCCGGCAGGATTCTGCCTGGATCCGGACTCGCAGCACGGCGACGGAATAGGAAAATACCGTGAGATTCCGCCTCCGTTCTGACCGCGTGAGGCCCGACCCACCCTCACCGGTGCTCCGGCGGCATTTCCGGCCGACCCATCCCGGCCACGGTGCGGCAGGGTACCCCGCCACCTCCCCTGCAACCGGCAACGTCGCCCTTCGCCGCTCATCGCGGACCGCAAAACCGCCATTTAACGGCCGAAACCGCCATGCACCCGGCTCTCTCAAGCGCACGACCATTTAACGAGTTCCTGTCTCTCTGATAGCAGCAAGAAGAGCATCTCCGGGTTTTCGGTCGGGCACGGCCGCCCGGCTCTGGGCCGCCACCCGGGTATCCAGATCTCCTTACCCTCTCTCCCGGCAGAAACGCACCCGTTATCCCCAATTCCAGCCCCGTAGCCGCCATTCTCCCTACACAGCGCCGATCGATGCGACAAGACCATTACCGAACGTATCCGAAGCATGAAACACCTCACAGAACAATTTATTTCCCCAAAGCCACAATAGTATCAGATATAATTCCTATCAGGCGCCATTGTTACAAAATAAAAAATAGAATGTATTATATCCAGCACCTAAATTTTAGATCCCGCTTCCTGCACAATCGTGACGAATTCCGGCAAAACAGAACAATAATATTGGAATTATCCAGTACAGCTGCATCGGAAGGCTCCACTCATATTCAGTAATTTTATATCATCACATCAAAAATAATAGAGTAGCAAAATAGCATCGATCTGCCGGGCTCGCCGGGCAGGACGACTCTCCGTCCAGTGACATGCAGCAATACCGCCAACGACAGACCGCCGAGGATACCAGGATGAGCCAGGTTACAACGATCTCCCAAAACGCAGCCGATCTCCCACTCGGCACCGATTCTAAGATACCCAAAAACGGCGGCAATGCCCATGCGATGATGGACAGGTCAGAGCGGGCAAACGACCTCGGCTGCGAAACGGTCGTGATGCTCGACGGCGACGGACAGCGAGAGCGAAGATCGTCTCACAGCATTCTTGGGGCGAAACGGTCGCAAGAACTCTTGACCTCAATGCCTCGCTCGTCCCACAGTCTCTGGGGATCGCAGGACGTCACAGACTCAACGGCTACGGAGAAGTCTCCAAAGCTTACGAAACCTGAAAGAATTGACGGACAAGGAAACTGTTCGCTGGCGGTAAAAATATGAAGATATCCATCATCGGTTGCGGGTATGTCGGCACGGTTACCGGCGTATGCTTTGCTAACTTTGGCCATGACATCGTCTTTTACGATGTTGACGAGAGAAAACTGGATCTCCTTGCCCGGGGAGAGTCGCCGATCTATGAACCCTCTCTCGATGACCTGATCCAGAAGAACCGTCAACGCCTCGCCACGACCTCTGACCTCACGGCTGCTGTGTGTGGTACAGACATCACGTTCATCTGCGTCGGCACCCCGTCCCGGGATGACGGATCGATAGACCTCGCCTACATCCTCTCTTCAGCCGCCACGATTGGCAAGGCCTTGCGGGAGACCCCGGATTTCCATCCCATCATCGTCAAGAGCACTGTCTTTCCGGGGAGCACCGAAGGGCCGATCCGGTCGGCGCTTGAGGAGGCATCGGGGAAGCAGGCGTTCGTGGACTTCGGCCTCGGTTCAAACCCGGAGTTCCTCCGGGAGGGAAACGCCATCCACGACTTCTGCGTACCCGACCGGATCGTGCTCGGTGCCATGGACGAGAGGACGATGAGGGCGCTCGGAGACCTCTACACCTCCTTCACCTGTCCAAAGATCGAGACCTCGATCCGGACGGCGGAGATGATCAAGTACACCAGCAACGCCTTCCTTGCAACAAAGATCAGCTTCGCAAACGAGATCGGGAACCTCGCGAAGAAGCTCGGGATCGACGCGGAGGAGATCTTTGCCGGAGTCGGGCTCGACAGCCGGATCGGCCCTGCCTTCTTCCGGACGGGGATCGGGTTCGGCGGCTCGTGTTTCCCGAAGGACGTTCGGGCACTGATCGCCGGGGCTGGAGGGTATGGGGAGGAACTCCAGATCCTTCATGCAGCACTGCGGGTCAACGATGACCAGCCCCTGAAACTGGTCAGGCTGCTCCAGGCGAAGATCCCCAACCTGAAGGGCCGGCGGATCGGCGTCCTCGGCCTCGCCTTCAAGCCCAACACCGACGACATCAGGGAGAGCCGGGCCATCCCGGTCATCCAGGCGCTGCTCGATGCTGACGCTCTGGTCGTCGCCTATGACCCTCTCGCCATGGAGAGTTTTGCCACCCTCTTCCCGCAGATCGAGTACGCGCCCTCGGCACAGGCCGTCCTCACGGCCGACGCCGTCCTGATCACAACCGAGTGGGAGGAGTTCGAGCGCCTCGACTATAACGGGACGATTGTCGTCGACGGACGGCGAATTGCCGCGGCTTCCCGGACTGCAGAGATTTACGAGGGGGTCTGCTGGTGACAAAGATCAAAAAGGCCGTCATCCCAGCGGCAGGCCTCGGCACCCGGTTCCTCCCGGCGACGAAGTCGATGCCCAAGGAGATGCTCCCGCTCATCGACCGCCCGGTGATCCAGTACGTGGTGGAGGAGGCGGTCGACTCGGGGATAGAGGATCTGATCATCGTCACCGGCCGGGGGAAGCGGGCGATCGAGGACTACTTCGATGACTCGCCGGAGCTCGAGATGCACCTGCGTGAACACGGAAAGCATGACACGCTCAAGATGGTGCAGGAGATCTCGTCCCTTATCGACATTCACTACATCCGGCAGAAGGAGCCGAAGGGGCTTGGCGATGCCATCATGCGTGCCGAGAAGCACATCGGCGACGAACCGTTCGCGGTGCTCCTCGGGGACGACATCATCCGGAACCGGACTCCCTGTACAAAGCAGCTCATCGACCTCTACCAGGAGAAGCGGCGATCCGTCATTGCGGTCGAGGCAGTGCCCCGGGAGAAGGTCAGCAGTTACGGCATCATCAGGGGGGAGCAGGTAACCCCGTCCCTCTACCGGATCATCGATATCATCGAGAAACCCCGGATCGAGGAGGCGCCCTCGAATATCGGGGCGATCGGGCGGTATGTCTTCACCCCCGAGATCTTCGAGTGCCTGGAGCACACGGCCCCGGGCGTCGGCGGCGAGGTCCAGCTCACCGATGGAATACGGATCCTCCTTCAATTCCAGGATATCTACGCTCACGCGTTCCAGGGGAAGCGGTATGATACCGGGGATAAGGCGGGGTATCTCGAAGCGATCATCGGCTTCGCCCTTGAAGATCCGGATCTGCGGGACAGCATATCCCGGCATCTCTACTCAGCCATGTCGAAGGCCGCCTGGAACGCCGCAGGCCAAGAACTCCCAGATTCCGTCAAAGGACTAGACGAACTGTGATTAACAAACGTGAGGAGCCGTGATTATGTTAACAGCAAAGATTGACCTGGTTTCTAGAGAGTTTGCAGCTGGAAAAGGCCATGCACCCGCAACGGACGAACTTCTGCACCTATCCGAGCAGTTCTTACGAAACAGAGGCACTCCATGAAACTCGTCGTAATGATCCCGTCCTACAACGAAGAAGAGACGATCGCATCCGTCATCCGGGAGATCCCCCGGTCTATCCCGGGCATCGAAACCGTCGAGGTCCTCGTCATCAACGACGGTTCAACCGACCGTACGGTCGAAGAAGCCCGGAAGGCCGGTGCCGATAAGATCATCAGCTTCAAGAAGAACAAAGGGCTCGCCCCGGGCTTCCGTGCGGGCCTTGAAACCGCCCTCTCCATGGGCGCCGACATCATCGTCAACACCGATGCCGACGGCCAGTATGATGGGGGCGAGATCCCGAAGCTGATCCAGCCCATCCTCGACAACAAGGCCGACTTCGTCCTTGGCTCCCGCACAAAAGGCACCATCGAGGAGATGCCCCTCCAGAAGACGATCGGCAACCGGATGGCGACCTGGGTCACCCGGAACGTTTCGGGGCTGCCGGTATCAGATGGGCAGTCGGGTTTCCGGGCGTTTACCCGGGATGCAGCGATGCGACTGAATGTGATGTCAGACTATACGTATGTGCAGGAGACGCTGATTCAGGCGGCGAATCTGGGACTTGTGTATACCGAGGTGCCGATTCTGTTCCGGAAGAGGACGGGAGGATCATCACGGCTGATCTCGAATATTTTTAATTACGCTAAAAGAGCAGGAGTCACCATATTAAAATCATATAGGGACTATCAACCATTGAGAACTTTTCTATTCCTCGGATCAGTAATGATAGTCGCTGGTTTTATTGTAGGCCTCAAACCATTGTTGCACTATCTATCCACCTATACCGTGGCGTTTTACGGTAGTGCAATGGTTGCAATGCTGCTCCTGATAATCGGATTTACAACAATCGTCCTAGGACTTTTAGCAGATATTATGAGAACACAGAAAAAAGTGCAGGATGAGATACTATACCGATTGAAAAAACTCGAATTGAATACAATTAACACCAACAATAACAGGTGATCTGATGAGCAAAACCATTAATGTAGGAATTGTCGGCATGGGGAAGATGGGGATCATGCACGCAGGATTACTGAACGCTCTTGAAAATGTGCAAGTGCGAGCTGTTGCTGACACCCAAGATCTTATTCTTAATTTTATCGGCCAACAATTTCCAGCAATACAAACATATAAAGATTACGCCGATATGCTCACCAATGAACAATTAGACCTCGTATTTATCACTACACCAACATCTTTCCACACAAAAATCGGATTGGATTGCATAAAGGCCGGGACACCATTTTTTGTTGAAAAACCCCTGGGTATATCAGCAAAAGACTGCGTGCCCCTGATTGAAGCAGTCTCCTCAAAACCAGTCATCAACATGATAGGATACTCCAAACGTTATGTCGATACATTCAGAAAGGCAAAAGAAATAATCGAAAATGGTTCTTTAGGTGAACTCACGTATTTCAACGCTACAATGTACGTTTCACAACTATTTTCGAAAGGAAAAGGGTGGCGATACAAGAAAGAAGCCAGTGGTGGAGGCGTTTTGAACACTCTTGCTACTCACCTCGTGGATCTCTTACTCTGGTATTTCGGGCATGTGACATCCGTTGAAGGCAACACAAAGAGTTACTATTCAAAGGATGTCGAGGACTTTGTTCATGCCTACATTCAGTTTGAAAACGGGCTGGAAGGCTATTTGGATACCTCATGGAGTGTGAGAAATTACCGCCTTCCAGAGATCAAGATCGAGGTACATGGCGAGAAAGGCATGCTCACAGTTACAGAAGAATATGTGAAGTACTATTCCGATGATACTGCACGTTGGACGACGCTGTTTAAACAAGACCTATATACCGGCGTAGAGTTTGACTTAGGCGGCCCTGAATATACTTTAGAAGACGAGCATATCATCGACTGTGTGCGAAATAACAAACATACAGATGTCAGTATCTTCGAAGGGTATAAAGTACAACGGGTCATCGATGCTATTTATCGCTCTGCTGAAGAAAGGCGTGCTATTCCAGGTGATTCGATATGAAACTTGATCCAATAGTACTCGGACACAACCAGTTTATCGGGGTGGATCATTTCTCGCAGGATCGAGCTCGAAATCGCACCCAGACATTCAGTGAGACTCACAGAATCATTGATGTCATCGATTGCTTTTACGATTTGGGTGGTCGTGGAATGATGCTGTCCACCCATCCAAAAGCCCGGGATATCATGGACGCTATAGGGCAAAATCCAAGATTAGCCCAGAATATGAACTTTTATCCATTGATACCCTACGCACAGGGGTACATTAGGAAGGCAAACGAAAAGGGTATTACAGGCATGGTAACAGAGACCCTGAGCCCCGCCAGCACTTCAGAAAAATTTAAAATTATGTTTAAAGGCGGCATCAACGTTCTCCGTAAAGATTTTATCAGCATGCTCTCTACTCTCATCGACGTTGAACTATTGCCATTTAAAGGATTTAATGTGAAGGCAATATTTCTGCACAATGTTCTTACAGATTTAGCCCTTGCATTTAAAGCGCAAAATATATTCGAATACTACATCGACTATATTCAAGACAACTATAACACAACACCTGCATTCGGAACGATGAATTTTGTCAAACTCGTGGAAGCTTTTGAGGATTGGGGGTTAGAAAAGCCCACAATTATGACTTCGTTCAATAAAGCGGGTTTTCAGATGAACCCCTCACGTGAATCCTGTGAACAGTGCTTACTTGAATTTGACGTTGACGTACTTTCGATGAGCACACTTGCTGCAGGATATTTAAAACCACAGGAAGCATATGAGTATCTCTTCTCACTCCCCAAAAAAACATCTGTTGTTGTTGGCTTCTCCACAAAAAACCATGCAATTGAGACATACAACATTATCCGCAACTACATATAATTTTATTACCGATAATAAAAGGTCTACATATGAAACTGTGCATTTTATCAACAGGCTATTTAAGATGGAAAGGAGATGTTGACTCCGCAAAGAACTACCTTGAGCAGTTGGCGAACAATTTAGCTGACAAAGGGCTTGAAGTACATGTTATTGCTCCGCATGCTAAAGGGCTAAAGCATGCAGAAAAAATCGACAATGTAAATGTTCATAGATTTCAGTATATGTTCCCACCAAGCTACCAAACACTGGCATACTTTCCAGGAATTCCTGAGAAAATGAAAAAGATTAGTGGAAAAATTCAGATTCCCTTCTTTGGACTCTCAATGACATACAAATTGCTTCAAGTGTGCCGTAAGCATGATATAGACATTATCTTCGCTCATTGGGCAATCCCGCCGGGATTTATCGCAGCCCTAACAAAATATATTCATAAACGCCCGATAGTTATTGGCCTTTATGGCGCAGAACTGTTTCCCTTTGTAAATAACCAGAAAACATTTGCATCGCTATGTAAAATCCAAATAGGGTATGCAATAAGAAATTCAGATCTCGTGATTGGAATCAGTAAATCAACTTGTAACGCCGGAAAAACCATAAGCAGGCGGATGGACATTGAAACCATTCCATATGGTGTTGATATCCAAAAATTTAATCCAACATGTAATCCTGACTCTATAAAGCAATGTTATGGATTGGAAAGCAAAACTATTCTTTTTTCTACCGGGCGTATGGTTGAGAGAAAAGGATTTAAGTTCTTAGTTGATGCACTGCCCCTTGTCCTTGAAACAGATCCAAATACTATTCTCATATTGGGCGGAGATGGCCCTGAGAAGGAAAGATTGAAAAAACAGGTTGCAGATTTGAATCTTGAGGAAAAAGTAATTTTTCCAGGCTTCATTCCGGATGAAGAATTTCCAAACTTTTTAACTGCAAGTGATGTATTTATTCTACCTTCAATCGTTGACAGGCATGGCGATACGGAAGGATTGGGTTTGGTGCTTGTCGAAGCAATGGCATGTGGCACTCCAGTTATCGGAACAAACGTTGGAGGTATAACAGATATTATTACACACGGCTATAATGGGTTTTTAGTACCGGAAAAGAGTTCAAAGGATTTAGCAGAAAGAATTGTTGAGATATTAAGCAACCCCGATCTGGCAAGTTACCTCAATACCAACGGCCTTAGCACTGTTCAAAACGAGTTCTCTTGGGAATCAGTTTGTAAAAAATACTTAGCTCTATTCAACCGGGTGTCATAAACGAAAATCTTGCAGTGTTGCGAGTTGAGAGATCATGCGTGTCGGAATCATTGCAGATAGATTAGATAGACCCCTAACGGGGATTGGAAATTATGTACAGAACATACTGCATGAATTTTCACAGATGAGTACTAATATAGCCTTCAACACCATAAGATATAAAAAAAGTGAGGAATTTGATAATATCAATGAAATTATCCTTGCAAACCCATTTGAAGGACTAATGAAAAAATCATATTACCCATGGCATCTTTATATGCAACTTTCTTTGAGAATGAAACCAGTGGATTTAGATGTTCTTCATTGTCCAGAAAGTGCGTCAATATTCACGCAAATTCCAGACACCAAAAAAATAATCACCGTATATGATACTACTCCAGTTCTGTTTCCAGAAACATTTACAAAAGGAACCCTATTGCGATATAAAATCTTATTTTCAAAATCTATTAGTTCATCAGATATGGTAATATCAATATCCAACAGTACAAAACAGGATTTAATTCGCTATTTCCACGTGCCTGAAGATAAAATCACCGTCATACATCTGGCTGCAGATGACTGCTACCAGGTGCTCCCGCACAGTGCGATCCAGATATTCCGAGACAGATATAAATTAGACTATCCCTTCATACTCTATGTTGGTACCCTTGAGCCAAGGAAAAACCTGTCTACAGTTATAAAAGCATTTTACCAGCTGAAAAAGGAGGGCCTTAAGCATAAACTTGTAATTGCAGGGGGAAAAGGTTGGAAATACAATACAATTTTCCAGTTGGTTTCCGATCTCAATCTCGAAAAGGACGTCTGCTTTACGGGGTATGTGCCAAAAAACGATCTCCCAGCATTATATAACGCAGCAGATGTATTCGTCTATCCCTCCCTATATGAAGGATTTGGCCTACCGCCACTTGAAGCTATGGCCTGTGGGTGCCCCGTAATTACATCAAATACTTCATCCCTGCCCGAAGTGGTAGGAGATGCAGGGATAATGATTAACCCCCATGACTATGAGAAGCTAGCAGAAGCAATCGATAGCGTATTGTCTGGCGTTGAGCTTAAGAAACAGTTGAGTAAAATGGGGCAGGCTAGAGCAGCGGAGTTTAGCTGGAAAAGGTGTGCCAAAGAGACATGCAAGGTATATAATGATCTAATTTGAAATTACGGTTACTTGGGTTGATCAAAATCTTCATCGATTCCATAAAATTTCACTGCCAGCGTTATCGTATATTTTGCTCATATTATGAAGCGATAAATTAATTTCCTCAAATCGGAACGTTGTTCTTTGCTTGAGGGGGTTATCCCAGTTCCATCCAACTCCCCAGACTAAGTTAGCATACGTTATTTGAACATATCCTCGATCGATTTCAACTGTAGATTGATCAAAATGTTTGATGTTGTGACCCTCCATATTAAAGAGTGTTCTAAGTCCATCATCTTTTAGGTTTCCATATACTGTAAGGGAGGGGTATCCTTCGACCCAGTCTCCTCGATACACTTTATCATCTTGGGATTTCATGTTGTTGGTAATCCAAGAGCCACTGTAGACATTATGTGGTTCAATCAGGGACATATATAAATAGGCTTTATCATCTTCATCCCCATGTTCCTGTATGGTTTTTTGACTTAAGGAAATTGAATTAGGGTGGTCCTTTGCAATTTCATATATAAAGCCTGTATTAAATAAAAAGAAAATTATGAAGAACATGTAGATTATACGGAGCGGAGAAAATACTCCAGTACTTATTGGATTTAATTTAGCTTTATTAGAGATTAAGTTCAGCAAGGCTAAACCTCCTATAACGCTGAATGGAGCCAAAATATAAAGACAAAAATGATATAATCTCCGTGGATCCATTGCTGAAAAGTTTTGACTTATTAATCCAAAAATCAGTATGATTGCAAAGCTAATTGAAAATGCAACTAATGTTATGTCTTTTTTACCTTTCTCATATATTATAAAGTATAATATGCCAGTAAATATGAAAAGTTGGGTAATTACGTATAAAATCCTTAATATAGAATGCAAGGGTGAACCTAAACTTTTTGTGGCTAGGTATAGCCCACGCGAGGTCTCGAAGCCGAACATTTCTGTAGATAGATTGTTAAAGGCAAATGATGCCATACCACAGATTGTATCAAATGTTGAAGAACCAGAAATGTAGATATACCACACAACAGAAATTAGCAAGTACAAACATAGTAGATATGGGTTTAAAAATAACCGCTTTACACCCCCAATATTGATTCTATCTTGTGCTGCCGTAAGCATAGCACGCCGTGAATTACAAAGTTTGTCAAAGATTAGTATGAATATGTACACAAAGAGAAGAGATATAAAAAATAGATACGATGTACCATAGTGCGATAAAATCAGTGATAAAGCAAAGAGAATAAAAAAGACTCGCTTTTGAATTGTGTTGATATTATTTGCAAAAATTACCATGATTAACAAAACTAAAAATATTTCAGCAAGCGACTGTTTTGTGATCCATGCAACTTCTCTGAAAAATGGAGAGATTGAAATGATCATAAAAGTTGAGAGAAAAGCGATTTTTGAATTATTAAATACGTTTTTAAAAGTTACATATGAAGCTAGGGGCACGAAAGAGTATAATAATGGAACTATTAGTTTAAAAGTTCCTGTCAAATCTAAATTAAGCGTACATTTATACAAGGGTACCAGTAACACGGTACTTAGTACAGCATTGTAGTTCCCAAATATTGTCCAGTCCCAGAATCCACTATCTATCACTTGTTCGGCAACTAGATACTCACCGATGACGTCGCACACGTTGAGGTATTGAGTGATTAATGTGGTATGCCAGATAAGGGATATTGCTATAGTCCAGATGGCTAAAGGATACAATTCTTGTGGGATGAAGTTACTAAATCCAATAAGTAAAACGATCAATGCAATGATGATTATAATAGTAAGTAGAACTAGGTTGGAATTGTAGTGGTTCACACAAAATGTTCCAAGAAATGTAAGTATAGGCAGTAAAGAAAAAAGCAGTGTTTGCACAGAAAGTTTTGAATTGATAACATTGGTACCCGTTGTCGGATAAACTACAGAATAGTCTTTATCGCGTATATATCCAATTACAGCAAGCGTGACAATTAATATACTAACTGTTACCATTATTGGAATTGTCGAAATTGGCTTAGCAATTCCTATATTAGGTAACAAGAGATCTATAAATAGCCCTAATATAATTAATAACGTCAGACTTGATCCTGTTGCGTATAATATCACTTCTGTAGTGCTAATATTATGAATACGCAATATTCTAAGTATTAAAATTCCAGGGATGAATGTAATTAAAAAAAAACCAATTATTTGGCGAATGACTGGAATCTGGTACCCAATTATATCCATTATAATAATGCACCAAAAAACGAATAAGGAGGTAATGACTATCTTTATAAATGAGAATATATTCCAATTGTTCATCTGCAAAAGGGTTTGGCTTCGGCTCATTTTGATCAAAGATCTCTTGAGTTACTTGGCTTCTAAATCCGTACTTATATTATGCGATACTCACAGTCTTAAGAGCATATCCACTAACCTGTACCACAAGAGTCATACGGTTCATATAGGCTCTACGCTGTCCTCTTCTCTTCGGTTAATAGTTATCCTCTTAATATAGAGTAAACACTACTACCCATTTTGTTGACCTTATGAATAGTTATAGATTTCCAGTCATTAGAGAATCGTGAATAACCTGCTCTGTCGAATCCCTCAACAATCAGGACGGACATGGCTGATTGGATCGCCTTCGTGTGGTTATGGAGAATGAGTTTGATCTTGATCTCTTTGACCTGATAGCGCTACTTCCATGCCTTCAGATCCCCTCCAAATCTTCTCTTGAGAACCGAAAATGCCGTTTCGACTTTGTTTCTTTCACGATAGCGATCCGTACCGAAATCGGCAACTATCTCCTGCCAATACTTTCCAGACTGGATCTTCTCTTGCCATGTTCTGACCGGTATCACCAAATCAGCACCAACCTCTTCTCTAATCTGGCGATGAAGGTCTTCAGAATCATATCCCTTATCCATGACGTGGCCCTTGGTTCTTCGGGTCTGTCTAAGCAGTCTTTTCGCACGGGTGATGTCATGTACCGTTTTCAATGAGGTCTTCCCCAACCAAGATCACCTGTTTGCGTGTATCCACTGCAATCGAAGTCTTCAGGAAGTCCTTTCGCATCTTTCCTGTCCACCAGGAGTACTACTGGCTGGCATACAAGCTGGTGAAGCCCGAGGAATCAATCGCGGTTATTGGAATAATTTCACCTCAGGAATAAAACAGTGAGGGGGTTATCTTTAGAATCCTCGTGAAAATGAGAGAGGAAATGCGTGCCATGAATTTATGGAGTGTGGGAGCTCATCCCAGAATTCTCCAAATCATCATGGCACATGTCAGGTGGATCAGCCCAAGGAATGAGTGCTCATAGCGTTCAGACCGGGGAGTAATCTTCTTGAACGTCTCGATCTAGCTGAAGAACCGTTCGAAGACACTGCACTTCTTGTAGAGTTGCGGATCGAACCAGCATGGCCTTCCTCGCTTCGGGTGTGTCCATGACCGTGGGTTGACCGGGATATTGCTTTTTATTCTTCGCTTCCAGTTGTATTGGCGGATCTCCCGTGAATCGTAGGCTGCATCTGCGGAGATGATCGAGGGGCGTTCCCGAACACCAGGAATCGCTAATGCTTCGAGCGTTGGTTCATAGAGCCAGGAATCATTGACATTGGCGAGTGAAACCGTGCAGGCAAGCGAGAGCCCATTCCGATCGACTAGGGCACTCAGCTGGTTCCCGTTCACCATTTTATAACCATCATAGCCGGTCGATCCCCCTTTTTGCCTGGGATATCCTTGGTATCGGTGGAACAGTGCCCAAGATCGACTTTCCGGATCTCATATCCCGACTGGAGAGGTCGAGGAAGATCGCCTGATACGCCCCGCTATCGCAGAAACAGGTCGTAGACCCATACCCAGTAATCGCTGGTGGATTCACAGGCTACAACCTCGCAGCCGTGGTAGAGAACCCAATCTTTCAGCAGAAGCAGGTCGGCTTGCGTACGGCTGAATCGCTGTTCTGCCGTGTTGCCGCCCTGATCGATGATGGCAGCGACGATAAACTTCTTGTGGAGGTCTAACCCACAGGCTTTTTCTCTCATACATCATCACACTTCGGTGTGGACAGAGGGAGCTGCCTCGAAGGTCAATTTCACATCCGTGTTCACGACACAGTAGGGCCTTCAATGGCAAAATGCGTTAGTTTTCATCACAGGATCTGATCCTAAAACAACTATGTGACCGGCACGGCCACAGGCGCAACCCATGAAAATACTCTCAACCCCCTACCCACACCCTCGGCTTGAGATACAGCGAGAAAAGTATTTTCATCGGTTGAGCCTGTTGTCGAGACGGCATCATAGGCTTTTTCATCGATCGAGCCTGTAGCCGAAAAGGCATCATGGATATTTGGAATGACGTCACTTATTGTCACCTCACCAGGCAAACAGAACAGTTACAGATATAAAATAGCATGTATCATTATTTGTGAATCAAATGGATTTGCTAACAATTTCCCCAAATGGTATTTACCCACCCTATGACGGAGGGGCATTGAGAGTGTTTAATTTATGCAAAGAACTTTCAAAAAAACATAATATTTTTCTTTTTTCCCAGGGATTAAGGCAACATGAATTAAAAAAACTTTGGCAACTAAAGAAGCAGCCAGAATTAAGAATTAATGGACATTTCACCGAATATAGATATATCAATTTCACCTCGATTATAAACCATCAGATTCTTCGAAAGGCAGTAAAAAATATCCCCGATCTCTTTGCGGGCAAGGCATTAGAATATTTCAGACCGAAAGCACTTATAGAACATTTATCAAATTGCTCTGTTATTCAAGTAGAGATGCCATGGCAATTCGATGTCGTATCTAAAATCAAGCCCGAACATACCCCAATAATTCTCGATCAACATGACCTTCAGTTCGAACTGTTATGCCAGAACATGTGTTGGGATTCATATTTTGGGAGGAAATTAATAAACTACGCGCTAAATATTGAACAAAATGCACTTGAGAACGCAGATGCTGTTTTTGTCACCTCATATGAAAATAAAGAGAAGTTAATAAAGACCAAAAAATGTCCAAATTCTAAGATCCACATCATACCCAATGGGGTAGATATCGATTCATACACCCCAACGTCTAATTCTGACAGAACGAAATATAAAAAAGCTTTAGGCATTCATGGAAAATATGTGGTTTTATTTACAGGGTCGAAACATCCGCCTAACATTCAGGCCGTAAACGAGATCATCAAGATGGCAAAGAACTGTAAAAACAAAGACATCTTATTTCTGGTTGGTGGATCCATCGGAGACTTATATACAAATCAAGATAATTTACAGTTCACGGGATACACGGAGGACATATCCACATTATTTAAATCTGCTGATATTGCAATAAATCCAATGAAATCTGGAAGTGGCACAAATTTAAAAATGCTCGAATATCTCGCCGCGGGACTTCCAACAATAACAACTAAGATAGGAGGGAGAGGCCTTGAGATTATTGAAAATCAAACTGCAATAATCTCGGAAATTGATGGATTTCTGGATTATATTGAATTAATAAAGTCCGATAGACAATTAGCTGATAATTTGTGCCGTCACGGTCGGGAATGGGTTGAAGAGAACTATGATTGGAGAAAAATTGCTGAAAAACAAAATAAAATTATACAATCTTTAATTTAAACTCACTCTCCGCAATTCTCAGATGTTTTGCTGGTTTCGGTTTGAGGTCGTTATTCTTCTTCTAGGTCGTCTCCCGTTTCGTTGAAGCCATGACGGAGCGCCTGCAACTCATATAGATCTTTCGCTTTTGTGTTGGTTTCCTGAGTCGGCAAAGAGTATGCCGGTTCTCAAATTAGCGAACTACTGAGACTGGATGCATTCGCATAATACACCCGGAATTCCGTATTTGTAACTACCTCGCTTGTTTGAACAAACCTTTCGTTAACTGAATATTTTCGTTCATAATAGAAATATGGCTTTTATAATCTCCCCAATCGATCTTTAACAGACGTGTGGAGTAGTATAGATACACGCTAAAGCCGAACAACTCAGTGAGCACCGTTGCCCATGCCGCACCAAAGAGGCTGTACTGAGGAATAAGAACATAGTTTAAACAGACGTTTAGCAAAGCACCGAACCCGGTCCCTATTGCCACGATACGTTGCATACTCGCTGAATTAAGCAGAGTGCTCGTTACTGTGCTGACACAGACAATCAGAAATGCTATTATCTGGATCTGTAAAACAAGGGCTGCTATCTGATAAGCGGATCCATATAATAGTTCAACAATATAAAAGGTAAATAGTTGAACAAAAATAAATATCAATATACCGACAATAAGAATGATCTGGAATGACTGAAGATAGAGTTTCCTTAACCTTTCAGGAGACGCAGTAAAATTTTTTGACAGCATCGGGAAGATCACTCCGCCAAAAGATCCGGCCACGAGTGCGATCAAACCCTCAATAATATTATAGGATGCATTGTAAAGCCCAACAGCAGAATCTCCAACCATCATTGAGAGCATAACCGTGTCGATCTTAAAATAAATCACAACAAAAAGAGTAGTTAAGCCGAAGGGTAACGCTTGGGTACATAGTGTTCGAAGGAAAAGACGGTCAAAATGTAATTTAGGCCTTATAAACTTTGTAGTAACAAAGAGTAAGCTTGCCACAAGGCGGGTTAAACTACCTATTAAAAAAGCGGATATAACAGCAATAAAGCTATAGCCAAGCAGGAGAAAAACAATTGCTAAAGAAAAGATGATTATTTTTTCCATAACCCGGGTTACCAACTCATATTCCATCTGCTCAAACGCCCGGTAAAAAGAGCAAAGAAATAGATTAAAAGAGTTGACTACCGCGTAGGCTCCAGCAATATACACGGCGATGACAATCTCGTATGGATACTCCAAAACATTAATCGCCACTACGACAAGGGCGATTGTCAAAACCGAAAGAATCACCTTGATCGCTGAAACCGTCCCAAGATACTTATCTGCATCTTCTTTCCGGCTTGCGACCTCACGTATAGTTAACTGGCTTAAGCCAAAGTCCGAAAAAAATGCGAACAGTAATGTAAACGCCAGAGCGAACGAGTATTTGCCGAACTCAACCTCTCCAAGGACTCGGGCAATGTAGATGACAAGAATAAATCCTAAAAATTTTGTTACGAGCTCCGCAGATGCTAATGAAAAGGTATTCTTAACGAATTTCTTTCCCGCAGTCAACCCAGGTCACCAAAGGAATTTAGTCTCCGATAGTCCCGTTGCGAACGCTTTCAAGATCTGCCCGCACCATCATCCGTACAAGATCTGCAAACGTAAAATCCGGCTTCCACCCAAGTTTCTCCTGTGCCTTTGATGCATCCCCGAGCAGGAAATTCACCTCAGCCGGCCGGAAGAACTTCGG
This sequence comes from Methanoculleus taiwanensis, assembly GCF_004102725.1. Lineage (NCBI taxonomy): Archaea > Methanobacteriati > Methanobacteriota > Methanomicrobia > Methanomicrobiales > Methanomicrobiaceae > Methanoculleus > Methanoculleus taiwanensis. Next base: position 415,207 of record NZ_LHQS01000002.1, on the reverse strand, counting down.
GTCAACCACGACGTAGTCCTCGTAGTTCAGACCGGCCTCGGAGAATGCGAGATCCACGAACTCCCGCACGGAGTGCGCCTCGCCGGTCGCGATGACGTAATCGTCAGGCGTCTCCTGCTGGAGTATCAGCCACATCGCTTTGACATAGTCGCCCGCAAATCCCCAGTCACGGTAGGCATCCAGGTTCCCAAGCCGCAGCTCCTTATCCAATCCACAAGCAATCCTGGCAGCCCCATTCGTGATCTTCCGGGTCACGAACTCGATCCCGCGCCGCGGCGACTCGTGGTTGAAGAGGATGCCGTTGCAGCAGAACATACCGTAACTCTCCCGGTGGTTCACCGTCATCCGGTACGCATAGGCCTTTGCAGTTCCATACGGATTCCGCGGACAGAAAGGCGTCTTCTCACTCTGGGGCATCTCCGGGGCGTTCCCGAAGACTTCGGCGCTCGACGCCTGGAAGACCTTTGCATCAGGACAGCATCGCCGGACAGCCTCCAGTACCCGGACGGCGCCGAGTGCCGTGATATCGCCGGTCGCCACGGGCTGAGTCCATGACATGGCGACAAACGACTGGGCAGCAAGGTTGTACACCTCATCCGGCTGAACAGATTTCACAGCAGTATCGAGTGATGCCTGGTCAGTCAGATCGCCCTCAAGAAGCGAAATCCGTTCAGAGAGCTCTCCCAACCTCGCAACGCCGGATGCATGGGATCGAACAAGCCCGTGAACCGTATAGCCCTTGGCGAGAAGTAACTCTGCAAGATAGAACCCGTCCTGCCCGGTTACCCCTGTGATGAGTGCAGTCCTTCCCATTGATACCACCCGATCCGTCACGAATGAAAGAATCTAATATTCCTGTGCTGAACGCCCGGTATTCACGATACTGGCGGATTCTTCGGGCTTCCCGTATATCTTCTCATATCTCTCGACATCGGCAAGGGTCATCATCCTCACCAGCTTCTCAAAAGATACCTCCGGCTTCCAGCCCAGTGCCTCTTTGGCCTTCGTAGCATCGCCTAAGAGGTAGTTCACTTCAGCCGGTCGGAAGTATTTCGGGTCGACCACGACGTAGTCTTCGTAATTCAGGCCGACCTCGGAGAATGCGAGATCCACGAACTCCCGTACCGAGTGTGCTTCATTGGTAGCGATGACGTAATCGTCCGGCGTCTCCTGCTGGAGCATCAGCCACATCGCTTTGACGTAGTCCCCGGCAAATCCCCAGTCACGGTAGGCATCCAGGTTCCCGAGCCGCAGCTCCTTATCCAGGCCACAGGCAATCCGGGCAACAGCATCGGTGATCTTCCGGGTCACGAACTCGATCCCGCGGCGGGGCGACTCGTGGTTGAAGAGGATGCCGTTGCAGCAGAACATCTCATAGCTCTCCCGGTAATTGATCGTCGCCCAGTAGGCATAGACCTTGGCAAACCCGTAGGGAGACCGGGGGTAGAAAGGAGTTGTTTCGCGCTGCGGCGTCTCCAGAACTTTACCAAACATCTCGCTGCTCGATGCCTGGTAGACCTTTGCATCCGGGCAGCACCGCCGGACAGCCTCCATGACCCGGAGAGCACCAAGCCCCGTCACTTCACCGGTCGCCACGGGCTGAGTCCATGACGTGGCGACAAATGACTGGGCGGCGAGGTTGTATACCTCGTCCGGCTTGGCCTCCGTCACGGCGGCATCAAGTGAGGATTGATCCGTTAAGTCTCCTTCTAGGAGTGTGACTTTATCGAGCAGATGCTCTATCCGACTATAGTTAGGAGTACTGAGCCTTCTTACCAGCCCGTATACGGAATAATTATTCTCAAGAAGCCATTCCGCTAAGTACGATCCATCCTGGCCGGTAATACCTGTAATAAGTGCAATTTTTGACATCACGAATCACCACATGCAAATCTAGATACGATCAAAATCATCTTCATACCGCACAATGTCATCTTCCCCGGTGTACTCCCCGATCTGCACCTCAATCAGCTCGAGCGGCAGCATCCCGGGGTTATGCAGCCGATGCATTGTCCCGGCAGGGACGAACGTGCTCTCGCCATTCCGAAGCAGGAACGTCCGTTCACCAACCGTCACCTCGGCGCAGCCGGTGACGACCACCCAGTGCTCGGAGCGGTGGTGGTGCATCTGCAGGGAGAGGCGGCGCTTCGGCGGGACGGTGACCCGCTTGATCTTATAGGCGCTGCCATCCTCGAGGGTCGTGTACGAGCCCCACGGTCGGTGCACCTCGGTGTGGAAGGCCGCACGGGCATCGCCCTTCTCCCGCAGTAGCCGCACAATCTCGCCCACGCTCTGAGCCTCGTCCCGTGAGGCGATGAGGATCGCGTCCTTCGTCTCCACGATAGCAAGATTCTCGATCCCGACCGTGGCCACCAGCCGGTCGCTGATGATCAGGTTGTCACGGGAGTTGATGCCGATGTGCTCACCCCGAACGGCATTCCGGTTGCCGTTCTTCGGGAGGCAGCCATAGAGAGCGTCGAAGTTCCCCACATCGTCCCACTCGGCCTCGAAGGGAACGACGGCGGCCTTGTGGGTTTTCTCCATGATCCCGTAGTCGATGGAGATCTTCGGCGTCTGCTCGAAGGCCTGCACAACCGGGTTTTCAAATGCCCGGGCAACGTCAGGAGTCAGGCTTGCACATTCCGCGAGGAAGAGATCGGAGTTGAAGAGGAACATCCCGGAGTTCCAGAGGTAGCCTTCAGCCAGGTAGCGCTCCGCCGTCGGCAGGTCGGGCTTCTCAACGAAGGCATCGACGGCATACCCCTCTTCAAGCGCCTGCCCGGGCCTGATGTAGCCGTAGCCGGTGTGCGGGCAGGTAGGTTTCACGCCGAAGACCACGAGGCGATCCCGGGAGAGGCGTTCGGCCTTCCGGAAGGCTTCGGTGTACTGGCTGTTTGCATCGATCAGGTGATCGGATGAGAGGACGGCGACCGGGGAAGAACCGTTGCCCTCCGCAATCGCCTTCACGCCGTAGTAGATGGCAGGGAGGGTGTTCTTTCCCTCCGGCTCGACGAGGACGGTGCAGTCGCACCCGATCTCGGCGAGCTGGTCGCGGATCAGAAACTTGTGATCCTTATTGGTGACAATGAAGATATCCTTCGGGGCAGAAAGAAGGAGGGAACGCTTCACCGTCTTCTGGAAGAGCGATTCGTCATCGAAGAGTTTGATGAACTGCTTCGGGTAGTGTTCGCGGCTGAGCGGGAAGAGCCGGGTGCCGCTTCCTCCCGCGAGGATGAGTGTCTTCATCTGGTCTCGTCGCTCCGAAATTTCAGTTCATAGTATTTTCCAGCACGGAATATGAAGGTGATCATTTCGAGAAGAGAGTGCGCAGGAAATATTCGGTCATTTATATCCAATTGGCAGGCTGCAGATGCTTTCTGAACGGTGCCAGGCACGCGTTTGGCATCGGCATTGAATCAAGGCCAGAAAAGAAGATGAATTGGAAATTGCTGCCATACAAAGACAAGTATGCACTTTCATGCACTGGTACATCTGCTCCAGGCTCCCATACCGCGCACGGCGAGGTGCTAATATATTCCGGACGCCGGGTCGGATAGCCACATCCCAAGCCTTAAAATTCCATGTCCTGATAAGTACACCGGTTCCAAACGAACAGGGCGACGGCACCCACACCTGAAAGCAAGGAGAAACGCCCGCTCAACATCGCAGATCTCTCAGCAACAAAGGGTGGAACCAATCGATCTACGTTTTGTAGAAATCATCCGGAATCTTCTCCGGCGCATTCAGATACGCCAGATCCTCCCGCTGCGACACCATCTCATAGATCCCCCTCCCATGCCTGATACCAAGCTCCGGCACCTCCACCGCAGCAATCACCCTCAGCGGAGGGACCGCCGGATAGCGCGGATTCCGCACCCAGACCCCTCCTTCCATCTCGTAGTAGGCTCCGCCCTGCATCTGCTCATAGAACGCATACTCGCTCGCAACCCCGGCCGAGACCAGGTTCGCCATCACGAGCTCCTCCACCCCGGGATTGATCGTCACGTGCCCGTAGCCGGGCGGGATGAGAACGAACTCGGCCGCCTTTGCCGTGACGACGACAACGTCGCGGAGATCTTTTCGCTGGAGGAGGTAGTGTGCCTCGCCGGCCAGCACCTGGTAGAGCTCGGGGTAGCCGATGCCCGCCGGCGTGAGGGGGTGGTAGTGCCCCTTGGTCTTGACGTACTCGCCGCCGACAATTCCCGGGGGAATGACGGTGATGTCGAACCGGACGTTCTGCTCGGCGAGCCACTGGCGATCGTCCTCGGTGAGAGCGAGATCGCGGTACATAAAGTACAGCGGCATGGTGCCGGCGGCGTCCGGGCTCGCCAGCACGTACCGCATGTCGTCGAGGGTTCGGACGGAAGGGTCGGGGAGAATACCCGGCCAATAACGGCTCATCGATCTTCATTCTGTCACGGTTAGTGATAATATACGCGATTCAGTTCCGGCGCATCCCGGTTCAGGTCACTCCAGTGCAGCACGGATCCGTCAGGTGCCTCTCGATGAAGGACAGAATGCCCACCCGCCGTGCGTGGCTGCATGGTACCTCCGGAACCATTCCTCCGTCGAGGGTTCGGCGCTCACTCATATCCGAGCCCGAGGTCGGCAAGACCGGTGACGAAGAAACCCTCTTCCCGCAGTGTCTCCTTCTCGTCCACGGTGCGGCCGGCAACGCCGGTTGCCACCGGGCTTACGAGGCCTTTTACGAGCGGGATCTTCTCGGAGAGCGAGGAGAGGATACTGTATGCCTCATACCGCGAAAGATCCCGATTCTTGATCTCGACGGCAAGAGTCCCGCAGGGCGAAAGGGCGATAACGTCTATCTCGTCCCCCCGGCGATTCCACCATGGGCCGACCTCGTCATACCGGTCAGCGAGGTCGCGGGCGATGAGGCTGCGCACCATCTCCTCAAACGCCCAGCCCGAAAATCCCCTCCATTCCCGGAAGATCCGCTCTCGTATGATATCGAAGCGGCCGCTCTGGTACAGGCTCATGTTCCGGTAGATATACCGGGCGTAAAACCGGAAGAAGTTGTCGCAAAAGAGATACCTGCCCATCTTCGATCGCCTCCCCCGCTCCGTGACCGGCGTCCGGTACTCGATGATCCCGAGGAGATCGATAAGGTCGCGCAGGTACGGCGGCAGAGAGGTAGGGGGGAGGCGGACGAAGTCGGCAATCTCCTTCTGCGTCACCTTTCCCTCGGCGATGGCGGCGAGGATCTCGTAGTAGGTCGCGTGCTCGCGGCCGAACTCCTCGACGACAACGTCGCTCATCTCCCGCCGAAGAGGGGCGAGTTCGTCGAGAAGAAGTCGGTCGAGAGCGCTCGCAAGATCGGTACACCCGTACTTCTCGAGGTAGGTGTAGTAGTAGATCGTCCCACCGAAGAGGAGATAGAGATCAAGCCGGTCATCCGGGTCTTCTACACCGAGGTCGCCGAGAATGGTCAGGCACTCAAGAGGGCCGAATGGCCGAAGTGTCAGGATATTGTCGGCCCGCTTGAAGAGGGGAGCGCCTCCTTCGAGGAAGATCTCCCGGATCATGCCGACCGACGAGCCCGAGACGATAATAAAGAGATGAGAGTCCCGCCCCTTCAGATCCCAGAACCGCTGCATCTGGGAGATAAAGGAGGGGTGGATCTTTAAAAAGCGCTGGAACTCGTCGAAGACGACGATCAGCGGATCTTTGAACGAGAAGAGAAACTCCAGGAACGCCTCCGGCGTATCGGTTCTGATGTAACCGGGAAGATCGAGCATATCGACCATCAGCCGTCCGAACTCCTCCATCAGATCCTCGATGCTCTTGTTTGCATCGACGTAAAAGTACAGAGCACGCTTCCCCCTGCAGAATTCCAGAATGAGCTCGGTCTTGCCGACCCTTCTCCTGCCGGTGACGACCAGAAAGGACGGGGCTCTGGCATAGAGGTGCTCCATGAGTTCAAGTTCGCGCTCCCTGCCGTAAAATATCACAGTGATTATTAATATTATCATTATAGATATAATCATTATTGTGCGAGGAGGAGTGACCCCGCCCGTGCCAAAAGGCCTGGCAGAGAGAATGGATGCATGGGCAGCGCGCCCCCCCCTTATCGGGCTGTTGTAGCCGATGAAAGAGTTGCGGGCATTCCGGCCAGAGCACCCTTGGGGTGAAGGAAGACGAAGCGAGGGAAAACCCACCGAACAGAGGTGCAGCTGATGGCAAAACTCCTTTTCCCTACAGGAGAAAGATCCCTTCTGATGCACCGCCTGCTTACGGAAGGGAGATGCGCTGTATGACGGAGAGATTCAACCTCATGAAGACCAGCCCATACTTCACGGTCTGCCGTGAAGTGGGAAACTGCATCGTCACCCGAAATAACGACCGCGGGTATCTCTGCGGGTACTGCGCCGTCCCGCTCTCGCTCGTCGATGAGGTCGACACCGAGAAGTTTGCAGGGACCGTGCCGGTCCATGGCGGGGTGACGTTCCAGAGGCCCGACGAGAGCGGCGAATACTGGATCTTCGGGTTCGATGCCGCTCACCGCGGAGATGAAAACGTCCCGGGCTTGCGGGATCCCGACGTGATACTCCGGATGGCGCAGGAGATGGAGGCGTGGATCCTGCAGCAGCTCACGAAATCTTGAAGCGTGACGACCGGCCTATGCCGCGAGTACGACCAACGCCGGGCTATCGCATCGGGAGGGCGTGCCCCCCGCAGAACACCTCCAGGCCGCATGCACAATAGGTATCTACCAGAAGCACGGAATGATCATACAGAGGGGCAGAGAGAAAGCATGATCGTGGTCGGGATTGATCCGGGGCTCGCACGGGTCGGGTACGGTGTCATCAGCAGAGGCGACCGCCACCCGACGCCGCTCGCGTTCGGCTGCATCGAGACCGAGAGCGGCCGGAGCACCGGCGAGCGCCTCCGGGAGATCTACGACCGGATCTCGGCACTCCTCGACGAGTACGAGCCCGCATGGGTCGCCGTCGAGCAGCTCTTCTTCACCCGGAACGTCACCTCCGCGATGCACGTCAGCGAGGCGCGGGGCGTCCTCCTGCTCGCCGCGGAGCAGCGGAGTATCCCGATCGCCGAGTACACGCCGAACCAGATCAAGCAGGCGGTCACGGGGTCCGGGCGTGCCGAGAAGCAGCAGGTGCAGGAGATGATGCGCCGGCTCCTGCGGCTCGCGGAGATCCCGAAGCCCGACGACGCCGCCGACGGCCTCGCCGTCGCTCTCTGCCACATACACACACTGCGATAACCATGATAGCCCATCTTTCAGGAGAGATCGCATCCACCGGCGATAAGTGGGTGGTGATCGATATCGGCGGCGTCGGCTACCGGGTCTCCGTCACCCAGCCGACCGTGCAGGCGCTCCGCGAGGCCGACGGCCGCGTCCGGGTGCACACCCACATGGTCGTCCGCGACGACGACATCCAGCTCTACGGGTTCCTGCACCCAAGCGAGCTCGAGCTCTTCCGGATCCTGATCGCCGTCTCCGGGATCGGCCCCCAGATCGCGATGAGCATCCTCTCCCAGATCACCCTCGAGGAGTTCGCGATGGCGATCGTCGGCGAGGACGAAAAGGCGCTCACCCGGATCCCCGGGATCGGGCAGAAGAGCGCGAAGCGCCTGATCCTCGAGCTCAAGGAGAAGATGAAGAAGCATGCACAGGCTACCGCCGGCGGCAGGCGGGCGGCGGAGGCCGACGATGCGGTAAGCGCCCTGATATCGCTCGGGTTCTCGCCGCGGGAGGCGCAGGAGACGGTCGACGCGGTTCTGCCGACCCTCAATAGCCCGAGCGTGCAGACCCTGATCCGCGCCTCGCTCGCCCGCCTCCGGGAGCGCTGATACCATGCAGAGACTTCCCTCACCGAACGTCCTTGCGGAAGAGCAGGACGACGCCACGATCCGGCCGGGCCGCTTCGACGAGTTCGTCGGCCAGGCGCAGATCAAGGAGACGCTCGCGATCGCGATCGATGCTGCAAAGCGGCGCGGCGAGACCCTCGACCACATCCTCTTCTCCGGGCCGCCGGGGCTCGGCAAGACGACGCTCGCCCAGATCATCGCCCGGGAGATGGGCGTCGCCCTCCGGAGCACCACGGGGCCGGTGCTCGACAAGCCCGGCGACCTCGCCGCCCAGCTGACGGCGCTCTCCCGGGGCGACGTCCTCTTCATCGACGAGATCCACCGCTTAAACCCGGTCGTCGAGGAGATCCTCTACCCGGCGATGGAGGACTCCTGCATCGACGTGATGATCGGCGAGGGGCCCGGAGCCCGGGCGGTGCAGCTCCCGCTCGAGGAGTTCACCCTCGTCGGGGCGACGACGAAGGTCGGGCTGCTCGGCTCTCCCTTGCGCGACCGGTTCGGGTTCATCTTCCGCTTGAACCTCTACGAGGTGCCCGACCTCGTCAAGATCGTGCTCCGGAGCGCCGGGATCATGCAGACAGCGATCACGCCGGAAGGAGCGCTCGAGATCGCACAGCGGAGCCGCGGGACGCCGCGGATCGCAAACCGGCTTCTGCGGCGGGTGCGGGACTTCGCGCTCGTCCGGGGCGACGGGAGCATCGACGCTCCTACGGCGGATACCGCGCTGACCATGCTCGGGATCGACGCGCTCGGCCTCGACGACCTCGACCGGCGGATCCTTTCGGTTATCGCCGACGACTTCGGCGGCGGGCCGGTCGGCGTCAAGACGATCGCGATATCGATCGGCGAGGAGGTGCGGACGGTCGAGGAGGTCTACGAGCCGTACCTGATCCAGATCGGGTTCATCAAACGGACGCCGCAGGGCAGGGAGACGACGCCGGCCGCACTGCGACACCTCAAGGCGCCTGGCCGCGCCTGACGGTGCGGCACTCGGATACACGCTTGTTCGGAAAGAAAAGATCCAGCCCGCGACCAACCCTATCGCATCGCGGGGGCGGGATCGGGAGGGGGCTGCCCCCCTCCCGGCGGAAGGCAGGAAACCCTCACGTCCGCTGGTAGTCGTCCTCGAACCGGACGATATCGTCCTCGCCGGTGTACTCCCCGATCTGCACCTCAATGAGCTCGAGCGGCAGCATCCCAGGGTTCGCGAGCCGGTGCACCGTCCCTGCGGGGACGAAGGTCGATTCGCCGTTCCGGAGGAGGTAGCTCTCCTCCCCGACCGTCACCTCGGCGCAGCCGGTGACCACGACCCAGTGCTCGGAGCGGTGGTGGTGCATCTGGAGGGAGAGGCGGCGCTTCGGCGGGACGGTGACCCGCTTGATCTTATACGGGCCGCCGTCCTCGAGGGTCGTGTACGAGCCCCACGGCCGGTGGACGGTTGTGTGAAACTCCGCACGGGCATCGCCCCGCTCCTTCAGAGCCTTCGCGACCTCCCCCACCCGCTGCGCCTCGCTCCGCGACGCGACCAGAATCGCGTCCTTCGTCTCGACGATGGCGAGGTTCCGGACACCGACCGTGGCCACGAGGCGGTCGGCGATGATGAGGTTCCCGCCGGAGTCGATCCCGATATGCTCGCCCCGAACGGCATCACCGTCCCCGTTCTTCGGAAGAGCTGCATGGAGTGCGTCGAAGTTCCCGAGATCGCTCCAGGCGGCATCGAAGGGGACGACCGCGGCCTTCTCGGTCTTCTCCATGAGGCCGTAGTCGATCGAGACCTTCGGCACGCTCGCATACGCCTCCTCAAGGGGGCGCTCGAACGCCCGGCAGACCGCAGGAGCGTGCCGCTCGCACTCCGCGAGGAAGAGGTCGGCTGCAAAGCAGAAGAGCCCGGAGTTCCAGAGGTAGCCGTCGGCGCAGTACCGCTCCGCGGTCGGCAGATCGGGCTTCTCGACAAAGGCGTCGACGGCATACCCCTCGTCAAGCACCGCTCCCGGCCGGATGTAGCCGTAGCCGGTATGCGGGGAGGTCGGCCGCACCCCGAAGACCACGAGGTGGTCGCGGGCGAGACGCTCGGCTTTTCGGAACGCCTCGACGTATGCCGTGCCCGCGTCGATCAGGTGGTCGGAGGAGAGGACGGCCATCACGTCGGAGCCCCCGTCATCCGCGAGGGTCTTTGCGCCGTAGTAGATCGCCGGCAGGGTGTTCCTCCCCGCAGGCTCGGCGAGGACGGTGCAGTCGCACCCGATCTCGGCGAGCTGATCCCGGATCAGGAACCGGTGGTCGGCGTTGGTGACGATGCAGATCTCTCCGGGCGTTGAGAAGAGGAGCGAGCGCTTCACCGTCTTCTGAAAGAGTGATTCGTCATCGAACAGCGTGATGAACTGCTTCGGGTACTGCTCCCGGCTGAGCGGAAAGAGCCGGGTGCCGCTGCCCCCTGCGAGAATAAGGGTCTTCATGAGTACACTCCCTGCCTGTGGTACCGCATGGGACGCCGGAGTATATCACGGGATCGAATGTGAGGCCGGGATCACTCCCGCAGGATCTCGACCCAGCCCGGCATCCTCGCCCGGGCTCCCGCATCGAGCGCATCGGCCTTTTCAAACGCCTTCGCCGCGTCGCGGAAGTTCCCGAGCTTGCCGAGGCACTTGCCCGCGTTGATCCAGGCCTCGACAGCGGCCTGGTCGGCATCGGTCGCCTTCGCAAAAGCCGCCGCCGCATCGGGGAACTTCCCCTCCCGGACAAGGGCGACGCCGAGGTTGTTCCAGGCGGCAGCGTTGCCGGGGTCGACGGCGAGCGCCTGCTCAAAGGATGCTTTTGCTTCGCCAGGTCGGTCGAGCCTTCCAAGGAGAAACCCGAGATTGTTCAGTGCCGCCGCATCGCGGGGGTTCTCCCGGACCCTGGCCTGCAGCCTGCGGAGAGCCTCGGCATCGCTCTCTGCGGGACGGCGCGGTGTTCTCCGGGAGGACTGCGGGTCTGTAGCGGGGGGCATGGGCGTACCTCGTATGAGAAGAGGTCGGGAGAAGACACTTAAATATATATCGATACTAAATTCCGCTGCTCTCAGGACAGAGGGGACATCGGAGCGAGCGTGGCGGATCTTTTCACCCGGAGATACGATCCGGGGCACCGCATATCCCCACGAAATAGTATTTAAATATAACGAATATCAAATCCAGCGATCCAATGGTACTGGAGAAATCCAACGTCTCTGGAAAGTTCTAATACCCCTGGAAGCAGCCACCCGATCACCATTTGTAAGAGACATACGCGAGAACTCCGGCGGCGGCGCAGAAAAAGCCCCATAAGACAGATTTTGCTGAAAAGAGAGACTTAAGAGCAGTATTCCGGAACACGACCGGCCCCGCCCGGGGTGCGGCACTCCTTGCGGGCGCCGTCACCGGAAAGAGACGAAAGAGCGCAGATGCTCCCCCCGGTGGCGGCGAAAGGAAGGGCTGCCGAAGAGGTGCTCGGACTCTTCAGGAGGTCACCTGCGAAGGATCCCGGCGATCTTCCGGCTCGCGTCCCCGTCTCCGAAGACCGCCCGTTGCTTCCCGGACGGGGCGAAATCGCGGACTGCGTCGGTGATCGCCGCCGTATCGGTGCCGACGAGGACGTTCCAGCCATCCTCGACCGTCTCCACCCACTCAGTATTCTCACGGAGGGTGACGCAGGGCACCTCGAGCAGGTAGGCCTCCTTCTGGACGCCACCCGAATCGGTGAGGACGAGCCGGGCGCCGGCGAGCAGCCGGAGCATATCGAGGTAGCCGAGCGGTTCGACGAGCCGGACGTGCGGGGCGGCGGCGAGCCGGTCGTAGAGGTTGTACTCCCGGAGGTACTTTGCCGTCCGGGGGTGCAGCGGGAGGACGAGCGGCTCGTCGAGGGCGATGAAGGCGTCGACGATGCTACCGAGTGCCCGTGGATCGTCGGTGTTGCTCTGCCGGTGCACCGTCGCGACGAGGTACTCCCCCTCAGCGAGGTCAAGTGTTGTAAGAATCCGCGACCGCTCTTCCGCGATCGTCCGGTTGAAGAGGAGCGCGTCCAGCATCACGTCCCCGACGAGGTGGACGCCCCCGGTCACGCCCTCAGCTGTGAGGTTTTTCACCGCCGTCTCGGTCGGGCAGAAGAGGAGATCCGCGACGTGGTCGCTCACCACCCGGTTCACCTCCTCGGGCATGCTGCGGTCGAAGCTCCGGAGGCCCGCTTCGACGTGGGCGACCGGGATATGGAGCTTCGCGGCGGCGAGCGACCCGGCGAGGGTCGAGTTGGTATCGCCGTAGACGAGCACCAGATCCGGCTCCTCGTTGATAAGGATGTCCTCGATCGCGGCGAGCATCGCCCCGGTCTGGCGCCCCTGCGAGGCGGAGCCGATGGCGAGGTTGTAGTCCGGCTTCGGGATGGCGAGCTCGTCAAAGAAGACCGCCGACATCCCGTGGTCGTAGTGCTGCCCGGTGTGAACGAGCACCTCCTCGTGGCGGCACCGGAGCTCCCGCGAGACCGGGGCGCACTTGACGAACTGCGGGCGGGCGCCGACGACCGAGACGATCTTCATCCCTTCACCGGATGATTGTTCTTGTCGCCCCGGCCGATCCCCTTGTAGACGAAGCCTGCGCCGATGAAGGCGTCGGGATCGGCGACGTTCCTGCCGTCGACAAGCACCGGGTGCTCCTGCCCGGTCAGGTGCTTCACGCGGGCCGGGTCAAGCCTGCCGTAGAGATCGTGGCCGGCGAAGATCGCGATCGCATCGGCGCCGGCGAGTACCGCGTTCAGATCGGTCTCAATCGGGACGCCGACGTCGTCTTCGACGAACGGATCGTGGACGGTGACCGTCGCCCCGGCCTCGGTCACGAGATCGTAGAAAGGTTCGGCGGGGGTGTTCCGGGCATCGCCAGAGTTTTTGATGAACGCCCAGCCGAGGAGGGCAACTTTCGCACCGGCGAGGGGCTTATCCACCCGCTCGAGCCCCTGGCGGGTCAGGGTCGCCATGTGCCGGGGCATGAAGTCGTTGATCGAGCGGGCGACACCGAAGATCGACTCCTGTCCGTGGGGGTAGTCGAGGTCGCCGCCGAGCATCTGCGCCCCGCGTTCGAGGTGCCAGGTATCCTTCGTCAGGCAGTGCCCGCCGACCCCGGCGCCCGGCCAGAGAATCGCCCGGGTGATCCCCTCGCCCTTCAGGGAGTCGACGCCGGCGCGGACGTCGTAGACGTTGACGCCCATCGCCTCGCAGTGCAGCGCCAGCTGGTTCGCGGCGGCGATCTGGAGGTCGCGGAAGGCGTTCTCGGCGGTCTTGGTCACCTCGGCGGCGGTGGCGGTCATCGGGATGATTTTGCCAAGCGTCAGCACCGGCCGGTAGAGCTCGATCGCCCGCTCGGTCGAGACCGGATCGATCCCGCCGACGATCCGGTCGTGCTCCCGGATATTCCGAAGCAGCCGGCCGACCATCACCCGCTCGGGGGCGTGGGCGAGGGCGAAGTCGATGCCGGCGGCGAGCCCGGACTCCGCTTCGAGGATCTCCTTCGCCATGCCGGTCGTGGTGCCGGGGGTGATCGTCGACTCGAGGACGACGAGCGTGCCCGGCGTCAGGTAGCGGCCGGTCTGGCGGAGGCCTTCGACGAGCGGAGTGAAGTCGGGGATCAGATCTTTCGGGTTCGCAAACGGCGTCTGGATCGCGAGGGTGACGGCGTCGCACTCGGCTACCAGCGAGAAATCCGCAGTGCACCGGAACGTGCCCGCGTCCACCGTCTTTTTGATGAGGTCTTCGAGCCCCGGCTCCTCGCCCTTCAGGGGGAGCTCGCCCCGGTTGAGCATATCGATCTTGTAGCCGGAGGAGGGAGAGTTTCGCTGGAAGCCGTAGACCTGCTCGATAGACGAGACGTCGGCGAAGAGGACGGCCGCCGGGATCCCGACGTAGCCCATGCCGATGACGCCGACCCGGCGGATCGGGCCTCGTGCGTCGATGCGTGATTGTAACGGAGATGTCATGGTGGTACCTGCTCACGATGCCCGGGCGATCTCCTCGCAGATCGCAAGGTTCGCCGCCGCCTGATCGGGGGTGATCGGGAAGGGTTTGTTCTGCCGTGCGCAGTCGAGGAAGGTCGCAAGCTCGACCTTCAGCGGTTCGACCTTGTTGACGAGCACCTTCTCGATGATATTTTCCTGGACGTAGCGCTCGTTCTCGGAGGAGTAGCGTTCGGGCTTCCGGTAGACGTAGACCTCCTGGGTCATGAAATCGCCCTCGATCGTCATATCCTCCTGCTCGATGTAGACCGACCGGATCTTCTTTGAGGATTTTCGGCTCGCCGAGAGGTAGACCGGCGTCTTCCCGAAGGTGAAGAGGGCGCTGCAGACGTCCGCGGTGCCGCCGGTGGTGAGAGTATACTCGCCATCGAAGAGGACGTTGCGCATGATGTCGATGTCGTGGATCATCAGATCCTCGACGACCGAGGCGTCCGTGATCCGGCCTGAGGCCGGGTTGTGCCGCTTGAACTCGACGTAGAGGGGCGTGTCCATGATCTTGCGGATCTCCTCGACGATCGGGTTGAACCGCTCGATGTGCCCGACCCCGACCGTCAGATCGTCCGGGATCTTCGCGAGGAGTTCCCGGCTCTGCGCCGCCGTCGAGCAGATCGGCTTTTCTATCAGCAGCGAGACACCCTGCTCCATCACCTGCTCTGCGATAGCGTGGTGGTAGGCCGTCGGGACACAGACACTCACCGCCTCCACACTCCCGAGCATCTCGGCGAGGCTCGAAGAGACCTCGGCACCGTGCTTCCGTGCAAGGCCTTCTGCCGCCTCCCGGTTGAGATCGTACACATACAGTGAATCGACGCGTTTTAACTCGGAATAGATGCGGACATGGTTTCTCCCCATGACACCGACACCAATAACACCTACATCCAAACAGATTCCCCCCGGTTTATCGATCGAGCTCCGGTTGTGTCAGATGAGATCTGCATAGCATAAAATAATTGTTCTGATTGGCCGTTTCGGAACGGAAATGGGGAGATCCGGATCCACACCTCGTGGTCGCCGTCTGACCGGACGGCAGCATCCCAACCAGTGCACTCCGGGAGGTCGGGCGGCGCTACCCTTCGCCTCCACGATGGCGATCTCCCCGGCCAGAATGCATCAGATCGAGGGGCATGGCACTCACAATACCGGCGTGAAGAGAACATAACAACCGGAAACACGAAATAAGCCTCATTAAAAGGAGGGATACTGCCTTCAACATGCAGAGGTGCCGGAACCCCCCTATGGAGCCACCAGGATGCCCCGAATACCCCAACACCGATTCATCCGAAATTCGTGCAAAACCGGGATCCCCGCCTACCCTGCAGGCTTCCGGACTCAGGGAATACTAAAAAATCAGGGAAAGTAATATAAAGGTGCCGGACAATCCTGACGGCGAGGAGCGGCCCTGTGGATCTTGACTTGCACATTCACTCAAAGTACTCCTACGACTCTTTTGCAAGTCTTCAGAGAATATTGAAAACAGCACGCAAGCGAGGGATCGAGGTCGTCTCGATCACCGACCATAATACAATGGCAGCATATGCACGCTCTGATCTGAAGAAAGAGGCACGGCGATACGGTATCACCGTCATTCCGGGGATGGAAATATTGACCGATCGCGGCGATATCATCGGGCTGTTCCTCGCGGAGGAGATTGCACCGCGGTCATTTGACGAAACCGTCCGGGCGATCCGGGCTCAGGACGGCATCGTCCTCCTTCCCCACCCCTACCGGAGACGCGGCGACCCCGCAGCGCTCGTGCCTGATGTTGACCTCATCGAAGTGATAAATGGGCGGTCGCGGATGGAAGGAAACAGCAGAGCGGAAGCACTCTGTGCCGCCGCAGGGAAGCAGCCGGTAACCGGCAGCGATGCCCATGCATGCTTTGAGATCGGCAGGGTGGTGACGCGGATCGACGCTGACGGCAGCGACCCGGAAGACGTCCGCAGAGCGCTGCTCTCTGCCCGAAGGAGGTGCATCGGCATTCCCCGGCAGTACTATCTCTCCCACGGCATGAGCCGCTGCATGGCCAGAATAAAGCAACTGGTGAACGTATGAAGGTGTTTGTCACAGACGGAGGGGAGCGGGCAAGTCTGGCCGTCGTACGGTCGCTCGGGAGGAGTGGCGTCGAGGTTCACGCAGGAGAGCACTACCGCCTCTCCGCCGCATCGCTCTCGAAGTACGTGACAAAGAGCGTCGTTCACCCTGACCCGCAGGAGGATTGCCACGCCTACATCGACTGGCTGGAAGACTTCCTTGCCCGGGAGGAGTACGACGTCCTCTACGCGACACGGGAGATAACCACGCTCCCCATCTCGTACTACAAAAAGAGGCTCGAACAGTACACCCGGGTGCCGTTCCCGGACTACGACCGGATGCTGCTGACCCAGGATAAGGCGAAGACGTTCCGGCACGCGATAGAAGCGGGCGTTCCCATTCCGAAGACCTACTTTGTCGAGAGCATGGATGAACTCGAGGCCGTCGCAGAGGAGATCGAGTACCCCGTCGTCGTGAAGTCGCGCTCAAAGACGATGTGGAACGGCGGCAGACCCTTCACCCTCAAGGTGCAGGCCGAGAACTATGTGCGGGATCCGGGCGGCCTTGCCGAAATATCGTCGAAGATCCTTGAGAAGAGCGGAAAGATGCCCCTGATACAGGAGTATATTCCCGGCGAGGCCTACGGCGTCGAGATGCTCCTCCACCACGGCGAGCCGCGGGCGCTCTTCATGCACAAACGGCTCCGGGAGTACCCGATAACCGGCGGCGTCAGCACGATGCGGGAGAGCATCTACGACGAGCGGCTCGCCGAGCCCGCCCTCAGGCTGATGAAACACCTCCGGTGGCACGGGGTGGCCATGGTGGAGTTCAAGGTGGACGCCCGCGACGGCATACCGAAACTCATCGAGGTGAACGGGCGATTCTGGGGTTCGCTCGCACTGCCGGTCGCCGCCAGGGTCGATTTTCCCTACTACCTCCACCGGATGATCGTCGACGGCGACGTGCCCGTGAGGACCACCTACCCGGCAGGCGTCAGGTGCCGGTGGCTGGTCACCGGCGATCTGATGTGGCTCGCCTCCTCGCTGAAGACCGCACGGAGCAAGGCGGCGGTGGTGCGAGAGTTTATCCGATACCCATGTGCGTACGACGACATCCTCTCGTTCGACGACCCGCTCCCGATCCTCGGCACGATGAACGGCAGCCTCCGCGGCCTCCGGTATACGGTGCGACGGCTGCTGTCACGGAACCGGAGCGGGACAATGGGTGCCCGGTGCACGAAGGATCTCTAATCCGCCCGGCACGTAAAAAAGAGGGTGGCCGCCCTGCCAACCGTTCAATCTGCCTTGAACCAGGCCGCCGTCTCGGCAAGCCCTTCTTCGACCGTATACTGCGGGTCGTAGCCGAACGCTTCGCGGGCACGCGAGATATCGGCGAGCGAGTCCTTGATATCGCCCGCCCGCGGCGGTTCGTAGACCGGCGTTACCCGGACGCCGATGATATCCATCAGGATAGCGGCAAGCTCGTTTAAGCTGATCCGTCTGCCGCAGGCGATGTTGAAGACGCCCTCTGCATCGCTCTCCATCGCTTTGATGTTCGCCTGTACGACGTCCTTAACGAACGTGAAATCGCGGGTCTGCTCCCCGTCGCCGTAGATCGTCGGCGCCTCGCCCCGCTGCAGCCGCGTGATGAACTTCGGAATGACGGCGGCATACTCCGAGCCGGGGTCCTGCCGTGGGCCGAAGACGTTGAAGTAGCGCAGAAAGGCGGTCTGAAGCCCGTAGAGCTCCGAGAAGACCTTGCCGTAGTACTCGTCCGTGAGCTTTGAGACCGCGTAGGGCGAGAGGGGGTTTGGAGGCATGCCCTCGTGCTTCGGGAGGACGGGGGTATCGCCGTAGACCGACGACGACGATGCGGCGACGACTTTGCGGACGCCGCAGTCCTTCGCCGCGACGAGGACATTCAAGGTGCCGGTCACGTTCGCCTCGTTCGAGGTGATAGGGTCGTTCACCGACCGCGGGACCGAGGGGATCGCCGCCTGGTGAAAGATCCCGTCGGCGCCCGGGAAGAGATCCATCAGGAGGGTGAGATCGGTGATGCTCCCCTCGACGAAGGTCACCCGCTCGTTGCCGGCGAAGTGCTCGGCGTTCTCACGTCTGCCGGTGGATATATTGTCGATGATGACGACGTCGTGCTTCTCCGCAAGTGCGTCTGCAAGGTTCGACCCGATAAACCCTGAGCCGCCCGTAACGATGTATCGCATATCACACAGGATGGTCGTTCTTCCATTTCATTCTTACTCCCCGGAGATGGGCGATAAACCGGATACTGCACTATGGGATCGTGCACCGGCACGATCGGCAGGTTCGCCCGGGATCGCATGGGCGCCGGCGAGGGATCCGCCCGCCAACCCCCGTCAATATAGCAGTATCCGGTTTATCCATCACGATCGATCACTCGTCGCGCTTGCCATCCGAGAGCGGGAAGAACTCCCGGTAAACCCTTCTACGCTCGTCGATATCCGTATGGAGGTAGATCTCGGTCGTTTTGATCGAGGTGTGCCCGAGGTTCTCCTGCACGACCCGGAGGTTCTTCGAGCGGCGGTAGAGTTCGCTTGCGTAGGAGTGGCGGAGTTTATGCGGCGTGATCCCGTCGGGAGCGTACTTCTTGAAGATCCGCTGCACGGTGCGGGGCGAGAGGTGATTTCCCTGCTGGCCGATAAAGAGCGGGCCGACGATCCGGTTCCCGATATACCGCTCGACCTCGGCGAGCGTCTCTTCGTCGATGAAGACAATCCGGATCTTATCCCCTTTCCCCGTGACCCGGATAGTGTGCTCCTCGAAGTCGATATCCTCGACGTTGATCGTGCAGAGCTCCGAGACACGAACGCCCGTCGCGTAGATGAGCCGCACGATGAGCCGATCCTCGTCATCCTCGATCGTCCGGATGAGGCGGAGCACCTGGCTGTGCTTGAGGTACTTGAGCTCCTGATTCTTGATGCGGGGGCGGTCGATCCCGAGCATCGGGTTCGTCGTCACGGCGCCCTGCGCGTAGAGATAGGAGTAAAACGACGAAAGCGTCGAGATCACCCGGTGGAGCGTCCGGGGCTGATACTCCTGCCGCTCGACGAGGTAGGAGAGGAAGTCCGTGACCAGTGCCGCCGAGACCTCGACACCCGCATCGAGCCGGGCGTGCCCGAAATCCCTCTCGTCAAACGACCCGGCATCCCCGGCGGCGGACCGCCGGAGCCAGACGTACCGGCCGAACTGCCGGACCGTCTGGTCGTAGCTAGCGACCGTTTTTGAGGAGTAATTCCGCATCCGGAGGTAATGCGCGAAGCGATTGAGCCAGTCGGAGAAAAAGCCGTTTTCCATCGACTATTTAGTCTAATCTCGACGCAGATAAACTTGTCGCAGAATATCTGTTCTGCGACACTTATTGATACGTCCGAAACACCGATCGTTACGGGCAGCGAGAGGGGCATCCGCCATGCCGCACCGAACGTCCCACCAACCCGGGAGGCCACGAGCGGGAGGCACGAAAGGGAGAGACATTCCAGGATTTGAGCGCTGCACCGACGAGATATCGCACCAGAAAAAGTATGGGATGGCCGTAACGGAGTTGATCGTGGTTCCGTTCATTGTTTAGGAGGTAACGGGGACTGTTTGCCCCACGGGATCCCGGGGATGGACCCCGAATAGAAGAAGGGCGCCCCATATTAAAATCCCCCGCCGTGCAGGGCGAAACTGAAACTGCCGGGGAACGACCACACCACCCGATGCAGGACCCCCCGATCGCCCACATATAAATGACCTTCACAGACGCGTTTTGAGGAAGGAACGGGCACACACCCACACAACAATACCTGAAAGGAGGAGATCTCCCGTCAGAAGTGCAATACGCGGACGCCCCCCCCGGGAGGGAGGAGCACCACGTGCGAGCAGACACGTCACCCCCAGTACATCCGGAGCGATGACCGCGAGATGACGACGAACCCATCCGCACCGCACATCGGGGAAACCGATCCATGCGAGAGGTCCAGTGACGACGTGTGGTTTTTACGGGAGCCCCCTTCCCGGTAGAGGCATTGCGAGAGCCGCAAACGAAGTCCCCCCGAGGAAAGGCAGCTCACGCACCCCGAATACTGTTCCGGAGCCCTACCCATTCACTCAAGAATAACGGCACCGAAGAGGAACACCCCGACGAGGTGATGGTAAACCCATCTGCGCTGCATACCCGGGGGAGCTGACCCCCAGCAGGACATCCAAGAGTGACATGCACCTTCTGCCAGGCCGTCCCCCAGCAGGAGGTATTCGGGGGAAACTCAGTCAAAATTCTCACAGAGGAAAGGCGACATTTTCGCCCCTTTCAGATACTGCCCCGAATCCAGCCCTTCCCAATGCATTCCAGAAAAACAGCACCAGGGATCATCCCACACCCCCCACGAGCAAGCACCCGGAGGACAGGAGCGACCGATCGCCACAGAGGAAAGGACGACCGAAGATATCGCCGAAAGACCAGAGGCAGATATCACCCAGAGGGGATTCAACAGAGCCCCACGCCCACCGTTTTGCGCGTAATCCCCAAAACGAGGACGAAGCGTATCCTGCGTACCCGGAGCGCCGGCCCAGCCCGACATGAGTGTCGGCATACCAAAGAAGACGCCCAAAAAGAACCCGCAGACTGAAGAAAGAAGCCACCCGCCCACAGAGAAGATGGGATCAGTTCCGGGACGAGAAAGCGGACGGCCAAGCAACCTCTGCCCCATGCCATCACACAGGGAGCGAGCCCCAGGAACTATCGAGACGAATGCAAACAATGCCGGAAAAAGGCATGGCGCCAGCCGAGACGCTCCGCACACCGCCCCGTTACCGTGCCTGCGGGCGAGGCCGACCCATTCGCTGACGACATCCGGAGTCCGGCGATCCGCATTACCACCGCCAGCAAGGCGCGAATGCTGCGATCCGGCAGAAACCGACCACCACATCGTTTCCAGCCGGACTGCAGCATACAACTTCACCCACCGGAGAGAGCAGAAAACCCGGAGGGCGCAGACCTCACCCCCCGAATAGCGCCACAGGAGTCTGCACCGGCACCCTGGGCAGGGAAACAGGCCGTGCGGAGGACCTGAGAGTCAGATGAGCCCCCAAAAACGTCAAAACGGCGGATCGGAGAGGGGAGACGGAGCCTGAAATCAGAACAGATAAACCACATGACGCTATATGTTATACAGGGGCAGCGAGGGCCGCGGTTCGTCCGGAGCCTGCAAGGAAGAAGCGACCACTTCCTGCCGGGAACCCGGCGGCAACCGCGGGGCATGGGCATATGACCGGCCTCGCAGATCCGGATACACCGTAGAGCGCTCTATCGGGAGAGCGAGGCGCTGATACGGGGCGAAAAACCAGCAGGATTGAATATCAGAACGTGCCAAGAGGGTAAGCAAAATGGAAGAACCTGTAGACCAGAAAGACCCGAAGAAGTATCAGAAGTTCAAGAAGGTCGACGGCGCCACCTACCAGCGGGTAAACCAGTTCCTGCGAAAACATACCTACATCACTGCCCGGGAATGGGCGATCGCCCGACTCTGTGCGGATTTCAAATCGACGAGCGGATCAGAGATGACCTTCATCGGCGAACACCTCCCCGAGCTCTGCCCGTTCATGGTCGAGACCTACTCGCCACAGGCGGTGAACCAGGCCAGGAGCGCTTTTAAAAAGAAGGTTAAGAAGGCCGGCGCAACATTCTTCTACGGAGCGATGTGCGGATTCTTCACCGCCGACGAGCTCGACGAGATCCTCTTCGAGGCAAGCGAGGTCGCACGGTTCCTCCTCGAGGTCGAAGGGACGTCGCTTGATATCGACGACGAGATCGATGTCGAGGATCGGATCACCGACGTGATGCGAGGCGTGGCCGAGGCCGCATCGGTCATCTTAAAGACCCGGACACAGCCCGGGGATTCAGACGAAGAGAACACCATCTCCGAAAGTGACGAAGAGGATACTGTATGAAGATCATCCACATTGTCGGCCTGTCGAATACCGGCAAGACATACTTTGCCCGCGAACTCATCGGCAGGCTAAAGGACCAGGGCAGCGTCGGTGCGGTCAAACACCTCGGCCACCACCCCTTTGCCCTCGAGGAAGGAAAAGACACGACGGAATACTATGAATCAGGGGCTGCTATATCTTGCGGTGTCGATGAAGAGAAGGCGGTCATGGTAACCCGCGAGGCGGATCTCGAGCAGGTCTTGAAGACGCTCTGCGACGCCGGAGTCGAGTACGCCATTGTCGAGGGGTTCAAGTCACGGCAGTTCCCGAAGATCGTCATGGGCGACCTTGCGGCTGAGAACGTCATCCTGCGAAACCCGACCGTCGACGAGGTCGTCTCGTCCCTCGACCGGTTCGAGGATTACTTCACGATCGAGGGGCTCGTCCGGGAACTCCGACGGGAGTGCGACACCACCCGTGCCGGTGCCATCCTCACTTTCAACGGCCTCGTCCGGGAATGGACGGACGGCGAGCGGACCGAGTACATGGACTTCGATGATAGCGTCGACGAAAAACTCAAAAGTATCAGAGCGGAGATGGAAGCGATCGACGGTATCATCGGCGTTCGGTTTCACCACCGGAAGGGGAGACTGTATGCCGGAGAAGATATAACGTATCTTGCTATACTGGCAGAGCGCCGGCATGAGGCCTTCGCCGCCGTGATCGCGGCGATAGACCGGCTGAAGCGCGAGGTTCACAATCCCGAGGAGACGGATACGGCATGAGCAACCAGAAACAATTATTCGGAACGAACGGCGTGCGGGGCGTAATCGGGGAGACAATGACCCCGGAGCTCGTCCTCAAGATCGGTGCGGCGCTCGGAACACTGCGGAAGGGACGGATCGCCGTCGGGAGAGACACGAGAACGTCCGGCGAAGCGCTCGTCCACGCCGTGAAGGCGGGGCTCCTGATGGTCGGGTGCGACGTGGTGGACCTCGGGGTGCTCCCGACCCCGGCACTCCAGTACATCGTCAGGCGGCACTTCGACGGCGGCGCCGTGATCACGGCCTCGCACAACCCGCCCGAGTACAACGGGGTGAAGATCATCGATGCCGACGGCACCGAGATGAGCGATGAGGATACCATCGCGGTCGAGAACCTGTACTTCTCGGGCACCTTCGCGGGATCGTCGTGGGACGGGGTAGGGAGCGAGGTCGTGGCGCACCACATGGTCGAGGAGTACATTCAGGGTATCGTCGACCTGTTCCCGCCCGGCATAGGCACCGGGATGACGGTGGTCGTCGACCCGGGGTCGGGCCCTGCCGCACTGACCACCCCGCTCATCCTCTCGCGGATGGGCTGCAGGGTGCATACTATTAATGCACAGATGGACGGCACCTTCCCCGGAAGACTGCCGGAACCGACCCCCGAAGGGCTCGCGGGTCTTTCGGAGATGGTTAAAAGCCTCGGTGCGGACTATGGGGTGGCGCACGACGGCGATGCCGACCGGGCGGTCTTCGTCGACGATAAGGGGCAGTATGTGGAGGAAAACCACGAGTTTGCCCTGATCACCGACTACGTCTGTAAACAGAGGAAGGGTATCGTGGTCACCCCGGTCAGCACCTCCCGGATCATCGAGGACGTGGCCGGAGCGAACGGATGCAGCACAGAATATACGCCCGTCGGAAGTATCTACGTCGCCAGGCGGATGCTCGGCCTGATCGAGGACGGCGTGAGCGTCGCCTTCGGGGGCGAGGGGAACGGAGGACTGATCTATCCAGACCACCAGTTCTGCCGTGACGGCGGGATGACCGCCGCCACGATGGTGGCGGTTCTGGCCTCCCGCCAGGGCGAGAAGCTCTCTACGGTGCTCGGCGGGCTTCCGGCATACCACTTCATCAAGGAGAAGCAGATGACCCCGGAGCCTGCGGCGATCGTCCGGGCGGTCGATGCGGCATTCCCCGACGACCGGAAGGACCGTACCGACGGCATCAAGATCGTCAGGGACGATGCCTGGGCACTCGTGCGGGCATCGGGCACCGAACCGATGGTCAGGATCATGGTCGAGTCGCGGGACAAAACAGTCGCCGAAACCTTATATCGCTCTATCAGACAGGTCATCGGCACCGGGTAATGTCCCCCGGCCCGGGAGTCCACCCCTTCTTTAACCCTTGGATCGCGGGGAGTGTCCCCCCGGGCATCGAAACCTGTAATGAGAGCGATTCAACGGCATTTGTTCGTTTTCAATCGGAGAACATTATTGTGGTATGAGGGTAACATTTTTATCAGATAGCGGACATGCATGATACAGAACCTGGCGGGAGAGCGCTGATCAGAATGAACGGAAAACCGCAGATGAAACAGAAGATAAGCTCCGCAATCTCGAAAGGGGATGTGCGTGAGATTGAGCAGATCGTCAGAGACATCTCTGATACGCAGACGCGCAAAGAGAAGAGAACACTCTACGAAGAGATGAATGCCACGCTCGTAGAGACGGCATTCGATAAGAACCTCCCGGGTCTTCTGGGTCAGCTGATAGAGCCCGATAAGGAAGAGGTGTATGGTCTTATCCGCCGGGTTGCCGGCATCTACATCGAAACCAGGGATGCCGAATGGTTCTCCGCGATCTTTACTCTCGCCGATAAACTCGATCGCAAGAGCCACCAGTCCGAGATCCTTGCCGAAACGGCACGGGATATGATCCAGGCAGGCGTCGACTCCCGCGACTTTCACTATATAGAGAAGGGCGGCGAGGTCTTCAACCAGATCAGCATCCGCAAATACCGATCCGCCATTCTGATCGATATCATCCCGCTCCTCATCGAGTTTGCGGTCCGTTCCCAGAGCATTCCCATCATGAACAGCGCTCTATCCATGCTCTCGGAGATAGGAGATATCTCGAAACAGTCACGCCTCCACGCCGACGTGGCACGGGCAACCGCCGCAATCGGGATCGAGCAGGGAGACCTCGATACCGTTATCCTCGGCCTTCGAAGCGCCACCGAGATCAACCAGAAGATCCGCCGCACACACTGTATTGCAGATATCGTGGATGTCGCGTGGAGATCCTCCTTAAAGAAGGAGATCGCCGATATCGAACATATACTCGACGCGGTCTCGGATATTCCCGAAGAGAGGCTTGTTGAGGTGCTCGCCATCCTGACCGAGCAGCTCCTCGACCGGCAGCGCGACAAAAAGCAGGTCTACGCAAAACTCCTGAAGATCGACTCCGAAAAGCCCTATGCCGGCCAGACGATCGTGCTCGAGCTCTTAAAGAAGGCGGAGCGGAGTGGAGAGCGCTGGTACCTTGAGCGTGCTTTTGAGTTCAACTCGAGAGCCGGCGCAGCAGGCCAGCTTCCTATCGAAGAGATCGTCCTCTCGGGGATAGCGGTCGTGGAGAAGAGCGGCAACCCGACAATACTGCTCGATATCACACCGCTGATCGAGTCGTCCTGCGACGCCCCGAAAGCGACCCAGCTCTACCGGCAGATCACCGATGCGCTCTCCCGCATGGGCGACTTCTACCATGCCATCGAGGTGATGAAGAAGGCGAGCAGCCGTGTCCAGAGGATCAACGCCCAGTTCTACGACACCGGCGTCCGCCTGATCAAGGAGGGGATCAACCGCGACGAGATCGACCTCGTCAAAGAGAATATCCTCGCCGCGCTCGATATCGATATCGCCGACTCGCTGATCCATCAGGCGGTCACGGACTTCTGCAAGGAGTATCCGTTCGAGGAGATCATCAGGCATATCCCCTCGATCAAGGAGCTCGTCCGGTCGCACCATGCGCAGGATCACCTCCTCATGGAGAGCAATAAGATCCTGATCGAACGGGGTTTCATCCGCCAGATGGACCCGTCGTCGCTCGTCAACCTCGCCGCACAGATCAACCAGCAGAACCTGCGGGAACAGGCGATCTCAACGATCGTCATCGAGATGGCACGGATCGGCGTAACCCAGAAGAACCGCGATCTGCTCCGCCGTGCAACCGGCCTCACCTGCGAGATCCAGGATCAGCAGGCACGGGCGGAGGCGATGGGAGGCATCGTCGACCATGCAGCGGTACTCGCGGTAGAGGACGGCGACCTCGATCTGCTGCACGGGATGCGGGTGCTCTCAAGCTCGCTGCTCGAGAAGGACTACTGCCTCTTCGCGATGGGCAAGGTCATCCACGGCCTCATCATGTACGGCATCGAGCAGCTCTCGCTCCAGGCGCTGGACGAAGCAACCCAGATCCTCGGCCAGATCACAGACCCGTCCCTGCAGCGGCAACTTATCGACCCGCTCATCAAGGGATACGT
Source organism: Methanoculleus taiwanensis (assembly GCF_004102725.1). Taxonomy (NCBI): domain Archaea; kingdom Methanobacteriati; phylum Methanobacteriota; class Methanomicrobia; order Methanomicrobiales; family Methanomicrobiaceae; genus Methanoculleus; species Methanoculleus taiwanensis. The sequence continues at coordinate 389,061 of NZ_LHQS01000002.1, read as the reverse complement.
CCGGGTCGGCAGCCTCCGGATGGCAGAAGAGATCGGGCAGGGGAAGGCGCGGGTCTTCGAGCATATGATGGAGCCCTTCGATCTTGCTCTTCATCTGCTGAAGACCAATACGCCTCGCGAAGAGATCTCCATCAAGATTGCAAGCTACGTCGATATCATGCTCGAGTACACGCAAGTCTACGAAGATCCGATGTTTGCCATCCCGATGTCGTACTTCTCCCTCGAGATCGAAGGGGAGTATGAGCGTAACGCGATGCTCCAGCGGATTCTGACGTACTTCGGCACTTTTACCCGGGACTTTGACTCTGCCGATCCCTACGAGGTCATGGCGTACCTGCTTGAGAGTATCGACGGGGCGATCTCGTCGCCTCCGGTCTTGGAACTGATGTATCGCCTCTTCGACCAGACCGGGAACGTCTATGCTCAGTACTCCGGGATGTACCGGATCGTCAGTGCCTACACAACACTCGGCAACCAGGTGAGAAGCGAGGAGATCATCGAGAAACTCCACGGCGCCATCGAGACAATCCCGGAGGCCGCTATCCGTGCGGTCATGCTCGCCGACCTCGCCGGTCTGATGGCGGGCACGAACGAGGCCAGGGCACGGACATACCTCGACGAGGCGCAGGAGAACCTCGACCGTGTCGAGCCTGAGCGCGAAGCATTCGTTCGGAAGAACCTGATCTACGCGCTAAAGAACATCCACGGTGTCAACCGGCAGGAGGGTGACGTCGATCGGGCGGTCGAGCAGGTCGGTCAGATCGAAGATCCCGTCGAGTACGTCGACGCCCTTGCCGCCGTCTTCGAGATGGTCACCGAACCGGCACAGCGAAAGGAGATCCTCTCGGCGATGTGCCATACGGTGGTCAGTATTCCGATGCCGCACATCCGCCTCTCGATGCTCTTTGATATCACCCGGTTTGCCGAGACGTACGGCGATGAAGAGGATATCACCGACCTCTTAAACGGTATCGACGAGACCGCAGGACATATCCAGATCCCCTTCATATCCGCGATGGCACAGCAGCGAATGGCGCAGATGCTCTTTTCGCTCTACCGAAAGAGCGGGAAACCCGTCATTCAGCAGCGTGCCGTCGATCTGATATCGACGATCCCGGACGACCGGATCCGCTACAACCTCATGGTTCAGCTCGAGCAGGCCATGCCCCCGTCGTGGAAGAACACCGTCTATGGGAAGATCCTCGAGTCGCGCAACAAGATCAGAACCGGAGAGTATACGACGAAGGATATGGTTTCGCTGGATCGCGCTATCCGGTCGGCTCCCGACCGGGCGAGGCGGGCGACCTACTATACGGAGCTCTTCCTCTTCTCGAAGAACGCCGGACAGGAGGAACTCGCGGAGAGGATGCTGCTCTGCGCCCTCGAAGAAGCGCGGATCATACGGCCGCTCTCACGGCGTGCATACGTCCTCGGGGATATGGCATGCAGGATCTGCGCCGAGCGATACGAGGACCGGTGCCGGGAGATCGTCGATATGGCCGTTGCCGAGGCGCTGAATATCCGCGACTCCGCGATCCGCGATGAAGTCTATGACGAACTCGATATGTCCATGAGGCTCATCCAGGAGCACTGGTTGTGAAGACACTCGAACTTTTCATCTCCGGCCGGGTGCAGGGCGTGGGGTTTCGAGCCTGCATCAAGAAGATCGCGACGAACCTCGGCGTATGCGGCGAGGCGATGAACACACCGGACGGACGGGTCAGGATCGTCGCTACCGGTGAAGCCGTCCTGCTCGACAAATTCATATCCATGCTCTACGGCTGTCCCCGCGTCGTTATCAGGGAGATCAGCCAGGGAGAGATACCGTTCACTTCTTTTCAGGAGTTCTCGATAGTCCGGCCGTCCTATCAGTATACTACCTGATACTCTCCATTCTGCAGGAAAGCGTCCCTGAGCAGTTTCACCTGGGAATCGATGCGGTTCTGATCGATGGAGGCGTGGAGCGCTTCGACGAGGCGGCCGGCACAGTCGTCCGAGAGGTAGCACCGCGCCGCCCCGCATTCGTAATCCTCCGGGGTCAGGGCTGCCGCGTGCGCAAGGACGACCCGGTCTACCATCGCCACTTTCTGCGGCTCGATAAGGTCGTAGACAAGGCTCCCGGCACCTTCGTGGAGCAGGCCCTCGTCGGGGTTTAAATGAGCCCCGGTGACGGAGACGCAGGCGTTGCCGAAGAGCATCGCATAGCCGAGCGAGAGCATGGCATTGACCGGGTCGCGGTTCGGCCGGGATCTCCGCCTTCGGTAGCCGAGCTCTGCCGGAACCATCCTCGACAGTATCTCGTAGTACATGTCGGTAGTAAGCCGGTGAAGGCGCCGGAGCTCGTCCATGGTGATGAGGTGCGCAAGCTCGTCACGAGCCTGGTGGAGCAGGAAGAGTTCACCTTCGTAGAGAAGAGCCGCACCGGCCGTCTCGCAGAACTGCTCCACGAAGAGAAGCCGGGACCGAACCGCAGCCGTTGCAATGGCCTGGGCGTACCGGTGCGGGGTGGCACGGCTCTGGGCGGCGCGGGTCTCCTCGTCGAGCGTATACCCGGGCGGCCGGAGATACCCGGTCGGGGTTCCGTCGATGTCGAAGAAGGTGATCGCAGAGCCTATTTTGAGGAGGTTGACCACTGCAGACGTGTGGAGGGTGTGCCCGCCCACGATGAGCAGGTGCTCCACGCCCCCCAGCGGATAGCGGCGGGTGGTGCTGCCCTGCGCAACGATCAGCTCGCGTGCGGTTGCCTTGATGTGGCTGCCATAGCCGATTACCGGAAGCCAGGGGATCGCCGGAGTCTGCATAACGGTTAACTCGTACTTAAGGGAGATGGTAAGGCGTTTTTCATTGATGAATGCATCGATCGGAGGGCATTTTGAGGGGGAGCATGCTTCGCGGGACGGATGCCTCCACCCTGCTCTGTGTTAGCGTATGACAAACCTTTTGTGTCTCTGGAAGGCACTATAGTGATACATACCGGTTATCCGGCTCCATGCCGCCTGCCGCGACCATGGAGCCGGTGTACCGACCGCACAGAAAGAGACCCATGCCGATAGTATATCCGGGCGGCCCGTCACGGACGCCCACACGCTCAGGGGCACGATCCGATTATGTTCTGGAATAAAGCGATGGAGACGATCAGCGCCGGAGATCTCGAGGCGCTCCAGCTGAAACGGCTGAAGTGGACGCTCCGTCAGACACAACAGGTTTCACTGTACCAAAAGAAGATGAAGGAAGCCGGGATCACCCCGGACGATATCAGATCGCTCGATGATCTGCAGAAGATCCCCTTCACCACGAAGAAGGATCTGCAGGCAGGCTACCCGTTCGGTCTTCTTGCGGTGCCGAAGAGGGAGATCGTGCGTATCCACACGACCTCCGGCACGACCGGGAAACCAACCGTCGTCGGGTACACCCGGGCGGATCTCGGAAACTGGTCGGAACTCATTGCACGGAATATGGTGATGGTCGGCCTGACGGATGAGGATACCTTCCAGAACGCCGTTAATTACGGGCTCTTCACCGGCGGACTCGGGTTCCACTACGGTGCCGAGAGGGTCGGAATGACCGTCGTCCCGAGCGCTACCGGGAATACGAAACGGCAGATCGAGATGATCGAGGACTTCGGGGTCACCGCCATCCACTGCACACCGAGCTACGCCATGCACCTCGCCGAGGTTGCGGAATCGATGGGGGCAGAGCTTGCCACCCTGAAGACCGGCATCTTTGGTGCCGAGCCCTGGTCGGAGAGCATGCGTGCCGAACTCGAAAAGAGGCTCGGCCTCACAGCATACGATTCCTACGGCCTCTCCGAGATGTATGGACCAGGCGTGGCCTTCGAATGCCGGGAGCGGGACGGGCTTCATATCTGGCACGACAGTTACCTCGTCGAGATCATCGATCCGGTGACCGGCGAGGCACTCGGTCCGGGCGAGCGGGGAGAACTCGTCATCACTCCGCTCGTGAAAGAGGCGATGCCGCTCCTCCGGTACCGGACGGGCGACGTCACCATGCTGATGGAGGATGAATGCCCCTGCGGGCGGGGACAGAAGATTGCCCGGATCACCGGCCGCAGCGATGACATGCTCGTCATCCGGGGCATCAACGTCTTCCCCTCACAGATAGAGCATGTGCTGCTCTCTCTCCCGGAGGTCGGAGAACAGTTTATGGTATATATCGACCGCGTCAAACATCTAGATGAGATGACGATCGAAGTGGAGATGAGCAAAGCAAGTTTCTCCGGCGAACTGCAGGATCTTGCACGGGTGCAGCGGCACGTCGCGGGAGCGCTGCACAGCACTCTGGGTCTCCGCACCACCGTGAAGCTGGTGGAGCCGGGAGCGCTGCCGCGGTTCGAGGGGAAGGCACGGCGTGTCGTCGATCGGCGGGGGGCTATCTGATGGTGACCTGGAACCCGCGGATGGAGGAGATACCCCGGGATGAACTCCAGCGGCTGCAGTTCAGACTGCTCAAGACGCAGATCTACCGCCTCTACAGTTTCAGTGAGTTCTACCGGACAAGGATGAAGGAGGCGGGCGTCCACCCCGACGACATCAGGTCGCTTGAGGATGTCCGAAAGCTCCCCTTCATGTACAAGCGCGACCTTCGCGACAACTACCCTGACCGGATCTTCTCGGCCTCCCGGGACGAACTCGTCCGCTACCACGTCTCGTCGGGAACGACCGGAAAGCCGACCGTCGTCGGGTACACCCAACACGACATCGAGAACTGGACGGAGTCGCTCGCCCGGGGATTCACCTCCTGCGGCCTCGGCCGGGGTGATGTCATCCAGATCAGCTACGGCTACGGGCTCTTCACCGGCGGACTCGGGGCGCACTACGGCGCAGAGAGGATCGGCGCGACCGTTCTTCCGACGAGCGTTGGGAACACCGAACGGCAGATCGAGCTGATGCAGGATCTCCACGTCACGGCGATCGCCTGTACACCCTCGTACCTCCTCCACATGGGGGAAGTGGCCGAGAAGATGGGCATCTCCATCAGGAACGACACCGATCTGAAAGTCGGCGTGCTCGGTGCCGAACCCTGGTCGGAGCAGATGCGCACGAAGATCGAGGAGTGGCTCGGGATAAAGGCCTACGACATCTACGGGACGAGCGAGCTCTCAGGACCGATGTTTACGGAGTGTACTGAGCAGCAGGGCATCCATGTCTGGGGCGATCTCGCGCTCGTCGAGATCATCGACCCTGAGACGGGTGAGACGCTCGAACCCGGCAATGCGGGAGAACTCGTCATCACCATCCTCCAGAAGGAGGCGCTCCCGATGGTTCGCTACCGGATCGGAGATATTACGGTGCTGGACGACGAGACGTGTGCATGCGGCCGCACCCACCCGCGGATCCGGCGGATCTCCGGCAGGGTGGACGACATGCTGATCATCAGGGGAATCAACGTCTTCCCCTCGCAGATCGAGCACGCCCTCATGGAGATCCCGAACATCGGGCGGCATTTCCAGATCGTTGTCGACAAGAAAGGAGCGCTCGACACGCTGCTCGTACGGGTGGAACTCGGTGAAGGAGCGTTCTCCGACAAGATCACGGATCTGATGGTCCTGAAGAAGACAGTCGAGAACCGGCTCCGTTCCTCGCTCAACGTGGCGGTCGGCGTCGAGCTGGTGGAGCCGGGGACCCTCCCGAGGTTTGAGGGGAAAGCGAAGCGAGTGATCGACAGGAGGTCGATGTAAGCATGGAGAAGTCGTATATTATCAAGCAGATCTCGGTCTTTTCCGAGAATCGGCCGGGGAGGCTTGCCGCCATCGCCGATGCACTCAAAGAAGCCGGGATCAATATCTTTGCATTCAGCATCGCGGAAGCGGACGGATTCGGAGTCGTGCGGGCGCTCGTCGACCGCCCGGACGATGCACACAAAAAACTGACCGATCTCGGATTTCGGGTCTCGTTCACCGAAGTGATCGGCGTGAAGATGCGGGACGAACCGGGCGGACTATCGGAGATAGCAGGCGTTCTCGGGGATGCTGCGATCAACATCGAGTACGCCTACGCCTACAGCGGCAAAGACGCCGCGGTGCTTATCCTGCGGGTCGACCAGGCCGAGGACGCTGTCCGGAGACTCCTCGAGCGCGGGAGCGATCTCCTGAAAGCCTCGCAGTGCCGGTGAAAACAGACTCACCGTTTCTCCCATTTTAAGAGTTCCATCACTTCGGAGAGCGTCCGGCCACGACGGATCTCCTCGCGGATCCGCTCTTCGGTCTTCCTGACCTCCGTTGCCCGCCGCGCTATCTCGTATGCCCGATCCTTCGGGACGACGACGACACCGCTCTCGTCGCCGATTATCCAGTCGCCTGGCCGGACTTCCTGGCCGCAGCAGACGATCTCGGTATTGATCTCTCCAAGACCCTTCGGTTCGCCTGCGTTCGGTACGGCAGCTCTCGCAAAGAGCGGAAACGCCATCCTCCTGATATCGTCGATATCCCGGACGGCGCCGTCGATCACCACCCCGGCGATACCGCGGTTTCTGCAGGAGAGGGTGGCGAGCTCGCCCCACGGGGCGACATGGGTTCCCCCGTCGTTGCTGATGACGAGGACGTCGCCTTCTCCTGCGACGTCGATCGCCTCGACGGGTTTCGCCCAGTCGCCGGCGACCGTCCGGACGGTCACGGCCCGCCCCACCATCCTGGCAGCGCCCGAGAGCGGGAGAAGACCCGTCATCGCCCCTTTCCGATGCATCGCATCCGAGACGTTCGGCGCCGAGACGTCGGCGAGGAGGCGGCGGATGGCGGCATCGGGACTCTCGGCCGACCGGGGGCAGACCTCCGGGCGGTCGATGGAAGCCCGGACGGCGCGTGCGGAAGCGGTGACGTCCGCCGACCGGATGATGCTGCCGCCGACGATGACAATCCCGGCACCGGCTGTGACCGCTTCGGCGGCGGTTACCGCATCGAGCCCTCCGGCGACCGCGATCGGAATACCGACCTCACCGCTGAGGCGGGAGAGGAGGTCGAGCGAACTTCTGCCGAGCATCTGCTGGTCGATGCCGACGTGGGCGTTGATGTAGTCGACACCCATCGCTTCGAGCTCGCGGGCACGCGTCACCGGGTCGGCGACGTTGATGAGGTCGGCCATCAGGCGGACACCGTACTTCCGCGCAGCGCGAACCGCCTCGCCGACAACCGAATCATCGGCATCGGCGAGGATGCAGACAACCCCTGCACCGGACTTCGCCGCCATCTCCACCTCGAGCGCACCGGTGTCGGCGACCTTCATATCGGCGACGATCACCCGCTCAGGAAAATGCTCCCGCATCACCCTGACGGCGGCCATGCCCTCGCTCTTGATCAGGGGCGTTCCGACCTCGATCCAGTCCGCTCCACCCAGAACCGATTCCTCGGCGATGGCTACGGCGCGTGAGAGATCGAGCAGATCGAGAGCAACCTGGAGAACCGGCATTTCCATACCGGATAGATTCGACCGGCAGATATATCTGATGCTCGGTCAGGCGGAGAACGGCACCACTTCCTGCCGGAACGTTTCCGCAGGGTAGTCGGCAAGTAGCATCGGCCTTTTTCGGAGAGCGGCGCACCGGGAGGAGAGATAAATGCAAACCCTTTATGCACAAAGGAGCAGAATTAGGTTAGAGAAGTGCCTCCCCGCTTCCTCCGGGCATAAACATGCACGACGATACGGCGCAGAAGAGCTATAGAAAAGCCAGATCGCTTTCTGAGTGCAGATGCCGCCTTCTTCTGGTACTGATTCTTGCGGCGGCGCTGTCGTGCTGCCAGACGGTCACCGCCGAGAAGGCGGATGTCCTCATCCTGCACTCGTACCACCCCAATATGGATATGGTGCAGCTTGAACAGGACGGCATCGAGAGTGTCCTCAGAGAAGGTGCACCCATTGCGGTGGAGCTCCGGATCGAGCATATGGATGCCAAGCGGATTGAGAACGAGGCGTATTTCGACCACCTTGCAGATCTATACCGGTATAAGTACGCAAGCACGCCGCCCGACGTGATCATCACCTGCGACGATCCGGCTTTCAAGTTTGCTCTCGTTCATCACGATGATATCTTCCCCGATATCCCGATAGTCTTCTGCGGCGTCAATTACTTCAGCACAGACTGCATGCATAACGACTCTCTTGTAACCGGGGTGGTCGAGACGCTCGATATCGCAGGAACCCTCGCGCTTGCCGAGCATCTCCACCCCTCCGTCTCACAGGTCGTCGTCGTCAACGACGGAACGATGACCGGGGTTGCAAACAGAAAACGCCTCCTCGAAGATACAGAAGGGTTTCGCGGCAGGTTCGAGTTCGTCTTCCTCGATAACATGACGATCCCGGAGATACGGGAGCAGGTAGCACACCTCCCGAAGACGAGTATCGTCCTCCTGCTATCGTATAATCAGGATCCGAATGGCGTCTACTACGCATATGAGGATGCAGTCGATGAGATCGCCCCGGCATCATCGGTTCCGGTGTACGGTGTCTTTGAAACATACCTCGGCCGGGGGATCATCGGCGGCATGATCGTCAGCAGCAGAGAGCAAGGGCGGGTTGCGGGTGGCATGGCACTCCAGATACTTGAGGGCGAAGACGTATCCGCAATACCGGTCGTGCGCACCGTCGAGCAGCGGCCTGCCTTCGATCAGATCGAGCTCGACCGATTCGGTATTGCCGGGACGGATCTGCCCGCAGGAAGCACCGTCATCAACCGACCGGTATCGACCGTCGAGATTCCCGTTGATATAGCTGCGGTCGGGATCAGCGGGGTTATCGGCCTCCTCGCGATCATCCTGGTACTGAAGAGCGATATTAAGAAAAGGAAGAGGATCGAAGAGCGGCTCCGGGAGAGTGAAGAGAAGTTCCGCGGACTCGCCCAGAGGAGTTTTGATATGATCTTCACGCTCGATACCGGGCAGAACTTCACCTACGTCTCCCCCGCCGTCGAGAAGATTGCCGGCTACCGGCCTGAGTACGTCATGGGGAAAAGTTGTCTCGCATTTACCACAGACCCGTGCAGATCGAAGGTCAGGGATATCTTCACCCGCGTTCTTGCAGGGGAGAGTCTGGAAGGCCTGCATACGGAGATGCGGAGAAGCGACGGGACGGTCGGGTACCTGGAGATAGACGCCTCTCCCATCGTGAAGAGCGGCGTCATCGTAGGCGTCCAGGGGGTCGCCCACGACGTCACCGAGCGGAGACTGATGCAGCTGCGCCAGCGTGAGGCCTATGCCCGGATAGAGACCAATATCGAGCAGTTTGCCATCCTCGGCGACCACATCAGGAACCCGCTCCAGGTGATCCTCGCTCTCGCCGGTTTCGACGAATCGGAGAGTTCGGAGCGGATCATCGAACAGGTCAGGCAGATCGATGCCATCGTTACCGAGCTCGACAGTGGATGGATCGAGTCCGAGAATGTCCGGCAGTTCCTTCGCCGCAACTACGGCCTCGAAGGAGGAGATCTGCCCCTGCCGCCGGACGACCAGGAGACCGGAGAACAGGACGCGTAGCCGGGAGTGCTGGTGAGAGCATGGAGCAGGATACGGAGTACCGGCGAAGCCTCCCGACAGAGGTCGAGGGGCGTATCGCAGCCTACATAACGGCAAAGGAAGGGCTGTTAGCCCGGTTCGCCGCGAGAAGCGGGGACGGCATTCGGAGACGGGGAGGTAAACGGGAGGATATCCGTGCCCGATATTCGCGTGATGCCGATCGGATCATGCACACCAAGGCCTACGCCCGCTACATCGACAAGACGCAGGTCTTCTACCTGGTCAGAAACGATCATATCACCCACCGCGTCCTCCACGTCCAGCTGGTTTCGAAGATCGGGCGAACTATCGGCAGATCCTTGCGCTTAAACGAGGACCTCATCGAGGCGATCGCCCTCGGCCACGATATCGGCCATATCCCATACGGCCATGCCGGAGAGGCATGCCTCTCGGAGATCTGCAGGAAAGAAGGTATCGGAGTGTTTCGGCATAATCTTCAGAGTGTCCGGTTCCTCACTGCGATCGAAGACTGCGATCTGACGCTCCAGGTGCTGGACGGAATTCTCTGCCACGACGGAGAGGCATACGACAGCAGGATGGCGCCCCTGCCGGGAAAGACCTGGGACACCTTTGATGAAGAGATCCGGGGCCTCTCAGAGGGCGGAGAGGGGCGAGCGCCGATGACCCTCGAGGGGTGCGTCGTCCGCTTCGCTGATACAATAGCCTATATCGGCCGCGACATTCAGGATGCACAGGAGGTCGGCCTGATCGAGGGTGCCGGGGAGATGCCTGCCCGAGTCCGGGACGTTCTCGGGGAGAGCAATCCGTCCATCATCGACACGCTGATAAAAGACCTGATCGAGCATAGCAACGGCGAGACGGAACCGCTCATCAGGTACAGTCCGGATGTTGCGGAGGCGCTCGGCGATCTGAAACGCTTCAACTATAGCAGAATCTATCACCATCCGCAGGTGACGGCGGAACTACCGAAGATTAAGCGGATGTACGATACGATCTTCGCCGTATACCTCGAAGATCTCGAACGGGAGCGAAGAGAGTCGCCGATCTACACCGGTTTTCTCGACATGGCGTGGATCAGCCCCGAGTACCGGAGGAGCACCGGTGACGCCGAGATGGTCAGGGATTTCATCGCCGGCATGACGGACCGGTACTTCGAACGCCGGTTCGAAGAGATCGTCATGCCGAAACGGGTTGACTGGAAGTTCAAGGCATAGAACTCCGCGGCTTCAGCAATCCTTACATATACGGAATCCAGCGGTAATCTGCCGGAATTGCGACCCACATAGAAGCCCGCAGACGGCCGATCTCCCTGCCGGTAAGGGTATCCATCCTCCAAAAAGTACTGCCCCGCAGACGGCCATTATAGGCCGGCGATCCGCCTGGTTTTCAGGGATCGAACGGAGATTTCGAGCATTCTGACAAGGCACGGAACCCAGCTCCAGAACACCCAGCAGAATGGGAAATAAACGTCAATTTGAGCGTTTTCCGGAGAGGGAGAGGGACGGAGTCCCCCAGAGAGCTGTATACAGCCATTTCGTGGCCGTCACCTGTATCCGCGTTCGCTCGAATCTCCGAACGCAGGGACGTGAGCGTGCAGAACTGCACCTGCCATCTCCGGGGCGAGGGAAACTATTAAGCATCAGCGTGCCGGAGATGCCCGAATCCGGACTGACGCTCCGACAGAAGAGCGGATCTCACACATTCAGGAGAGGTGAATCGGCATGGCTGAAATCGGATACAAACTTGCAAGTGAAGAGCACGGCCCGCTGGATCTCGTCTGCTGTGCACGGCAGGCCGAGGATGCGGGGTTTCCCTTCGCGATGATATCGGATCATTACCATCCCTGGACCAGCAGGGAGGGGCAGAGCCCCTTCGTATGGGCAACCATCGGCGGGATATCGCAGGTGACAACCGGTCCTCGGCTGGCGACCGGCGTCACCTGCCCCACTTTCCGTATCCATCCTGCCATCATCGCCTAGGCGGCAGCGACCGCAGCGGCCATGCTGCCGGGCAGGTTCATCCTGGGGCTCGGCACCGGTGATAACTTAAACGAGCATATTCTCGGGGACCGGTGGCCTCCTGCGCCCGTGCGAACCGAGATGCTCGAGGAAGCGGTGGAGATCATCAGGGCGCTCTGGCAGGGCGGCATGAAGCGCTACTACGGCTATTTCTTTACCGTCGAGAATGCACAGGTCTTCACCCTCCCGGAGATGCTCCCACCGATCATGATCGCCGCCGAGGGGCCGATAAGCGCGTCGATGGCGGGCAGAATCGGTGACGGGTTCATCAATGCGGGACACGAAGCCGAAAAGAGCCTTCTTGCCTTCAGAGATACGGGAGGCGAAGGAAAACCGGCATACCTCGAGATCTCGGTCTGCTGGGGGGAGACCGAGGAGACCGCCCGGCGGACGGCATACGAAGAGTGGCCTATCTCTGCCAATACCGGTGAGATGAACCGTATTCTGCCGACACCCGCTCACTACGAGCAGATTGCAAAGATGGCGACCGAGGAGGACGTGGCAGCGCACGTCCCGTGCGGCCCCGATCCCGAACCGATGATCAAGAAGGTTGAAGAGGGCATCCGGAAGGGTTTTGAGAATATCTGCATCCACCAGATAGGAGAGCAGCAGCGGGAGTTCCTCGAGTTTGCCAAAAAAGAGATCCTGCCGCAGTTCATCTGAATGCGGGAGGGTAAGGGGGATGGGGCTCAGGGGCCCGAGACCTCCGTCTCGTCCGTCCTGACCTTTGCAATGGCCTCAACCGGCATGACGATGATCCGCCCGTCGCCGAACTTCCCGGTTCTGCCGTGTGCCCTGACGGTCGCGACGACCGTCTCGACCTCGGGGTCATCGACGACCATCTCCAGCTTGATCTTCGGGATGAGGTCGACCGGCACGCTCCTGCCGCGGAACTGGAGGGAAATGCCCTTCTGCTCGCCTCTCCCCTTCACTTCGGTCACGGTCATCCCGACGATACCCTTCTCTGCGAGCGCCGCTTTGACGCCGTCGAACTTCTCCGGTCTGATTATTGCAACAACCATCTTCATTGAAACCACCTCACACCTGCACTGATTCGCCGTGCTGGGATATATCGAGGCCGACATACTCCTCTTCCTCCGAGACGCGCAGACCCATAGCGAGATCGACGATCTTGGCGAGGAGATACGTGCCGACGAAGGCGTAAGCGATAGCAGCTCCCGCACCGATCACCTGGAGGATCAACTGTCCTGCATTCCCTTCGATGAGGCCGCTGATACCGCCGATGCCGGCAACCGCAAAGACCCCGATGGCAAGCGTTCCCCAGACGCCGCCGACACCGTGGATCGCCCAGGCATCGAGGCTCTCATCGAGACCGCGCCGGATCCGGAAGAGGAGGGCATAGTAACAGAACAGCCCGGAGATGACGCCGATGATGGCGGCGGATAGCGGCCCGACGAACCCGGCCGCCGGGGTGATAGCGCCGAGTCCTGCAATGGCACCGCTGATCATCCCGACCGAACTCGGTTTGCCGCGAATCCAGGAGGCGGCCATCCATGCAAGGGCTCCGGCGGCGGCCGAGATGTTCGTCACCACGAACGCGTTCGCGGCAAGACCGTTCGCCGCGAGAGCGCTTCCCGCGTTGAACCCGAACCAGCCGAACCAGAGGAGCGCCCCCCCGAGGAGCGTCATCGGGATGTTGTGCGGGTCCATGCTGTACTGACCGAACCCGACACGCCTGCCGATGACGAGCGCCAGGGCAAGTGCCCCGAAGCCTGCGGAGATGTGCACGACGATGCCGCCGGCAAAATCGAGGATGCCGAGCTCGCTCATCCAGCCGCCGCCCCAGACCCAGTGTGCGAGCGGATCGTAGATCAAAGTCGTCCAGAGAAGGCCGAAGACGATAAACGCACTGAGCCGTATCCGTTCGGCGACGGCCGAGGTGATGATGGCAAGCGTCACCGCCGCAAAGACGAGCTGGAAAGCCATGAAGAGCAGGTCGGGAATACCCTCGCCGTCCATGCCGACACCGGTCAGGGCAAAGAACTCGAGGCTTCCGATCAGCCCGCCCACGTCGGTGCCGAAGGCCAGGCTGTACCCGAAGAGAAACCACTGGATCGTGACCACCGAGAAGGCGACAAACGAGAGCGCGAACATCGAGATGAGGTTCTTCCGCCGTACAAGACCCCCGTAGAACAACCCTACGCCGGGGGTCATCAGCATGACGAGCGCTGTGCAGATCAGGATAAACGAAGTATCCCCTGTATCGAGTGCCATAGTACAACCATTCCTGAAGCAGCAGGCATAGCCGGGCTCTCCCGCATCCGGTCTCTATTCCAGCTCCGGGCAAGATCTGCCGGAGAGGATGAGAGTACTATTCTCCGAAACGCCCCTTTTCGACAGGACGGGGAGAGTATTTACGAAGAGCAGGAGAGAGAGGTATGCCATCTGTTAGAAGGAAGTGGTTTTCCCCCAAATTTAAATATACCCATTTTAAACCGAGAGGAGCACCCTCAACCCGAGCCGCACAGGGAGACGAGATCTTCGTGCCCGGAGAGCGCAAAGAGGAGGGCACCAGAGAAGGAGGGGAGAGGAAAGGGCGAACCTACCCCCCGGAAGACTCGGATTCGTCCGTCCTGACCTTGTAAATCGCCTCGACCGGCATGACGATGATCTTACCGTCGCCGTATTTTCCAGTCCTCCCCGCATCACGAATGGCCTGAATGACCGCATCGACATCAGCAGCCTTTACGACCATCTCGAGTTTCAGCTTCGGAATGAGATCGACCGGCATGCTCTTGCCGCGGAACTGCAGGGAGATACCCTTCTGCGCCCCACGCCCGCGGACCTCGGTCACCGTCATCCCGACGATACCCTTTGCTTCGAGCCCGGCCTTGATGTCGTCAAACTTCTCCGGCCGGATGATTGCAACAACCATTCTCATTGATACCACCTCACACCTGCGTCGACTCCCCGTGCTGGGAGATGTCGAGGCCCACATACTCCTCCTCCTCCGAGACGCGAAGACCCAGCGTCATATCGACGATCTTGGCGAGGACGAAGGTGACGACGAACGCGTAGACGACCACCACGGCCACATCGATCATCTGGATGAAGAACTGACTGACGTTACCGTAGATCAGTCCGTCGACACCGCCGACTGCGGCAACCGCGAAGATACCGGTTGCAAGCGCACCCCAGACGCCACCGACGCCGTGCACCGCCCAGGCATCGAGACTCTCGTCGAGACCCCGGCCAACCCGGAAGAGCAGGGCGGCGTAACAGATGATACCGGCAACCGCCCCGATGGCGATAGCGCTCATCGCGTCAACGAACCCCGCTGCAGGAGTGATTGCCACAAGCCCTGCAATGGCACCGCTGATCATCCCGACCGAACTCGGCTTTCCGCGGATCCAGGCGGCGAAGAGCCAGGCAAGAGCCCCCGCAGCAGCCGATACGTTCGTCACCACGAACGCGTTCGCGGCAAGACCGTTCGCCGCGAGGGCGCTTCCCGCGTTGAACCCGAACCAGCCGAACCAGAGGAGCGCCCCCCCAAGGAGCGTCATCGGGATGTTGTGCGGCTCCATACCGTAGGCGCCGAACCCGACACGCTTGCCGATGACAAGCGCAAGAGCAAGGGCCGCAAACCCGGAGCTGATATGAACGACCGTTCCGCCGGCGAAATCAAGCGCACCGAGCTGTGCCGCCCAGCCGCCACCCCATGCCCAGTGCGCAAGCGGATCGTAGACGAGCGTCGTCCAGAGGAGCCCGAAGACGATGAACGAACCGACCTTCACCCGCTCCGCAACGCCGGATGTCACGATGGCAAGCGTCAGACCCGCAAAGACGAGCTGGAAGACCATGAAGAGCAGATCGGGAATGCCTTCGCCACCCATGCCGACGCCCCGCAGGGCGAAGAACTCGAGGTTTCCGATAAGCCCGCCGATGTCGGAGCCGAAGGCCAGGCTGTACCCGAAGAGAACCCACTGGATCGTGACCACCGAGAAGGCGATGAACGCGAGAGCAATCATCGAGATGAAGTTCTTCCGCCGTACAAGGCCTCCGTAGAACAAGCCTACACCCGGAGTCATCAGCATGACGAGCGCCGTACAGATCAGGATAAATGCAGTATCACCCGTATCAATAGCCATTGTTAGAGACCTCCACAGATCATGGATCACAGATCGCTGGAAAGAAGTGTACTTCCTACAGATATAAATTTAACTATCAGCAGACCCCGACGGGGACGATCTCGCAGGGGCAAAACACCATCGGAGAATCGAGAGGGGCTTTGACTCACCCGGCACAAAAAGCAAGCCTCGTGGAGCAACAGGAGATCCGGCCTTTACCGAACCCCACCTGCCCGGCGAGCGCTCCCGGCGGGACGAGTGAGAGAACGCGGCATGCATACCGTGCCGAGAGATTTAAAAAATAGCGGGTGAGGAGAAACCGGGCGGCTACTCACCGAGTTGATAGCGCCCCTCGAAGGTGATATCCTCGAGGAGCTCCTTCTTCGCAATCGTGATCTCTTCAGGGTATCCGGCAGGCACGAGCGAGACGAGCGTATACGCATCGGGAACATTCAGCAGTTTCCGGATATCCTCGGCATACGCCTTCTTCTCGCCCGCCACCCAGCAGGACCCGACACCCCACGCCTGAAGTCCGAGCATGAGCTGCGTCGTCGCCGCACAGCAGTCTTCGAGGTAGTAGGTCGCGTCTCTCTTCCCGAATACGGCAAAGCAGACCTGGGCGCCCGCGATGAACCGCCCGTGATCAGCAAGATCTGCGATCTTTTTGAGCATCTCCGGATCCTTCACCGTCCCGAAGAGCCAGGGCTGCTCGTTCCGGGCAGTCGGCGCAAGGCGCGCACAGTCGAGAGCGTCTTTGATGATCTTCTCCTCAACCGGGTCGCTTTTGTACTTCCTGACGCTGTGCCGGCTCCGGATCACAGTAATGCCAAGATTCATGGTTCCACCTATCGGACTCATGGTTGGAGATGGGCATTCATCAGGTAAAAAACCTTGGAAAATAAGCCTTGAATCCCCGGAAGAAGAGAGGGCGTCAGAAGAGCCCACCGATCAGCTGCACGATATTATTGAAGCCCTGAAGGATAACGACCTTCGGATCGATCCCGAGGAAGGGGAAGATGAAGATGAAGTAGGCGAAGGTTCCGAGGGTGCTGCCGAGATTGGCGAGTGCTGCAACGAGCACCACCCGGAAGAGCGGAATTTTGCGCATCTCCGAGAGGCTCTCGGCCTCGATGATCCTCCGCAGTTCGCCTGCGGTCGGCTTTCTGATCTTCGCCTCCACGAGGGCCGCAAACCAGCCCGCGGCGAGGAGCGGATTTAGGGAGGTGATCCAGGAGACGCCAAACGCCGTCAGTGCCGAGAGAGGATGACCTCCCGCGACCAGCGTGAACCCGGCAGCGAGCACCCCGTTTATCAAGACCCAGTAGAGGAGCGCGGTCAGCAGCACGTCGAGCCCGACTCCCGAGAAGGCGATGGCCGCGAGCAGGGCAAGAAAGAGCACCGTGACGAAGATGCCGAAGATCTTTGCGAAGGGAACCGATCTGACCTCGGCGGTCAGACCGCTCATCGGCGGGAGCGTTCCGGGCTCCCTCAGGTACCGCTCGACACCGTGTACGTGGCCGGCACCGACGACCGCAAGGACGCGCTCGTACCGGCTCCCGAGCGAGATGAGCTGGTGTGCGAGGTAAGCATCGCGCTCATCGATCAGCGCCGCAGCCCCGTTCGGAGAGAACTCACGGAACTCCTCGAGCGCTGCACTCACCACATCCTGTTTCGTCAGTTCGTCGACGTCGATCTCCTTGCCGCCGATGCCGATGACCGAGGCGATGAGGACGAAGAACATCTTGATCTTCTCCCACAGGGTCATTTTGCCCCAGAACCGCATCAGAGTGATCCGGATGTCGCGGTCGATGAGCGCCACGTGTTTCTGGTGCGCCTCAGCCTCCTCGATAGCGGCGAGCATCTCGGCACCCGGCCGGATCCCCGTATCGGCACCGATCCGCTGCTGAATATAGGCGAGCAGCCACTGGACGAGCACCCGGGCGAAGTTCCCGCCTTTCAGGATATCGGAGATCGAGGGCTCCGGAGCATCCTCTTTCAGGGCGGCGTACCGTCCGGGGTCGAGCTCCACCCCCACAATATCGGGCTCGAACTCTTCGATCGCATCCCTGACCTCCTGCACGCTCTTCGCCGAGACGTGTGCAGTTCCGACTATCCTGATCTCAGACATCAAGCACCTTTATTCCCTCACTATCTATGACGACCCTCTTCCCGCGCGGCAGCGTCGCATCCGCATAGTGTTCTCGTATATGCCCCTCTTCGAGCCTCTCGGCGCTCCGCCGCTCAAGCAGCACCGATGCCATCTCCTCCGCATCTCTACCGGACAGAGGCGCCCCGAGACCGGGGCACGGAGAGACCAGAAGATCCTCGTCGTCGAGCATGAACGGGTAGGTCCGGCAGATCCAGGGGCGATACGAGTAGATCGTGCACCGCCCGCCTGCAAGGAAGATACAGGCGTCGCCCCTCCGCCTGATACACCAGGCAAAAGTATAGCATTTTCCATCGGGATCCTCGATGAATTCCGGATAGGGCTCTGCGATCTCATCGAAGGTCATGCCGGTTGCCGCCATGATCGTCCTGACCTCCCGCGGGCTGACGGCGACGAGGTTCGAGTCTTCGCTCACTGCACGGCAGCACTCGCTGCAGCCGATGCAGGCAAAGCCGATACCCCCGAGGGTTTCGGCAAGCTCCCCTACTCCCGGCATATCCTGTCGAAGTTCTCGAAGACGAGCCGACCGTTCTCGGTATGGCTCACTTCAGGATGCCACTGGAGTCCGTAGAGATGGTTATCGATATCGGCCATCGCCTCGACGCCGCAGATATCGGACCGGGCGAGGAGCGTAAAGCCTTCCGGCATGGCGGAGACCTCGTCGGCGTGCGATGCCCAGACACGGATGCGGCCAGGGTAGCCGTCGAGGAGATCGTTCTTCTCGATAATATCGACGTCCACCGCCCCGTATCCGCCGCTCATCCCTTTCGTCACCGTCCCGCCCCGGGACGTAGCCATTACATGCAGCCCGAGACAGATCCCGAGAACCGGAAGGCCGAGCTTGAGGTACTCGGCCGCGATACCGGCACGTGCAAGGGTGGGGCCGCCGCCGAGGATGATGCCCCTGCAGCCTTCCGCCACTTCAAAGGCCGGCGTTTCGTTGGAGATCATCGTGGCCTCAATATCCATATCGCGGAGCGAGCGAAGGATCAGATGATTGAACTGCCCGTAGTTATTGACCACATAGATGGGAAGCATTGTTGATCACAGTATTACGAGTTTTGGATACATAGTCCTTTGTCAGCTGTATTCCCGCACGAAATCGAAGATCGCCTTCGAGATCTCTTCAGGAGCAAATCCCATCAGGGAGGCGAGCACCATCGCGCCTCCGGCACCCATCCCCTCCTTGACCTCACCAATGCAGTAACGGGCAAGCCCGACGTGCCCGAGGTTAGCGAAGTTCGGATCGACGTAGTAGGCAACGGCGCCGACCTCCTCGACGGTGCGCGGGAAACTTGCCGACGAGTCGTCCCTGACGTAGACGGTCGTCGCCAGAGGCGGAGGATTCCTCCCGAGCGCTTTGAGGACGGCGGCGACGGCGAGCATCTGCGTCCCTCCCGCAAGGAGGAGACGGCCGCTGTACGTGCTCGCGATCCCGGCCGCGACCGGCATCATAGGATCGCCCGCAAGCCTGAGTATCTCGAGCGGGTCGCTCGTCCCGGCATTCCTGACCCGGCCGAGCACCTCGCGGCAGACCTCATCTTTGAGCGTCACCGGATTCTCCACGTAACTGCTGCTGACCCGGGCGTCGTACCCGAGCGCTTTGAGGACGCAGAGAGCGGTCGTGGTGCCCCCTGGAACACACTCCCCGAGCACCAGAAGGTCGCTGCAGCGCGAGAGGAACCTCCCGGCCATCTCACCCCGCCGGAAGAGCCCACACGCGTCAGGAACCGCATCCCCGAACCGGGGATCGCCACCAGGGCTTCCGTACATATCGAGGCAGGGCACGCCGGGCTGATGCCGGAGCCCTGCATTGATGAAGAGCGGGAGAAGGCCCGTCAGCTGCATCATGGAACGGGTGATGGAGGCCGGCGTCGGGCAGCCCGTGGGCGTGTTCGGCTTGAAGGACATACTGGCGATCGAGCCCGTCATCACCAGCTCCGAATCGAGATTCGGCGTCAGCAGAGTCTTTTCAGGGGTCTGGCCGGCACCCGAAATTCCGGGAACCGTGGAGAGCATCGTATTGCCGAGAACGAGCGCCATCAGCGGGTTTTCTGCAGTAATGTCAGGGGACTCCGAGAGGAACGGCATGAATATCAGTAACAATGTACCTGCTCGCGACAGATGAGGGTTGCCATTCCTGGGGCGCCGCTCCGGAAGAGGCTGCACTGCCGAATGCAAACGAGCAAATAGCCTGCTCGTCAATACTGGTCTATATGTTCGATATCGAGCAGAGACTGCAGGAAAAGGGCATCGAACGCAGCGTTATCGTCGCCTCCGCGATGGAACTCTACGTACCGCACGGCCTCGACGCCGAAGCGGCCGCCGTCCGGCTGCACGAGAAGATCGGAAAAGCGCTTGAAGATCCGAACGTCTCCTCGCTGCTTCTCGGCGCTATCCTGCTTGAGGATGAACTCTACTGGAAACGGCAGAACTCCGAGATCGCCGACGACCCGGTCTTTCTGCTCTCGGACGAGATCATCGGGATGGCGATCGCCGAGGTGATCGGCGGGACGTACGCACGGTTCGAGTTCACCCGCTACGACCAGAAAAAACCCGGTATCCTGGCGACGCTCGGCCCCTTCCTCGACGATGCCGTCGCCGGACTCATCGCCGGGTGCACCTCGCGCCTCTACAGTGAATGCATGTGAGATCGATCCGCGCCCTCCTGCAGTTCTGCACGACGCTCCCGCTCGGGCGTGCCGCCGACTTCGAAGCGTTCGCCCGCCGGTCGTACCTCTATCCGATCGCAGGATACATCATCGGCGGTATAGCCGCCCTGCTCGCCTTCGGGATAGAATCCCCGGTTCTGGCAGCGGCGGTCGGACTCGCCGCCGTCCTGATCCTCTCGGGAGCAAACCACTTTGACGGCCTGCTCGACTTCGGCGACGGCCTGATGGCTCACGGGAACCGGGAGAAGAGGATTTTGGCTATGACCGACCGGAATACGGGAGCCGGAGCTGTAGCAGCCGGACTCGTGGTCACGCTCGTCGCATTCGCCGGCCTGCAGACGGCAGCGCCGGTCTGGGCGACCATCCTGATCGCGGAAGTCTCTGCAAAACTTGCAATGGCATGGCTGACGGTGCTCGGCAGGCCCTTCCGCGAGGGGATCCACAGTTACCTCCACGGATTCGCGAGGCCGTCGTTCCTCATCTACGCGGCGGCGCTCGCCCTTCCGCTGCTGCTGCTCCCCGTTCCCCCGGCTGTTCCGGGCATGGCGGTCGCAGTCACCGGGGCGGTGGTCGTGGGAATGCTCGCCCTCTCCCAAAACATCTTCGGCGGGGTGAACGGCGACGTCGTCGGGGCCGCTCACGAGATCACTCGTGCCGCAGTCATCCTGGTGCTGGCACTCCTGTAAGCATCTTTTTCTATCCGGGTATCAGAATACTGGTACCATGATGCACGAGTTTGGCCTCCATGCCAAGGGAGGGGTCATCACCGAGCGAAACGCAGATTTCGCCACCATCCGGCTTCGCATACCTGCCGGCGTCCTCTCGGCGGAACAGCTCCGGGGCATATCCCGCATCGCCGAGGAGTTCGCCGACGGCACGGTTCACCTCACGATGCGCCAGACGGTCGAGATCCCTCACCTCGATCCGGACCGGCTGGAGGACGCCGCTATCGCGCTCAAAGAGAACGGGACACCCATCGGTGCCGAACGCGACGAGGTCGTCAATATCATGGCCTGTCCCGGGACGGAACGGTGCAAATACGCCAATATCGAGACGATCAATCTTGCCAAGAAGATCGACGAGCGGGTCTTCGGCAAACGGGTGCCGACCAAGATCAGAATATCCGTCTCCGGATGCACTTACATGTGCAACAGCCCGCTCTTAAACGAGATCGGAATAATCGGAAGAATCAGGCCACTTCGAACGCCCGGGCTCTGTACGGGGTGCGGAACGTGCGTGGAGTACTGCCGGGAGTGCGCTATCGCCCTCAAGAACGGCATCTCCGTTCTCGACGAGCAAAAATGCGTCCAGTGCGGCATCTGCATCCATTCATGCCCGTACGACCTCTTAAAGTCGGAGTTTGCCCACTACCAGATCACCGTAGGCGGGCGGCGCGGGGCAGACCCGCATGTGGGTCGGGAGCTTGTCGAGGTCGAAACCGAAGAGCAGGTCATCGACGTCGTCGATCGGATCATCTACTGGGTGTACCGCACCGCGTGGAGCAACCGGCTGCTCGGCGATCAACTCGACGAGATCGGATTCGATACGTTCAGGGAAGAGATTCGAAAAGAGTTCAGTAGCGGTACAGCGACGTGAACCCCGTGTTCTCATCGTCGCCGCACTCGATCGCCGATCCGTCCCGGACAATGGTGTTGAACATGACCGCTGCATTCAGGAGGTTCTCATCAGGGCTCATCCCCTGCCGAACACCGCCCACGGCCTGCTGCTGCGGCATCGGAACCGTCCGGCCACCCACCCGCACACCTTTGCAGTGGCGGCAGTAACCGCAGTGGGAGTAGACCGACACCTCACCGTCTGCGCACATGACGGTAGTGCGACTCCCTTTCTCATCCCGGTGAAAGTCAAGAGTCTTCATGGTACGAAGAACGTACATTTCCAGAGAATAAGATTCTGTCGATTATCCCGGGTTTTTCCAGATTGCACCTTCAACAGATCCATAGAAACGCTTTATATCCAGAACATCCTACGTATAAGATACTCGATTAAGCAGGCTGTTCGAGCTGACAGACCTATCTTGAGTGGAGGATAAATTATGGCAACTGAGAAGCCGCACATTAACTTAGCAGTTATTGGCCACATTGACCATGGCAAGTCGACGACTGTGGGTCGGCTGCTGTTCGAGACGGGAGCGGTACCGCCCCATATCATCGAGAACTACAGGAAAGAGGCTGAATCCAAAGGTAAGGGCTCTTTTGAATTCGCGTGGGTTATGGACAACCTCAAGGAAGAGCGTGAGCGTGGTATCACCATCGACATCGCCCACAAGAGGTTCGACACCGACAAGTTCTACTTCACCATTGTAGACTGCCCCGGACACCGCGACTTCGTCAAGAACATGATCACCGGTGCATCCCAGGCAGACGCCGCACTGCTCGTTGTCGCCGCACCCGACGGCGTGATGGAGCAGACCAAGGAGCACGTCTTCCTTGCACGTACGCTCGGCATCACCCAGCTGATCATCGGCATCAACAAGATGGACGCCGCCAAGTACGACCAGAAGCGCTACAACGAAGTCAAGGAGCAGCTCTCGCAGCTCATCAAGATGGTCGGATACAACCCGGCAACCGTCCCCTTCATCCCGATGAGCTCTTTCCAGGGCGACAACATCTCCAAGAAGAGCGAGAACACCCCCTGGTACACCGGCCCCACGGTTCTTGACGCACTCAACCTGCTCACGGAGCCCGAGAAGCCCACGAACCTTCCCTTCCGTCTCCCCATCCAGGACGTCTACTCCATCTCCGGTATCGGAACCGTGCCCGTCGGCCGTATCGAGACCGGAATCATGAAGAAAGGAATGAAGGTCAACTTCATGCCCGCCAACAAGGAGGGTGAGGTCAAGACCATCGAGATGCACCACGAAGAGCAGGCAGAGGCACTCCCCGGCGACAACGTCGGTTTCAACGTCCGTGGTATCGGCAAGGGCGACATCCGCCGTGGCGACGTCTGCGGTCCCGCCGACGCGCCCCCGACCGTGGCAGACGAGTTCACCGCACAGATTGTGGTGCTCCACCACCCGAGCGCACTGACCGTCGGTTACACCCCGGTCTTCCACTGCCACACCTCGCAGATTGCCTGCACCTTCGTCGAGCTCGTCAAGAAGCTCGACCCCCGCACCGGTCAGGTCAAAGAAGAGAACCCCACATTCCTCAAGACAGGCGATGCCGCAATCGTCAAGATCAAGCCCACCCGGCCCATGGTCATCGAGAAGGTCAAGGAGATCCCCCAGCTCGGACGCTTTGCAGTCCGTGATATGGGCTCCACGATCGCTGCCGGCATGTGCATGGATATCACCCCCAAGCAGATGAGATAACTTAATCTCCCAATATTTTTGGTGGACATCATGCAAAAAGCCAGAATACGTCTTTCCGGAACGGACTTTGAGAAGATTGAGATGGTATGCAATCGGATCAAAGAGATTGCAGAACGCACAGGCGTCAATCTGGCAGGTCCCATACCGCTCCCAACGAAGCGACTGGTTGTACCCATCCGCAAGAGCCCCGACGGCGAAGGAACCGCCACCTGGGATCGCTGGCAGATGCGCGTACACAAGAGACTCATCGATATCGATGCAGATGAACGAGCCCTCCGGCAGCTGATGCGCATTCAGGTACCGAAGGACATCGGCATTGAGATCGTTCTGGAAAGCTGAGGTGAGAGCGGCGTGACGGCCGCTGGATTCTACGACAGGATCCGTGAACAGCTCTCCTACGAGAGACTTTTTTTCCTGATTTTTCTGGTAGCCCTGGGGCTGCGGTTCTATCAGCTGGACTTAAAACTCTTTCATCACGACGAAGCTATTCACGCATGGTTTTCGTATCGCCTGCTGACCGAAGGGATCTATACGTACGATCCCATGTACCACGGGCCGCTGCTCTACTACGTCACGGCAGGGATGTTCTCAGTCTTCGGAGACTCCGATCTCGTGGGGAGGGTCGTCCCGGCACTCCTCGGACTCGCGCTGATCCCGCTCCTCTACCCGATCTACAGACTCGGGTACCTCGATAAGAGGCAGACGCTCATAGCAGCGCTCTTCATCGCCGTCTCTCCGGGGATGGTCTACTTCTCGCGGTTTCTTCGAAACGACATCTTCATCATCTTCTTTACACTGGTTCTCCTCGTCTCACTCCTCTACTACTTCGAGAGGCGGGAGACGAAGTACGCTCTCATCGCGGGCGCCGCAGTCGGCTTCGGGATGTCGAGCAAGGAGAATATGCCGATCGTGCTTGCGATCTTCGGATCCTACCTCATCTACCTGATCAGCACCCGGCGCCTCGAACTGCCGAAGCGGTGGAAGACCGATCTCCTCTTCGGAGCCCTGGTTACAGTCGGGATCATGGCAGCCTTCTACTCCTCGTTCGGCGCTCACCCCGAGGTGCTCGCGGACGGGTGGCTAAAAGCCATCGAGCACTGGACGGCAATGCACCAGCAGGAGCGCCTCGGCGGGCCGCCGTTCTTCTACATCATCTTCTTCCTCCTCTACGAGGTGCCGATCTTCATCCTCGCCGTCTTCGGAATCGGCCAGTTCCTCGCAGGCAACGGGCGGGGCACCCGGGCAGTGCGGGAGATCCGTCGACGCCTCGCGCGAAAGAGCGATACTGCAGCACCACTGCCGCAAGACCTCGATGAGGTGGTCGGCACCCGGATCTTCGATCGGCGGGAAGAGTTCATGCGGTTCTCCATCTACTGGCTGGTGCTCTCCGTCGGCGCCTACGCCTACATCGGCGAGAAGGTGCCGTGGCTGATCCTGCACCAGCTGCTCCCCCTGATCTTCGTCGCCGTGTATGCGATGACGACGAAGAAGGCGGCGATCGCGGTCGGTGCGAGCATCTTCCTCATCGCCATGACGTGGCACGTCGGGTTCGTGCCGGTCGACATCAACGAACCGATCGTACAGGTGCAGAACTCCGAAGACCTCAGGGAGATCATGGCGATGATCGACGCATCGGAGAAGGTCGCCATCGCATCGGATACCTACTGGCCGCTTCCCTGGTACTACCGGGGAGAGCAGGCGTCGAAGATCTCCTACTACGGCGGTAAGGTCGACGAGAGCACGATCTACTCCCAAAACTTCGATATGGTCATCGCGTACGATCAGGACACCTACCCGTCGCTCACCGGCTACGATAAGGAGCGCTACAAGCTCAGCTACTGGTTCTCGTACTACGACAACCAGGATCGGATCGCGGAGTACTACCTCATGCGGGACGGGAAGACGGGGAGCATGAATATCGACGTCTTCACGAAGAAGGCACCGTCGCTGTAAAATATTCAAACAGCACCATTTTTTCCGGCCATCGGCAGGGCGTGAGGGAGTTCGCAGAGTCACCGAGCACGGAGACTGCCGAAGATATTGCACAGGGTGTCGAGAGGCATCGTCCAGATCCTTCGCCTCTGATAGCGCATGTGAACCCGGGCGGTTCCAAACTTGCGCCGCACAACAGGGGTCGTCCCGGAGCTCCCCTGTGCGATAGCCGGAAAGTGACCGCTCCTGCAATCCTGCCCGTAGCTTCCGGGATACCTTCTCACCGGCGTGCCGGCACCCCTCGCAGGAAAGTATACCGGGAATCGGATGGGCATTTCCAGGAAAAACGGCCAGGGATGAGATCCGTGGAGATCCTATGATGCAGGAGGATCATCTCTCCCCCGAAGCCCGGTGGTAGGCCTGATCCCGTGCTGCAGCAGATAACCTGCCGGAAAGTATCCGCTGCCGTCTCCGGATGAAGGATCGCAGAAGGATGAAAAAAGAGAGTGAAACAGAGGGGTAACCGCTCAACCGAGCTCGTCCCATTTCCCGCGCCTGCGGTAGACGACGACAGCGCCCACGACAAGCAGAATCAGGACGACACCCACACCGATGTAGAGAAGGGTGCTCCCGAAGTTGAAGGAGAAGCCGTCGCCGATCTCGGTCCGAAGGGCAGTAGCATCATTAAGGGCTTCCGTTGCCTTCGTCTCGGCGTCAGCAGCCTTTGTTTTGGCAGCAGCATAGTTCCCCCTCGTGAGTTCGTCCGATGCCGTCGTGTAGTACTGCACGGCGCTCTCCCGCTTGGTGATGATGGCAACGACCCGCGCGTCGGAGCCCATCGAGCGGTTATCCTTGAAATAGGTGATGAGGTCGTCCACCTGCTGGATCGTCGCCGCCGCATCGCCGACGTCCTTCTCGGCCCACGCCTTCTCAAGCAGGTTCGCGGCACTGTCCATATTGGTCTTGGCGGTGGCAAGAAGCGTTGCGGCCTGAGTCGCGCTCGCCGTCTTGGCGCGCTCTATGGCATCGGCCGCCGTATTGTACTTTGCCGTGGCCGCCGTCACATCGACGCCTTCGGCAGCTTTCTGATCGATATTTACCTTCAGATCGGAGAGCTGCTTCTCCCGCGCCGCGAGCTGGCTTGCAACCTCTGCGGGGTTCAGAACCTCACGGGTGACGACGTGATCGTCGACGACCCGCCCGTTTGCCACATGCTCGATCTTTACAACCTCGACCGTCCCCGTTGAGGAGGAAGGCGCCGATCCTCTCAGCTGGGCGTCGAGTTCGATGTTACCGCTCCCGTAGGAGAGCTCGAACTCGGTGATTGTGGGATAGAAACCGCCTCTGGTAAACGTGTTGATACCAACACCGTCCCGGTATATGGTGAACGTCCATACGGGGTTCTGCAGTCCGGTGCTGAAATCAAAAGACTCATCGCTTCCATCCGCCGTCGTCATCGAGTATGCGATCTTATAGTGCGCCGTGACCTGCTGACCCGGCTCGAGCGCGCCGCTTGCGGGGTTGATAGTCTCCGTGGTGATAGTAAATGCCGATGCTGCCTGCACGGCACAGACGAGTGCCAGCAGGAGAATGATGGCTCTGTGTATTGACCTCACGTGCATCACCTCATTCGAATAATGGTTCTATACCTTCGTCAAACATTGAGGAGCGTTTATCCTTCGCTCGTATCACATCTTCTTTGGTTGCTTTGGCGATCTCAAGGAGGTCGGTGATCCTCGGGGCGTTTTCGATGGTGGCGAGGAGGACTACAGCAGCGATATAATCGCTCGATACCGGATAGTCACCGCCACGCACCTCAACCCCGGCAATGTTCTCCTCGACCCAGCTCTTGGACTTCTCGACGCCCTTCCGGTCCATCTCCTGCGGCGGCCCTGCCAGGAGAACAAGAGCACGCTCCGCCGACGAGTAGTCGCACGGCAGGGTGAGCCGACCCAGCATGGCACGCCGGACGAGCGCGATGATCTTTGCCGACTTATCCTCGCCCGTCAGCAACACGTCCTCAGCCTTCTCCTTCTTCTTCATAAAGCTGCCGAGGAAGCCCTGCTTCTGCTTGGTGCGGGGGTTTATCCGCTCGCTGATCGCATAGCCGACACTGCTGATGCCGCCGCCGCGCAGCGTGTTGATGATCTCGCTCGAATCGACGACCATCTCACCGACGCCACCTGCACCGACCTCTCCGGCACGGAAGAGGACGCCGAAACGGCGGACAATCTCGTCGTTCAGACGGTTGTAGGCATCCTTGACACTCTCACCCTCGTTCTTCCAGGCGCTGTTATCGAAGAGGAACGTATTATCCGCCTCGTTAACGAGGGTGCTGAGACTTCTGGCGGCGTTATAGGAGTACAGGCGACCCTCTTCGGGCGCCGGCAGAATGCCGATAGCATAGACCGGCTCCCGATAAATCCGCTTTAAGTGGCGGGCGAGCACCGGGGTACCGCCTGATCCCGTACCGCCGCCGAGGCCGGAGACGATGACGAAGGCATCGATATCGTGCGTCCCCCGGGAATCGATGGCGTTTATGATGCTGTCGATCTCGTCGGCCGTCACTCTGGCACCGGTGACGTTGTCGGTGCCGACACCGTGTCCTTTCACCACGGTCTGCCCGATCAGCAATCGATCCTTCAGTTCTATGTTCTTGATGCCCATCAGGTCAGTCCGCGCCGTATTCACGGCGATTCCCCGGAAGCTTTGGGTCGGCATTTTTTTGTCCTGTTCTATGAACATATCGACAATTTTGCCGCCGGCCTGACCAAATCCTATGAAAAAGACCCTCATCTGGTTACACACCCTCTCTTCGGCTAACAGGTAATATTGACGTTTATGTATAAAGACGTTTTATATTATTCAGCTCAAAAACCTTCTCATAGTTTTTACATACCGGGTGAACAATGAAGATTTGCATAATTGGCGGAGGATTATGCGGCCTTACGGCTGCACGGGAACTTGCCGACAACGCGGAGGTCACCCTTGTCGAGAGAAGACCGATCCTCGGCGGCTGCCTCGCATCGTATGCCATCGACGGCTACTCTATCGAGCAGTACTATCACCACTGCTTTGCCGGCGATTCCCGCCTTTTGAACCTCTTAAAGGAGCTTAAGATTGCGGATCGGCTCGAGTGGCTCCGGGGCACCACCGGATACTATGCCGAAAGCACCGCCTACCCGCTGACCACCCCTACCGAGATCCTCAAGTACCCCTACCTCTCCCTCACCGACAAGGCACGCCTTGCCGTGCTTACCCTCCGGTCGAAACGCTTCGATCTCGAATCGCTCGAC
Source organism: Methanoculleus taiwanensis (assembly GCF_004102725.1). NCBI lineage: Archaea > Methanobacteriati > Methanobacteriota > Methanomicrobia > Methanomicrobiales > Methanomicrobiaceae > Methanoculleus > Methanoculleus taiwanensis. The sequence goes on along the minus strand of NZ_LHQS01000002.1, from coordinate 360,076 downwards.
ACCGTCACCGCGAAAGAGTTCATCCTCAACAACCTCGGTTCCGGCGTCTATACATCGTTCTTCGAGCCGCTCCTGCGCAGCAAGTTCGGGGAGCGCAGCGACGAGGTCTCGGCGGCCTGGCTCATCTCCCGGATCGCGATCCGGTCGAACCGGGGCACGGGAGGGGAACGCCTTGGGTACCTGCGGGGCGGTTTTCAGTGCCTCATCGACCGCCTCCGGGAGGATCTGATCCAAAAGGGCTGCTCAATCGCCACCGGCAGAACCATTCAGGCGATCGAGCGGGACGGGGGGCGCTGGCTGGTGGACGGCGAGCCGTATGACATCGTGCTCTCAACGATACCGCCGCAGGAGACGGCACGAATCTCCGGGATGGCGATAGATCCGATCCCGTACCAGGGGGCAGCATGCATGACGCTCGCCCTTTCCCGGGACGTTACGGACGGCATCTACTGGCTCAACATGAAAGACCGCGCCCCGTACGGCGCCGTGGTCTCGCATACGAACTTCGCCCCGCCCGAATGGTACAACGGCGACCGCCTCATCTACCTTGCCTCCTACTTTGCAGGGCGCCTCCCCGGGACGTTCGAAAAGACGATGCTCACCGACTTCTGCAGGCGCTTTGGCGTACAGGAGCGCGAGGTTCTCTGGCACCGGATGGCCGTCGACCCCTACGCAGGGCCGATCTACACAACCGGCCTTCGGTCACAGATCCCGGACTACGAGCAGCACGGCCTGTTCATGGCGGGGATGTTCAGCCTCCCGAACTACCCCGAACGGAGCATGGAGGGGTCGGTCGTCGCAGCAGAAGAGGTCGCACGTCGGATACACACGAGGGCGGCGCATGAGTGAGATAGAGGTCAGCTGCGTTCTCCCGGTCTACAACGACCGTGACGCGCTTGCGACTGCCGTTCCGCGATCGGTCAAGTGCCTGGAAACGATTGCTCCGGGGAGATTCGAGGTGCTCGTCGCTGAAGACGGCAGCACCGACGGCAGTGCGGAGTTCGTGGCCGGCCTTGCCCGGGAAGATGCACGCATCCGCCTCCTGCACAGCGACGAGAGGCTCGGCCGGGGAAGGGCTCTGAACCGCGCATTCACGGCGGCACAGGGCTCGATCGTCTGCTACTACGATGTCGACCTCGCCACTGATCTGCAGCATCTCCCCGAACTCATCGGCGCTATCCACCAGGGATATGATATCGCTACCGGCTCGCGCCTGCTCCCGACGAGCGATATCGTCAGGAGCGGCGATCGTGAGATAGCAAGCAGGGGATACAACCAGCTGGTCAGGACGATCCTGCGTAGCAGCCTCCACGACCACCAGTGCGGGTTCAAAGCCTTCGACCGCGCGCGCCTCCTCAACCTGCTCCCCGCCGTATCGTCGAACCACTGGTTCTGGGACACCGAGGTGCTGGTCAGGGCAGAGCGGAACGGATACCGAATACGTGAGTTCCCGGTCAGGTGGCGGCAGGGCGCGGGAACAACGGTGAGGCGCAAAGACGTCGTCGAGATGGGTTCGGCGATCCTCTCCCTCTGGTGGCAACTGCATGCTGAGAAGAGTTAGTGCGATCGTCCTCCCCACCCTGGTAGCGGTGGCGATCATCGCCTACATGCTCTACCGGGTCTGGGACAGCCTCCTCATCACGCTTGAGCATATCGTTCTCCCCTTCCTCTTCGCCGCGGTCATCATCTGCGTGTTCGCGTGGTTTCTGCGGGGGGTGCGTTACCGCGCCATCTTACAGGGGCTCGCGATAGAGGAGGGCGTCTGGTTCTCGACGGCCTGCATCTTTGTCTCCCAGACTGCAAACCTGATCGTCCCTGCCCGCCTCGGGGATTTTGTCCGGATGCTCATCCTCAAGCACGAGGACGACGCCACCTACTCGCAGGGATTCTCCTCGATCGTCGTCGAGCGTATCTTCGACGTCCTGATGATAGCGGTGCTCGGCCTTCTCGCGCTCCCCTTCGTTCTCAACGTCCCGGACTGGTTCGTAACGGTCATCGTCCTCCCTATCGTGGCGGGAGGAGCCTTCTTCGCCTTCCTCCTCTACTCGGGACGATTCAACTCTGAAAACAAGTACATCGGGATACTCCTCCGGGTGCTCGAGGAGGTCCGCGAAGCCTCGCTCCACCCGAGAGCGCTCGCCATGCTCAGCGGAACCTCGCTTCTCATCTGGATCGTCGACGTCCTCGTCGCGGTCGCGGTCGTGGCGATGTTCCAGGAGACGATCCCCTTCGCGGTAATTGTGCTCGCGATCGTCATCGGCAACCTCGTCAAAGCCGTTCCGATCACGCCGGGCGGCGTCGGCACCTACGAACTCGCGCTTGCCCTGACCTTCGAGGTTTCAGGGACCGCCGCAGCCACGGCGACCCTGATAGCCGTCGTCGACCACCTGATCAAGAATATGGTCACTCTGGTCGGCGGGGTGCTCTCGATCTACTACTTCGGCGACTGGTCGGTCGCCCTGATGAAGAAGGCGTTCAACAAAGAGCTTGAGATGGAGGAGTCGTTTGGCAGCAGGTGAAGCGCAGATCCTCTTCGTGCTGGCCTGGCTCGCCACGATAAAGATACTCCAGCTCGGAGCCTGGCCGGCTCTCGACCGCACCTTCGGGCGGCTTGCGCCGGCAGTCGCCTACCCGGCCTCGATCCTGATCTTCACCATCGCATCCTGGTACCTGGGACTCGCCGGCCTTCCCGTCTGGCTCGCCCTCATCCCGTTCGCAGGCCTCATCGTCTACGGCGGGTACACAGGGTTTTACACACGAGAGAGACTCTCATCGGGTGCCATGTGGGATCTGGTCTTTCTGATACCGTTCCTCTTCATGCTCGAGGTGCGCTATATCAACCCGACCATCTCGTATGCCGAAAAGTTCATGGACCACGCCTTCATCGCGTCGATTATGCAGACACCGGTGGTTCCGCCCCTCGACCCCTGGTATGCGGGGGGGACGCTTGCCGTGTACTACTACCTCGGGTACTGGATCTTCGGAGCGTTCGGCCTCGTCACCGGCGTCCCCTCACCGGTGACCTTCAACCTCGCCCTCCCGACGGTATTCGGTCTTGCCGCCGTATCCCTCTACGCCCTCGGGCACCTGATCATGGAGCGTTACCGGTGGCTCCTGCTCCTCGTTCTCCTCATCCCGAACCCCTCCGCGATCTACCAGATCCTTATCGGCAGCACCTGGTTTGACGTGCTCTGGCAGAGCACGCGGACGATCCCCGATACCATCAACGAGTACCCGATCTTCTCGATGCTCTGGGGCGATGTGCACCCCCACGTCATCGGGATCTTCAACCAGATCTTCCTGCTGCTGATCCTCATCTTCGCCCTCGTGAAGTGGGAAGCCCTCGCTACGAGGGGGCGGATCGTCGTCTGCGCCCTTGCGGCGCTGAGCCTCGGGTCGATGCCCGGGATCAACACCTGGGACGTACTCGTGTATGCCCCAATCGTCATCGTATTCGGCCTTCTCATCTGGTGGCGCTCGGGGAGAGAAACCTCGGGGACGAAACAGTCCCTGATGCTGCTTCTTGCCGTGCCGCCGCTCTCGATTGCGCTGTACCTCCCCTACTACCTGCAGCTCCAGAGCGCCGGGGTCGAAGGGATCGGGATCGTGCCGGCACCCTCAGAACCGGTGTCGTTTCTGCTTGTTCACGGGTTCTTCCTCGCGATCTTCTTCGCCTACTGCGCACGCGATATCGCAAAGAGGCCGTATCTCCTCCTGATCACGGTGCCGTTCCTGGCAACGGGCTACGTTGCCGCCGCCATTGCAGCAGTTCCGCTCGCCTACCTCCTCGCCCGGCGGCAACTCTCTGTGACGGAGATACTGGCCGTTCTCGGCCTTGCCATCATCCTCATCACCGAGCTTGTCTACCTGAAGGATAACATGGGCGAGACCTACTACCGGATGAATACCATCTTCAAGTTCTATCTGCCGGCATGGATCCTGATGGGCACCGCCGCTTTCGCCATCCTGGCAAGGTGGCTCGATACAACCGGGGTTATGGAGAGAATACCGGAACGCTTCGGTCGGGCACTTCCGGCGCTCGCGGTGGTGCTCCTTCTCGCCGCGCCGTTCGCGATCAACGTCGACTTCGGCTACGGCACCCATACGCTCGACGGGCTCGCATACCTCGAGAGTGCGCACCCCGGCGACGCAGCGGCGGTGGCATACCTCAGGAACCTTAGCGGGGATCTCCGGATCGTCGAGGCTGAGGGCGGCGACTACACCTACTACTCGCGTATTTCGTCGTTTACGGGGATCCCCACCATCATCGGCATGCCGTTCCACGAGTATATGTGGCGGAACGACTGGCCGGCGGTCTCCGGACGAATAGACGATGTTCGTGCAATCTACGAAGAGCCCTCGCACACCGTCGAACTGATGCGGAAGTACGACGCCACGCTCCTCTACGTCGGCGATCCGGAACGGGAGAAGTACGCAGTTTCCCTTCCGACGGACGGGCTCTCTGAGATCTACAACGAACGGGGCGTACAGATCTACCGGATAACCCCTGAATAGACGTATTTCAGCCGGAAAGAGCCCGGCAGGAAGAGAGCGGCCACCCGGCATGGTACGGCAGGCTTTCGGATGACCGGCGGGGGTATTCACCCCGATAACAAACCTTTATCCCTCCGGTCATTAAAATAATACAGCTACATTCGATCATCAGCTGATGAATGATGAAGGAGACACGCTACTCCTGAATGAGGTGAGTTATGGCAAAGGTATACGTTAAATTTGAGATTCCGGATGATATCCAGAATAAAGCGCTTGAGGCACTTGAGATCGCACGCGACACCGGTAAGGTCAAGAAGGGTTCGAACGAAGCGACCAAGGCAGTCGAGCGCAGCATCGCCCAGCTGGTTCTCATCGGCGCAGATGTTGAGCCTGAAGAGATCGTGATGCACCTGCCCCCGCTCTGCGACGAGAAGCAGATCACGTACATCTTCATCAGCAAGCAGAACGATATCGGCGCCGCAAGCGGCCTCGACGTCGGTTCCGCAGCTGCTGCAATTGTAAAGCCCGGCAAGGCAAAGGAACTCGTCGACGAGATTGCCAAGCAGGTCAGCGCACTGAGAGCGTGAGGTAGTATCTATGGCAAACGACGGAACGCCCGCAGAAGTGATTGAGGTCATCGGCATCACCGGGATGCACGGTGAGGCACAGCAGGTAAAGTGCCGCATTCTCGACGGGCCGAACAAAGGGCGTATCATCACCCGCAATACGGTCGGACCGATCCGGGAAGGCGATATCCTCTCGCTGCTCGAAACCGAGCGCGAGGCCAAGAAACTCTCGAGACGGTGAAGAGAATGGTAGAAACATACGTGTGCAGTTTCTGCGGTGAGCAGCTCGAGCCCGGTACCGGCAAGATGTTCGTCCGCAGGGACGGAGCCATCTTCTATTTCTGCAGCACCAAGTGCCAGAACAACTACAAGCTCGGCAGGGTGCCGCGCCGTGTCGACTGGACGGCCGCCGGCCGCAAGGCACGTGGCAAAGAGTGATGCAGGATGGACCGCACCTTCGTTATGGTCAAGCCTGACGGCGTACAGCGCGGACTCGTCGGAGAGATCGTCTCCCGTTTCGAGTCCAAAGGTCTCAAGATGGTCGGAGCCAAGCTCGAACGGCTCCCTGAGGAGCGCATCGCCGACCAGTACCGTGAGCACCTTGAAAAACCCTTCTTCCCGGGGCTCAAGCAGTACATCATGAGCGGCCCCTGTTTCCTGATGGTATGGGAAGGCAAGAACGTGGTTCCGATCGTCCGCCGGATCGTCGGCGCCACAAACCCCGCCGAGGCCGAACCCGGCTCCATCCGCGGGGACTATGCTCTCGATATCGGGCGGAACGTTATCCACGCATCCGACTCCCCCGAGAGCGCCGACCGTGAGATCGGCATCCATTTCACACCCGCAGAACTGGTCGCATACACCAGAATCGACCAGGGCATGCTGTACGAGTAATACCCCAAACGGGGTATTCTTTTTTTGAAGACGCTGCTTACGGAGCGGAGCTGCCTTTTCTCCGGCGTACTGCCGGATACCCGGCACCATACATAGTTCCTATCGTTCGGCGGCTTCCTCCCGCCACAACCGGATTTATGCTCCCGTATCCCGCAAAACCAAAAACCCTATATCAAAATCTGCCGCACATATGGACGATGGCGGGCGATCTGCTGAGCTTTGTGCTCTTAAGTTTCTCGTCGATGATCATCGTGATCAATCCGCTCGCCGCCACCCTGATCTACGTCTCGCTCACGGAGACTATGGACCGCGAGAGCAAGGTGCGGACTGCGTGGGAAGCGAGCAGGTTCGCTCTCATCGTTCTCCTCGTCTTTACAATCGCAGGAGGATTTATCCTGCAGCTCTTCGGCATCACGATCGAGGCGTTCAGGATTGCCGGAGGGCTTCTGCTCTTCGGCATCGGTATGGAGATGGTCTACGCAAAGACTTCCCGGACAAAGATGACCGCGACGGAGAAGTACGAGGGGCAGGAGGCCGACGATATCGCCGTCATGCCGCTTGCAATACCCATGATCACGGGACCGGGGGCTATTACGACCGCGATCGTGCTGATGAACGAAGCAATGGATATGAACGTTCTGGCGCTCCTTATCGTCCCGCTCTCGGTCGTCGTCTCCATCCTTGTTACCTACTACATGATGAAGAACGCAGACTATATCACAAAACGCATCGGGCAGCGGGAGTACCGGGCGGTCAACCGGCTTATGGGGATGCTGCTCATCGCAATAGCGGTGCAGTTCATCATTCTCGGAATACAGACCGCATTCCCCCTGCTCAAAGGAGGATAACCATATGCATATACCGGACCTGACAACATCGGGGGCACTACTCACCAGTCTCAGCATCATCGCCGGGGGCATCATCATCGGGGCGATGATCTTCCAGGTACCCGTACCGCTTGCACCGTACATCATGGTGGCGCTCGCAGTGCTCGTCGTCATCGGCGCGGCCGCCCTTCTCGCAGGCTGCAGAGGAGCAGGAGAGAGCACCGCAGGAAAATGAGTACGATCGGTATCGCCCAGGTGGCAGGTTTCGGCCGCAAACCGGCAGAGAACCTGCACCGGGCGGACACGCTGGCAGCCAGGGCCGCCGCAGCGGGGGCAGATCTCGTCTGCTTCCCGGAGCAGTTCGCGACCGGCTGGTCGCCGACGGTCCCCGCCGGAAGCGGGGAGGCGATCGACGGCCCGACAATCACCACACTCCAGGCGACGGCGCGCGACCACGGGGTCGCCGTTCTCGGATCGTTTCTCGAGTACACGGGGGATAAGCCCCGGAACACCGCCGTCGCTATCGACCGGAGCGGCAGCATCCTCACCACCTACGCGAAGATGCACCTCTTCTCGCCCGGGGGCGAGGACCGGCACTGCACACCGGGAGATGCGCTCGCCACCTTCGCCGTCGGCGGCACGACCTTCGGGATAGCAATCTGCTACGATCTCCGGTTCCCCGAGCTCTTCCGGGCGTATGCCGAAACAGGCGCCGATTGCGTCCTCGTTCCCTCGGCCTGGCCGTGCAGCAGGCTTGCCCACTTCGAGATCTTCGTCGGCAGCAGAGCGCTTGAAAACCAGTACTACGTCGCCGGGATCAATGCGGGCGGATCGGGACACGCGGGCGACCCGCAGTGCGGATCGTCCCTTGTGGCCGACCCCGAAGGCACCATCATCGCCCGGGGAGGGGCCGGTGAGGACCTGATCCTCGCACCGCTCGATCCGGGCCGCATCCACGATGCACGAAACCGCATTCCTGCCCTGAAAGACCGCAGAAGTGACCTTTATCACAGATTGCTCTCTAATAGATAGAGACATCCATGCGGGGGAGCCAACACGTACTCATCAGCCTCTTCTCGGCCGGCATCCTGCTGGCACCGCTCGTCCCGATCCTCGGTATAGAACTGACCTGCATCGCTCTGCTCGGCGTATTCGTCGGTGCTCTCGCTCCCGACGCGGATGCAACCGACGCCGCCATCTTTCATCGGGAGATTCACGGGCTGAAAGGGGTTCACGGACATATCATCAACACCGCAGCCGTCGTCCTCCCCGTCTTCGGGTATACCATCAGGTATCTCATCTACTATCCGCTCTCCCTCTTCTTCCTCGCCGCATTCGGGAAGCGCTACCGGCACCAGCACCGCGGGCTGCTCCACTCGTTGATCGGGATTGCCATGACCACCTTCGTGCTCCTTGCCTACATCTCGGCGATCTTCCTCTGGCACGGGTGGGAACCGATGCCGCGGATCCCTCTCTTCGGGATCGCGTTCTTCGCCGGCTGCTTCTTCCACCTCATGGAGGATACCTGCACCCCGTCCGGGGTCGCCTGGCTCTATCCGTTCAGCCGCGTCCGTACCTGCGGCATGATCCGAACCGCAAGCATGCTTGAGATCAGGCCGGGAGCGTTCGCCCTCGTACTCGGCCTGATCGGGGTGGCGACCGCCGCAGCAGCGTTCTTCGAACTCGTCCCGATCCGGGAACTCGCCGTGATCTCCGTCGGAGCACTCATCCTCCCCTGGCTCCTCTTTCTGACCGCCTCACGCGTCCGGCACGGCAGAGCGCTACGTGCAGCCTGATATCCGGCGGCGATGACTGCTGCCGGAGCAGCCCGGTTCCCATATCTATACGTACTCCGGGGAACAACATTTCTGCATGTACCGTCTCGTCTGCGTTCACTGTGATGCAGCCTATGCACCCGATCAGATCATCTATACCTGCGAACGATGCGGCCATCTTCTGGCCGTCTGCTACGATATCGATACCCTCACCATAGAGAGAGACGTCTGGAACCGGCGCCCCCTCTCGGTATGGCGGTACCGTGAGCTTCTCCCCGTCAGGGGCGAGCCGGTCACCCTCCAGGAGGGCGGCACGCCGCTCTACCATCTCAAAAGGCTCGGAGAAGAGATGGGACTTGCCGAGCTCTATGCCAAGCACGAAGGCATGAATCCGACCGGTTCGTTCAAAGACCGCGGCATGACCGTCGGCGTCAGCATGGCGCTCGAACTCGGCAAGACAAGCGTTGCCTGCGCGAGTACCGGAAACACCTCGGCAAGCCTTGCCGCGTACGCTGCAAAAGGCGGTATCCCGGCGGTCGTGCTCCTCCCGGCCGGGAAGGTGGCGGTCGGCAAAGTCGCCCAGGCGCTGATGCACGGCGGCCGGGTCATCTCCGTCCGCGGCAACTTCGACCGCGCCCTCGAGATGGTGCACGAGCTCTGCATCTCTCACGGCCTCTACCTGTTAAACTCGGTCAACCCCTTCCGGCTCGAAGGCCAGAAGACGATCGGCTTTGAGGTGATCGACCAGCTGCACGGAGTCGTCCCCGACAGGATGGTGCTGCCGGTCGGAAACGCCGGGAATATCTCCGCAGTCCATAAAGGCCTGCAGGAACTGATAGCACTCGGGTTCATCGACCGGCTCCCCATGATGACCGGGATTCAGGCGGCAGGTTCCGCTCCGGTCGTCAATGCCATCGAGCAGAACCTCCCCGAGCTGATCCCCGAAGCGAATCCCGAGACGGTGGCGACCGCCATCAGGATCGGCGCTCCGGTCAACGCCGAAAAGGCGCTCACCGCCATCCGGCAGACCGGCGGCATCGCGGCCTCGGTGACGGACGACGAGATCCTCATGATGCAGCGTGACCTCGCACGGAAAGAGGGGATCGGCGTCGAACCGGCATCCGCAGCGTCCGTCGCCGGGGTGCGAAAACTGGTCGAGAGCGGTATCATCGACCGCGACGAACGGATCGTCTGCGTGGTCACCGGACACCTGCTGAAAGACCCGGAAACGGTGGTGAAACAATGCGAACCTCCGATAGAGATCGATGCAGATCTGCAGTCTTTGCTCTCTGCATTGCACTTGCACTCATAATCGTCCCGGCAGGCGCCCTCTCCGCAGAGTACCAGGTACTGGAGAACGGCACCGCATACCGGGCAACGGTGGAGATCACCGGAACCGAGCATGGATTCTGGGGGCAGGGAATGCTCGGCGAGCGTGTCCCGCTCGACGTTGAGGATCTGCTGGTAACCGGCCCGGACGGTGCCGTCGAGATCATGTGGGAGGATGCCGGCACCATCACCTTCCCCGAAGGCAACTACACCGCGACTTACCGCGGGGCTATTCGGAACAACCACCTGCAGGCATTCTTCGACGAGCCGTATGCGGTCACCACCGTCATTCCGGAAGGGCTTGATATCCGAAACCCGCTTCTCGGCATGGTCAGTCCCGGCGGGCAGATCGGTGCCGGGGAGAACGATACGGTCACCGTCGCGTGGCCGCGGACAACCTATATCGAGCTGCGGTTTTACGACCCCGGGCGCGAGATCCTGCTCAACACCTTCGGCACCATCTGGGTCGTGATGGCGGTCGTGCTGCTCTTCCCCTACCTCCTCGCCCGGCTGCGGGAAGAGTGATTGTCAGGGGACAGCCTAAAAAAGGTTCTTGAGGGCTTTTTGCCCTACTCTTTCTTCTTGATATCGATGCCGTACTTCTCGGCATTTCGGTCGGCAATAGCCTGAATCTGGCCTATCTCGTCGTCCCGCCGCTTCGGTTTGAAGAGGTGGCGGAAACGCTTCTGGGTGCTGAGGTACTGGTCGACGGGCTTTCGGTTTACTTTCCGGACTTTGGTGACGACGCCGTTCTCCATCTCATAGTTCACCCAGAGACCGCTCTCGATCGCGAGTTTGGCGATGTTGAGCGTCTCGCCAGCCTCAAAGCCCCACCCGGTGCAGCAGGGCGTGTGCACCTGGACGTACGTCGGCCCGGGGGTGTTGACCGCCCGTTCCACCTTCTTCATGAAGTCCTGCGGGTAGGCGATGGACGCGGTGGCAACGTACGGTGCCCCGTGAGCGGCGAGGATGGCGGGCATATCCTTCTTCGGCCGCTGGTTGCCGGTCGAACACGAACCGGCGGGGCTCGTCGTGGTGCTGGCATAGTACGGCGTCGCACCGGACCGCTGGATGCCCGTGTTCATGTAGGCCTCATTGTCGTAGCAGATGTAGGTGATGTCATGACCCCGCTCGAAAGCGCCGCTGATGCAGAGCACCCCGATATCAAAGGTGGCGCCGTCGCCGCAGATGCAGATAACCTTCTCGGAACGCCCCTGTTTCTTGAGCGACGCTTCTATCCCCGATGCAACGGCGGCAGCATTCTCAAAGAGCGAGTGAATCCAGGGGATCTTCCATGCCGTCTCCGGATACGGCGTCGAGAAGACTTCCATGCACCCGGTCGATGCCACGGCGACCGTATTCTCGCCAGTGGCGTTCAGGAGAAGCCTCGCTGCAAGCGCCGGGCCGCAGCCCCCGCAGGCACGGTGCCCGGCCTCAAAGAGTTCGCATCCCATTACTTCTTCCGCCATGTTAGAGCACCTCCGTCCGCAGTCCGTAGAACATATCTCCAACTCCCTTCTCCGCGAGATCGACGACCCCGGCGATATCCTTCGTCCGGACGTCCCGGCCGCCGAGACCAATGATGTAATCCTTCACCGTGATACCCGAACCGGCCAGGGCCGCCTTCACCTCGGTGCCGACGGCGCCGCCGCCGCCGATCGAGATGTTCTTGTCGAGCACGGCGACGTTGGAGACCCCGGAGAGCGCTCTTGTGAGGTCTGCCGCCGGGAACGGCCGATATGTCCGGATCTTCGCGAGACCCACCTTCCGTCCGGCGTCACGCATCTCGTCGATGGCATCCTTGACGGTGCCGCAGATCGAGCCCATGGCCACTATTGCGGTATCCGCATCGTCGAGGCGGTAACCTTCGACGAGCGAGCTGTAGTCACGGCCGAACTGTTCGGAAAACTCGGCTCCCGCCCGCCTGATGGCATCTCCCGCCCGGTGCATCGCCCGGTCGAGTTCGTAGCGGAACTCCATATAGTAATCCGGTGTCGCATACATCCCCATGCTGATCGGATCTTTCGCGTCAAGCCGCTGGTAGGGCGAAAACGCCGGAAGATATGCGTCCACCTCGTCCTGCGACGGCATATCGACCGGTTCGTAGGTGTGGGAGAGGATGAATCCATCGAAACAGACGAATGCCGGCAGGAGGATGTTGTGGTCTTCGGCAACCTTATAGGCTATCATATGGAGATCGGTCGCCTCCTGATTGTCCTCTGCGTAGAGCTGCATCCACCCCGAGTCACGCAGCGAGATGGAGTCCTGCTGGTCGTTCCAGATCGAGAGCGGTGCCCCGAGCGAGCGGTTGACGATCGACATCACGATAGGGAGGCGCATTCCGGCTACGTTGAAGCAGACCTCGAACATCAGGGCGAGACCCTGCGACGTGGTTGCCGAGTAGGTGCGCGAGCCGGCGGCACTCGCACCGAGACAGGCGGAGAGTGCGGAGAACTCGCTCTCCACGGTCATATAATCGGCATCAAGCTCACAGTTCGCCACCATATCGGCGAGCGCCTCGACGATGTGCGTCTGCGGTGTGATCGGGTAGGCTGCGACGACCTGCGGCCGGCAGAGCTTCACGATCTCGGCAACGGCATGAGAGCCTTCGGTGATCTGCAGCATTTACTTCTCCTCCTGTTCCATTCTGATCGCTTTCTTCGGGCATATCTCCGCACAGATGCCGCAGCCCTTACAGTACTCGTAATCGGGCACGAACTCCCCTCCTTCGGTCTCGAGGACACAGCCTTCGGGACAGACGAGTGCGCACATCCCGCACTTCGTGCACTGCTCGGACTCGAAGACCGGTTTGAAGACACGCCACGAACCGGTCTTGTTCCTCCGTGCCAGGCCGGGGCGTGCGGCACAGCCAACGTTCAGCGCCATCAGAGAACACCTCCGGTCTGCTCGTACGCACGCCGGGCAGCGAGGACGTTCTTATCCGCCATGCTGCCTGCAAAGCGGTGCCGCAGCGCATTCTCAAGCGCCCCGAGTTCGATCTCTCCGGTAGCGGCGGCGAAGGCACCCATCAGGGTGGTGTTGGTAATAGGTACGCCGAGCACCTCGAGCGCAATGGATGTCGCATCGATGGTCAGCACCTTAACCCCCTCCGGAAGGCCGCCATCGGGAGCCCTTTCGGTGTTGATGATGGCAATGCCGCCATCTTTCAGCCCCTGAAAGACGTTCACGTCCTTGATCAGGGTGCTGTCCTGCACGATGACGTAGTCAGGTTCGTAGACCTGGCTGCGGAGCCGGATCTTCTTGTCGCTGAAACGGACGAAGGCCTGAACGGGTGCACCGCGCCGCTCCACGCCGAAGGCGGGAAACGCCTGTGCATACACGCCGCTCTCGAATGCGGCGACCGCAATCAGCTCGGCCGCAGTGACAGAGCCCTGACCACCTCTTCCATGGATACGTAACTCTCTCAATGGAAACCCCTCATAATTTTACATGATTAATAATATAAATAAACCGTAGGCAGTGCGTTATCAGCCCGGGATACTATAAAAAGGGCTCGGCTGGGTTCTGACCGATAGTAAGACCGCCGAATCTGCGATCTCTGCGCAGTGCTGTCTCCGGAACAGGGATGCATAAGCAGGCACGGGCGGCAGCAGAAAAATAGCCCTCCGCCCCTCCGGCTACGGAGACGGCCTTACTGCACGTTCGCCCACCGCCCCCTGATCTCATCGAGCGAGCAGTGCCGCACCTCCATCAGGGCGGCTATAATGGCGTCGGAAAAGATGAGGGCGGCAGTCTCAAAGATGGTCTCGGCCGGGGTTATCTCAGTGGAGGCAGAGCGGTACTGCCCCGTGAGCTGGCGGACCTCAAAGTCGGTCGGGACGTCCGGCCGCAGGAGCTCATGGTTCCCGAGGGTCACCGTGACATCGGCGATCAGACCGATCGACGAGTCCGGCGTCGCGGTGATAAGTGCGATCCGCCCCCCAAGATCGCGGGCGATCTCACAGGTCTCCACAACGGATTTGGTCTCACCGGAGCCCGAGAAGGCTACCAGCAGGTCGCCCTTCCCGAATGCGGGGGTGATCGTCTCCCCGACGACATAAGACTCGAACCCGAGGTGCATGAGCCTCATGCCGAAGGCTCTCCCCACCAGCCCGGATCTGCCCGCACCGACGACATAAATCCTGCTCGCGGAGAGGATCTCATCAAGGAACTGTGCCGCCTCGTCCTGACTGATGGCCCGGGCGGTTTCTTCCACCCGCGATGCCGCATGAAGCATGAGATCCAGAATACTGTAGCAGTCAACCGGCATACCGTAGTCTCCGAATATTCTCTTCTGCTCTCCACCTATTTACCGTCTGCGCCCGCCAGGTATCAAAGATCGACTGCAAGACCAAGGATCTCGCGCTTCCCGGTAAAAACGTCGCGGGCAATCCGCACAAGCCCTCGTGCCGCACACCACTCGTCGTAGACGGCCACGGGACGCCCGAGCAGGCCTTCGACACCGGCGGCGAGCACCGGCCCCATGGAACCGGCGAGCGCGACCTTCGCGTCGGGATTCAGGAGCAGCATCGCAGCACACTCCATCGCCGCGAACATGGTAAGTGCCGCCACCCGGTGCTCCTCCGGCACCGAGTAGTCCACCCCGGCGCTCAGAAACGCCTCGTTCGCGGTCCACTCACCCCGGTCGACTTTCCGGATAGCGTCGACGTCGAGAGCCCCGTGCTGCGTTCCGGGCGCGAAGATGCAGGCGTCGAACGCGCCCGTTAAAAGGCCGCCCGTAACGAGAAGCGTAACAGTGTTGGAACTCGTATCGCAGACCACAAGATCCCCGCCAAGGTCGCGTGCGACCGCGTAGACGATACCGATCTTCTCGGGGCTCGCCTGGTGCGAGTAGGCCTTGAAGCGAGGATCGGTCGGCGACCCGCGGTGCAACCCCGGGACGACGACCGCCGGCAGACCCGACCGGGCTATCTCATCGTAGACCCGGGTGCCTCCGCCGATATGCTTGCCCGCCCCTTCGCGGCTGACGATGCCGCGGTTCTCAACCTTTCGGATATCGGTGATCGCGCTGATACCGTCGCCCATCGAGTAACAGACGGCGACCCCGTCGATCTCTCCAAGGGGGCAGAGCCGCTCGAGATCCCGAATAGTGAACGTACGGGCATTCTCGCGTGATATCTTGAACTCCGCCTCTTCGGATGCAAAACGCATGGCTGTCGTCCCGTGATCAATCCCGATATACATAAGCAGTAATCCTATAGCATGGAAGGCATATTATTCTATGATGTTCTGTATCGTGACCGGCGGTGCCGGGTTCATCGGTTCGCACCTCGTAGACTATCTGGCGGCTCGGGGAGACGAAGTTCTGGTTATCGACGACTGCAGTGCCGGAAGCCGGAACAACCTTGCGGACCACCTTGCAGGCGAACGGATAGAGCTCTATGAAGAGAACCTCCTCCGGGACGGGTGGCAGCAGCACCTTGCCGGAGCCGACCGGGTCTACCACATGGCTGCAGACCCCGACGTCCGGCAGAGCGCTCTTACGCCGGATACGCAGGTGAACAACAACATTCTCGCTACCTACCGGGTGCTCGAAGCGATGCGGGCATGCGGGGTGCCGGAACTCGTCTTCACCTCGACCTCGACCGTCTACGGAGAGGCCGCCATCATCCCGACACCCGAGACGTACTCGCCGCTTGAACCGATCTCGGTCTACGGGGCGAGCAAGCTTGCGTGCGAAGCGCTTATCTCATCCTACTGTCACTCCTTCGGGATGCACGCATGGGTCTACCGGTTTGCCAATATCATCGGGGAGCGGAGCGGTCACGGGGTCATCTGGGACTTTATCAGAAAGCTGCGGGCGAACCCACAGGAACTCGAGATCCTCGGCGACGGACGGCAGACGAAGTCCTACCTCGACGTCGGCGAATGCATCCGGGCACTGGAATTCGGGGTCGCGCATTCAAAAAGTCCGGTCAATACGTTCAATATCGGATCCGAAGACTGGATCGATGTCGTGACAATAGCCGATATCGTCGCCCGAGAGATGAATCTCTCCGACGTGCAGTACCGGTTCACCGGCGGCAGCCGGGGCTGGGTCGGCGACGTCCCGAGGATGCAGCTTGCGATCGATAAACTGAAGGGACTCGGCTGGGAGCCGGAGATCACGTCACGGGAGAGCGTGCGCCGGGCCGTTCGCGCCATGCTCGTGTAGCGGAGGGACGAATGGATATTGCTTCAGCACTATTCCTGATGATTGCAAGCGCTCTGCCCTTCGTCGAGGCGCGCTACGCGATCCCCCCGGCCATACTCTCCGGCCAGTTCACCGCACCGGAGGCGTTCCTCCTCGGGTTCGTCGGCAACGTCATCCCGGTGATCGTCGTGCTGCTTCTGCTCGAACCGGTCTCGATCTTTCTCTCCACGCACTCACGGCACTTTGAGCGGTTCTTCACCTGGCTCTTTGACCGGACCAGGAAACACAGCGAGCGGTTCGAGAAGTGGGGCGCTCTCGCCCTGATGCCGTTCGTGGCAGTGCCCCTCCCGGTGACCGGGGCGTGGACCGCCTGTGCTGCGGCCTTCGTCTTCGGGATACGCTTCCGCTATGCGCTCCCCACCATCGCCGCAGGCATTCTGATCGCCGCACTGATAACCACTCTCGCAACCGTCGGGATCATCGGAGGGCTGGCATGAAGTATATCGTCATCCTCGGCGACGGTATGGCCGACGAGCCGCTCGAGGAACTCGGCGGGGTGACCCCACTCGAATACGCCCGCACGCCGAATATGGATTGGATAGCCAGAGAGGGACGATGCGGCCTTCTGCAGACGGTGCCCGATGCGTTCGAGCCCGGGAGCGATATCGCCAACCTCTCAATCCTCGGGTATGACCCGGCAGAGTCGTACACCGGCCGGGGAGCGCTCGAGGCGGCAAGTATGGGCGTCGATCTTGCCGAGGACGACGTCGCCTACCGGTGCAACCTGGTCACGATCGAAGGCGGCGTGATGGAGGACTTCAACGCCGGGCATATATCGAGCGGCGAAGGTGCACAGCTCCTCCGGGACCTCGATGCCGTACTCGGAGAGGTTCGGTTTTACCCCGGTATCAGCTACCGGAACCTGATGGTGGTGCCGGGCGGAGAGGGCGCCGCCACCACACCGCCCCATGATATCGTCGGCCAGCCGATCGAACCCTACCTCCCGAAGGGAGCAGATGCAGGAATCCTCCTCCGGTGCATGGAGGCGAGCAGGGCGGTCTTTGCCGATCACCCGGCGAACAGGCTCCGGGTGCAGGCGGGGAAACTGCCCGCGACCCAGATCTGGCCGTGGAGCGGCGGGAAGAGACCCTACCTCCCCCAATTCCAGGACAAGTACGGTCTTGCCGGCGGGATGATCTCGGCGGTCGATCTTCTCGGCGGCATTGCACGGCTCGCCGGGATGGAGGTGATCACCGTCCCCGGCGCCACGGGATACCTCGACACCGACTACGAGGCCAAGGCACGCTACGCCGCCGAAGCTCTCGGCCGCCTCGACTTCGTCTACATGCACGTCGAGGCTCCGGACGAGGCAGGCCATATGGGGAGCGTCGAAGAGAAGGTGCGGGCGATCGAGCGGCTCGACGAGGTCATCGGGCTGATCCTCGACGTCCCCAACCTCGTGGTTGCGGTGCTCCCCGACCACCCGACGCCGATCCGCACGAGGACGCACAGCCGCGATCCCGTGCCGTTCGCCGTCCTCGGGAAGGGAACCGATGGCTGCCGCGCCTTCACCGAGAGAGAAGCGGCATCGGGATCGTACGGCCTTGTGCAGGCTGTGGACTTCCTTGAGATGCTCTTCTCGAGATAACCGGACGACCATGAAAGCACCGGCACCGATCGATATTTCAGAGAAGATCCAGAGGATCGAAGACGAGATCGGGCACCTCGCGCCGCTCCAGAAGGTGCTGCTCGGCACCGATGGTTCGGTGACGAGCCTGCTCGAGATGGCGACCGGCCACCCCGTCGAGATCGTCACCCTGATACAGGAAGTGGCGCCGGCAGCCCCGGAGACCGCCGCGGAACTCGGGATCGAACCGGGCGAAGCCGTCAACTACCGGGTGGTGGAACTGAAAGACGGTCTGACCGGAGATACCCTCATCTACGCCGTCTCCTTCACGCCGCTCCGGCGTCTCGCACCCGGCTTCAGAGACGATCTCCTCAGGGCGGATATCCCCATCGGCAGGATCTTACGAAAGCACCGGATCGAGTCGCGGCGGGAGATCACCGACGCCCGTACCATCCCCGCCGACCCGCAGCTCGGCAGGACGTTCAACATTCATCTGCAACAGGCGCTGCTGTCGCGGAAGTACCGCATCATTCACAACCGTCAGCCGCTGATCGCCATCGAGGAGATATTCCCCTCCACCGCCTTTTCCGAGGGGAAGCGGGTGTTGGTGAACGCACCGTCCCGCATTCATATCACCCTGCTCGACATGAACGGCAGCCTTGGAAGGGTGGACGGGGGCATCGGGATAGCGCTCGATCATCCCGCCACTATCCTCGACGCACGAGGGAGCAGCGAACTTGCTGTATACGGAGGCGACGATGATACCCGGCATCGTGTCGGGGAGGCCGCCCGGGCGACGAGGGGTCACTTCTCGCTGCCGGGCGGTGCGGAGATAACGGTGCATGATACGGCCCGGCAGCACGTCGGCCTCGGCAGCGGGACGGCGCTTGCCCTTGGTGCGGGAACAGCCCTCTGCAGACTCTACGACCGGGAAGCCGCAGCCCGCGACCTTGCGAAAGTCGTCGGGCGCGGCGGAACCTCCGGCATCGGCACGGCGGTCTTCGAGCAGGGCGGTTTTGTCCTCGACGGCGGACACCGGTTCGGGCAGCCCGGCGGGAAAGTGGATTTCCGGCCGTCCGCCGCATCCCGCGGGGTTGAGCCCCCGCCCGTCATCGCCCGGCACCCGTTTCCCGAAGACTGGCAGATTCTGCTGGTCACACCGAACGGCGGCGCCGGCGTGCATGGGACGACCGAGCTCGATCTCTTCCGGACGCACTGCCCCGTGCCCCTCGGCGAGGTGCGGGAACTCTGCCACGAAGTGCTGATGCGGCTGATCCCGGGGCTGATCGAGCACGACCTGGACGCTTTCGGCACCGCCGTAAACCGGATCCAGCACCTGGGTTTTAAGAAAGTGGAACTCACCGTGCAGCCGCCGGTTGTCCCGTCGCTTCTAGAGGCGCTGACCGACGCGGGTGCCGCAGGAGCGGGCTTAAGCTCGTTCGGCCCGACGGTCTATGCCATCGGCGACTCCGGTATGGACGACGTCATCAGGGCGGCGAGAGATGTGCTCGGCGATCCCGGGGGATCCATCGTCCTTACGAAGGCCAGAAATACCGGGGCGGACGTAACGGTGATATGAAGCGCCGCCACTCGTACAACAGGTTCGTTCAGGGTCTTTGAGAGCCGGACAGACCCGCAGCATCAGATAGACACTCTTGCCACCAGGGATCTGCGTACTTATCCCGGATGTGCAAAACTTCCGTTTCGCCCGTTTTGCTCATACAGTGACCACTCACTCCCCGATTTCGCATAGAGAATGCCGTGCCGGAAATGGGCGCATTGATCCCTCGAGAGCAACCACCCAGAACTCGGGGCGGCTCAGGCCAAAACCGTATTTGCCTTTTTAAGACCGGTGCGCGGATCTTAAGCCGTGTTCCCGATTTAAACCTAATAACACCCGTAGATCTGGAAATACAACAGATTACGGGCGCACTCTCTCCGGAAGATCTTCGAAAGAGGTTATTTCAGATTGGGGCATGAAAGCAGACTAACGGCAATGGTTCCCGGAATACAGGAAATAGACGATTAGCGGAACTCGATCGAGATAAATCCCGAAATTATTGACGCAAGAGGAAGACGGGGCCGTCTGGCGGTCAGCCGCACAAATCAACATATAAAACCACCTAGAGATAAATTCTATCTTAAACACAATATAATAGAATATTCGCCGTAAAAAAATCTCCAATATTAAAATTAAGCGACATTCTAAGCGATTATAAATGTAGTTACTATAAATATTAGAATCGGTAACAAACTACTGAGGGGAAGACCCTCTCAGCGCCCTTCTGGAGACGAACCAGAACCCTCCAGAAGGCAGTTAAGGAGAAGAATGCATGAGAACAACCCTACTTACGGCTTTGATCCTGTGCACGGCTTTTGCACTGGTTTCACCGGCACTGGCTGCAGAAAGCCAGGCGGTGTCTTCAGATGCCTACGACATCACTGTGTACATCGACGGCACGATGATCGTTGCGGAAGACAGCAACGGCCAGGTGATCAGCAACGGAACAGCTGGAACAGATGACGACAGAGTCGTTCAAACTGCACTGAAAGCTGTCAGCAATGGCATCGTACTCCTTCAACCCGGAGCCTACACCTTGAAGGCTCCCGTCGAGGTAAAGGTCTCCAATCCCGAGCCAGCCGGCCTGACCATCTCATCGACACCGTCAGGGGCCGGAATCTATCTGGACGGGGCAGACACCGGGAAAGTAACACCATATACGCTCACCGGGATCGCACCCGGAGCTCATGAAGTATATGTCACGCTCCCAGACTACGCCACACCGACCGCAAAGACGGTCACGGCACTCGCCGGAGAGACCGTTACCACCAGTTTCACCTTAAGTCCGGAGGGATCCTCCGATACGCAGAAACCCTACAAGGCACACGCTATCCCCGGCCGGGTCAACTTCGTTGATTTCGACTACGGTGAAGAAGGCGTTGCCTACCACGATACCGTGGCAGGCAACCAGGGCGGCTACACGTACCGCACCGACAACACCGACGTGGACATCGGCGAGCGAACCGGCCTTGACGTCCCGGTTATTGCCTACACCTATCCGGGAGAATGGATCGAGTTCTCCGAGGTAACGGTAGCCACGACGGGCACCTATGCTGCCACGTTCTACACGAGCACCACCGCAAGCGACAGGTCTTTCTCGGTCCGGGTAGACGGGGAGAAAATCGCGACCGTCAACGCGCCGAACACCGGCAGCTGGTATACGTTCAACCCGACCACCGTGCAGATTCCGCTCACCAGCGGGAAGCACACCATGCAGATCAGCATGGACACCGGGTCGGTTGACCTGGCGTACGTCGTGTTCGCAACAGCGGCAACACCGACGCCCACGCCCACGCCCACGCCGACACCGACACCCACCGTGACGCCGACGCCGATCCCGGTGCCGACGCAGGAGCCGTATAAGGCACACGCCATCCCCGGCCGGGTCAACTTCGTTGACTTCGACCTCGGCGGAGAAGGGCTCGCCTACCACGATACCGTGGCAGGCAACCAGGGCGGCTACACGTACCGCACCGACAACACCGACGTGGACATCGGCGAGCGAACCGGCCTTGACGTCCCGGTTATTGCCTACACCTATCCGGGAGAATGGATCGAGTTCTCCGAGGTAACGGTAGCCACGACGGGCACCTATGCTGCCACGTTCTACACGAGCACCACCGAGAGCGCCAAAACCTTCTCGGTTCTGGTGGACGGGAAGAAGGTCGCGACCGTCAACGTGCCGAACACCGGCAGCTGGTATACGTTCAACCCGACCACCGTGCAGATTCCGCTCACCAGCGGGAAGCACACCATGCAGATCAGCATGGACACCGGGTCGGTTGACCTGGCGTACGTCGTGTTCGCAACAGCGGCAACACCGACGCCGACACCGACCCCCACCGTGACACCGACGCCCACAAAGACACCAACCCCAACGCCCACCCCCGCCCAGGATGTGTACGGGGCGAATGCCAATCCGACCGGCAATCCCATCGGCGGAGGCAGCGGGTATAAGAACATGGTCAGCCGGAACGACGCAGATTTCATCGTCGATACGAAGAGCGAGCTGCTCTCAGCTCTGCAGAGTGCAGGATCCGGCGATATCATCTATGTCGAAGGAAACGCAAACATCGACATGAGTGGCTCTTTCAGCGTCCAGGTGCCTGCCGGCGTTACCATCGCGAGTAACCGGGGCGAGAATGGGGCAGCAGGCGGACGGATCTACCAGAGCGACAAGTCCGGCAGCGGGCCTGACTGGTATACCACCCTGTTCAAGGTAACCGGACAGAACGTGAGGATCACCGGTCTACGGATTCAGGGACCCGACAACAGCATGTCAAGCCCGCAGAGATTCGGAATCTTCGCCTCCGCTCGGAATCTTGAGGTGGACAACTGTGAGATATTTGGCTGGGGCTATGCAGGAGTCGCCATCTTCGGGACAGCAGGGGTAACCGACATGAAGACCGGCGGGTACATCCACCACAACAACATCCACCACTGCCAGCTGAGCGGTCTCGGCTACGGCGTAGAGGTTGGACAGGGTGGTGTCTGCCTGATCGAGGCGAACACGTTCGATTACTGCCGGCACGCGATCGCCGGAACAGGAGACGTCGACAACGGGTATGAAGTGCGCTACAACCTCTTCGGCCCGAACTTTCCTGCGAGCAACAACGCTCACGTCGTGGACATGCACGGCATAGCCACCTCGTCCGGGAACGTCGCCGGCGACAGACTGGTCATTCATCACAACACGTTTGAAGCGATCAGCACGACCGACTATTGCATCGCCGTTCGCGGGATCCCCAAGACCGGCGCATACATCGATTACAACTGGATCAAGTATACCGGCGCTCCCATCGGGCGGACCGGCGTTACAAGCAGCCAGATCAACACCCGCATGTATATCGGGCTGAACAAAGGCCCTTCCGGAGAGATCCTGACGACCCTTCAGCAGAGGATCATCTCGACGAGCCTTTCATGAACTCCCTCCTCACCTCCTTTTTTTGTGGCGAACGTGTAGCACACACCTACGCGCACACCGTCGGCATTCGGCATACCTGAACCTGGCCTACTGGAATACAACTCCAGCGACTGCAACCGGGCTCCTCGCGACGGCTCTCATACCGCAATCATGATCGATAGCACCACCGCTGGCGTCCCCATGCAGAAGCAGGCACTGATCGTAACAGATGCAGGCGGCCAAAAGGATGACCGACCGGTGACAACCAGCCTCTCTACGGGGCAAAATGTCGAGTTCCCGGACTCGTGCCCGAATAAGTCTCAGAGGCTCTCTGTTACACCCCGTACATGTAGCAAAAAGCCGGAACCGCAATGAAAAGTGCAGATACCATCCCGATCAGCAGATGCTGCACCTCCCGGGCCGTTTGATCTGCAGTAAAAATTTATTACAGAAAAGGTTTACCAAGCACAGGATTTGGGTGCATGCAAAAAAAGTAGTACTTATTGCTCTGATCCTGATCGGCGCAGTTCTGGTCGTCCAATCTGCACTGACTCTCGCTACAGCAACTTCTAGAGCAGCTGCCCCGGAGTCGGCATTCGTATCGGCCGATCAGGAGAAGGCCTTCGGTGCCGAATCGAACCCAACCAGCAACCCCATCGGCGGGGGCGATGGCTACGGCGAGATCATCACACCGATAGACCCACAGGTGAACTCTACCGTCACGACCCGGGACGAGCTCCTGACCGCTCTCAGGAATGCAGATAGCGGAGATGTAATATACATCGATGGAAACGCCGTGATCGATCTTACGGATACACCGACGGTGACCATTCCCTCCGGTGTGACCCTTGCAAGCAACCGGGGAGCGGAAAACGGAGCAGGATCGACAATATACTCGTTCACCATCGAGGAACCGGGGGAGTATACCCTCTGGGGTCTTGTATCTGCGCCTGATGAGAACGATAACTCGTTCTGGGTACGGATGAACAGCGAGGAGACACGGCGGTGGGACATGGAACCGGGTTTTGACTGGCACTGGATCAGGGAGGGAACCCAC
Source organism: Methanoculleus taiwanensis (assembly GCF_004102725.1). Classification (NCBI taxonomy): domain Archaea; kingdom Methanobacteriati; phylum Methanobacteriota; class Methanomicrobia; order Methanomicrobiales; family Methanomicrobiaceae; genus Methanoculleus; species Methanoculleus taiwanensis. The sequence goes on along the minus strand of NZ_LHQS01000002.1, from coordinate 336,389 downwards.
AACCTCTCCGCAGGACAGCAGACCCTGACCGTCCAGTGGCGGGAGGACGGCGCGAAGCTCGACCAGATCCTTATCACAGCCGTACCAACATATGTCCCGGAGACGAACGTCGAAACGCAGAATGAAGCGGGAGATATCCGGATAGAGGCAGAATCAGGAACACTCTCACCCCCTATGGAGAGAGAACCGGATCCCACGGCATCGGGCGGAGCATACATTACGGTTCCCGAAGGTACCGGCATGGGTGATCCCCCGATCTCTCCGGGCGGAAGAATCTCCGTGGAGGCGGCGGATCCACAGCACCCGGTCGCACTTATTGCAGGAGGAGAACAGGTGCGGATCACCGGCCTCCGTATCGAGGGGCCGGATACGACAATCGAAGGCATAGGGCACCCGGCTTACGGAATTTACTCCGCATATCGGAACCTTGAGGTGGACAACTGTGAGCTCTTCAGCTGGAGCGGCGCTGCAATCAGCATCTACCGCACAGCAGGGGTCTCCGACATGAAGACCGGCGGCTACGTCCACCACAACTACATCCACCACTGTCAGATGAGCGGTCTCGGCTACGGTGTCGAGGTCGGACAGGGCGGCGTCTGCCTGATCGAGGCGAACACGTTCGACTACTGCCGCCACGCGATCGCCGGCACCGGGCATGTCGACAACGGGTATGAAGTGCGCTACAACCTCTTCGGCCCGAACTTTCCTGCGAGCAACAACGCTCACGTCGTGGATATGCACGGCATAGCCACCGCGTCCGGGAACGTCGCCGGTAACAAGCTGATCATTCACAATAATACGTTTAAAGCCATCAGCACGACCAGTTACTGCATCGCCGTTCGCGGGATCCCGAAGAGCGGTGCATACATCGATTACAACTGGATCGAGTACACCGGCGCTCCGATCGGGCGCACCGGCGTTACAAGCGACCAGATCAACACCCGTATGTACATCGGAGCGAACAAAGGCCCTTCCGGAGAGATCCTGACAACTCTCCAGCAGAGGATCATCTCGACGAGCCTCGTGTAAACTCCCCCATTACCTTTTCTCTTGCGAAGATGCCCCATCCGCAGCGCCCGTGGCGACTATGTCAGTATCACCCCTGCCCTGCCGGGCACCGGTCGGCCACGGGCACCGGCGCCGTGCAGAAAGAGTACTGCAACACTCTCTTCCGGCACGGGGAGAGGTCCCCCGGGGGAGGTGCGGCAGACGCGCAACCCATCCTGCAGGTATTTATACCATTGAGGAACAGGAACCCCCGCAGCCAGGAGATGCAGAACTGTAGGATTCGTATGGTACAGGTACTGATGATTCGCTCCCACTACCCGGACACGAGACTCGAGAAAGAAGCGGAAGCTCTCCGAAAGCACGACCACTCGGTCTGCTTTCTTGTCTGGGACAGGGGGAGGAGGCCGAAGTCACGCGACGAAGATAGCAACGGACTAAAGAAATTCCGGGTGCAGGTACAGCCGGACGATCTCCGTGTCATGCTGTACCTGCCCCTGTGGTGGCTCTTCATCACCTTCCACCTCGCATTCGGGAAGTTTGACGTCGTTCATGCAGCTGACTTCGACACCTATGTGCCGGCACTCCTCGTCGGGAGACTGAGGGGGAAGAAGGTCGTATATGACATCTATGATTTCTATGCCGAGATGATCCAGTTTCCCCTCTTCCCGGATCTCTCAAAGAGATACGTATCGGCCATCGATAGGTATCTGATGCAGTATGCGGACCGGGTAATTCTCCCGGATCCGGCACGAATAGAGCAGGTGGGCAGTCTCACTGCAGAAAAGGTCGCCATCATTGCAAACTCTCCGGCAGAGAGCACGATCGACGGGATCTCTTTGGAGAACTCCGACGGTCAATTCAGGATCTTCTATGGGGGCAACGTTCAGGAAGACCGGTACCTCGACGAGGTCTGCCGGATCGTTCGGGATCTCCCGGGCGTACACCTCGCCATTCTCGGGCCGTGCTCCGAGCAATACAGCCGGAAGCTCCAGGAGATCTGCAGCAGTTCCGAGAATATCCAGCTCTCCTTCACGTGGACCCCGCACAGGGAGATCCTGGCAAAAACCATGGAGGCAGACCTCCTCTTCGCCCTCTACGACCCGCAGGTACCCAACAATCGCTTCGCCAGCCCGAACAAGCTCTTCGAGGCCATGCTCTGCGGTAAACCGATCATCGTGAATGACGGCAGTTCGATGACGTCCGTTGTCAGGGATACGGGGTGCGGCGTGATCGTTCCTTTCGGGGATCCCGATGCTTTCAGGGAAGCGGTCCTGCGCCTGAAAGAGGACGTAAACCTGAGAAACAGGCTCGGGGTGAACGCACGGACAGCCTATGAGAACCTGTTCCGCTGGGGGATCATGGAGGAGAGACTCTCATCGATCTACCGGGAGCTCGCGTGAGCACCGGGGGAACCAACAGAGGGCATGAGGTGCATGCAAAGATGAACGTCATTATTCTGGACGAGCATCAGCCGGAAGACGGGCGGCTGGCCCGGCATATAACGTATCTACTGCGGCATACCGGAGATGTCTTTCGCCTCCACTTCAGCCTCTTCGCTCCCACCCTCAAGCCCGGCCGCTTCTCTCTGTACGGCGAAAAGGGTTACCGTATCAAACCACCGTTTTCCACGATGCGCCTTGCAAACGTACTCTGCTTCAATACGATGTACCTCTTCCCCTCCCTCTTCTCCCCACGGATACAGAAAGCACTCGAAGCTCTGGATGTAGACCCGGCTGCCCCGACGGTGCTGCATGTTCACGATCCCGGCCTTCTGCGGGTTGCGATGATGATGAAAAGGGATCATCTCCGGGACGCACAAATCGTATACGACAGACACGAGTTTTTCGAGGTGTTCTATAAGAAAACCCGGCTGCCTGTTCCGACCATCCATAGAATGTACGAGATCCTTGCCCGAGACAGTATCGACGGGGTCGTCCATGCCAGTCTCGGGGGCAACTCCGGCCTCGGATCGCTGTTTCCCCGAGCAGCCTCCACACAGGTACCGAACTACCCTCTTGCCGACATCTACGATGAGGCATGCATCCAGGAGAAAGCCCGATCGTTCGGCAGTGATTCTTCTATGAACCTGCTCTACATCGGATCCCTCAACCCCCACGACCGGGACATAGGACTTCTACTGAAGGTCGCGTCGGAGGTATTAGGCCAGATACCGAAGACCACATGCTTCATCGGCGGGCCTTCCTATGGGAACGATGCGGAACTCGAGCGGATGATGCTGCCGCTCCAGGAGCAGTACGGGGAGCGATTCCGCTTCCACCAGGGATATGTGGCCAGAGACACGACCCAGCGGCTCACCGAGCGATCGCACGTAGGATTTCTCTTCGTCAAACCGGAGACGACGTACTGGATCACAAGCTCACCGAACAAACTCTTCGAATCCCTCCGTTGCGGGGCGATCCCGGTAGTTCGGGCATCTGTTGAGTCTTCTGAAGAGATCTCCGGGTGCTCACTCCTGTTCGACCGGTATACCCCCGAAGAGGAGATCGTCACAAAGACCCGAGAGCTGCTGAGCGATCCCGAGCGGTGCAGGGGAATGATGGAACATGCACTCTCTATCAGTCCCAATTTCACCTTTGAGGCTGTGGGTCCGAGGTACCTTACGCTGTACACTCAGCTCCTGAACGATCGTCCTCCAGTGCGATGAACGGCTCGTCCGAACGATCCGTCCCGGTATAGTCCATCCCGGCAGTGTAGATCTCCGGTCTATCGTCTCACATGCCGCACCGGTACCGGGATACCCAGGATGAGCCGATTCAACCGGGGTGACGCGGTTTGGGCGGGTCATTCCACTGTCAGATCCAGCACTGCCGTCATGACCAGGGGAGTTCCGGGATGGTTCCTCCTCTCAGATGCGTTATTAAATCATCAACGGATCTCCCCTTCAGTGACTGGAGAACCGCATCTGCATTTATTGCAGGTGAAATACTCCCTTCAATGAGCATTCTCACCGTGTCGATATACTCACGGACGGAATCAGCAGTAAGTACGTACTCCTGCAGAGCTGCCGGAAGACCCTGTATGGATTGCGAGGATGCAATGACAGGCCTGCCGCACGCCAATGCTTCAAGTATCCGTATCTTCATCCCACCCTGGTTTTTCAGGGGAACAATAACGGCATCGGCCGCCCGTACATAGTCGCCAGGCTTTTCAACCGGCCCCATATAATTAATGTGGTTATTCTCTCTCAGGTTGAAGCGTTCCGGCGGGGTTCCCGACCCGAAGATGTTCATCCTGACCTTTGCATCCAGATCTTCATTGCTGATGGTTGGAACCAGCTCCTGGACGATGAATCGTAATGCTTCATGGTTTTGATCCCTATCAAGGCTGCCATAGAACAGGAGGTTGAATTTATCACCGCCGAACTCATGACGTGATCCATGAGGGTTGAACAGGTCGGTATCAACCTGAGGAGGGATGTAAAAGATCTTCTCTTCGTCAATCAGTCCTTTTACATACTCATAATCACTGAGCGAGATCGTAACGACTGCATCAGCGTTTCGGATAACGTGGTTTTCGTAGAGTCTCATCGGCATAAACAACGGGGAGTTATTCGTTTTGAGGTACTGCCATTCGACATTATGCATAATAAGAATTTTCGGAATATGACTCCTGTTCGCAATCCGTCTTGCGATATGATAGTAAAAAACACTGAAGAAGACTGCATCGGGAGTACGAATCCCGGATGAAGGCCGGGTCAGGAGATACTCCGGCCTCATTATACTCAAAAACTTCGACTGCCTGATGAAGGGGAGTTTTGATGCCAGATACTGCATCTTGAAGTTTGTTTCAGGAGGCAGGTAACCCTCCTTGCCTTCGACATCCAGTGCGTAATACTCGCATACATCGTTCCCCTTTCCTAACTCAGAGAGCAGATAGAATCTGTACCAGTCGCCACCGCTGTTGATAGGAACCGGATTGTAGACATCAAAAAACGCGATCTTCATGCTTCACCTCATCCCTAAACTCTCCATGCTGACACAGCCAGATCCCCGGGAGAGCCCCGGAGGCAGAGACAGGACTCCTGGATAGCATCCGGGAACAGAAGCAGAAAGCTCACCTCTGCGCCTTTTGGTTCTGCCGATGCGACGGCTCTGATGGTGGTGATGGCGTTGCCTCTGACTATCACGATCTGATCTCCGACCTCGGTAGCAAGTAATATAAACAGGTATATATAATTTTAGGAAATCGCCATTTTTTTGAAAAAACGAGTTCTTGCCCGAATTTTGCGAGGAGTGTAGACATGACCGGCGAGTATGCGCATACATGTTCCATAGCCGGGCCAGATCTCCTGCAGAGGATATATCCAGGATCATGCACGTGGAAATGAAACACCCAGCAGAGAGTAAGGAGAAGAAACCTGCACCGGATCAGGGAGATTCCACAGAGAGATGCGTGACTGCACCTTTTCACCATGCAAGGCGACAACTGATAGCTGAAATTTATAAGGTTTGAGTTCAGAAGGGAGTCGCTCATCCAGAGGGAGAGTAGAGGTTTGGCATGAAGATTCGATTCCTGGAGAGACTGGCCGGGGTCTTCCCGTACCTGATACTGATCACGTATGTAGCAGGTTTCATTTTCAGCGTTCTCATTGACAGGATGAGTTACCTGATCAACGGCTCGATTCTTGCGGTTCCGGCAATCATCGGGTCTTTTGCGTTCATCCTCATCAAAAGGAAGGAGATTGATCTGTCAGGGAAGATCGGGCTATTTTCGTATAATCCCTCAAAATCCGCACTGCTATTCGGGCTGCTCTATATGTTCACCATCCCCGTCTTTCTCATCACCCCCGTCGACTCCAGGTGGGGCCTTGTAGCGGTTCTTATCCTGTATGCCATAATCCTCGTCCAGATACTATCGAAGAGGATACTCCCCGCGGTAGTGCTCGTAGAGGGCATGCTCACCCTCGCGGTCACCATTTACAGTTATACTCTTCGGTCGGCGCTCTATTTCGGCGCTACGGATACAATGCCGCATATCTACATGTCCACCATCACCTACCTATCCGGGCATATCATCCCACCTGACCTCGGTAATTACACAAACTTTCCCCTCTACCACATATTTGTGGCTCTCTCCTCGCTCACCCTCGGCCTGGATATCCAGACTTCCCTCTTTATCACCACCGGCCTGATTTACGTCGGCACGATACCGCTCCTGTACTACCTGGTCGACAGGATATTCCAAAACGAGCAGATCTCTCTCCTGATCGTCCTTGCATATGCCATGAATGCCAGTGTCATCTACTACGGCACATATATGGTGACGAGAACCATGGCCTATGTCGGGTTCCTGATCCTCCTGTACCTGCTCTACTCCCTGGCAAATCCAAAATCAGACATAGATTCTGCCGTTACCAGACCCGCCGCCAGGAGAGCTCTCGTCGTCATCACGTTCGTCTTCATTCTGCTCACGCACCAGATCTCCACACCCATGATCATCATCCTGCTCGGACTCCTCTTTATCCTCGAACTGTTCGTCCGAGACAAAAAGCACGTGAACCCGGTATTTCTGACAGTGCCTATCGCCCTTTTTGCCACCTACTGGTTCTTCGTTGCGTACTCCTTCATATGGGAGCTGCTCCCACGCACAGAGTCGACCCTTTATAAAAGTATCGTCTTTGCAAACGTTGAGCACCTAGGCCTTAGTTTCCTCGTGAACCGGCTGGATATTCTGCTCATCGTTTTCTTCGCTTTGCTCGGATCAATCTACCTCATATGGAAGCAACAGCCGAGGTACTCGATCGTATTCGGTATGCTGGGACTGGCAGCGGTACTCCTGAACGTTCCGAATATTCTTACTACGGTATTCCAGTTCGTCGAAGTGCTTCGCATGGACCGGTTCGCAATTCTGTTCCTGCCGTTTCTCGCCCTCGCCATGGGAGTCGGGATGTACATCTTCGCCAAATACCTGTCTACCGGGAGAAGAACGCCACGATGGAGCGGGATACTGCTGATCACGCTGGTCGTCATCTTCGGTATCGGTTCCCTTGGGCTTGTGAAGGACGAACCGAGTCACATACGCTACTCCTTTACCCAGGATGAGATGATCGGGTTTGATCACATATTAACGATGGTTCCAAGCGGGTCTTCCCTGCACTCGGATTACTATACATGGCGATTCTTCTACCGGCAGAAGTTCAACGGATCTGAAAACCTGGGTCTACCATACTATACTATACCGGTGTATAGCAATTACTGGCTGCAGAGCACGCTGGAAACCCCGGGCGAGCACGGATACATCATCATTCCTCAAGGTCAGTTCCTGAAGAACGGACTGCTCCTCGGGACGTATGACGAGTTCGACCCGGAGAGTCTCCAACCCTACCTGCCTACAGAGGAAAATATTCTGAAGATCTCACGGAAACTCTTCGTAGAGGATAAGGTTTACTCAAACTACGGCGTCGAAGTATACCGTTTCATACACTGACGGATGCCATACGCTCAGGTCGATGGGATCGGTCACGAAGCGGTTGGTTCTCATCCGGGTGCTGTCGGTATATACGCCTCTATAATCAATGCGGGAAGGCTCGACTGCGGGAGAACCGGAGCCTTTCAACCATGTGATTCCCCGTATGCCGACGCCTCCCGAAACGCTCTCCCGGCCCCTTACCCGGAGAGAGGAACTGGACGTCCTGCAGCGGTATTCCGGTTGAAAACCCTCACTAAACAACGTCCCGGGATTTCCCATGGAAACCCGATCATCCCGACGCCCGTCTCCGCGTCTAAATTATATCCAAGAAGGAAGAGGGATTTTTGGAGAGAAGCCCCCGGTGGCGGTATCGATATGGGCCGCGGATGACCCACCACAGGGAACGAGAGAAAGTATTATGCTTATTATTTGCGAGGTGGTGCTCCCATGACGTATTCCATTGAGGCATTATCAGAGTATAACGCAGACGGGTGGGAAGAGTTCAACCGTCAGTGCGGGGAGGGGACACCCTTCCACAGTGTACGATGGAAGACTATTCTGGAGGATATATTTCGACTGAACCTAAAGTACTACCTTATTCTGGACGAACAGCATATCGTCGGCATATGTCCGTTTATCGAGCAAAAGACGGGCTTTTTCCGGGGTCTGAACACCATCCCTTATTCCGAGTACACTCAGCCTATTCTGGCAGACACCTTCGATATCCGGCGGATCAACGATCTGTTATCGCTCTTCGCGAAGGATTACTCATTCCTCCATTTCACCACGTATAATCCGGAGATCATTGACAGAATAGAGTATGACAACTTCCCAAATGAAAATCTAGGCAATATGGTGGTAAACCTGAAGCATAAGCCTCCGGATACCCTCTGGCAGAGCACACTGTCAAAGGATGACCGGTACAAGATCCGTGCATTCGAGAAGGTAGAGTTTGAGGTTCAGAAGATCGACCATAAACGTGATATCGAGAGATTTTATCATTACTATGCAGAAAACCTGAATCATATAAACGGAGAGATTCTACCGTTATCCTTCTTTCAGAAACTCATAGACTCGTTTTCACCAGAGGAACTGAGAGTTGCGCTTTTAACAAGCGAAGATTCATTTGCCGGCGGGAATCTGGCAATACTCCACCCCGATCAGAAGACCGCCTATTTCGAGTACCTCGCTCTCAACCGGAACCTCCCGAACAAATACTCCCCGAGCCTGTACCTTTACTGGGAGGGCGTGAACTGGGCATGGGAAAACGGGTATGAAAAGGTATCGTTCGGGCGGCAGAGAATAGATCCAAACAATCGCCGCTTCCGGTACAAAGTGAAATTCGGGGCTGATCATATACCGATCCTCTCAAGGACCGTCCTTCTTTCAAAGAAAGCTTCACTGCTCTACCGGTCTAAAAAAATGCTCACCGAAAGCCGAAATATTTAATGGGAAGTACATCCCTAGGCGAGCCTGGTGCCCAGGGTATGGTAGCGCTTGAAGTGGAGGAAGTCAAGGGCGATGAACTGCACCTTTGGGATGCGCTGGTTGCCGGTTCGGCAGAGGGGACGGTATTTCATACGAGCGACTGGCTAGTACGTAATGCCTCGCTGCAGGATCGGACGCTGATCCTTCTTGGATGCTACGCAGACGGAGAGTTAATCGGAGGGTGCCCTCTTTTCCTGTCAAATCCATATAAGATTCTTAAAATAGCCTCTTCGACAACGATAGCGACACCTTACGGCGGGATGGTACTCTCTGAAATTGAGAATGCAAAGCAGCGGAAAAGAGAACTGCACAACAGAATGATTATCGTTTCGATTCTTGAGCATATCGCAGGAGAAGGATTTGATCATGTGAATTTGGTACACTCTCCCGGCCTGCAGGATATCCGGGCGTTCACCCAGAACGGATGGGATCCAAGGGTATACTACACCTACATCCTTTCCCTGCATGACGATCTGCTGAAGAATACATCAAAAGATGTCCGCCAGAATATTCGTAAAGCTCAGAAGCACGGCATCTCTACAACCAAACAGTTTGATCCCGAGATCTTCTGGAGTCTCACCATGAGCACATTCACAAAACAGGGGAAAAAGCCGCCCTTCTCCAGGGAACATCTTTTGGGTCTGCTGGATCTTATTACTTCGAAGAATCTGGGTGAGATGCGGGTTGCACACACTTCTTCCGGCGAAATCGTAGCTGCGGAGGTCACGTTGTGGGACCCGAAGATGGCCCACAGCTGGTCGGCCGCATCCTCCGAAGAGCATCTCTCCATGGGAGCAGCCTCACTTCTCTGCTACGATACCTTCACCGGTCTCAGCAATCTCGGAGTTCGGCGGATCAACCTGATGGGCGGCAATATGACACAGCTGAGTTCATTCGTATCAGGTTTTAATCCAGACCTGGTTCCCTACTTTGGCGTTGAATATTCCAGGCCGAAATACGCCATTCTGAAGAGATTCAAAAGAGAGTAAGTGCAGACACTTATGCATCGTTTACAGGCGCAACCGCCGCTATTCCGGTGTACAACATTGTTCGGAATCCCGCAGGAGTTTCGCCAGAGTGCACCATTGTTTTCAGGCAAAGAAATTCATTTTCCTCCCGGATCGAAGGCCGGGAGCTGGTGCCCAGACCACAGCCCCGAGAAGGGTAGCCCTCACCGACAGAGAGACGATCGGGACTGGCCCTTTACATTTTGTAAACAGCATATGACAAAACGCTCACATTTTCGAGGAGTACGGGAGAAAAGCATAAACTCTCTCCATCCAAGTATGCAAAAGGGGTCGACTGCAGAGAATGGATCTGTTCAGGCAGGATAGTGAGATCTGGGATCTGTTTACCAAGAAGGAAGAGTATGCAAAGTGCAGCCATGACCGGTACGACCGATTCCCGTACTACCGGAGCCGCCACCGGGACATATCCGTGCCCCAGGTATCGCAGATGCTGATAGAAAAGGGCTATTACTGCGAATACCCCGATACGCAGCCATTTGCTGTCTGCCTTACACATGATATTGACCGAGTATACGAGCGTTTCTTCTCCAAGAGTTTTGAGATCGCAAAAGCCCTGAAGGCCGGTGATCTCTCTCGAGTCACCCGAATTACCCCTCAACTCCGTTCAAAAAAGTGTCCCTGGTGGAACTTTGATGAGATCATGGCACTTGAGGAACTCTATGGTGCATGCTCCAGTTTCTATTTCATGGCGCTCGAAGAAGGGGATAAGGAATACGCATACGCGATCGAAGACCTGGATCAGGAGATGTGTACCCTCCAGGATGGGGGATGGGAAGTCGGTCTGCATGGGGGGTGCGACGCCTACCGCGACCTCCCGACGCTGAAGCGGGAGAAGCAACATCTCGAAAAAGTGTTGAACCGGACGGTAACCGGGTATCGAAACCATTTTCTCAAGTTTCGGGTACCGGAGACCTGGGAACTGCTGGAACGGGCGGGGTTCCGGTACGATACCACGCTCGGATACCCGGACTGTGTCGGGTTTCGGAACGGGATGTGTCACCCATTCCGGCCGTTCAACCTGAATACCGATCGGGAGATGGAGATTCTGGAGATACCGCTCGCGATCATGGAGCGGACACTGCTCACCCATATGAGGTTGACCATGGAGCAGGCCTGGGAGCAGACAGAGCACCTCCTCAAGATCGTGGAGCAGCACCACGGCGTGATCACTATTCTCTGGCATAACGACGGCATGACCGGTGAACCGCTCCGGTTATACCGCAAGATCCTGAAGTTCTGCCAAGGCAGGGGCGCCTGGTTGACAAGCTGTGGAGAGATCGAGGCGTGGTGGAGGAAGAGCGGATTGAAAGCTCCCGAGCGCATGTAACGGTTGACTCCAGAGGCAGACCCTCATTGGCAGGAACGGTTCCCTTAAAAGAGGGACACCTACCAAAGCGGGCACAGGGCATCAGATCGGTAACTCGCTCTTCGCGTTCCAGCACCCGAAAAAAGGTTGTGGAGTGCGCAAGCAAGCGGCAGGGAAAAGTGCAAGTGCGATTCTTTCAGGAAGGGCGGGAAGGAGCTCCTCCCCCATGTTATTTTACAGTACAAAAAAAATCTGCGAAACAGTTAATACCCATGTTCAGTACCTATGCTCCGGCATGTTGTCCATGGAGGCATCTTCGGAGAGTAATGCATATCAATAGGAAGAGTTCAGCCGGCAATTCAGGAATAAAAGTCCGTCCCCATAGAATATACCGGAAAAAGCCCAGGGAGGTGCATTGGACTGAATCTGAAGTACTACCTTATCCGTGAAGGGCAGAAGGTCATAGGCATATGCCCGTCTTCCGCGCATTTAGCAAGGCCAAGCAGTGCTCCTGTCTAAGTGAGGCGTATTGAAATGAGAGAAGCGTATGTACGAGTACTTGAACAAGACGAGTTCGACCAATGGGATACGCTGATCGCCGGTTCAGAACAGGGAACGATTTTCCACACAAGCGACTGGTTACAACATAATGCACCTCTCCCGGATCAGTCGGTAGTGATCCTTGGGTGCTACGAAGACGGCGAATTAATCGGTGGCTGCCCCCTGTTCCTGCCAAAACCATATAATTTGCTTAAAATCGCTTCTTCCACACCGGTGTTAACCCCCTACGGGGGGATGGTGATAGCCAACATAGAGAGTACGAAACGAAGAGAGAGAGAGTTACATAGCAATAAAGTCATTGCGGCCATTCGTGAGCATATTGTGCGGAAGAGGTTTGACCATGTGGACCTGGTAAATTCTCCCGGACTACAAGACATTCGGGCGTTCACCCAGAATGGATGGGATTCAAAGGTTTACTATACCTATACGCTCCCAATCGGCGGGGATGTCTTTGACTGTATCTCAAAAAATGCACGACGGAGTATCCGTAAGGCTCAAAAGCTGGGTGTTAGTGCAGCACGGCATTTCGACACCGAGATGTACTGGGATCTCACCGTAAAAACCTTTGAAAAGCACAACTCCCACCCTCCCTTCTCTAAAGAGCATCTCGTGAACATGCTGGACATGATTCAGGATAGGGGGCTGGGCGACATGTGGGTTGCCAGAACATCTTCGGGGGAGATTGCTGCAGCGGAAGTCGTCCTGAGAGACTCGAGAACCGTTCATCGTTGGTCTGCCGCCTCCTCGGAGGATCATATGTATTCGGGGGCGATCTCGCTTCTTCTCAGCGAGATCTTCGATGACGCCAAGGATCGCGAATACGCGTCAATCAATCTGATGGCAGGAAACATAGCGCATCTGAGTGCTTTCATCGCAAGTTTCAACCCAGAGCTTGTTCCCTACTACGGCGTCGAATATCACGGACTTAAATATAAGATATTAAGAGATTTAAAGATGAAATTGGCTCGATAGCCATTTGTCTAACATACATCCTGCACCACCGATAGAGATCCGTGAGCGCTCCTGCGAATGCCTATCAAAGCCGCCCAGATAGCAGCAACCTGAGCCAGTTCCACATTCCTTCAGCGGGTCGAGGCGGTCAAAAGGATCTTTCGTGCTCTGAACAGACCGAAAACTCATTCCTCGGCCGGATTCATCCGGCATGTAGCATAGCGAGTGAAAGGGAGCGGCCCGAAGACAGATTTAAAACAGACACAGAGAGCGGAGATAAACACTCTTCGGCCGGGTCTGCAATCACCATGAATTTAAAACAGTTTGGAATGAGATCGGCGCAGACCCTCATTTTTGCCGAGAGGGGGGGCTCACCGCCATGCCCCGCCAGCAGAAGAAAAGACATATCTCCCACAATTACCGCAAACTGAAGGAAAGAGGTGCGTCTGAAGTACAGGAACACCAGAACGAATCAGGGTTCAGTCCGTTTCAGCCATGCCTCTCTCCAGAAGAGCAAGCAAGATCTATCGCAGTCACTATGCCTCTTCCCATCGCAGTATACGCCTTCCAGAAAGACGGTAGGACTCTTAAGTACCCTCACATCACCATTCGATTCAAGGGTAATTGAACGAACCTTTTTAAATACACGACATTTTTTCCCACAAAAATCTTCCATTTCAGGCATGAAGAGCAGGCCTTTATATTTCCCGTTCTCATCAAGCGTGGAGCGTATCTCTTCCAAAGACCGGACCTGGACGAGTTCGCCGGGTTGCAGATTAAGTACTTCTTTCACAGGCATATCCCCCTTTTGGGAAAATGGTGAGCTGTTTGCGGTGCGGGAGGTGTTACCCGAAGGTGAAATCACCGGCAGGATCCGCCGCCACACTGGAACGGCGTATGGAACCTGTTGCATGATAGGTATTAGAGGAGCCTTGATCGAATCATTCCATACCCTCTGCATGAGAAATGTATATGACGGCCGAGTGAATCCGTATACCTCCTGTGCCATGAAGGTACAGGGCTTTACATTATTGTCCATAATACCCCCTTCATACTTACCCGATAGATCAGTTTTCGGACACTCCTGCCTAGAAGCTGAACATTCAGATATATCTTTTGTGACCGTCAGTTACTGCCGGCGTATAGGTAGTTTACAGTAACACACGCAGGATTCAGCCCCGCACGCTTCACAGAGACCGTCACCCCTTCGCTTTGTGGCAGCAAAACCCGGCCTCTCATGGAACAGCCACCCGGGATAACGTCGCCACTGCATAAAGGATCTCTCATAGTCATGGTAGCTGCCGGAAACCTGCTTTCCGGTTTCGCTCCCCCGACCTCAAACAGCAGATCATGCTATAACCAATCCGGCAACAATCGCCTGACGGAAGCTACTGCGGGCAACACCCGGAGTAAAAGCCGGTCATGAATAGTACCGCAGGACTCATTTCACATCCCGAGACCGGACAGACAGGAACCGGTGCGGCAGGTTAACCTCTGACCCTACCGATTAAGACCCGCACTGTGTCGAGTAGCAAGTGTTTTTATATTTTGATAGTAACGCCCCCCCATGGGTTATTATCTGCAAGAACTATCGGCGGAGAATACAGAGGATTGGGAGGAGTTCAACAACCGATGCGCAGAGGGAACATTTTTCCATAACCTAAAATGGAAGAGCGTACTGGAAAGTGTGCTCAATGCTGATCTGAAGTACTGGATCCTGCAGCGGGATCAGAAAACAGTCGGTATTTTTCCTTCACGAGAGCGCAGAATACTATTTTCAAAAGGCCTGGATACTATCCCTCATTCAGAATATAACAACATCTTACTGGACGATAATGTCAATCCCCAAGATCTGGGCGAGGCATTCTCCCTGTTTGGATCAAAGTACTCCTTCTTCTCGCTGAGTGTAAGGAAACAGACACTGTTAGATCATATAGGCTACGACCATTATCCCTCTGGCAATACAGGAAATATGATACTGGACTTACAGCAGAAGCCACCGGATAGCATCTGGGAAAATTTCCCCGCAAAAAAAGGGCAGCGAAAATTTATCCGGCGGTTCGATGAGAAGGGTTTTACAATTCATGAAATTCGCCGGCAAGAGGATATCAGGACATTTTATCAGTACTATGCCGAAAATCTAATGCGCATAAACGGCGATCTTCTGCCGCTCATATTCTTCCAGAAACTTCTGGAAACCTTTTCACCGAATGAGATGCGTGTGACAGCACTAGCGAAAGGGGATATTTACGCAGGAGGATTGCTCACATTCACGCACCCTGCCCGCAAGACAGCATACTTCCAGTACCTCTCCCTGAATAGGTCTCTCCCCAACACGTACCACCCGACCTATTACCTCTTCTGGGAAGGGCTGAACTGGGCATGGAGCAATGGCTATGAAAAGATCTCCCTTGGCCAGCAGAAGCTGGATCCGAGCAATGCCCGCTTTCGCATCAAGGCAGATTTTGGAGCAGAACATGTGCCGATGTACCCAAGGGTTGTTCTGTTCTCAAAAGCGACTTCATTACTCTATCGAATGAAAAAATCACTTCCTGGAGGCAAGAATCCGGGCACCTCCCATATAAACAGGGCATCTTAGGCACCACTTTTACATTCCAGGAAACCCGGCGGGGAGCCAGGATGCATCGCCGCCCCCGCCGGAACGCGAATCCGCTGCGCACCTGAACGAGTCTAGAGGCGCCGTATCCAATCGATATGCTTCGCCGGGACGTAACTCCCGAGCATCCCCATGAGCTCCCTGCGCACCAGGGTATCCGTGAAGAAGATAATGAGATAGTAGGTGACCGCGGTTACTCCTGCAACCACGATCAGCAGCAGGAACGGGAGATCCAGAAAGACCCCGACCAGGAGGGGGAGGGAGACAGCGATGCTTATCAGCAGGTGCCGCATCAGGCTGATAGCACTCCCGCGAAATCCTGCCCCGGACTCCCGTATCAGGTATACACTCTTCGACCCCCACAGGAGCACCCCGCCAATGGAGAAGAGGGTGAGGGTGACGAGGGGGTTGCCGTAGGTGCCTCCGGCCAGGAAGATGAGTGTCCACGTGCAGAGCGTCATGACCTCAAAAGCAAGGTATGCCCGCTGCCTCTCGAGGACGGCGAACAGGGACGATATCGGCGAGATCAGGAAGACAGCGAAGAACCACGGGGCAAGGATCCGTGCATAGGTGCCGGCGGTAAGCCAGTCTGCACCGAATATGAAGGTGAAGAGATCTTCAGAGAGGATCATAAAGACTATGAAGGGAAAAATGCCGACAGAGATGAGCCGTGTGTGGATCTCCCGAACGACGCCCTGCACACCCCCGGTAAGGTTCTTCTCTTCGCTCGCTTTCTGGAAGAATACCTGTGAAACGGCTGTTCCGACCATCGTCATGGGCATCCGTACGGCGATTACGGCAAGGGCGTAGTATCCGACAACCGCGGGATTGAAGAAAAAGGCCAGCATAAAGGCCGGGAGCTCCCAGGACAGGCTGTTTGCAAGGCTCCCGGCGGATCCATAGAATGAAAAGTTTCTATACCGGACGGCAAGATCTCTCATCCGCTGCAAGGTAACAGATCTGATGAGCGACATATCCTGCTTCAAGTTCCGGAGCATGAAGAGATCGGCAAGACCGAACCCCACCACCGAACCGAGGATGAGCCCGAGTGGGGAAGCCAGAACCAGTCCGCCTCCTATCTGAAACGCCCGTGTCGAGACTGTACTTACAACGATTCCCCCAGCAAGGACGCCGTACCTCACTTTCCGGGAGAACCACTCGTTCAGGATCAGGAAGAGGCTGTTGACGATGACGAAGAGCGGCAGCAAAATAAGGTAATCTGCGATCAGAGGTGCATTGAGGATCTCGGCGAACCGGTCTGCAAATCCGGTAAAAACAGCGCCGGAGACCGTGGAGACGCCCAGTATACAGACTACGGAGAGCGCAAAGATGTTCATGGAGTCTTCATCCTTCTCCGAGACCATGATGGCGAAATGGTAAGAGAGGGAGGAGATTACCACGATCAACGCTGCGATGGAGAGGAAGAGCTGGGCGACCCCGAAGTATTCCGGGGAGTAGAGCCGCGTTACTATCGGCACGAGGAGGATGGAGATAACCTGGGCGATCATGGTGCCTGTTGTCAGTTTAAAGAGATTGCTGAGAAAACTCGCCATGGGTGCCTCCCGTGCACTACCGATCCCGAAGCGAGGATAATAAGGTTGTGCTCGGTCTCCGGGGCACCGCGATATAGGGCAGGGCAAAACCCCTGCGCCCCCTCACTCATCCAGTAGGCTTTCACTTCCCACAACGAGGCAGGCGCCGGATTTATGGCTGGGCGGGAGGGGGATCGCTCTTCAGCACGTGCATCCCCAAGTGATCTGCCCCAGACAGGGTGGATTCCGCACACAGTTATGAGGGGACAGGGGATGACCGCATGTTCACCCTCATAGAGTTACTTTCTGCTCATAATAACCACAAGCGAGTTTAAGATCAGCCCGGCAACAATCAGAAGCATGCCGAGGATCAGGAGGATTCCAAAGGCGACGGTGAATCCAAAAGGCATGACACCCGAATCGGAGAAGATTGTGAAGGCATATGATCCGAGGAAGAGGCTGGCACAGAGAAGGATGGCACCCGTAAGACCGAAGAGCAGCATCGGCCTCTTATACCCGATCTCCCCGAAGATAGCAGCCACGATGTCATACCCGTGGCTGAACGGATTCTTCTTATGCTTGTGCGGCACGTCGTAGATAGCGGTGATGGGTGTTTCGAGGATCCTGATGCCCTTCTCGGCAAGGTGCGAGATCATATCCGATTCGATACTGTAGCCATCCGACTCCACGGTGAGGCTCTCCATCGCAGTCCTGTTGAGAGCACGAAACCCGGACTGGGAATCGGTCGTCTTCTGAACCGAGGCGGCGTTGGTGAGGAGGGTGAGGATCGTCTGCCCGAAGCGGCGGTAGATCGGGACGCTGCCGTTGTTCCCATCGAGGAACCGGGATCCTATCACGAGGTCGGCCTCGCCGTAGAGGATCGGCTTCGCGAGTGCCGGGATCTCCTCGGGTTTATGCTGACCGTCGCCGTCCAGCAGGACGAGCAGATCGAACGGGTGCTCGCGGGCGTACCGGATAGCAGTCTTCACCCCGGCCGCTTTCCCCTGGTTCTTTTCATGCCGGATCACCGTGGCGCCGGCCTTCTTCGCCACCCGTGCCGTATCGTCCTTCGAGCCGTCATCGATGACAAGCACTTCGTCGACATACCGGTGGGCTTTCAGAACCACGGATCCGATCGAGACCTCTTCGTTGTAGCAGGGGATCCCAGCAAGCACCTTTGCGGTGCCGACGGTAGAGAGGTGTTCATACAGCCGTTGAAGTGCAGGCCGTGAGAAAACGACATACCCCTGGAATGAACTCAGCTGCTGCAGGTTGCCGCAGACCAGCTTGCAGTGCTGGATGTAATGGACGTACTCCGACGAGGGATCCCCTGCCTCGTACGGGGATACCGCACCCTGCACTCTTCCTATCCAGGCATAGTCCGCTGCTCCCAGAGCAACGGGATTGAAGATGTACAAGATGAGCGGCAGGTTCACCCCATGGTCTCCGTTCATCACGGCAATCACCTCCATTCCCGCTTCAAGCGCTCTCCGGTACGCCGCACGCATTGTAACCGCCGGGGAGTCATCCTGGCCACCCGGGATATACTCAAGCCGGGTATCTCCGGAGATTTTTTGATCGAGACGGAGGATTCCCGGAGAGGCGTTCTGCCCTGCAATGAATATACTATCGACAAAAGAGGGAATAGAATCCACGATCGGCCGGAGTGCACCAGCATCTTCAGGAACCCTTACAATCGCACCTATCCTGCGCCCCGCGTACATAGTCTGACCTCCCAGCCGCTACAATCAAAGTACACCATGCCCCCTGACTCTCACAGACCTTCTCACGTACCCACTCTTCCAAGAGCATTGATATGGGTGTACCGGATGGAGCGACAGAGGATACTCGGATATATATACTTTCACGTTCCGCAGAAGTCCGGAGGATTGCACCTACAATCCCCAAATCAGCATCTAGGAGGATTTAGGGTTTCGATGTCATTTATCATCGCCCATGACCCTCCACACCCGGCCACCAATGTACTCACCAGATCAGAGAATCTATCAACCGGAATGTAACACTCTCCGGACAGCGGAATCCGAATTGAGAGAATCAAGCCCCAAATTTTCCGATCCTGGGGAGCGATCCGTACTTCAAGCAGGCACGTATGGTACAAGACCCTTACGGTGAAGGGGAATGTGCACGGCGTTGTATTCCGGATGA
The DNA here is from genome assembly GCF_004102725.1 of Methanoculleus taiwanensis. Taxonomy (NCBI): domain Archaea; kingdom Methanobacteriati; phylum Methanobacteriota; class Methanomicrobia; order Methanomicrobiales; family Methanomicrobiaceae; genus Methanoculleus; species Methanoculleus taiwanensis. The sequence goes on along the minus strand of NZ_LHQS01000002.1, from coordinate 317,303 downwards.
TAGCAGGGCAGGGCAAATTCCAGGACGGCCACACCGATTCAGGATCAGGGCTTTCGGAGAAGAAACCGATCAAAACTTCCTGAATAAAGTGAAAATGAGGTTCAGGGGGAGATTAAGAGAACCGGCGCAGATCCTCCGACGACACCCCAGAACCTGCAATCTATCGCGCTATCCGTCCGGGTCTCCGCAGGTTTAATATGCACGAGCTCACGATAGGGGTGCACCGATGCAGAAAAAGGATGCTGCGGCGATCACGCTGACGGCCGGGATGCTTGCCGTGGCTGGTCTTATGAGTATGCTCCGCATTGAGGATTTGAGACTGTTTACGGCCGTTGCACTCGTGGGGTTCTTCATCATAGTCTACGTGATCCACCCGGTGTTTTCAACGCCGCGGTACATGCGCAACCTCTATTATATGGTAGGGATATCTGTGGTGCTCTTCAGCCTGGCTATCGGCCTCCGGATACTGGAGATACTCAGCTGGTAAGAGGAACTCTCTCCATATCCCGTGGATACTCCTGGTGAACGGAATGAAGATGGACGGGTATAAAAACTACAGGACCGGCGCATACCTCCTCATCGGCTTTGCTGTCCTGCTCCTCCTTGCAGCCCTGCTTACCGACCGATGGGGATCTCTGCACTCGCTCCTTCTCATGCTGAGCACGACCACCTTCATCGGCGGAGCGTTTCTCTTCGCACTCGGGGGAGACGACCCCGTGCGAGCGACGGTCGCCGGCCAGTTCTCCCTGCAGGGCATCGCCGCCCTCGGCGGGATCATCCATGACCGGGGCGGGCGCGGGACGGCGGTCTTTCTGCCGCCGAAGAGCGAGGACGGGGCAGTCATGCAGTTCATTCCGACCGCACGCTCCTCCGGGTCGTACACAGGAGGTGCGGACGGATCTGCTTTATGCAACGGGGGCAGCGGGATTCTGATCGAGCCCCTGGCGGGCTCCATGCTCGAAGACCTGAAGCGTGACAATAATCTCGTCCTCCCCACCGAGTATGCTCTGCTGGCGGGGGCGGTCCGGGAGGTCTGCGAGGATCTTCTCTCGGTCGCCGATCAGGTGGAGGTACAGAGGGAGGGTGATGTGGTCACTGTTACCCTGCAGAACTACCGGTTCTTCTCGGGCTGCATCTCCCGTCGGGAAGCATCCCCGGAGTCCTGTGCCCTCTGCCCCTGCTCGGTCTGCAGCCTGATCATGTGCATGATGGCGGAGGGGCTCGGGTGCGAGGTGAGACTACAGCAGGCGGATCTGGATGAGGGGGAGCGGTCGGTTCGGATGGGGATCTCCTGCAGTGCTCGGGATAGCGCTGGAGTAGCCTCCGGATCACCGGACCTATAATCCCGATACCATCCGGGTGTTTCGCCTCGGCTCCGACAGGGCTGTGTGCAAGAGAGAAGCGATAGCCGGGGCATTTATGAGAGGAGAGATGTTGCCATCCGGCAGTACAGATGAGTGTAGAAGAACAGACAGTGGTGGGCAGAACATTGCGGCATCAGTCCCCTGCATCATCATCCTTGTATCAGTGGGGGTAACTGTCATCATCTGCCGCACGAGGCCGCCGCCCCCACGGAAGGGATCGGCGGTCAACCGTTCATAGATGTATTTCACGGGATCAGAGATTAGTGTTGAGATCACACTGCCGGCTACTACCCTTCCACCACCGTCACCACACCGGCAGCGCAAGGCCGGAAAATGCGGACACGCGGCCGCCGGTGGCGAGCGGAGGATTTGTTATATATGCCATCCAATATTTATTGAGTTATATGTCAGATAAGAAGGAAGTCACCATCGGCATAACCATCAATCTCGAGAACTACGAAAATCTCCGCCTCGAGGTCGAGGGGGACGTGAAGACCCAGGAGGACGCCGACGAACTGGTCGCCTTCCTCGACGGCATCCTCTCCCGCCTCGGCCGCGGCGATCCGGCTACCGCTGAGCGGATCGATGCTTACCGGCGCCGCGTCCTCACGACCCGGGTCACGCCTCCTACGGCAGGGAAGACCGCTCAAAAGCCGACCGAAAAGGCGGGCGTGGCGGCGGCAAAACCAGCACCTCCGGCAGACGAAACCCGGCAGCCCGTCGCCGCAGAGAAGTGCCCGACAGATCTCATCGAAGAGGCCATACCCGCTGCACCGGAGCAGCCCCACCCGCCGGTGCACCTGAAACCGCCGGCACCGAAGGAAGAACCGGCACCGGAAAAGCCGGCGCCCGAGCCCGAACCCGTAGCAAAACCTGCCGCACCGGCGAACAAGCCCGCAAGCGGAGAGGCTGAAGCAACGTGCGAGACCTGCGGAGCACCGGTGACGAAGTCGCAGGCGAAGCTCGCCCAGCTCTTCACCGGAAAGACCCTCTGCAAGAAGTGCATGGAACAGCCGTGAAGCAGACCTGACGGGTGTGGTGCGGAAATAAAAACGCTGGAGGTTATATATTCCGACGTAGAGAGGAATTACTAATGAAGAAGAACCTGCTCATGTGGGACGAGACGCTCTTTCGCGACCCCGAGGTCTTTGAGATCGACCACGTCCCCGAGCAGTTCAATCACCGCGAGGCACAGCTCCGTGAACTCGCGTTTCAGGTCAAACCGGGGCTCCGGGGTGCACGGCCGCTCAACACCATCTGCCGCGGCCTTCCCGGGACGGGGAAGACGACCAGCATCAAGAAGATCTTTGCCGAGATCGAGGAGACCACGAAGAAACTCGTGCCGGTCTACGTCAACTGCCAGATAGACAATACCAAATTCGCCATCTTCTCCCAGATCTACAAAAAACTCTCCGGCCACCTCCCCCCCGCATCCGGCACCTCCTTCAAACAGGTCTTCGACGCAATCGGCCGCATACTCCAGAAAGAGGAGCAGGTGCTCGTCGTAGCGCTCGACGATGCCAACTACCTCCTCTACGAGAACGAAATCAACCGCGTCCTCTACGCACTGCTCCGATCTCACGAGGCCTACCCCGGAACGCGCATAGGCGTCATCACCATCATCAGTGACATGAGCGTCGACCTCCGCACCGAGGTGGATGCCCGTGTGGCGTCGGTCTTCCAGCCGACCGAGATCTACTTCCCGCCCTACAGTCTCGAGGAGGTCCGGACGATCCTCGAAGAACGGGTCGCACAGGGTCTCTATCCGGGTGTGCTCCCCGCGGAGGAACTCGACCTCATCGTCGAACAGACGATGAAGAGCGGCGATCTCCGGGTCGGGATCGACCTGATCAAGCGTGCGGCGCTGAATGCCGAGAAGGAAGCCCGGAGGGCAATCGAGCGGGACGATATCTGCAGAGCCTACGAGGTCTCGAAGTACCTCCACCTCGCCTACTCGCTCCGGACGCTGAAGGCCGAAGAGCAGCAGCTCCTCGGGAAGATCGCAGAGATGTCCCGCGAGGAAAAGGAGATGACGGCGGGAGAGGTCTACCGGTACGTCAAAGAGACGATGCCGCTCGGCTACACCAAGTTCTACGAGATCGTCAAGAAGTTCGATGCGATGCGGCTGTTAAACCTCCATTACCGGCAGGGGAGAGGGCGGACGCGCCTGATCAGTCTCCGCTACGATCCCGACCGCGTGCTGGAGTATCTGCAGTGACGGCAGACAATTGGCAAATCTTATCTGTTCAGCTGCCACTTGTACTCTGATGAGGTTTTCCACATGCTCAGCGTAAACGAACTTGCACTGGACATATTCGAGGAATTAGCAGAATATGCTGAAGAATATAACGCAGTCTACCACGAACTCGACAACGGGGCACGTATCGTCGACTGTGGAGTCAGCACTCCCGGCGGCTACCTTGCCGGCAGGCGATTCACCGAGATCTGTATGGGCGGCCTGGGTGAGGTCAATATCACCATGGGCAAGATCAGGGAGTTCCCGATCCCGTTCGTCGAGGTCAGCACCGACTTTCCCGCGATCTCCTGCCTCGGCGCACAGAAGGCCGGCTGGACGGTCAACGTCAACAAGTACTTCGCCATGGGCAGCGGCCCGGCACGGGCACTCTCCCTCAAGCCGAAGCACACCTACGAGGTCATCGAGTACGAGGACGAGTTCGACTACGCGGTCATCGCCCTTGAGTCCGACCACCTTCCAAACGCCGGCGTCATGGAGAAGATAGCTGAGGCCTGCAACGTCGATGTGGCGAACACCTGCGCCGTCGTCGCACCCACCGCCTCGATCGTCGGCTCCGTCCAGGTCGCCGGGCGCTGTGTCGAGACCGCGGTCTACAAGCTCAACGAGCTCGGGTTTGACACCAAGAAGATCACCGCCGGTATCGGGCACGCCCCGATCGCGCCCGTCAAGAAAGACGGCACGAAGGCGATGGGCAGCACCAACGACGCCACCATCTACCACGGCAGCATCTACCTGACGATGAACGCCCCCGAGATCACCGAGTACCTCGAAAAGATCCCCTCGAATAAGTCCAAGGGATACGGAAAACCGTTCTACGAGATCTTCAAGGAGGCCAACTTCGACTTCTACCAGATCGACACCTCGCTCTTCTCCCCGGCCGAAGTCGTCATCAACGAGCTCTCCGAGGGCAAGATCTACCACGTCGGTGCGGTCAACCCCGACGTGACCCTGAAGTCCTTCGGCTTCATCTGAAACTCTTTTTTTCCGGATAACTCACGGAGTATCGCATCTGCCTACCGGCAGGAGACGTACGATCAGGGCCTGGGTGCGAAGAGGCCGACCCTCCACCAGGGTACGAACACCCAAAATCTCGAATATTTCGGGCTATTCTCGCTCGTTTCGAGGGTGAAAAGTGACCGCACTGTAAAAGTGAGAACTTCGCCCGGATCTGAAAATAGAGCGAAATGCTCCCCCTCGATCGGCCGTCTGGCAGCTTCTGTGAGGGCGGTAATTCCGGCGGATCGGGCAGGAAAATCGAGTATGTAAGTGTTGCTTAACCGTATAAGCCTGCAGTGATGCGCCACACAGAGGAGGCGGATTGAAGAGCGTGCCGCGGCCACCCCATGCACAGAACCCCCTTTCCCGGCACTCCGAATCCGGAAAGATAAAGGAGTACCCCCGCCGGAAGAGAACAACAGATTTAATACAATAGCCGCCCACGTTTTAAGGCTGGTCGGGCTTGTGGTCTAGCTGGTCATGACGTCGCCCTTACACGGCGAAGATCTCCGGTTCGAATCCGGACAGGCCCATCCGAATGTCGCCGCATCCGGCGATGCACCATCGGTCTCGCTTTTCTGATTCTCCGTCCATTCCTCCAGTCTCTCAACACGCAGTTCGAGCTCCCGAAGTCGCTCCCCACTGCAGATCCGGGCGCTGACGTCGCCAGGTTGTGCAACACCGGTATCCTGCACGACAAGGAGTGCCCGGCGCCCACGGTGTTCGGTCTCATAGATGCTCACGCGCTCTCCGATCAGGTATGCGCACTCCCTGGAGAGGCGCACGATAGGGTAGGCAATGCGGGGTTTCGAAACCTTCTTTCCCACTTTTGTACGTGTCAGCAGTCTCATCGCTGGTTGCACCACGTTGTGCAACACCTTGCCGCCGGATAAAAGAGAGGGTGTATTCGAAGGCCGTTGCAACAGTGACGCTGCGGTAAGCGCACCGGTTCACGAACCGGGCAGCATGACGATCACGCCTTCGGGACAGACATGGGAGCAGAGGCCGCACCCGTCGCACCGGTCTCGATCGACCACGGCATGCCGGTCAGCCATCGAGATGGCGTGGTACCCGCCGTCGCGGCAGGCCGTCACGCAGCGCCCACAGGACGTGCAGCGTTCAGGACATTCCACGGCCGCACGGCGGAACACGTCCCGGGAGAGGGACGCATGGGTTCCGATGCGGGAAAGGGCACGGCCTCTGAGTGCCCCGACACCCGCAAACTGCTTCTCTGCAAGATACCCCGACAGACCCGCATTCATCTCGCGGATGATACCGGCTCCTCCCCACATGACCGCCGTGCAGACCTGAACTGCCGATGCTCCGGCCGCTATATACTCGGCAGCGTCCTGCCAGCGGGAGATCCCACCGATGCCGATGAGCGGGATCGGCAGCTCCCGGGCAATCTGCGAGACCATCCGGAGCCCGATGGGTTTTACCGCAGGCCCCGAGTATCCCCCGTAGGTGCTCGACCCGGCAACCGAGGGGCGGGGTTCAAGCGTCTCAAGGTCGATGCCCATGAGGCACTGGACCGTGTTGATGGCCGAAAGGATATCGGCCCCGCCGTCTATTGCGGCCTGCGCAATGGGCACAATATCCGTCACGTTGGGGGTGAGCTTGACGATCAGGGGAACCGTGGCGACCTGCCGCACGGCACGGGTCACCTCGCCGACGAGATCGGCATGCTGCCCGATGGCCGCACCGACCCCCCGTTCCGGCATCCCGTGGGGGCAGGAGACATTCAGCTCGATCGCATCCGCCCCTGCATCCTGCACCGTGCAGGCAAGTTCCCGCCACTCTCCGGGATCGGGTGAGGCCATGATGCTCGCAATCAGAACCCGATCCGGGTACTCCTTCCTGATGGCGGCAATCTCCCCCGTCCAGTATGATTCATCCTTTTTGCTCAGAAGTTCTATGTTCTCAAAGCCGAGAAGCCCGGAATGCTCATCCTTCCAGGCCGCAAAGCGGGGCGAGACATCCCGAATGTCCATCGTATCCGGGACAATGGTCTTGATGGTCGCACCCGCCCAGCCGAGCCGGAACGCATGCCGGATCTGTTCGCCCGAAGCAGTCGGCGGACCCGAGGCCAGCAGGAACGGGTTTTTGAGCGTAAGCGAACCAATGGTGGTTTCGAGGGAGGCGTCAGGTGCGGGCATGTGGTTTTTCCGTATCTGAAGTGCGTTCGGATACCATATGGTTGTTATTACCAGGCGGGGCTACCCATGACCCCGTTTTCACTCCTCCTCCCCGTATACATCCAATCTGCCTTCTCCGTGCAGCCACCGATCGAGGAGCGCCCGGGAGATGCTCATCGTGGACGGCAGGGGAGGGAGATTATCGCGTTCGAACCATCCCGCAGCCTCGATCTCCCTGTTATCGGCGACCAGATCGCCGCCCGCGTAGTCGGCGGTAAAGCCGATCATCAGTGAGTCGGGGAACGGCCAGGGCTCGCTGCCAAAATAGCGGACGTTCCTGACCGATACCCCGGTCTCTTCCCGAACCTCGCGGTGGACGGCGTGCTCGAGGTTCTCACCCGGCTCGACGAACCCGGCGATGATGCTATACATTCCGGGCGGAAAATGAGGCGAACGCGCAAGCAGAATCCGCTCGCCGTCCCGCACGAGAACAATGATGGCAGGCGAAAGCCGGGGGTAGACGATCAGGCTGCAGGCCGGACAGGTCTTCGCCCGTTCGGCCGTGAGCGGCACGGTCTTCGCACCGCACCTCCCGCAGTACTGCGTCGTCCGGTCGAAATCGATGATCCGGACGGCAAGAGCGGCGGCGGCAAGGTCATCCTCCGGAACCCTGCCGTAAAGGGCACGCACCCCGCAGGCTCCCATACCTTCCGGAAGGAGACTTTCCACCGCTATCTCCACCGCATAGCAGGGGATGGCGGCGCGGTGGCCGAGGTACAGCGTCCGTTCCACCCGGCAGCCGGCCGTGGCCGGATCTGCGTGCAGAAAGACCTGCGGGCGTTCTCCCACCACAGTGCAGATATCCGAACCCCGGACGAGCAGGAAGAGAGCGTCCCCCTCCGCCGGGATCTCCGGAGCCGGATACCGGACGGTAAGCGCATCCGCAGAAAAAGCTCCGGTGTGAATACGGGTATCGGCGTGCTGCATAGGTATCTTCCATCGGGAAATGCTCTAGATAGGGTCTCTCAATGGGAATATATGCTTTGGGCGGACGCTCCCCTGCAGACCGTCCAGATATCACCAGACCGGCATCAGCCCGGGATGGTCTCCCGTAATGCACCGCCCGCCCCCGGGCGTCACCAGGAAGGTGTTCTCGATGCCGACCATCCCGACACCGCGGATCCCTTTCTTCGGTTCGAGTGCGATGGCCATCCCCTCGAGAAGGGGTTCGTCAAAACCTTTCGCGATGACGGGCGTCTCGTCGATAAGGAGGCCGATTCCATGGCCGAGGAACTTCACCTGCCGGTCCCGGAATCCCATGAAATCAGTCAGGAAATCCGGGCTCAAGCTCCCCATGATCGTATCGTATATCTGCGAAGGAGCGATTCCGGGGCGGAGGAGCGAGGCCATCTCGTTCTGGATCCCGACGCAGTGTTCGTGCTCCTCGACGGCCTTGTCCGGGATCGGTCTCCCGAACATATAGGTCATCGTTTTGTCGGTATGGTAGCCGTCGACCCCGCACCCGATGTCGGCAAAGACCAGATCACCGGCCTTCAGCCTCCTCTCCCGGCTCCCGAGGAGCGGCACGGCGGGGCTCAGTCCGGAGTGCCCCCCAGGCCCGTCGAAACAGGTCGGGTAGATCGAACTCTCGCCGAATCCAATCTGCCCGACGGCGATCTCCGTGTCGAACATCCCGAAACGCACAATCCCGTGATGCCCCTCTTCAACAAGGACGGAGTACAGTTCGGTCACAAACTCAAGTTCGGTCATCCCCTCACGCAGAATGGCAGGCGCACGTCCCTCCAGGACCCGCCGGTGGATCCGTCCTGCATGCTCCATGAACGAGAGCTCATACGCACTCTTTACCTCCCGGACCCGCGCAACCTCCCGGTCGACGGATCTCGCCTCGCTGAAGGGGAAGTGTTTCTGGAACCTCCGAAGAAACGCAAGCGGCAGAAGTTCCATCTCCACATGCACGGCATCCGGACAGCGCCCATAGATCGCCGCGGCATCACGGTAACTGCCCATCGGCCGTATATCGGGGAAGAGTGATTCGTCAAGCGCCCGCTCGTAACTCCGGCGTACCCAGAAGACAGCCTCGCCGCTCCGCGGTATCAGCAGCATCCCGTCCTGCATCGTGCCGGTGAAGTAGTAGAGATTGATCTTCCCGAAGAGTGCGACCAGGTCCCACGCCGGATCGGCCGTATCCATCAGAATCCTGAACCGGTTCATGCGTCCTGCAAGTTCAGAGAGGGGAACCTTTCCGTGCATAACAGAACGTTGTATGCCGTCGGTATTTACCGGTTGTGCGAGCCCGCCCTCAGCCGGGCAGATCCAGAAAGAGATCGGGAGCGGCAGAAGCGGTTCACCGAAAGGCAGATGACAGAGGGCGGCATCCACTGCACCGGATCGAAGTGATGCCGATGCAAAGAAGGTCTTCCGCCTCCGCAATCGTGATCCTCATGCTCCTCGTCGTCCCCACGGGTGCCGCGTGCATGCAGGGCGCGAGCCTCTCCGCAGAGAACCCGTCGGTACCTCCGGGAAAGGTCCTGTATATCGACCACCACATTCACCGGCACGGCGAGGCGCTGGAAGAAGGGTATCCGGTAATTGCCATAGACTTTCCCACCTATACCTTCGACAACGAGACCCGGACGCTGTCGGGACTGCTGACGTTCGAGGTCAACCAATCACTGATCGCCGTCTACGGCAGCGGCCTCTCCCTCTCAGGCGATGCCGGTATCGGTGCGGCAACGGACCTCTCGGGAGTATACAGTATCCCCTATGAGGCCGACGACGGCCTGATCATCCGGAACATAACACCAAACGGGACGGCCAGGATAGAGTACCGGAACACTACCATCAGCCTCGCAGCGAACGAGACCTGGCAGAATGTCTCGGTAGGGATTGAAGAGGAAGCCGTATTCGGCGGAAACGAGACCGGACAGCAGGGCAGGTTAAAGATAACCGCAACCGACACGATCACAAACTACGGTCTCCTTGAGAGAGAAGAGATCGAGAACACCACCAGCCTCGGAGCGGCGGCAGGGAGTGGTTGATATGACGTGGCAGTATACAGGGCAGAAAAACACAGCAGGCACCCGGCCCCCAGCAGCACCGGGAACGGTCATCCGGAGGGAAGATGCCTGATCGCCCGCCACTCCACGATGAAGCCGTCCTGATGAGGTGGATGCGGCTTGAGATCGGCAAACTCAATGAGGGGCTCGTCGCGGAGAGGAAGACCCTCCGGCGGCTCCTCGAAGAGGAGGCACCGTCATCGACGACCAAAAGCGGCCAGGAGTATCTCTTCGATGCAGGCCTCATCAGGCAGCTTGGGGAGCAGCTGCCGCCTGACCTCCACCGCAGGCTCAAACTCCCGATGCTCTTCTACTTCGATATGACCGTCGGTGGCAGCTGTTTCCTCACCGAGGAGGCCGCAATGGAAGCACTCCAGCACCTCGGCGAGATCAGCCACCTCCGCAGAATGCGGGAGGGGAGACTCTGGTTTGCAAAACCGATCGCCTACGACCTGATGAACCGCTACCCGACGGTCATCCAGATAGTCATGCGGTGAACCTGGCGAGGGGAGAGGGGGATGATGCAGTCAAACAACGGTATGGCGCTTCTGGGCATCGCTCTTCTCTTCACCGTGGTGCTTGCACTGGTCGTCATCGGCGGGGCGATCTTCAAGACGCCGAAACCCGGCACTCCCGATACGACCGGATTCAACCGGTCTTTCAGCGAAGAGAGTGCCATACCGGCAGCTGCAGACCAGCAGGTGCAGGAATCCTTCTCCCTCTCGGTCTCTCCGCAGACGGCAACCGCGAACTCCGGCGGAACCGTTCGCTATTTGATACGTATCCGGCCGCTGGGCGGCTTTGACGAACCGGTTCACCTCACGGTCTCAGCAACTGCGCTCGGCGGCGCTGTCAGCCGTTCGTCCTATCTCGGAGCGGTACATCCACCGTACCGGGCAATCACCCATGACTTTCAGATCCCGAACCTCCCCCCGCTTGTTTCAGAGACCACCGTCTATGCAGAGGTGACCGCAACCGGCGGCGGGACGACCAGAACCGAACAGGTGCAGCTCGTCATCCGATCATGAACCTGCAGCTCCGGCGTCTCTCCCGGGCATTCGATCACCGATCCCGGCACCCATACCTCCCTACTGGAAAGATGGGAGATATAGAGATGCCCGCCACCGACAGATGAAGCCAATAGAACCCCCCCATTTCCACTGGAGAAGATAGAGCATCCCCGGAGGACAGCCCGAGAAGGATACCGGTGCAGGGGATCTATTGTCCGGGTTCGTACTCCGGCGCCATCACGGCGTTTCACCCTCGTGCACCGTAAACCAGACAGGGTCACGGCAGTCCGGGCGGCCGCCGTAGTTGATGGTGATCTCCTCGCCCTGCCGTATCGGGCGGCAGGCGATAATGCGGATGACCTCCTCCGTATAGTCGAAGATGTGGTCGGCGTTCGCCGTATACGAGTGGTTATATAAGGAGCCATAGCCGAGTGCGATAGCGATCGCCTCTTCATGCTCCCCCCAGGCAAAATAGTAGTCATAGAGCCCGGTCATATCAAGGTGCCCCTCTGCTGCTGCTCCGTCGAGCACAAGTACCGGACAGACCTCGATTACGTCACCGGGTTTTATATTCCGACCGGCAAAGACACCCCGGCCCCGGGAGTTCGTTTCAGCAACATAGACGGCATCGGATGGAGAGATACTGCTGTTCATAGTAGTGGAAACCCGCATCTCCCTGCTCCTGCAGAGATGCAGCATGGGAGTTCTGCACCGGAGGCTATCAAGGTTTTCAGGGATAGTAACCCCCCGGAGGCACGGTGAAAAGAGTTTCAGCGTGGTTCCGGGATGAAGACCGGAACCCAGTACCCGGAGCCGTCGGGGCTTGGCCGCGGAGCGAGGTACGCGCGCAGAGCGCTCTCAGCCTCGAGGCAGGATGCGGCATTGTCGGAGTCTGCCTCCCAGAGTATATGCACCACGCCCATTGTCGTTCCGTCGTTCTCTTTCAGCGGAGCGGCAACCGAGCAGAAGGTTCTGTCCCCGGAGACCATCCGGCCGGCACGCACCACATCCTGCTCGAGCGCCTCCCGGCAGAGACCACAGGTCTTCTCGACCATCGATGCAGGATAGACCGCCGAGCACTGACGGCCGGGTGCCGACTCTTTCCCAATCTGCAGCAGCTCGGCACCCGCCTGGTTCACATAGGTGAGGCGAAGATCCCTGTCCATAGCAGTGATCGGAACGGGGAAGCATTCAAGTGCGCGCAGAACATGCCTGCCGAACTGCTGCTGCAGTAACTCCTCCCCAATCGACCGTGACACAACAAAACTCCCGATGACCATCATCATTGCAACATCACCTCAGCGGATTAACGGAAGCTGGGCATCCGTGGTATAATAACGCTGTGGTCGAAAATGCCCCCAAAAAATCGCCATTATCCCAGCCGATTCGACATTAAACCCCAGATTACGGGGATAAAAGACCAGAGGACATCTGTGAGAGAGCAGACGTAAACCGGCTCGCCCCGGCTTACAACGGACACCTACAAATACCCTTCGCGGATAAAGGAGGATGCTCGCAGCGATTTTATGCAGATCTTCAGGAAGAGAGGTGTGAACTATCGCCAATAATGCGTGAGAAAGGAGATCCCGTCACCAGAGGCCATGCCAGGCATCTTATACCCCCATGGAACAATAGCGCGCCGCGGGGCACCAGACCGCCATGAGCAAGGAAGAACCGGCGTTCCAGGCAATCCACGTACTCAGTTCATGAGCCTTTGGATATCCGAAAAACCGGAAGAGGTGCGGACGTCTGCCGCACCGGCCTTCCGTTCCCCTTCAGCGCCTCGCCGGAGAGGCTGCTCAACTGCTGCCGGCTGTTTCCCGGACGGAAGGTTTTCTGACATGCTGGACATTCACGGTCACGCTGCCGGTATTGCCCAAGAGATCTGCATCACCGCCGAGATACGCCGGGTCGCCGCAGGGGTCGTCGACAACAACCGGCGCCACGCTCGCAGGGCTAGCATAGGTACGGGTGCAGAGATACTTCTCGTCGCCTTTCCGGCCGCTATCCTGGCCGCAGATCTCGATGGCAGATCGAACTCGATGGTATCGATGGTGATGCGTAGGAATACTGCCCGGAGGCTTTCAGAGCACCACACATAGATCGAAAGAGTGTTGTAGTGGGACAGCGTGTATCTCGCATCTATGGAGGGATAGCATCGGCGACGTTATCGTAGCGCGGGGGCTCGAAAAAAGGTTCGGCAACCTCGTCGCCGTTGATGGAATAGATTTCGACGTACGGGAAGGTGAGATCTTCGGTTTCCTCGGGCCGAACGGTGCAGGGAAGACCACGACGATGAAGATGATCCAGTGCATCTCCCCGAAGACTGCGGGGAGCCTTCGCGTCTTCGGCATGGACGTGGAGAGACAGCCGAGGGATATCAAGAGGATACTCGGCGTCGTGCCGCAGGAGAACAACCTCGACCCCGACTTCACCGCATATCAGAACCTGCTGATCTATGCACGCTACTTCGGTATCCCGAAGAAGACGGCTGAAGAGCGGGCGGACGAACTCCTCGACTTCATGCAGCTATCCGAGAAGCGCGACGTCCTGATCGACAGGCTCTCGGGTGGGATGAAGCGCCGCCTGATCATCGCAAGAGCTCTCGTTAACGATCCGAAACTGCTCATCCTCGATGAGCCGACGATCGGGCTCGACCCGCAGGCACGCCACCTCATCTGGGAAAAACTCAAACAGCTCCAGGCACAGGGGAATACCCAGGTGATGACCACGCACTACCTGGATGAGGCGGCAAGACTCTGCGATCGCCTCGTCATCATGGACCACGGGAAGATCCTGGTGGAAGGAAGCCCCGCCGACCTCGTCAAGGAGCATGCAGGCACCGATATCGTCGAGGCGGAGCGGACACCGGCAGTCATTTCGTGCCTTGAGGGGATCGGGGTTCCGTTCGATGCGGCCGGGGATATCGTCCAGGTGCTGACGGACAGGCCGCACGAGGTCGTCAGGGCGCTCATGGAGTCCTGCAGCCACGAAAAGGTCATGGCACGCCCGGCAACGCTTGAAGATGTCTTCCTGAAACTGACCGGGCGAACACTTCGGGAATAGCGAGTTATGGCACACTTTGGCCTTTCACAGGTAACACGGGGGACGCTTTACGTCTGGCGGAGAAACTGGGATGCATTCATTAAGACCTACCGGGTCAACTTCATCCCGCCGTTCGTCGAGCCCCTCCTCTACCTCCTCGCCCTCGGCTACGGCCTTGGCGCCTTCGTCGAGACCATAGACGGCATCCCGTATCCGCAGTTCATCGCCCCGGCGCTCGTCTCCATCTCAGTGATGTATTCGGCCTTCTTCGAGTGCACCTACTCCTCATTCGTCCGGATGTATTACCAGAAGACCTTCGATGCAATCATCGCAACGCCGATCTCCATCGAGGACGTTATCACCGGCGAGATTCTCTGGGGTGCGACGAGGGGCACGATCTACGCAACCCTGATGCTTCCGGTACTTATCGCCTTCGGGGTCGTCGATCTCCCCACATCGTTCCTGCTCATCCCCTTCGCTCTGCCCGCAGGGCTGCTCTTCGCGAGCATCGGGATGTGCTTCACTGCTATCACGCCGGGCATCGATGCGCTGAACTACCCGTCGTTTCTCTTCATCACACCGATGTTCCTCTTCTCGGGGACCTTCTTCCCGCTCGATATCCTGCCCGAAGCCCTCCAGTACTTTGCGCTCGGATTCCTGCCGCTCGCCAACGTGGTGAGCGTCAACCGGGCGATCACGCTCACGGAGTTCTCCCCGCTCATCCTCTACAATCTGGTCTGGATCGCCGGGGTGACGGTACTCTTCTATCTTGTCGCCCTCCGCCTGATGCGAAGGCGGCTGGTCGTGTGACGAGAAAGGCGGCGACGACCGTGAACGCTGCGGAATATCTATAAAAAGGAAGACGGCTTTCTCGGGGTCAGGTACTCCGTTTTGCCGCGACGTAGGCGTCGTACATACTGTAGAGCCAGACGAGGATATAGAACGGGACACCGATGAGAATGGTCGATAGACCGCCGAAGATGACTGCGAGGGCAAAGAGCAGGATCGCTTTCAAGAGCTGCCCCGTGTAGAACTGGCCGAGACCCGGAATAAAGAATGAGAGTATCACGGCGATGAGTGGTGATGCCATAGAAGATCTACGCTCCGTTCCGGTATGAACACTTCTCTGATCCGCAGGCGGGATACTGCCGGCGACCTCCCGTACACGGGCAGTCGGCACACTCATTCAGCACTACAACAGACTCTCGAAGATCGGGCGTTTCCCCGGGAATGTGCAGAAAAGCCCTTACCTGTACGATGACAATACACCGGCACGGGGAACGACGAAGAGTACCTTCCGCATGCGGCAGGCTAAAAAAAGTTAGAATCTGGGTTTTCTGTGCTTGGGGAGGCAGTCCCGGCAGTAGACGGGGCGACCCTCGGTCGGCTTGAAGGGAACTTCGCACTCGACGCCGCAGTCGGAACAGGTTGTCTTG